>JBEKVJ010000015.1:0-58833 GCA_049514105.1 Acidimicrobiales bacterium
CTGCACTCGGCTCTCGGCTACATGAGCCCCGCCAAGTACGAAGCACTTCACCGCAACGCCGACCGTCAGGCAGCATGATCAACTGAAGAAACCTGTCCGTCGAAGCGGATCAAGTCCACTTCGACGAAGCGCTCGACAGAGTCCGAATCGAAGATCACCTCGCGATCAAGTGGCAGGCCTTGTGCTGTTGGGCTCGCAGCGGCTGTGCCGATTCGGCAGGATCCCGTGCGCATCCGGAGCCGTCGTTCGGGCGCTCAACCGCCCCCGGCCAGTTGCCACCGAGGCGCAAACCTGTGAGGCTGCGCATCACATTCGAGCAGGGGGGTTCACTATGGCGACCAACAAAGAGATTATGGAAACGCTTTAAGCGAGTTTCGCGAAGGGTGACGTTCCGGTCGTACTGGCCGGGATGGATCCCAAGATCGAGTGGACAGAGGCTGAGGGATGGCCGCTTTACAACGGCACCTTCGTGGGTCCCCAAGCGATCGTCGAGGGAGTGTTCATGCGGCTCGGAGACATAGGCGACAACTTCTCCGTCAATATCACGCAGTTGGTCGCCGACGGCGACACCGTGGTGGCCCTAGGCACCTACTCCTGGAACCGCAAGGGCACCGGCGAGTCCGACGAAGTGAAGATTGCCCACGTGTGGACCCTCGCCGACGGGAAGGTCACTCGGTTCCAACAACACGTCGACACCGCCAAGTATCGCTATCTCATCGCCTGAATCCTCGGTCGGCAAACACCCACTTTGAGTCTTGCTGCCGTGGCAGTTCGTCCGGGTTATCCATGATCGGCTCCGGGGCGAGCACAGAATGATGCTCGGCGGGAGAGCACCGACACGGCGATCTGTCGTGACCGCGCATCGGCGGCCAGGAACACCCGCACGCTCCCGTAGTCTTGGCTTCCTGTCGCGCCAGAAGTCTCGCTTGAGGTCGCCCGTAAGGGTCCCGGAGGACATCCTCGAGCGGGTCCGCACGCTATGCCTGGCGCTGCCCGAGGTGACGGTGCGGGCCGACGAATCACGAACCAGAACGAGATCGACGGCCTGGTCGTTTGACATCCGCCGGAGGTCGTTTTGCTTGCTCGTGGCAACCGAGAACGCGACCGGCAAGGCGGTTCCCGCTGCTCGTGTTGCGAACCGATCCAGAAGAGCGCGAGGCGTTGCTGTTCATTGGCCGCCCGTTCTTTGCCCCCCGCGCCGGCAGCGGTCGTATCGGGGTGCTGCTCACCAACGACACGGACTGGGAGGAGATCCGTCAGCTCGTGACCGAGAGCTACCGCGTCCTCGCGCCGAAGAAGCTCACCGCGTTGGTCGACTAGCACTCGCGGGCCGCCGTTCGCACGCTTTGGGACACACCGTTGTCGGCGACTGGTACCGCGAATGGCCGATTCGCCGCGATCTAACAAAGTGAGGCCACCGGCGTACTGTGGCGGGAGGCACCGACTGGTTCAGGTCGAGCGAGCGGCAAGCGGCGAGCTGTCGCCGACAGACCAACTGTGACCGAACGGATCTTGGAATCCTCCCTGGCGGTGCGTTCCCCACGGAACAATGTGCTCCTCGATCGGCGCTCTGAGGATGGCACCAACCGACACAGCGTGCGCAAGAAACTCGTCGGGATCGTCGATGAATACCTCGATGCGAGTGCTCGTGCGCCCAATCTCATCCGGGCTGGACTCGCCGGGGTTGTTGGGATTGATCTCGTGAATAAAAAATGCGGCCTCACCAATTGCTAGTCCCGCTACCCCTCCGAGATTCCAGAGCTCGCGCGCCCCTAAAGCGCGGCTGTACCAAGCAATAGCGTCGGACGCGTCGGGCACGATGAGCATCACCGAGATCGCCGCTCCAACCCCCGACTCATTTGGACGAGATTCGTTAGTCATGCCACCAGTCTGCCGCCACTCCACTCAAAGAATCATGAGTTCGCACATCCCAGAAGCGCCGGTCAAGGTGCTCACGGGCGCGTGGCATAAGCGCCGGTTTGGAAGGAGTCCCGGACAGAACGCGCTTACCTAACGGCATGTCCGGCTGGCTGCCGCCGCCCCGAGGTCTACTGCCGCGACGCTCCGGGGACCGGTGACGGCGAGCCCGATGCGGATGTGCCGTCCGCCGCGTCGAGCAGGGCAAGTACCCGCTCGGGCGTGATCGGCAACCTCGTCGGGCGGAGTCCGATGGCAGAGGCGACGGCATTGGCGACCGTCGGTGCGACATTGCCGATCACGGCCTCGCCGATGCCGCGTGCGTTCATGGGGCCCTTGCCCTCGCCACTTTCGACAATGTCGGTCATAACCTCCGGCATGTCATACGAGGTGGGGATCAGATAGTCAGCCAACAACGACGAAGCAATCTTGCCCTCGTCAAGGATTATCTCCTCCATGAGGGCATAGCCAAGGCCCTGTACCGCGCCTCCCTGCATCTGTCCTTCGACACGGAGCGGGTTGATCGCCCGACCCACATCGTGGCAGGTGGCGTACTTGAGCACCTCGACCTCGCCTGTCTCCAGGTCGACTTCGACCTCCGCCGCGTGCGTGCCGTAGCTGTAATCGGGAAAGCTGACCAACTGGCCGGACTCCGTGTCGAGACCGCGACGCTCCGCATCCGGACGAAAAAGGTACAGCGTCGTTGTGTCTACCGAGCGGGCCTCGCACAGACCGACCAGCTCGCCGAGGCTGATCCCCTCCTCGGGCGCGCCGCCGCGGCCCGAGTTGCCCGCGGTCTTGACCCGACCACCCTCGAACACGACTCGCTCGACGGGGCAACCAAGTGCCTCAGCAGCCACTGGGGCGACCAGTTCGCGCAACTGCAACGCCGCCCCCATGACTGCATTCCCCGACATGTACAGCTGCCGGGTAGCAAAAGTCCCACCCGCCGGCGGCGTAAGCGCTGTGTCTCCGATGTAGACGCTGATCCGCTCGAGCGACATCCCAAGGATCTCAGATGCGATCTGGCACAGGCTCGCCGCCTGCCCCCCGCCGACGTCGGTCACGCCGGATCTGATCAGCAAGGTGCCATCCCCTTGGATGCTGAGCCATGCCGAGGCACTGTCTTTGAACCAGACTGTGCGCCCGTAAGGATGCATGTTGCAGGCGAACCCCCGACCGACTCGCTTCGACGGCCCGCTCGGCGCACTCGGTTCCCCGAGCCGAGCCAAAGCTCGCTCGAGGGTCTCACCGACCGCCACTGCGGTGCCGAGCGTCTCGCCAGTCGGGATCACGTCACCTTTGCGAAGGAAGTTACGCCGGCGTACCTCGGCCTTGTCCATGGCAAGTGTCTCAGCGAGCCGGTCCATCTGCGACTCGTAGCCAAAGGTGACCTGCCTTGCGCCGAAGCCCCGGAACGCGCTCGTCGGGACGTTGTTCGTAAAAACAGCGCGCGAACTCACGGAGACGTTAGGCGTAAAGTACGGGCCGCACGAGAGCGCGGCTCCGTAGAACAAGACCCGTGCGCTCTTATGAGGATAGGCGCCGGCGTCGCCGATGATATCGATGTCCTGGGCGACGATTCGTCCGTCGTTGGTCGCGCCGGTCCTGTAGCGCATGATAAACGGGTGCCCCTTGGTCGAGGCGAGAATGGACTCCTGGCGGCTCCAGATCATCTTGACCGGTCGCCTCGTCTTCCATACCAATAGTGCGAGATAAGGCTCGACGGTCATGCCTTCTTTGCTGCCGAAGCTGCCTCCCATGTATGCGGCTATCAGGCGGACCTTATTCGCCGGAAGCTTGAGTATCTCCGCGATATCTGTTGCGTGCTCGATGATCTGAGTCGAGACGCGCAATGTGACCACACCGCTCTCGATCCAACCCACGCCGGACTCGGTCTCCAGCGAGGCATGCTCGACATGCTGCGTTCGGTATTCACCTTCGATCACGACATCGGCGGCCGCAAGGGCGGCCTGGACATCGCCTCGTTGAATGTGCCAACTGGTCAAGACATTGCCGTCATCGTGCACGAGCGGCGCGCCAGGCAGCAGCGCAGCTTCGGGATCGAAAACTCCGGGCAGCTCCTCGTAGTCGACCTGGACGAGCTCGGCTGCGTCGTCGGCGATCTGTTGGGTCTCGGCAGCGACGAGGGCGATCGGTTCACCGGCATAGCGCACGCGATCGCGGGCAAGGACCGGCATGGCGACTAGAAGCTCACCAAGGCCTCCCGCTGGTCGCTCGACGAGCTGGTTCGACGGAACGTCCTCGCCGGTAAGGACGGCCTCGACACCGCGAACCGCCCGCGCCTTTTCTGTGTTGATCGAGACGATTCGGGCGGACGAAACCGTAGCCCGGACAACGCGTCCGTGAAGCATTCCAGGGAGTTTCCAGTCGGCCGCGTAGAGGATCGAGCCCTTGACCTTTCCGATGAAGTCATGGTGTGCAACCGGCTGGCCGACCACGCGCATCGGCGCGACAGCGCTCGCGAGCGTGTCTGTGCCGTGAACTTCGAGGGTCTCGGCGCTCGGTAAAGGGGGTTCGGCTACCGCGGGCCTGGGGATAGATCGGGCCGGTGCCTCGGACACAACCGTCTGCTCACCGGGCATCGCAACCACGGTTGCGCAGCGCCTCGGTCAAGGCTCGACAGACCAACACCTTCACAAGGCGACGTGGGTACGCGGCCGAAGCCTGCCAATCTGTCACCGGAGCTCCTCGATCGTTCTGGCCGCCACCAGCTTGGTCACGCCAGCCTCCTCTGCACCAGACCCTCGGCCAATCTAGGAGTCTGTCCCTCCGATCGCAAAACTGGCTGCAAGCAAGCGAGGCGACGCCACACGGCCACACATCTGCACACCGGCGAAGACAGGCGAAAAAGCGCAGCAGCGATCGGAGCGGTGCGGTGACCTTGCTGGCTCGGCCACCCGCTATGCCAGGACGGCTCGTCGCGTCTCGGGCCTCGTCGTGTCGCGACCGAAGTGCGGCGCGGCCCTTCCAGCCCAGCAAAAGGGCTGAATCTTCTCTTCTGCTGGAACTTCGCGGCACTCGCAAGCCCAGCGCTTGCGCTACTCAATCAGCTCGTGCAGTGCGGAGGGAGTTGCGGCGGCGGTAAGTTCCTACGCCGCGCCAAGGCGGTTCGGATGTTTGGAGTCGTTGAGCCGGCCGCAGAGCCGAACGAGAAGAGCGAACGCAACGGACTGCTCTCACGGCAAAAGAGTCAGAAACGATCCTTCAGACTGGTCGCCTTAGCGGGTGATCGCTATCCGTGGCTCCGTTCGACAGCTGTCGTGGCGCGCTCATCGACCGACGAGTCTTCAGCGCTATCGCTCGTTGCTTGCTGGGCCTTCGCCATTGCCTGCATGAGCCTGAATGCGGCGGGCAGCAATTCTCCCTTGGTCCGCCCGTACTGCAAAAGCTCTCCCCACCAGGCGAGGTCGTCGAGCATGATTCCCATCGCCGTTCGCGTGGCGAAATCGGTCGGATCACCTTGACCATCGAAGGCGGACTCCACCTTGGCGATCAGCACTGTGTCCCGCATGGGCACCATTTCAGCCTCGATGGCGATGGCAAACAAGTGCTCTACCGCACGCACGCCCGCGGCAACCCCGACGCTGTAACCAACCGCTGCGATCGGCTTATTGCGCAAAGCGAAGCTTACGAACACGTTGTCCAAGGCGTTCTTCAGTACCCCTGGGATTGAGTGCAGATACTCGGCAGTGATGACCAACAAGGCGTCAGTTTCCTTGAGTTTCCGGTTCCAGTCACGCACGATGGGCTCTGAGTAGGTCGGATCGCTGAAGTCACCAATAGTGCCCAGGTGTTCCTGGAAAATCGGCAGCTGCCAGTCGCGGAGGTCTAGAACTTCGACGTCGAAGGCGCCGTGCTCGGTGGCGTTGCGGACAACCCATGGCGCGACCCGATCGGCGGCGCGCGTCGGTCTTGTGCTCGCGATAATTACCTTCAGCTTCAACAACTCAATTCCCCGCTCTTAGTTGTGTGCTCAACTATTGCTCAGTCAAGGTATGCCTTCCTGCTGAGCCTGTCAAGAGTCCGCTAGCTAAAGACGGTGCTTGAATGCTCAAGTAGGCCGAGGGCGAGGGGCGGGCAGTTCTGCTGGAAGAAACCTCCAAAGGAACGGACCGTCCAACCAGAGAGCCCCTCCAGCTAAGGCCCGAATTCCGCGCTGATGAGCGATGGCCTGAAGCTTCTGATCGACGCCCGCCGCGCCCAGTACGTGGCAACGTTGAATGGGGGGAGAATCATGCAGTTCAAGCGAGCTGTATTACGAGTTGCCGTCACTCTTGGGCACACAACGAAGGCCGAGGACGTAGGCGCCAGTACCTGCTCGCTCACAGAGGGCATCGTCAATTCTGCGGCCGGCTGACCTACCACGAAAGGTAAGACTGCAGGTCTTCCCTCAGTCCCTCAGAAACCTGCGGAACTAGTCCGTCAGAAACTGATGGGGCTAGTCCCTTTGGAACTGGCAGGGCTAGTCCCTTTGGAACTGGCAGGGCTAGTCCCTTTGGAACTGGCGGGGCTGGTCCCTTTGGAACTGGCGGGGAGGGTGCAGGTACCGGGTCACCTCGGCGAGGGCCAACCTCCGCTGTCCTGACGGAAGGAGCTTGAGGAGTGACGGCCGGCCCTGCAGGTGTTGATGCCCCGGATGGTCTCCACGCCGCGGTGAAGCGCGATCCCTTGGTGTTTTCCGCGATCTCTGTCAGAAGGCTGAGCACATATCCGAAGAACGCAAGCAAGCTCGCTAGCAAAACGCCACTTAGTGCCACCGCCGCCCCGATTGTGACCGATCGTCCGACCGAGTCAGACATGTATCTACGGAAATAGAGGCCGATAGCAGCGCCGCCGAAGATTCCGATCGAGAGCAGCGCGGCCGCGACTGACAAGAACACTGTCACGACTGCGGTCGACCCGCGGTGTGCCCGCACACCTAATTCATCGGACCGCCACACCCTCGGCTTGAGGAGCCGCCCCGCTCGTATCTGACATCAGCGGTCAGCGAGTGCGAGAGTACCCGCGAGGCCATCTAGCCTTCAAGGGCGAACCGCTCGGTCTACCCGATGCCGGAAACAAGCTCCTTCCTCAGGAGTGCCTGCGTGCCTGAGAGAGCACCTCGGGCATCAGTTCTGTAGCAGTCTTTCGCGATAATGCTGGCATCGCACTGTCTCACGAGATATCGTCAGCCTGCTCGACATTTTGCCTACCCTCGCAGGCGCATGGTCGGGCAACCTCGACGGCTCTCGGTTTCCTCGCAACCGGGGGCCGTCTCGCGTCGTGCCGGGTCTCGGATGAAACAGGAATCACTAGATCCGGCGGCTATTGCCGCGTGTCCGCACTGAGTGTTCACCTGATCTTCAGGCAGGATTCATTGTCTTCTCACGAGATTTTGAGACTGCAGGTTTATGGTTTCATCACCGACCGGTGCCTGGGCTTGCTGCCCACCAGCAGGTCCAGGCATTGGCTGGTCAGCGAGGACCTCTTGGGACATGCAGCCTCGCGAATCGACCCGCTGCCTTCGTACCCCAAGGTGGCGGGCCGGTTCGCGTAGATGACAAGACCCGCGCCGGGTGACCGTTAGGAAAGCTGGCCCATGGCTCACAGTCTTCGCACGGTCGGCTGTCGCGCGTTATAGGTGGCTGTCGCGGCACTGAGATCAATCCCACAGCGACGGCATCTCAAAGCGCCAAGGCTGCGCGTCCCTCGGTGCGAAAGTGGTGTGATCATCCTTTCGCGTCACTTGCGCGCGGGTATCGCGCCCAGCGAACCTGGTGTTCTCTGGCAATGAGGGAGGGTTGGTGTCGCTGGAAGAGAGGATGGATCCCAGGGTCATGGCCTTCGTCACCGCGCTTCCGGCAACTGCCACGACCAACGTGGCGAGCCGCGAGGAACTCCTCGCCGAAGCGGCATCGGCGAGCGGCCGCAGCGCGCTTGCAACCGAGGCCGCATTCATGGAGGCGGGTGACGACGAGACAGTCGCGCCGTCGTCGGGATTGCGCCTCGCCGCGTTCTCGGTGTCACGCCCGGCTGGTCACTCGATTCGCCTCTACCTCACTCGCCCCGACACCGAGGCCGTCCTACCGTGCGTCTACTACCTGCATGGTGGCGCGATGGCCTATCTCTCCTGCACATACGGCAACTACCGCGCCTGGGCCCGTCTCATCGCCGCCCGCGGGGTCGCCGTCATCATGGTCGACTATCGCAACTGCGTCGCGCCATCCTCGGTGCCCGAGATCGCGCCCTACCCGGCCGGGCTCGACGACTGTGCCGCCGGGCTCGAGTGGGTCGTGGCCCACGCGAATGAGCTCAAAGTGGATGCAAGCCGCATCGTCGTATCCGGTGAAAGTGGCGGCGGGAACCTGACGCTGGCACTGGGGATGCGTCAAGCGCGCGAGGGCCGCGTCCTCGCCGCGGGCCTCTACGCGTTCTCTCCATTTCTCGCCGGCGCCTGGCCGGACGATCGCTTTCCCTCCTCGAGTGAGCTGGCTGAGCTGCTCAGTGACGTGAACTCCAACCGAGGGCGCGTCGGCTACGGGATCTCCGCTTTCGAAGCCCGCGATCCACTCGCCTGGCCGGGCTTCGCGACTCGCGACGACGTCGCCGATCTACCGCCCACGGTCGTGAGCGTCAACGAGCTGGACCCGCTCCGCGACGAGGGTGTTGCCTTCTACCGCCTGCTTCTCGCCGCGGGAGTGGCGGCACGCGGCCGCATCGTGCTGGGCACGACGCATGCCATCGAGCAATTCCCCACAGTCTGCCCAGAGATCAGCCGTGCTGCCGCCGGCGACCTGGCCGAGTTCGCCGGCGGCTAGACCGGCGCGACGTCTATCCAGCCGCGGCGGACGACCGACTCCTCCATCGCCGCGCACACCGCGGCAACGCGTGCACCCTGGACGAAGTCGGGACTCCAGGTACGCGACTCCCAGCCCGCGGCAAGGTCAGCCGCCTGATTGATGAGGCTCGCGTCGTAGCCGACGCCTTGGCCGATCGGCCACCAGCCGGCCGTTTTCGGGTGGCTCGGGTGCTCGGCGCGCACGCGACGCAGCCCATAAAGGCGCGGGTCGTCCTCGCTCGAGCCAACCCAGAGCTCATTGAGCCTGGCGTAGTCGAATACGGCGGTGCCTCGCTCGCCGTTGACTTCGACGACGAAGTCGCAGGGCCGGCGCGGCGCGACACGCGCCACCTCAAGGGTCCCACGGGCGCCGCTGTCAAAGCGCATCAGGGCGGAGCTCGCATCGTCGATCTCGACCGGGCGCAGGCCGGACGGCGTCGAGCGCGCGGGGACAAATGTCGCCGAATCGGCGCAGACACTCGCCACTGGCCCGACTATGAAGGTCGCCAGGTCGACCAGATGGCTTCCGAGATCGGCGATGGTCGTACCGCCCGCAGCGCGCTCAAAGCGCCAGTCGAACGGGATCGCCGGGTCGACGAACTCATCGGACAGCCACGTCGCGCGAAACAGCCTCACCTCGCCGAGCTCGCCTGCGGCGACCAGCTCGGCCATCAGCGCGAGCGCCGGCAGGCACCGGTAGTTGAACCCCACCGCATGACGGATACCGGCGCCGGCTGCGACGTCGCGAGCCGTGAGAGCGTCGCCGAGCGAGACAGTCAGCGGTTTCTCGCAGACAACGTCCTTGCCCGCGGCCGCGGCCGCCACGATCGCCTCCAGATGAGCGCCAGGTGGTGAGCAGATGTCGATCACCTTGACGTCGGGTCGCTCTATCAGCTTGCGCCACTCGGACTCGGTGGCAAGGCCCAGTGGCCCGGCAACCGAAGCAAGGCGGCCGGGGTCCCGGCCACTCATCGCCACTGGCACGAGCTCGACGTCACCGGGTCGCAAGCTCGCCGCGGCGCGGTAGGCGTAGGCGTGAGCGCGGCCCATCATGCCGTAACCGACGATCCCGACGCCCAGGTTCATTGCATCGCCGCCGCCGCCGCTTCGAGCGCCGCGACCGCGTCATCGACCCTCGCCCCCTCGCATTCCCCACCGCGCGCGTAGCGCGCAAAGGCCGCCGCCTGACGGCCGAGCGCGGCCAGCTGCGCGGCCTCGCCGCTCGCCGGGTCCAAGAACCGCAGCGACTCATAGCCGCGTGTCGCGTAGATCTCGACGCTGGCGACGTCGCCGAGGGGGAAGTAGCGGCCGAGGCTCACCACGACAGTCGCCCCCGTCGTGGCCCGCGCGATTGCCTGAGCGGCGTCGGGGTCGCCTGCCGCGTCCGGATCGGTCACCACAGCTGAGGTAACCGCCTTCACTTCGAGGAGGTTGCCGCCGGTCAGCCAGCGCGCCTGGTCGAACTCGTGCACCCCCATGTCGACGAAGATGCCGCCGCTCGTGGCCCGAAACCGACCCGCTGGAGGCGACCCGTCCCACTGGGCGCACACCACGCTGAGCAGCTCACCGAGCTCGCCCGTCGCGACGCGGTCGCGAAGAGCCGCGAGCTCTGGCACGAATCGACGCCAGTAGGCGACCTGGAGGGGTACCCCGGCATCGGCCACGACGCGGGCGGCGCGACGCGTGTCGTCGGGAACGAGCCCGCAGGGCTTCTCACAGAGGATCGCGATACCGGCCGAGGCGACTCTCTCGATCACCTCGAGATGGGTCGGGCTCGGGGTGACAATTAGGACCCCGTCGACGCTCTCGGTGTCGAGCAGTTGGTCGACCGACTCGTAGACGGCTAGTCCATATGCGCCCGCCGCGGCCTCGCGCAGCGCGGCCACCGGCTCGGCCACTGCGACCACCGGGGTCTCTGTCGACCCGGCGAGCGCCCGCAAGTGGGTCGCACCCATTCGCCCGGCTCCGACCAGGCCGAGGCGGAAAGGCTCAGAGGCCATGGGCAGCGAGGAAGCGGCGATTGGCCCGCTGGTCCTCAATCGCTTGGGTAAAGCGTTCTGAAGTCTGTGGAAAGATGTCCTGCTCCACGACCATCCAGCCGGTGAAGCCGTCCGCGGCCAAGGCATCGAAGACGCCGCCCAGGTCGACGTCACCGTCGCCTAGCTTGCAAAAGGCCTCTCGCGACCAGATCGCCGTATGCGGCTCACCGGCCTCGACGATGGCGTCGATCACCGCGCGGTGCGCGTCCTTTACGTGGACGTGGTTGATCCGGCCCGACCAGTCGCGCGCCAGGCGTGCCGGGTCACCGCCGCCGACATAGAGGTGACCGGTCTCGAGGCAAACGCCGATGTCGCACAGCTCCATCGCGGCTTCGACCTCCCAGGGCGCCTCGACGTAGGTCCCGGTCTCAGGGTGCAGAGTCGGTTCGTAACCTCGCTCCCGACATCGCGCGACAACCGCGCGCAACCCCTGGCCGAAGCGGGCCCAGCCCTCCGCGTCGAGGCCGCGGGCGCGCTCAGCCGAGCTGCGCCCCGGCGCCGCTCGGCGCTCGTCGCTCCCGGCATCTGCGATCGTCGGGCGAGGCTCGGGGCCGGGCAGGGCGCCGCGCACGGCGTCGAAAGTGTCGAGCATGGCGTCGAGCTCGGGGTAGAGCGACGACAGCGCCACCGGGTCCGAGAAGGGGAACTCCAGGTAGGCACCGGCCAGGCCCAGCCCTCGGCTCGACAAGCGCTCGGCGAGCTCCGCGCCGCGGCCCAGGTAACCGACAGGCCCGAGATCTATCCCGCCGTAGCCGGCGGCGGCTACCTCGTCGAGGACGGCCGTGCCGTCGGGCACCGAGGGGTCGATCCCCACTGTGAGCTCGAAGGCCCCGTAGCTGACAGGGGCGTTGGCAATGGCGAGGTTCATTTCACTCCTTGTCTCAATCCGGATGTGGCCGCGGGCGGTCTAGTACTCCGATGGGCGCTCAATGGGAGCATGCGTCGCCATGCTTTGGATGATCGCCTGGCAGACCGCGATGTCGCGCGCCGCGTCAACCCCGTCGGTCGGAGACGCCTCGCCTGTGGTCACAGCGGCGTGAAACGCGACGAGCTCGTTCTTAAAGCCGCTCTCGTAGGAGGTTACCTCCGCGCGTTTGAACGACGACACACCGCCGTCCGGGCTCCCCTCGATCGTGAGCTCGGTCGCGGCGTTACGCAGATATGGAGACGGAAAACTGAGCACAGCCCGCCCGTCAGCGGCCATCATCGCGAACTCCATGGAATATCGGGTCATACCAGGCACCTCGACCCAGTGGATCGCCGCTGTGATAGCCCCAAAGCTCAGCACTGCCGTCAACGAGCCGGGGCGCAAATCGACGTAGTCGAGACGGTCAGGCTCGCCCAGGAGACCGCGCACGATGTTGATCTCGTGGACCAAAGTGTCGAGCAGCACGTTCTGGTACTGGTTGACCAAGAACTCGTCTTCGGTACCGATCGCGGCGACGAGACGGGCGTGTGCGTCCGCGCGCAGCCTCGCCAGCACGTCCTCGTCGACATCGTCGCCAGGAGGATTCAGCCGGTAGTGGCTGAGGTAGGGCTGGAAGGGCGACTCAGTGGTGGTGACGCGCAGCAGCCGCGGCTCGGAGAGCTCGGCAACTGCCTCACGAAAGCGCGCGAACCCCGGGTCGTAGCGTTTCGGGTAGCCGACCATCAAAATGACGCCGGCCGCTTGGGCAGCCTGGATCATCTCGCTCGCTTCGGCCGTCGAAAAGCACATCGGCTTCTCGGTAAAGACGTGGCGACCCGAGCGCGCCGCCTCGACGGCGATGGGCGCGTGGCTGCCGGAGGTGAGAATGAGGACCGCGTCGAGCTCGCTCGCCAGCATGTCGCGCCAGTCGGTGAACACGCCGCTTACTCCGTAGTCGCGCGCTGCCGCAACGGCACTGTTGGCAGAGATGTCACAGACAGCCGCGATCTCGTAGCGGTTCGCCAGCTCACGCAAAAAGTGCAGATGCATGACCTGGCCGATAACGCCCGTCCCGATTACTCCAGCGCGCAGGCGTACGGTCCCCAGCCCTTCCTCGGTTGTCGTACGCATCAACCCTTGACGCCCCCGCCGAGCACGAAACCCTCGCGAAACAGCCGCGAGGAGATCGCGTAGAGGATGAAGACCGGCACGCAGAACAGGAGCGAATACGCGGCGATGTTGCCATATTCAGGTTTCGGCACGGTCAAAAACGTATAGATAGCGATCGGCGCCGGCTGCTGGTCGGACGGGCTGATCAAGATGAGTGGCACCACAAATGAGCCCCAGGCGTTGACGAACCCGAAAATCGAAGCCGCTGCGATTCCCGGCATCGCGAGTGGCACGACCACTCGGCGCAACACCTGGAAGGTGTTCGCGCTCTCGATTCGTGCCGCCTCCTCTAGGTCCCTCGGCACCGCGTCTATGAAATTCTTCATTAGGTATATCTCGAACGGCAGCGAGGTCACCGACAAGAAAACGGCCGTCGGAAGAATGGTCAAGTAGTTGAAGCGGCTGAACATCTCATAGACAGGGATGACCATGATCGCCAGCGGTACTCCCGAGGAGAACAGGACGAACAGCAACAGCGGCCCCTTAAAAGGGATCCGCCTCCGCGAGAGCGAGTAGGCGGCGAAAACCCCCGTGACAGATGCGATCGCCGTCGAGAGAACCGCCAGGATCACGCTGTTCCACAAAGAGTGGAGCAGACTGCCGGTAAGCACGGCCCGAAAGTTGACCAGCGATAAGTGGGGCCACTCGAGCCCCCAGCTGGCTTGGCTGTCGACCGAGGCCAACAAGAGCCAGAGCAACGGGACCACAAAGAGAATCCCGAAGCCAGCGAGCGCCAGGTGGGTGGCCGTCGCCCGCACGACCGAGCTCCGCGTGGAGGCATTTTCCGGCGGCATCTCATGGTGCGTCGGTGCAGCCGGCGGCAGGATGGGGGCCCGGCCGCTCATGATTTCGGCGCCGCCACCCGCACGTAAAGCACGCCGAAGACGGTCGCGATGAGGACCATCACGTTGCCGATCAGCGCGCCGTAGGCGAGGTTGTTGTAGGTGAAGGCCTGCTGGTAGGAGTACAGCGGCAAGATGTTCGTCGAGTTTCCGGGCCCACCCTGGGTCATGATGTAGATCAGGCCGAAGTTGGCGAGCGAAAGCAACGCCGTCAACAAGACGACAGCGATCATCGTCGGACGCATCAGCGGCAGGACGATCTTGCGGAACCGCTGCCAAGACGAGGCGTTCTCGACCATCGCTGCCTCGATCGCGTCAGAGGGGATATTGCGCAGGGCCGCGCCCATCACCAGCATCGAGAAGCCGGTCATCGACCAGATATTGGCCATCGTGACGACAACGAGCGGCCAGTTGTCGAGAAAGTTCGTGTTGTGCAGCCCTGTCAATGTGCCGAGCGCGCCGCCCTGGATCGTCGTCGCGTACCAGGTCATGCCAGCGGTGACAGCAGGCATCATCCATGACACGACGACCACGCCGCCGACGATGACGCGCATCGATGTCCGCGCGCGCATCAGCAGCGAGGCCAGCCAGTAACCGAGCACCACCACACCGACGATCGACCCGCCGATAAAGCCGGCGGTTACCCACACAGAGGACCAAAAGGTCGTGTCCTGACGCAGGCGGCTCAAGTTCTGGAGCCCGGTGTAGCCCCACTGCACCGAAGTGGGACCGACAAGAGTGAGGTTCGTGAACCCGAGGTAGACCGCGTAGCCCATCGGGATCAGGAACAGAATGATGAGCAACCCGAACGACGGGGTCAGCAAGGCCAGGCTGCTCCACTGGAATCGTTCCTTGTCCTGGCGTGTCTTCCACAGCCGGGCGAGGTCGGGCCCGATGACGGCCTCAGCGCTGAACGTCGACGCCGTCACCAGACCCTCGCTCTACGTGGTCAGTCACTCAGGGGAGCGAGACGACGGCGCTCGGTCCCAGCTGGTTGGTGATGAAGCTCTTCATCTGAGCCATGGCCTGTGCGCCAGTCGTGCTGGGCGTCTTGGCGATTGTGCCGGAGGCCTCCTCGATCGCCTGGACCCATACCGAGTAGTTGGCGCTCGCCGGCAGCTCGCTCGACCACGGCAACAGGTTGCCGAAGGCCTGGTTGAACGGCGCAGCGAAATTCGCGTACTCCGGGTTCGACCAGTAGGACTTCACCGGCGGCACCCAGCCCGCCCAGTTCGCGGCCTCGATCATGTTGGTCGGCTCCTGCATCACGTTGATGAGGTCCGCCGCTGCCTGAGCGTCTTTGGTGTGCGACGAGATGCCGAAGTCCCAGCCCGACAGCGTCGAGGCGTAGCCGCCGCCGTTGATCTTGGGCAGACCCGCGACGCCCATCGCCTTTCCGGCCTGCGGCCAGTCCGGGAAGCTGACCATCTTGGTCCAGTTGCCACCAAGGAAGTTGGCACCGACAGCAATACCCAACTGGCCCTTTGCGAACAGCGCGGAGGGGATGTTCGGCGCGTTGTTCTCGCTAAACAGGTCCGAGATTGGTGCGCCGAGTCCGTCCGCGAACACCTCGTGGTACCAGTTGAGGGTCTCGAGCAGGCCCTTGGAGGAGACGACCATCTTGCCCGAGGACGTCTGGATCGTCGGTGTGTCCGAGCCAGCCAGCAGGTTCAAGATGCCGTAACCGGCTCCGTTCGGCCCAGCGCTCGTGCCTGCGTCGGTCCACAACGGGATGATCTTGGGCTCAGCCTTTTGAATCGCCTTGGCCGCGGTGATGACGTCCGCCCACGTCTTTGGCTGCCACGGCACTTTGATTCCCGCCTTCTCCAGTATCGCCTTGTCGTAGAACAGGCCGTTGTTGTTCTCGCCCGCGCTTACGGCGTAGATGTGGCTGCCGATCTTGCCCTCGTTCTGAATCACCGGCGGGTACTGGCTGAACCACGACGAGCCCTTCAGGTACTTGTCCATCGACAGCAGCCAACCGGACGACTGGTAGAGCGCGATCTCGGTCGAAGGAAACTGCGCGACATCTGGCGAGGTGCTCGCCGAGTGATAGAGCAGGGCCAACTTTGTCAAAAAGTCCGGCTCACCGCCCGCAATCGGAATCAGCTTCAAGGTGACGTTCGGGTACTTGGCTTCGAACTCCTTCTGCACCGCTCCCCACCACTTGGCGCCCAGCGGGATCGTGTCGAAGGTCGTGTCCGCGGCGTAGGCGACCGAGATGGTCACCTTCGACGACGCTCCGGCCGACGAGATTGCGGCCGACGCGCCGGCGGCCATCGCCGAGACAACCAGCGCCGTAGCAGCAATCAGCCGCGGCAGCCTTCTCCTTGTCATTGACTTCATGGTTTCCCCCTTGTTTTTCTCTGCTCTGACTCACGTTTGCTGCGACGACTCGACCGGAACGGCGACGCGCTCACGCTGGGGCTGACGGCCCAGCAGGCTGAGCTTGGATTCCGGGTCGAAGAGATGGATTGAGTCGCGATCAAAGACGAGCTCCACCTTGTCTCCAGGTTCGGGGATGGGGGCTCGTGGCAACCGGGCGATCACGTGGATGTCGCCCACGTCCACGGTCGCGAAGACTTCGGTGCCGGTGTGCTCGCTGACGTCCACTTTGGCGGGAATGCGAGGGCTCTCCTTCGCCGCGCCCGAGGCGAGGTGCAAGTCGTGCGGCCGGATCCCCACGAGCACAGGACCGGTCACAACGCCATCCGCCAGCCGCCCGACGGCGCGCTCGGTGATGTCCGCGCGCACTCCCAGCGCGTCGATGGTGACCGTCCCGCTCGAGACGCTGAGCTTGCCCTCGACCACGTTCATCTTGGGCGAGCCAATGAACTCGCCGACGAAGGCGGACCCGGGGTACTCATAAAGGTCGTTGGCGCTGTCGACTTGAAGTAGGACGCCGTCTTTCAGCACCGCAACCCGGTCGCCCATGGTGAGCGCCTCGACCTGGTCATGAGTGACGTAGACGGTTGTCGTCGCCTCCAGGCGATGGTGGAGGCGGATGAGCTCGGAGCGCATCTGCACGCGCAGCGCGGCGTCAAGGTTTGAGAGCGGTTCGTCCATGAGAAAGACACGCGGCTCGCGGATCAGCGCCCGCCCGAGCGCCACGCGCTGGCGCTGGCCGCCCGACAGCTTCGCCGGGGCGCGCTTTAACAGGTGGCGAATCTGGAGAAGGTCAGCGACCTCGTTAATCCGCTGGTCCAGATTGCCCTTCGGCTCCTTGCGCACTCGCGGTCCGAAGGCCAGGTTCTTATAGACGTTCATATTCGGATAGAGCGCGTAGCTCTGGAAAACCATCGATACGTCGCGCTCTCCCGTCGCAACGTCGGTTACGTCGCGCTCGTCGATCCAGATCCGGCCGTGGCTCGGGCGCTCCAGGCCCGCGAGCATCCGCAGCGACGTGGTCTTGCCACAGCCAGACGGGCCGACCAGCACGATGAACTCGCCCTCGCGGATGTCGAGGTTCAGGTCGGTGACGACCGGGTTGCCGTCAAAGAACTTCCAGATGCTCTCGAACCGGATCCCGCTCATCTGCCAAGCCTCGTCACGGCGCGCACGGATGCCTCGGCGATCACCGCGTCGAGCGCGTTCCCTACCTCGACCACGTCCCCCCCCACGAGCCGCTTCAGCCGCCCGAGAAAGCCATTCGCGGATCCGCCTTCCGGCCCCCCGGTCTAGTGCGGGGACGGTAACGCGATCTCGATCCTTTGTCAATAACTACTATCAAACTTACACGAGCTGTCGGCCGGCCTGGTCGCTGCTCAGGGTACTTAACAGCGAGTAGCGCGACGCACGATAGACATGGTGGGCGAACTCGATGGCACGGCCACGCTCCTCGTAGGTAGTCCGCTCCATAGTGACAAGCGCCGTCCCGCGCGTCTCGCCCAACAATCGCGCCTCCGGCGCGCTGGCGTTCTTCGCCGAGACGCGTTGGACAGCCCGCGCCGGATGGATGCCGCTCGCCCGCAGTAGCTCGTAGAGGCCGTGCACCTCGAGCATGTCGTTGCTCAGCGTGACGAGCGAGGTCGGGATGTAGTTGTGCATGAGGGCGATCGGCTCGTCCTCGCCGAACCGCAGTCGCTCCAAGTAGAGAACGAGCTGGTCCTCCTCGAGGCCTAATGCCTCTTTGACCAGCTCAGATGGCTTCACTACTTCGTTGTGGAGCACCCGGGTGCTAGGCCGTTTACCGGCGTCGGCGAGGTCGTCGAACAAGCTGGTCAGCTTGACTGAGCGGCTCACCTTGCCCTTGGTGACGATCGTGCCCTGGGCCCGGCGGCGCAGCACTAGGCCTTTGTCGACGAGGTAGCTGAAGGCCGCGCGCACGGTCGGGCGCGACAGACCAAGGTCCTCGGCTATCTTCACCTCGTTCTCGAGCCGATCCCCCGAGTCGAGCGCGCCCGAGCGGATCTCGGCTTCGATGTGCTGGGCCAGTTGGAAGTACAGCGGGACGGGGCTGCCCCGATCCAGCGTGACGGTGCCCGCGGGGTTATAGGCCTGTCCTGTGGGTTGAGGCATGGCAGTCCTTCGTGACGCGGTTGAATCAAGCCTATACCGTAAACGAGGTTCAAGTGTTATTGTCCTAACATATGGCGTCAAAGTGTGACGTTGGGACTTCTCGCGTGCCGCGGATTCGCCGCGCGCAGAAGGGACGACGTGAGCGCTAGCCCGCCCTTCGATGTCCTGACTATCGGCCGCGTAGGCGTCGACTTCTACCCCACTACCCATGGGAGCATCGTCGAGGTTCAGCACTTCGACAAGTTCCTCGGCGGCAGTCCCACCAACGTCGCTGTGGCTGCGGCGCGACTCGGCGAGCGGGCGGCGGTGATCACGCGCACCGGGCCAGACCCGCTTGGCGAGTACGTGCACGCCGCGTTGCGCGATTTCGGTGTCGACGACCGCTACGTCAGCTCCGTCGACGGCCTGCAGACGCCAGTGACCTTCTGTGAGACCTTTCCGCCCGATCGCTTTCCCATCTACTTCTACCGAGCGCCGAAAGCGCCCGACCTCCAGATCTACCCTGAGGAGCTTGACCTCGACGCCATCTGCGCGGCACGCCTGTTCTGGGCAACGGTGAGCGGCCTGTCGGCCGAGCCGAGCCGGACGGCAACGATGGCAGCCCTCGTTGCGCGATCGCGCCGGCATCCGACGATGCTCGACCTCGACTACCGCCCCTCTTTTTGGTCGAGTCCCAAGGAGGCGACCGAGGCCACCGCGCACGCGCTCAGGCATGCGACCATCGCCGTGGGCAACCTCGATGAGGTCAACGTCGCCGTCGGTACTCAAGACCCCGACGACGCTGCCGACCGGTTCCTCGAGCTCGGCCTCGAGCTCGCGGTCGTCAAACTCGGACCTGAGGGCGTGATGGCAAAGTCCCGCGATGAGCGCGTCGAGGTCCCGCCCGTAGCGGTGGAGGTGGTGAACGGGCTCGGTGCTGGCGATGCCTTCGGGGGCTCGCTTTGCCACGGGGTTCTCGCGGGCTGGCCGCTCGTGGAGACCCTGCGCTTCGCCAGCGCCGCCGGGGCGATCGTGGCCTCGAAGCTCGCCTGCTCGGCAGCCATGCCTACGGCCTCGGAGGTCGAGGACATCCTTAGGAGGGGGACGACGTGAACGACGAGAACCGCCAGATGCTGTCCGAGGCGCGGTTCCACCATCCGGGTGCGGTGGCCAAGGCATCGGCGGCGCGCCAAGTGCGCGACGGATGGGGCTCTGACCGGTTGCTTATCGTGGCCGCGGACCATACCGCGCGGGGCGTCATTGAGGTAGGCGACCTCCCCGGGGCGATGGGCGATCGCTACGACCTGCTCGATCGGCTCACAACCGCGCTCGCGGTGCCCGGGGTCGACGGCGTACTGGGCTCACCCGACGTGATCGAGGACCTCTTATTGCTCGGCGCGCTCGACGACAAGGTCGTCTTCGGCTCGATGAACCGGGGCGGTTTGGCCAACGCGACCTTTGAGTACGACGACCGCTTCACGGGCTACAGCGCCGCATCAGTCGCGTCCTCGCGCCTCGACGGCGGCAAGATGCTCCTGCGCATCAATCTCGAGGACCCCGCGACCGCCGACACGCTGAGCGCGTGTGCGAGCGCGATCACAGAGCTTGCCCTCGAGCGCAAGGTCGCGATGGTCGAGCCATTCATGAGCCGGCGCGTCGACGGACGGGCGGTGAGCGACCTGTCGACCGAGGCGATCATCCGGTCGATGTCGATCGCCGCGGCGCTCGGCGCAACGTCGGCCTACACCTGGCTGAAGGTCCCGGTGGTCGACGACATGAGCCCTGTTGCCGAAGCGACGACCCTGCCAGTGGTCCTGCTCGGCGGTGCGCGCTCGGATCGCCCTGACGAGATGTTCGAGCGCTGGCAGCACGCGCTCGCGCTACCGAGTGTGCGAGGCCTGGTCGTCGGGCGCAACCTGCTCTATCCCAAGGACGACGACGTGTCGGCCGCCGTCAAGACCGCGGCCAGCCTGCTATGAGCGCGAAGCTCCACCGGCCGGCGCTCGCGCCCGACGCTGAGGGCGTTGTGGTCGAGGTGAACCCGGCCGACGCTGGCTGGACGTACTCCTCTATGCGTGTCGTCGCGATCTCAGCCCGTGGTACCTACGAGTTTCAGACGGGCGCCTCGGAGTGGATCGTCCTGCCGCTGGCGGGGGCGGCCCGGGTCTTCTGCGACGGACAGTCACTCGAGCTCGAGGGGCGAGAGAGCGTCTTTGCCCGTGTCAGCGACTTCGCCTACGTGCCGCGAGGCGCTGGCGTGACCGTGGCGAGTGACGCCGGGGCGCGCGTCGCGCTCTGCGGCGCACTCGCCGATCGGGCGCTGCCCTTTCGCTACGGCCGCGCCGAGGATGTACCGATCGAGGTGCGCGGTGCTGGTTCGGCCAGCCGGCAGTGCAACAACTTCTGCGCCCCCGATGCCTTCGAGACCGACCGCCTCGTCTCGGTCGAGGTACTCGTGCCGGGCGGCAATTGGGCGTCCTACCCGCCGCACAAGCACGACGAGGCTCGCGAGGGCGAGGCCAAGCTCGAGGAGATCTATTACTTCGAGGTCGTCGGCGGCGCCGGCGCATGCGACCCAGGGCCAGGGGGCTACCAGCGCGTCTACACCTCAGGTCCCGGGCGCGAGATCGATGTCCTCGCCGAGGTCAAGACCGGCGACGTCGTCCTTATTCCCTACGGCTACCACGGCCCGACGATGGCCGCGCCGGGCTACGACCTCTACTTTCTCAACGTGCTCGCCGGCCCGGGGAGCAAGCGCACCATGGCGTTTTGCGACGACCCGACACACGCCTGGGTCCGTGCCTCATGGGTGGACCAGGACCTCGACCCGAGGCTGCCCATGACCTCACACAGCGCCACGCCGTGAGACTGACCGTCGCCCAGGCGCTGGTGCGCTTCCTCGCGGCCCAGGAGGTTGAGCGCGACGGAAAGCGCCAGCGCTTCTTCGCCGGCTGCCTCGGGATCTTCGGCCACGGCAACGTCGCCGGACTGGGCCAGGCCCTCCTCGAAGCCGGTGCTGAGCTGCCCTACTACCTCGCCCGCAACGAGCAGGCAATGGTTCACACCGCCGTCGGCTACGCGCGCATGTCCGATCGGCTGCGCACCTTCGCCTGCACGACCTCGATCGGCCCAGGCGCAACGAACCTCGTCACGGGCGCCGCGGTCGCGACCACCAACCGGATTCCGGTGCTGCTGCTGCCCGGCGACGTCTTCGCGACGCGCCGTGCCAACCCGGTCCTCCAAGAGCTCGAGGACCCGACCAGTCTGGATGTCTCGGTCAACGACTGCCTGCGCCCGGTCTCGCGCTACTTCGATCGGGTATGGCGGCCCGAGCAGCTAGCCGCCGCGCTTCTCAACGCGATGCGCGTCCTCACTGACCCAGCCGAGACCGGAGCGGTCACCTTGGCTCTGCCCCAGGATCTCGCGACCGAGGCCTTCGAGGTGCCCGAGGGGCTTCTCGAGGCGCGCGTATGGCGTGTCCGACGCCCACCTGCCGAGCCCGAGCTCGTTGACGCCGTCGCCGCGATGGTCCGCGCGTCACGCCGCCCGCTCATCGTCGCCGGGGGCGGCGTCATCTACTCCGGAGCGACGGAGGCGCTCGCACGCCTCGCCCGCGCGACCGGACTGCCGGTCGCAGAGACCCAGGCAGGCAAGGGCGCCCTGCGATTCGACCACCCGGCGAGCATCGGGGCGCTCGGCACGACCGGAACGACCGCAGCCAATGAGGTCGCGCGTGAGGCTGAGCTCGTGATAGGTATCGGCACGCGCTGGAGCGACTTCACCACAGCCTCGCGTTCGGCCTTCCAGGACCCGAAGGTGAGCTTCGTCAACATCAACGTGACGCCCTTCGACACCACCAAGCTCGCTGCCCTAGCTGTAGTTGCAGACGCCCGCGCTGCGCTGGAGGCGCTTTCCGAGCGTCTGAAGGGCTGGCGAGTCGACCCGGCCTACGAGGCGCACTGTGGCGAGCTCGCGGCGAAGTGGAACACAACCGTCGAAGCTGCCTACGCCGCGCCGCACTCGCCCCTCAGCCAGGCTGAAGTGATCGGACTCGTCGAGGCCGCCACCGACGACCGAGACGTCGTCGTCGGCGCGGCCGGCAGTCTGCCGGGCGACCTGCACAAGCTCTGGCGGGCGCGGGACCCTAAGGGGTACCACGTGGAGTACGCCTACTCCTGCATGGGATACGAGGTTGCTGCAGGCCTGGGGGTGAAAATGGCCGACACCACTCGCGAGGTGGTCGTCATGGTCGGCGACGGGTCGTGGCTCATGATGAGCTCGGAGCTCGTCACCGCGATCTCCGAGAGCATCAAGCTCGTCGTTGTCCTAGTCGTGAACCATGGGTTCGCCTCAATCGGCAACCTGTCCGAGTCGGTCGGGGTCGAGCGGTTCGGCACCCGCTACCGCTACCGGACCGACAGCGGCCTCGATGGGCCAAAACTGCCTGTCGACCTGGCGGCCAACGCCGCGAGCCTGGGCGCGCACGTGCTGCAGGCCTCGACGCGCGAGGAGCTGGCGAGCGCGTTGGCGAGCGCGTTGGCGGCCGACTCGACCACAGTCGTGGTCGTCGAGACCGACCCGCTCGTGCCCGCGCCCGACTCGGCTTCGTGGTGGGACGTGCCAGTTGCCGAGGTCAGCACCCGCCAAGGCGTGCTCGCGGCGCGCGAGCGCTACGAGGCTGAGCGTCCCCGCCAACGACCGCTGCTCTCCCCCACTGCTGCTACACAGCCGCCCGGGGCGCGCTGACCCACCGCGAAAGTCGCGGCTGTGGGGTTTGCGCCGCCGCCTGGGGAACGCGCGCCGCCTTGAGCATCCGGGCAGCTGGTTTTGTGCATCCGGGTGCCTCAAAGTGAGCTTCGGCACTCGTTCTTGGAGGACCAGCTGGGCTTTGGACACCGCAGAGCTATGTCAGCTATGAACGATTCGCACCGCTAAGGGGACGCTCTCCTCTAGTACCAAATCAAACTTGGGGACTATCTTTCAACTTAGAAGGCTTGCGAGCCGTACGGGGGGAGACGATGATGCAGATCTCCGTGATTCTGGAGAACAAGGGCCCGTCAGTGGCCACGATCACCCGCGACGCGAGCGTGGCGGTCGCCGTGGCGGAGATGGCCCGACTCAATGTTGGCGCCTTGGTCGTTTCGAGCGATGGCCGTGCTGTTGAGGGAATCATCTCCGAGCGCGACGTCACACGCGCTCTCGGCAGCCTCGGCGGCGCGCTACTCGAAAAGCCGGTCGCGGCCATTATGACGACCGAGGTGCGCACGGTTTCCCCCAACGACGAAGTCGAGTCCCTAGCGATAATGATGACCGAGCACCGTCTGCGTCACTTTCCGGTGCTCAAAGATGGTGCTCTCGCGGGGATAGTGAGCATTGGCGATGTCGTAAAGAGCCGGATCGAGGAGCTCGAACAGGATCGAGAAGCGCTGTACAAGTACATCGAGGCCCGCTGAAGGCCCCACAAAGCCGGCAGTTGCACCGTCTCGCCCGCGAAACCTCCGGCGCAGACATCGCATCTGCCGCCACGTCTTGGCAGACGCGGCTGTCCACAGCTCAAAGACGCCGCGGGCTCTAGTGGCTCTTGGCCTCTGGCCGGGTTGGTAGCTGATCAGCTACCTCACGATCTCCAACTCAACGTGGAGCCGCCTTAGTGGGTCTTGAGACTCTTCGTGTTGTTGCCACCTCGCCTGAGCTTTTGGTGTGTCTCTCCTAGTTCGGCGAGTCTTATGAGTCGCTCGTCTCTCTGACCAAGGGGACCGGCTTTAGTGCTTTTGCCTGCCGAAGACCTGGGTCGCGCGACCTCAACGACCGTTTGAAGCGGCGCTCCAACGGAGCCTCGAAATAGACGTACAGCTCCCGGCACAGCACAACTGTCAGAACGATGGCAAGAACCACGAGCACCCAGCGGTGCCCGATCAGGAACACCGCTTCAGGCGATTGCCGGTAGCCGCCGTGGCCGTTCAAGACGAAGGTGAGCTTCTCGGCTGATTCCAGGGCCGCCTGGTACAGGGGGAAGTGAAACAGGTACATCGCATATGACCAAGCCCCAAGGGCCAGCATGGCCGGTGAACGAAGAAAGGACCTTGCGTCCAGGAGATCACGGGAGCCAAGCCAAAGCAGTCCCAATACGACAAACGGCGTGTATGGCTCTGTCCAGCTGGTCCCAAGTACCTCGAACCGAACGATGAGCGCCAGGCCAAAGGCTCCAAGCGGAGCCCAGCCAGGTACCCGTAAACCGTCTCGAAGTTCGAGGGCGGCGATGATACCCAACACAAACTCCGGCATCCGCGAGGGGGGGAACATATAGCAGAGCCAGTAGGTGGAGTTGCCGTTTTGTGCCGAATGACTTATTAGAAGCCACGTCATAGCAATGGTCCATCCGAAGCAGCCTAGGGCGAGCCACTGCCGACCCGGGCGGCTCATCCGAGCCACAAGCGCTGCCAGGAGTGGGAAACACAAGTAGAAAAACGCCTCATCCGACAATGACCACGCGGGAGTGAGCATGGCGGTCAGCTGGCTGGCATGCGGGAACCAGCATTGCGTCAAGGTGACCATGGCTATCCACGACCGCCACTGGGTACTCCATCCGAGCCAGGAAGTCACGAGCCACGCAAACACGAGGGCGACAAGATAGGTCGGATAGATCCGGGCAACACGGCGCCGGTAGAATTCCCGTGCACCCATTCCTAGGCACGACCAGGCGAGCACCATCCCGGACAGCACAAAGAAGCACGAAACAGCAGTCCCACCAAAGTTCATGAACCAGTTCCACCGCTGTCCGGTAACGACGGTGGAGTGACCAAGAAGGACCGTCAGCGCTGCCAGAAACCTGACCCCTGTCAGGCTGTCAAGTCGTGCCCTCGCCACCATTGCAGGTTAGTTCTGAAAAATCCCCTCTAATGACGAATCGATCACCGGCCGAGTTTCTGCAAGCCTCGCCAAACCGAGTACGACGCAGCACTCCCAGGGGGAGGCGCCAGCTGCGCTTGTGTGTGCCGATCGAGGTCCGCGCCGGTGTATGACAACCTCACTTGGCGCGACGAAAACGGTTAGGGAGGCTCGGCGGGGATCAAAATGAGCGACGTGGTGGTTTTCCACACAGGAACACGAGTCGGCGGTGATATGGGCTCGAGGTCCAGTACTGGCCAGAACGCCGGTAGTCAGGCTCGGTCCGTCCGCCACCTCACCGTCGACGACCCCGCCACCTAGGACCGCCCACCGGCAATCGCCTGAAGGCTGTTGTGAGGGCCCGACTACCATTGCTAGGAACTGCGCGAGCTTCGCTGTTGACACAAAAGGGGTCGCCGTCCCAAGAAAGCCGCGCTTCGCTGGATGTGCCCAAAGGCCTACACTCCAACTTGAAACCCCAGTTCAAAGGTTAGCTGGCGGAGCTGACCCTCGCCTCGCCCGACCACCACGTCATCTGGCGCGCGCCCTTTTCTCTCACGATCGTCCGACGCGATAAGGGCCTCGCACAGAGGCACTTTTGACAAAAGACTGCCGCGATCGCCATTCGCGCGAGATACTGAGATGGGTGTGCGGCTCCCAGCTTCCCTCGCAAGGCTTCAGGGGTCGCGCACCCACTTTGCTTTCCTTCCCCTGCGTTGAGCTCGCGCAGCCGGTGTTCATCTCAGATTCGGGCGATTTTTACCCGTTTCTCATGAACGGCCGGTTGAATTTTGGGTACAGTCAGCTCCGGCTGGGTGCCCTGGGCTTGGCGGCGAGGATACGTAGGCCCAGGGCGCACGGTCCAGTTTTCGAACCGTTCTGAGCCACTGCCATCTGCACCGGTACCGAGGCTGGCGTCGACGCCCTGTCGGTGCAGAGAACGATCGAGTTGGGCTCTGGAGTCGACCGGTGGCCAAGGTCTCTTAATCCGGGTCCTGCTCGGCCAGAGCTTCGAGAAGGGGTGCGAAATGCGCGAAGGGCGGCGGCACTGCTGACGGGTCTTTAGCCAGGTCGTCCCAGCGCCGCAAGCTCAACGCGGCCGAGAAGTGCTGCAAGCCCTCGAAAACGCGTGCCTCGGGAGACCTCATCGGGCCGCCTTGGACCTCTAGGGTCCGGCGCGAGGCCGGCGATAGTGCAGCAAGATAACCGGGCTCTGCGTGGCACAGGTACCGCTTGGCGGCAACGTGGAGTCGCACCGGTTCGCTGACATCGCTTGCGAACCATCTCCGGAGATAGGCGGCTCCGGTCTCCTCGTGACAGTTGTCAATGCCGCCCATGAGGTCCTCGCCCGTCAAGCGACCTTGAAAGTGCCCGACGTCGTGCAACAGCGCGGCTGCGATCAAGGCGTCGGGCGAGCCCGCGGCCTCGGCCAAGGCGCCTGTCTGCAGCATGTGCTGCGCCTGGGTCACTGCCTCGCCGAGATAGCTCTGCGCTCCTTGGATCTCGAAGAGCGCCGCGAGCTGTATAACCACTTTCATGGCGTGTTGGTGAGAACAGCGAGGGTGCTCATCAGCCCGTCCATATCGGCGTAGCAGCCCTGTAGGTGGCGCGAGCCCGTGACACAGCTGTCGAAGGCGGTGCGCGAGTGGAGAACGCGAGTGTTGTCGAAGATCAGGCAGTCGCCCGGCTCGAGGCGGAATGTGAGCTCGTGCCCGGGCCGCGATATCACCTCGGCAAAGGCGCGGTACGCGTCGTAGAAAGAGACGAGATCCTCGCGAGCAAGCCTTAGGGCCTGCATCGACCTGTTGTTAAATCGCACCGCGCGGATACGGCCAAGCGGGTCGATCTCGATCAACGGTCGCTCGGCGGAGAGCCTCGCTCTCGCGTCCTGCCATGCGAAGGGGACGAGAGTCGTTGTCAAGGTCTCGAACGCGGCCGGATCCTCTTTCCGTAGAGTGGCGGCGGCCCCAAAGCCGTCGACTAGGCCAGACGCGCCACCGTCGGCGGCATTGGAGAGGCAGTGAAGCAGCTGCAAGGTCGGCACCGGGTCACGGTAGGGGTTGTCGGTGTGGGGAGCAATCGCGAGTCCGGTGAAAGCCAGATTGCTCGGAGACAGCTCCACGCGCACCTCGAACAGCTCGCCATAGTTTGTCTCGCGCACGTACCCGAAACTCTTCACGACCTCGAGCACGGTCCCGTCTTGCTTCGGCACCTCCTGCAAGATCGCGAAGCCGAGGCTCACCACCCAAGCGAGCACACGCGCCCGCTCGGCGCCCTCGTCACAATACGCGCTCCAGCGCTTCACCGGCAGGGCTCCAACCAGGTCATTCGCCTTCCAGAGCCGCTTGTCCTGCTCAGTCCTGCCGTCGCCTTGCGGGCCTGGGCGCTGGGCTGAGAGCCACCTAAGCGAGAACGTCGAGACGTGCGGGTCTGGACCGAAGCTCACCGTTACGGTGTCGCCCGCCTTCTCGACGCGATCGATCATGAGTCCTGGCGGAATCTCGCTGATCTGAAAAAGCTTTTGGCCGCTTTGCGGGTCGCGACATCGCGCGCACGGGCAGTTGTCGCGCAACCAAATTGCTGGAAAGGGCAGCTCGATCGCCTGGATCGCATGAGCGTACCGTGGCCCAGTCAGGCAAGATCGCGTCTCGATGCTAATCAATAGGCGCGATTGTGCCGATGAAATGGTGTGCGAGACGCTCCGAGCCGCTCCGAGGGCAAAAGTCCCTCCGCGGACCACAGAGCACCTGGCGCCGCGCACGAGCGCTGGTACGGGACGCTTCTCGCCCATTCGAGCGACCTGATCGCCGTGCTCGACGACCAGGCGCGGGTGCTTTACGCCAACCCAGCTGCTGAAGCGATGCTGGGCTTCGTCCCAGAAGAGCAGCTAGGGCGGAACATGTTCGAGCTCGTGCATCCCGATGATGTCGACAAGACTGCGAAAAGCTTCGCAAAAGTGATCTTGCATCCGGGCACCGGCGCGTCCGCTGTCTTCCGGTTCCAGTCGGCATCGGGCGAATGGAGGGTCCTCGAGTCCACGCCGACCAACTGCCTGGACGACCCGGACGTCCGTGGGATCGTCCTAAACGCCCGCGACGTCACCGAGCAGACCGTCATGTCCCGGGCCATCCGCACCTTGAGCGAGGGCAACGACGTGCTCGTGCACGCCACCGAGGAGCCAAGCCTGCTCGCTGACACCTGCCAAGCCATCATCACCACGGGCGGATACAGCTTGGCTTGGGTCGGCTATGTCGAGCACGACGAGGCACATAGTGTGCGCCCCGTCGCGTCCGCCGGGCGAACCGAGTACCTCCGCGACCTCGCAGTCGGCTGGGGCGAGGACGATCACGGCCGAGGCCCAACAGGTACCGCTATCCGGACTCGCTGCGCGCAGGTACTAAACGACATGCACAGTTCGAAGAGTTTTGCTCCCTGGCGTGCTACCGCGGACGAGTACGGCCTGCGGGGATCGTGCGCACTGCCGCTTGTCGTGCGCGAGGAGACGATCGGGGCCCTAATGATCTACGCGGGCGAGCCCGGGGCGTTCGGACCCAACGAAGTCGCAATCTTGTCCGAGCTGGCTGACGACCTCGCTTACGGGATAGGGCGTCTTCGCGACGCGAGTCAGCTCGCCCGCAACGAATCGCTCTTGCGCGAAGCAGAACGCCTCGCGCATGTCGGGCACTGGGAGTGGGACCTCGCCAGCAACCGGGTCGAGTTCATGGCCGACGAGATATTCACCATCCACGGGATCACACCCGCGAGCTGGAGGGGCACCTCCGAGGCGCTGGAGGAGCTGGTCCATCCAGAGGATCTCGAGGCCTTCCGACAGACGATCGAGCGCGCCCTTAGCTGCGGCGCGGCCGAGGTCGAGCACCGCGTAGTTCGGCCAAACGGTGAGATCTGCTTCGTACGAGAGCGTACCGAGGCGATCAGGAACAGCGACGCCGAAGCGGTGAGGATTCTCGGGACCTGCCAGGACATAACGGACCAGAAAGCCGCGCAACAAGAGATCGAGCACTCACGGCAATTCTTGGCGGCCATCACCGACAACATGGCAGAGGGAATGATCGCCACCGACGGCTTGGGCAAGGTCACCTTCGTCAACGCGGCAGCCGAACGACTCTTGGGCTGGGAGGCCACCGAGCTCATGGGCAAGTACCTCCACACTGCCTGCCACTACCAGCACGCAGACGGATCCGCCTACCCGGTAGAGGAGTGCCCCCTTAAAGGCGTCTGGGAGCTGGGCGAGACGCTCAATGTCGACCTGGACACCTTCATCCGTAGGGACGGGTCCGTGCTCCCCGTCGCATACTGCGCCTCGCCGCTGAAAACCAACCAGATCACCGGTGCCGTTGTCGTGTTCGACGACATCAGCGAGCGCGCGGCCGAGCAGCTCCGAGTCGAACGCGAGCTGGCCAAGCTCAGCTGGGTGGGTCGCATCCGCGACACCCTCGACCAGAACCGCTTCGTCCTTTATGCCCAGCCGATCGTGGACCTCCACACGAACCTGACGGTCCAGCATGAGTTGCTCATAAGGATGGTGAGCCCGACCGGCGAGATCGTGCTCCCGGACCGTTTCCTCCCGACGGCAGAAGAGTTCGGTCTCATCTCCGAGATCGACCGCTGGGTCGTTCGCGAAACCGCCCGCCTCGCCTCTCAAGGTAACCCTGTCGAGTTCAACCTATCGGCCAAGTCAGTCGTCGACCCCAACATGCTCACGGTCGTGCGCAACGCCATCGCGGAATACAGTGCCGCGCCCGAGCTCATCGTCTGCGAGATCACCGAGACGGCGCTGATGCGCGACACGGCCGCGGCCGAGGCCTTCGTACAGGGTCTCAACGACCTCGGCTGCAAGGTCGCCCTTGACGACTTCGGCGCGGGGTACGGGGGCTTCGCCTATCTGAAACGGCTCCCGGTCTCGTATCTAAAGATTGACCGCGAGTTCGTCCGAGACTTGTCCCAGGAGGCCGCGAGCCGCCACGTCGTGTCCGCGGTCGTGAGCCTGGCGCGGGCCTTCTCCCTTGTCACCGTGGCGGAGGCCGCGGAGGACGAAGCCACGCTCGAGCTGTTGCGCCAGCTCGGCGTCGACCGGGTCCAGGGCTATGTGATCGCCCGCCCTGCTCCGGTAGAAAGCGTGCTCAAAGCAGCCACGCACAGCTGACATTCCACAGAGGATCCGCCAGAACCGTGCCCACCAGGCACAACCGAGAGCTCTCACAAAACAGCTCCATTGGTGATCGCACGGCGGACCTGGAGCTCGCAAAGGTCCAGTTGTCCCATCTGCAAGCGACAAGAGCGGTTAGGCTCGCCGTGGTGGACGTGATCCGGGTCGTCCTGGCGGAGGACAACGCCTTGTTGCGTGAAGGAATCTCGCGACTCGTCGAGACCCACGACGACCTCGAGCTCGCCGGGGTCGCCTCGGACCTCCCCCAGCTATTGGAGCTCATCGCCGAGCACAAGCCCGACGTCGTCGTGACAGACATCCGCATGCCACCGACCGGCACCGACGAGGGCATCCAAGCCGCCGCATGGCTGCGCGAGCACGAGCCGCGTGTCGGCGTCGTCGTCCTCAGCCAGTACACGGCCCCGGCATATGCCCTCGCGCTCTTGCAGGAGGGCTCGGCGGGACGCGCCTATCTACTGAAAGAGCGCGTGGCGGGGGCGAACGAGCTCGCCCAGGCGATCCGCGTTGTCGCGGGCGGTGGGTCGGTCATCGACCCGCTTGTGGTCGACGAGCTCGTGCGGGCGCGGGCGAGCCACCGCAAGTCCGACCTCGAATGGCTCACGCCGAGGGAGTCCGAGATCCTCGCCGAGATGGCACAGGGCAAGTCGAACGGAGCGATCGCGGAGACTCTCGGCGTGTCCGAGCGCGCCGTCGAGAAGCATTCGAACGCGATCTTCTCCAAGCTCGGCCTCTCCGAGGAGCGTGACGTCAACCGTCGCGTGAAGGCCGTGCTCGTGTACTTGAGCGCACAGTCGGGAAGCTAGCTACACCGGGCATTCGCATGGCAGCTCCAAGGTTCACCGATACCTCGCGTGGGACAATGGTCAGTTGATGGATGCCCCCCTCTCCGTCATTGTCGTAGACGACCAGGCGCCCTTCCGCTTGGCCGCGCGAGCCGTTGTGCGCCGCACCGAGGGCTTCGAGCTCGTCGGGGAGGCCTCCAACGGCATAGAGGCGATCGCACTGACCGACGCGCTTAACCCCGACCTCGTCCTCATGGACATAAACATGCCCGAAATGGGCGGGCTCGAGGCGACCCGGCGCATCGTCGCCGGCCACCCGGGCACGGTGGTCTTTTTGTGCTCTACCTACGACGTCAACGACCTGCCCGAAGACGCCCGAACAAGCGGCGCCCGGGCGTACATGCACAAGGAACAGTTCGGCCCTTCCACCTTGCGCCGGCTGTGGGCGGAGCGAGACACCGACGGCTTCGTAAGCTGAGCCGCGCAGCTCAGCTGGCCGGTGCCGGTTAGCTGAGCGGCACCGAGCCCCGGATCTGGGTGCCGCGCCCTGGCTCGGACTCCCAACGAACCGATCCGCCAATGGCGCCCAAGCGGTCCGTCATGTTCACAAAGCCGTGCCCGCGCTGGGCCTTGCGCACATCGAAGCCAGGACCGTCGTCGGTGACTGCGAACAACAGGCCTCCAGACTCCTTCCAGATGCGCACGGTGACGTGCGCATCTGGCGCGTATTTGCCCGCGTTCTGAAGAGCCTCGAGACAGCAGAAGTAGACGGCTGCCTCGATATCGCCCTCGTAACGCCCGATGTCTTCGATTGAAAGCTCTATGTCGAGCGGGCTCCGGCTGACAACTGGGCGTAGCGCCCCTGCCAGACCGCTGTCGACTAGCAGAGGCGGGTAAATCCCGTGCGCGAGTTCGCGCAGCTCCTGGATCGTGTCCTGAACGGCGGTCCCGAGCTCCTCGAGCATCTCGACTGCCCCTTGAGGGTCCTCGACGACGATGTCCTTCACGAGGCGAAGATTCACAGCGAGTGCCACGAGGTGCTGCTGGGCGCCGTCGTGGAGGTTGCGTTCCACCCGTCGGCGCTCCGCGTCTCCGGTGGCAACGATGCGGGCGCGCGAGGCGCGCAACTCGTCGGCCTGCCTTTTCAACTCCTCGAGCGAGGTCAAAAGGGCTGTGTCGAGTTGGGCGTTGCGAAAAGCAAGCCCGACCTGGCGGGCAAGGTCGGTCAGAACTCGGTCGTCCTCCTCGGTGAACCCGACAGCACCATCGGCCCTCGCGACCACGATCGTGCCCAGCAGCTCGCCGGCATTGCAGATCGGCGCGACCCGGATCGGTCCCCCCGCCCTACCGTCCAGCAAGCTAGGCATCCAGACCGAGGCCCAGGCGTTGCCCGAGACTCCGGCCTGGGTGATCACGGGCCGCTCTCTGGCGGAGATGACAAGTGATCGGGCCCCGATGTCAGGGACCGAGACCGCAAGCTCGAGCACGTCGCCGGTACCTGTGTAGATCTCGGCCGACTTGAGCGTGAGCGTCTTTCGCAGGGACTCGGCGAGCTGCAACAAGAGCTCGTCCATGGGAATCGCACGGGTGAGCCGGCTCCCGAAACTGCGGACGACCTCGTCTGGTGCCTCACGGGCGCCATATACAAAACCCGTCGCCATGCGGGCGAAACGATCCCGGGCCGGGATGTAGCCGATGGCCGCGATCGCGGCGGCCACGATCGAGAGCCCGAGCACCTCTCGGTCGGTCGTGCCCGTCGGGGTCTTGCCGAGACCACGGACGACTATCAAGTAGATCGCGGAGACGACGACGCTGAAACCAAGGATCGACAACAGGTGCACGAGAAGGCGGTCGGCGTGCGGGGCCAATCGGGCGCTGGCGGCGCCCAGAAGGCCGAGGGCCGCGAGCACCCCGGCCGCCGCCGCGGGCAGTTCGATCTGGGCTGGCCAGGCCACCAGCAAGTTGAGCGTCACAGAGATCAGCACGAGCTCGGCTGCCAATACTGCGCCAACGGCGATCCACTGCATCCTCTGGCGTCCCGTCGCGAGCGAGTCCAGGTACCGCGACTGCACGACTGGGAGCGTCGAGCACACCGCGATCAGCCATCCAATCGCGGCCGGCCAGGGGGCCAGTACGTGACCTGTCGCAATGAGCACAACGGCCACCACCAGGGCGACCGCGTACCACGAGGCGGCACCGGCCTGGCGCGACCTGCGCCCGAGCACGCCGTCAGGCAGGGACAACAGACCGTGCACCGAGACGGCCATCGCGCCGAGTCCAGCCACTGTCGCGACGTCGTGGGGGAGGCTGTGGACTGAGTTCGCGTGGGTGAGGGCGAGCCTCGAGCCCGCGGCTGCGAGAGCGGTGACAAAAGCCCCGAGCGTCACCAGCCAGCCGAGGCGGGCAGCTCGCGTCGTCGTCGCGAGGCCCGCCGCCGCCGTGCATACAACAGCGATCCCGATGACAATCCCGAGGCTGCGGTGCCCGGCGTGCGGCGCCGCAGTGAGCGAGACGATGACGAGCGCGACACTGGCGGCAAGCACAACGACGGCCGGGAGCAGCAGTCGCACCTGTAGGCGCGACGCCGGCCGCGCGCTGGCCGCGCTGTGCGTGGCAGAGTCCAGCGTCACCTCGGTCCTCGCGCCCCTCAGAGAGTCCCGATGGCAGTTACGCCCTCGACACTGCCGTGGGCCGCCTCGAGCTCTGAGTCGACGATGCGCCCGTCACGCATCTTGAGCACGGTATCGGCGGCGGCGGCCACGTCCGGGTCGTGAGTGACAAGCATGATTGTCTGGCCCCCGTTGTGCAGGCGGCTCAGCAGCTCGATTACCTCCTGGCCCCCGGCGGAGTCGAGCGCACCGGTCGGCTCGTCGGCGAGCAACAGCGTCGGTTCGTTGGCGAGCGCGCGGGCGATCGCGAGTCGCTGGCGCTGGCCGCCGGAGAGCACACCCGGCATGGCCGAGACCTTGTCACCGATGCCGAGAAGTTCCAACAGGTCCCGCGCCCTTGTCTCTGCCGCCTTGCGCTTTCGCCCCGCGATAATTGCCGGCAGGGCGACGTTCTCGAGCACCGTCATGCCCTCGAGCAGGTTGAAGAACTGAAAGACGATGCCGATGTGGCGCCGGCGCATACGGGCGAGCTCGTCCTCGCTACTACCGGTCACCTCTTCACCCGCGACCTTGATGGTCCCCTCGTCGGCCACGTCAAGGCCCGCGACAAGGTTGAGCAGCGTCGACTTGCCGCACCCCGAGGGGCCCATGAGAGCGAGGAAAGTCCCGCGTTGAACAGTCAGGTCCACGCCCCTTAGCGCCCGAACGGGCGCGTTCTCGGCCTCGAAGGTCTTGCGGACACCGTGTACCTCGAGCGCCGGGGTGTTCTCGGCGACGGGTGCGGGCCCTGAAACCGCTTCGGTATCTGTCATGTGATCCCCCCTCAGATGCTTCGTGCAGCCGGCGGTTGGTGAATCGCCTCGACCACTTCGCCGCCGGATGACGACTGGCCGTAGGACAACAGCTTGTATGCGACCACTGGAGTATCGCGACCCTTTACGAGCTGCTCTGCGAGCGCCGCGGTTGCGACCTCGCAGGTGAGCGCTCGTAAGGTGGCCTCGGAGAGTACCGTCTCGCCGGCCGAAGCGAGCTGCTGGAGGCGCTGGGACAAGTTCACGGTGTCGCCGACGAGGGTGTACTCGAGGCGCTCCTCCGAACCGAGCAACGCCGCGGCGGCTTCGCCCGTCGACAGTCCGAGCCCGAGACCGAAGGCGGGAAGCCCTTCCGCTGACCAGCGCTCGTTGATCTCCGATTGGCCGGCGTGCATGGCCACGGCGGCCGCGACGGCGCGATCGGCATGGTCTACCTGGGAAACCGGTGCTCCGAAAACGGCCATCACGGCATCGCCCACGAACTGCATCACAGTCCCGCCCTCGCCCAGGATTGCCTTGTTCATCGCTGCCCGGTGGGTGTTGAGCTGGCCGGCGAGTTGGCTCGGATCTGCGTGCTCGGCGATGGTGGAGTACGAGCGAATGTCGCTCATCACCACAGTCACCTCGACGCGTTCTGTCTCCCCGATGCGGCGTCCTTCCGAGCGCAGTTTTTCTGCCAGCCCGCCTGGGAGCAGGCGCGAGAGCGTCTCACCTTGCTCCTCGCGATCGACAATGGCCTGGTGCAAGAGGCGCAAGCGCTGCAGCGCGCCCTGGTTGCCGGCGCTTACGCCCTGGGCGAGCTTCAAAAAAACGGCCTCGACCTCGGCATCGACCGCCTCGGGTGGGAGCTGGCGCTGCGCGGCGATGGCCTTTATGGGCTTGCCTTCGGCCACGAGCGCCAGCAACGCCTCCTCGGACTCGCTGAGCCCGCCGCTCGCGGTGACCGGACGTACGAGAGCCTCGACGATGGCCGGGTCGAGGGCGGTACCACCGGTCGCCACGGCCCGGATCGCCTCGACGAGCTGGTTGCCCTCTGCGATGTGGTCCTTCAGCAAGTACCCGTAGCCCGCAGACCCCTCGGCGAGCAAGGACACGGCGTACTCGGGGTCGTCGTACTGCGACAAGATCACGACTCCTGTACCCGGGTGGCGCTTTCGCACCTCCTTCGCGGCATCGATGCCCTCGCGGTTGAACGAAGGCGGCATGCGAATGTCTGTGACGAGCACATGTGGTGCAGTCGCGCTCGCCCCGGCGACGGTCCCGTCGAAGTCGGCGGCGACGCCAACCACCGAGAGATCACTGTGACGCTCGATTAGAGCGCGCACGCCCTCGCGCACGATCAGGTTGTCGTCGGCGAGAAAAACCTCGATAGTCCTCGTGCTGTCGCTCGTCGCGTTCATCCCACTCCAAGTTGTCGCATTTCGCGCCGTTTCGCACCAGGTAGGAGACCCCCGGACCGGAGGGGGTGCTAGGACCACCGCGCCTTGCCGGTCACCACCCTTCAACGAGCCAAGGCACGGGCAGATCATGACCCCATGCGATACGAGAGCTGCGTCACCTCACTTTCCTGGATCCCCTCCGAGGCCGTGGTTGGCAGTACCCGGCTCCCTTTCGACGCCGGAATGGCTCATTACGATCCGCCGCCCCCCGAGGTTCTCGGAGACCTCGACGAGCTGCGCGCCGCAGACCGCTTCCGCTTCGCCAACCGCCTCGCGGCCTGGATCGAAGTCGACAAGTCGGGCTGGATCAAAAGCTCCGGGTACTGCGGTGGCGGCCAGATCGGGAGCACGACCGTGCGCGTGGGCGGCCTCAGTCACGTGTTCCAAGCGGTCGCGCTTCCGGACCTCCAACGCAAGCCCGAGCGGGGCGAGGGCTGGGTCCGCTTCACCCAGACCGCAGGCGGACGCACCGGCATGCCCGCGCCCCGACGCGTCCGCCGGGCACCGTTTGTGCAATGGCAGGCGCCGCTTGCCTGGACCACGCTCACACTCACGATGTACGCCGACGGCCGAGCCGAGGGCCAGCTCGCCGGGGCCAGCCGCTTCCCGCGCCACTGGGTCTATGACGAAGCGGGACGCCTCGCCGCCAAATCCGGGCTCATCGACTTCAAAGACTGGTACCGCAAGTCATTTGGCAAACAGACTCCTTGGGGCGACCAGGAGTCCGAGGCTCTCGTGACAGTCGTCGAGTCCGCGCTCGAGCGCTCGCTCTCCTCCCAGGTGATGCGCGGGGCGGCCAAACCTAAGATCAAGAAAGTGAAAGCAGGCACGACCCTCGTACGCCAGGGCGAGGGGGGATCAGAGATCTTCCTGATCCTCGACGGCGTGCTTCGCGTCGAGGTCAACGGCGAACGCTTGGCCGAGTATGGGCCCGGCGCCCTGCTTGGCGAACGCGCCCACCTCGAGGGCGGCGCCCGCACCTCTTCCCTCGTGGCAGTCACCGCGTGCCGCCTGGCCTCCGTGCCAGCTGAGTCACTCGACCGCACAGCGCTCGAGGAACTGTCCAGCGGGCACCACCGCGAGGACCTGGGGGCGGGCTGAGCGAGTGCGCGCCCATTTCTTGGGGGTCCGGGGCTCGACCTCCGCGCCCGGCGGAAGTTTCGTCCGCTATGGCGGCTACACCTCCTGTATCGCCATCGCTCATGACGACGAGACCGTCCCGAGGCTCGTCCTCGACTCCGGCACCGGGATCCGCCGGGCTAGCGAACTTTGCGGCGGCGCAGCCTTTGGCGGCACGATCCTTCTCACCCACCTCCACTGGGACCACCTTCACGGCCTGCCCTTTTTCTCGGCCGCGGATCGCGACGACTCGCACGTGACCTTGCTCCTGCCCGAGCAGGCCGACGGGGCGGGTGCGATCGAGGTCCTCTCGAGGGCGATGTCGCCCCCCCACTTCCCGATCGGACCGGAGGATCTCCGCGGCAAATGGAGCTACGCGACGCTTCCGGTGGGTCCGATCGAGGCCGAGGGGTTCAGTATCGAGGCGAGAGAGATCCCTCACAAAGGTGGTCGTACCTACGGCTATCGCGTGAGCGACGGGACCTCGGTGCTCACCTACATGCCCGACCATTGCCCCAGCCTTCTCGGCCCGGGACCGGACGGTTGGGGCGAGTACCACAGCGAAGCCCTCGAGCTTGCCAAGGGCACCGACGCCCTTGTGCACGACGCCCAGGTCACCTCGGACGAGTTGGCCACCGCGATCTTCTTCGGCCATGCCGTGGCCGAGTACGCAGTCGAGCTTGGCCGTCAATGCGCAGCGCGACGCGTCGTGCTGTTCCACCACGGGCCGGACCGGACCGACGATGCCCTCGACGCGCTCCCGACGCGCTTTGGCCCCGAGCCAGAGGTCCTAGTCGCCGCCGAGTCACTCGTGCTCGAGCTTTGAGGGCTTGGTGCACAGACCTGACGCTGTCGTGGTCGGATCCGGTCCAAACGGGCTTGCGGCCGCGCTCGTGCTTGCTCGCGCCGGCTTGTCGGTCGAGGTGTTCGAAGGCGCCGAGACCCCGGGCGGAGGGTGTCGAACCGCAGAGCTGACCTTGCCCGGGTTCCACCACGACGTCTGCTCGACGGTCCAGTCCATGGTCTCGCTCTCCCCCTTCTTTCAAGGCGTCGGGCTCGCAGGTCGCGGCGTGGAGCTGTGCAGGCCCGAGGTTGCCTTCGCCCACCCGCTCGACGGCGGGCGAGTCGGCGCCGTGCTGAAAAGTGTCGACGACACCGCCGGCCTGCTCGGCGCCGACGGCGCCGCCTACAGCCGCCTGTTCGGTCCTCTCGTCGACGAGGCGGCGACGATCGTTCCCACGGTGCTCGCCCCGCTGCGTTCTCTCCCCCGCCGACCGGTGCCGATGGCCCGATTCGCACTCGCCGGCCTGCCGTCGGCGACCCATCTTGCCCGGCGGTTCCGCTCCGAGGAGGCCAAGGCAGTCATGGCCGGAGTCGCCGCACACGCCATGTTGCCCCTCGACGCCCCCTTAACAGCGGCGTTCGGCATTTTCCTCACCATCGTCGCCCATGCCGACGGCTGGCCGCTCGTGCGCGGGGGCAGCTCCAAGCTGGTCGAAGCGCTTGTGGACGAGCTCACCGACGCCGGCGCCACGCTGCACACCGGGCGTTTCGTAAAAGATCTAGCCGAGCTTCCCCGCGGCGCTGCAGTGCTGTTCGACACCTCGATCGAGACGATGCTCGCCGTCGCCGGAGACCGCCTATCTAGCCGGTACCGCCGAGCAGTGCAGCACATGCGCCATGGCCCGGGCATCTGCAAGATCGACTGGGCGCTAGCTGGAGCGGTGCCCTGGTCGTCCGAACTGTGCCGGCGCGCTGGGACCGTGCACGTAGGAGGCAGCTTCGCCGAGATAGCAGCTAGCGAGGCAGACGTCGCCGCCGGGCGGCACAGTGAGCGCCCGTACTGCCTCGTGGTCCAGCCCGGTGTCATCGATCCCACGCGGGCGCCTTCGGGCCAGTCGACCCTGTGGGCGTACTGCCACGTGCCGCGGGGCTCGACGGTGGACATGACCTACCGCATCGAGGCCCAGATAGAGCGGTTCGCACCGGGCTTTAAGGACCTCGTGTTAGCGCGGGCGACGGTGACCGCGATGGCCGCAGAAGCTCACAACCCTAACTATGTCGGAGGCGACATCACGGGCGGGGCCGGGACGTTACGCCAGACGTTGTTCCGTCCCACCATGGCGTGGAACCCTTACCGCACCGGTACGCCCGGGCTGTACCTGTGCTCGGCATCGACCCCGCCAGGCGGCGGAGTGCACGGGATGTGCGGTGTCTTTGCCGCCCGAAGCGTGCTCGACGACTTGAGGCGCACCAAGCGACCATGAACGCTGTACGACTGGCTGTGCGAGCCCAAGCGCGCGCACGTTGGCGTTCCTGGCTCATAGTCGCCGTCCTTATCGCTTTCATCGGCGGCATTGTGCTCGGCCTCGCCGCGGCTGGGAGGCGCACCGCCTCGGCATTCCCGCACTTTGTCGCTGCGACCAACAGTGCCGACGCCCTCGTCTACAGCGCGAGCGAGTTCGGCTTTCCCTCCGCATCCATCGCCCATCTGCCCCAAGTCTCCGAGGCAGGCGTCGTTGCTTTCCCACAGGCCCTGTTGAGCCTTAACGGTCGGATGCTTGATTCCGACTGGCAGCTCGTCGCTCCTGCGACAGCTCACTTCGGCGCAACGATCGAGCGGGGGCGGCTGATAGAGGGCCGCTGGGCAAGCCCAAACAGCCTGGATGAGGCGGTCGTGTCCTACACAAGGTCCGACGGCGTCCACATCGGGTCGATCCTGAAGATGAGCTTCTACACCCCGGACCAGGCCGGCGATCTCTTCGACTCGTTCGGGCCCATTCCCCGCCCCGATGGCATGCAGGCGAAGGTGCGCGTAGTCGGCGTCGCCGCCTACGCCTCAGATTTCCCCAATGGGGGCTCGCCGAGCATAAGTGTCTACATAACCAAGACGGCTCTGGCGCACTTTGCGAAAAGCTCAGCTGTCGCTTATGCCGATGCCGTGCGTCTTCACGGTGGCACTGGCGCGCTCTCGTCATTCGAGACCGCACTCGCCCGTCTCCATGGTGGGTCCGGGCTCTACGTCGACGCCCTAGGCGGCGGCTATGCCAATGTCGAACGCTCGATCCATTACCAGGCCGTTTCGTGGTGGATCCTCGCTGGTATCGCGGCGGCGGCCGGTCTCGTCGTGATCGTCCAACTCCTCGTGCGTCAGGCGGCGCTCGAAGCGAGCGAGTTTGGGACCTTGCGATCCCTCGGCATGGGCGAAAGGGACCTCTTCTTGCTCGGGTTGTTGTCCATGACCACTATTGCGCTGGCCGGGGCGCTCGGCGCCGTCGCGCTCGCCTTCGCACTAAGTCCCCTCACTCCCATCGGCGAGGCCGCAGTCGCCGAGACCCACCCCGGCTTCAGCTTCGACATGCCAGCGCTCTTGCTAGGTGCCTTTGCTCTGTTCGTGCTCGTCGCTGGCCTGGGTGCCATTCCGGCCCTTTTTGAAGCCAGACGACAAAGGGCCGTAGGCCACGACGATGCCCGCACAGTCCCACAGCGTCCGTCGGTGCTGGCGGGCTGGCTCGCGCAAACTGGCGCCGCTATCAGCGTCGTGCTGGGCACGCGCCTCGCCTTCGAACGCGGCCGTGGCCGCGCGGCCGTTCCCAGCTTCGCGGCTTTCTGCGGTGCCAGCCTTGCGGTGCTCGCACTTGTCGGGACGGCCGTGTTCGGAGCCAGCCTCGGCCGTCTCTTAGACTCGCCCAGGCTCTACGGGGGCACCTTCGACCTACAGATCGATAACCCGGGCGGCACGATCACGACAATCGTGCCCGCTCTGCTCGCCTACAAGGACATTTCCCAGCTGAGCACGGGCGTGGAGTCGGCCGTGCGCATCGGCACGACGTCAATCGACACGATTGCCGAGGTGTCGGAGAAAGGTCCCCTGCTCACTCCGCCGGTCGTCAACGGACATGCCGTGGCCGGGCCGGATCAGATAGTCCTCGGTGAGTCCTCTCTGCACCAGATCCGGGGCCAGATCGGAGAGCTGGTCCCTGTGACGATCGGTAATCGCACTATGACCTTCAAAATCGTGGGCACGGCGGCATTCCCGGTTTTCGGGAACAACGGTGGGTTGGGCAACGGCGCCGACATGATGCTCGGGTCCTACGACACCCTCGCCGGTTGCGCACCGGGGGCGACGAGCACCAATTGCATCGTCGACGGAGCCACGTTGAATCTCAAACCCGGTCCGGCAAGGGCCAGCACCCTTGTGCACCTCGAGGCTGCCTTTGGCAACGGCGCTGCGCCGCCGGTAGTCCCGAGCTCGCTAGTCAACTTCGGGCAGTCCTCGGACCTGCCCTTGGTCCTCGGTCTCACCGTCGCCGTTTTTGGAGCGGCGACTCTTTTGCATCTCCTTGTCGTGAGCGTGACCCGGCGTCGGCGCGAGACGGGAGTGCTGAAGACTCTCGGCCTCATAGGCAGCCAGGTGCGCCACATCGTGCACTGGCAGGCCAGCAGCGTCATGCTCGTCGCCCTCGTCCTCGGAGTGCCCCTCGGCCTTGTCGCAGGCCGCTTCGCCTGGGATCTCACCGCGACGGACCTAGGCGTCGTCTCCGAAGTGGTCATCCCGATCTGGTCGCTAGCGGCCGTCGTCGCGGGATCACTCGTGGGGGTGAACCTGGTCGCCCTGGCACCTGCGGCTCTGTCCGCACGACTGCGTCCGGCAGCGCTGCTGCGGGTGCCCTAGCGCCTCTACCGACCGGCCCGGAGCCACTGTGTGCGTCGGAATCGTCGGAGTCAACTCGGCCCCGGGTTATGCCCGGGGCCGGGGGGGAGCTTCACGGTCACGCCGGAAGGACATGCTCTCCATATGTCAGTCAACAACTCCGAGGCTTGCCTGTCAACCGCTTGACCTGCCCGAGAGCGAGCTAGTTTCGCGAGTGTCCAGCGCCTTTATGTCAAGGAGGTAGCCACATGAAAAGCGCCGAGATCCTGACCGATGCTTTCGGACGGATCCGTGAGGTCGTGCTGGAGGTGCTTGACGGCATAACTGGCGAGGATCTGGCGGCTCGCCTCGATGCTCAGACCAACTCGATCGGGTGGTTGGTTTGGCACCTCACCCGAGTGCAGGATGACCACGTCGCCGCGGTTGCCGGGATCGAGCAAGCCTGGACGGCGGCGGGATGGGCCCGGCGCTTCGCCTTGGCGCTCGAGCTCTCCGACATCGGCTACGGACACGACTCGGCCCAGGTAGCAGCCGTGACTGCGAGTGCCGAGGACCTGCGGGGATACCACGACGACGTCTACGAGAACACCATCGAATTCCTGAGCCGGCTCGGCGAAGATGACCTGGACCGTGTCGTCGACGAGCGGTGGGATCCGCCCGTCACCCTCGGCGCGCGGCTCGTGAGCGTTGTCGCCGACGATTTGCAGCACGCGGGGCAGGCCGCCTATCTGCTAGGGATCCTCCAACGCAGCCACTGACCAGGCCCCGGCTTAGAAAGATAGGTCTAGACAATATGCAGGCGCGGGAGTAACTTCACGCGCAGATCGCTGCGGCGGTCCAAACGGGGGGCTACCAGGTCCGGGGGGACAGGTGCGAAGCGCCTGTGGTTTCGCGGCGAAAACCGCGTTCCCCTCCAAACTGGCGATCCATCCCGGCCATGAGTGTTCGCACGCCAAGCAAGGAGACGGGGGATGTCGCAGCTGGATCAGGGGGCTTCGGGCAGCGAATCAGCCGACACCAAGGACCTAGCCGGCTTCGGGTACAAACAGGAGCTGCACCGCACGCTCGGGCTTTTCAGCTCGTTCGCGGCCGCGTTCAGCTACATCTCGCCCTCGACAGGCATCTTCACACTGTTCTCGCTCGGGCTCATCACCGCCGGCGGCGTGTTCATCTGGAGCTGGCCGATAGTCGCCCTGGGCCAGTTCATCGTCGCGCTCAATTTTGCCGAGGTCTCGAGCCACTTTCCCATCGCCGGGTCTGTGTTTCAGTGGACCAAGTACCTTGCCGGCAAGAGATACGCCTGGTTCACAGGGTGGATCTACGTCTTCGCCGGCATAATCACGGTGACCGCGGTCGTGGTGACGCTGCCCCTGACCGTGCTCCCGGCGCTCGACAACATGGGATGGCACGTCAACGCCGCCGGCCTGCATGACCAGATCTGGGTGGCAGCGATCACCCTCGTGGTCATCACGATCCTCAACATCTACAGCGTCAAGCTCGTATCTGTCATCAACAACACCGGTGTCTTTTTCGAGATAGTCGGCATGGTTGTCTTCGCCGTCGTCATGCTCATCGTGCATCGGCACCAGTCGATCTCGGTCGTGACGAACTCTGGCGGAATCCACGTCGGCTTCGGAGCCTTCTTCGCGGCGATGTTCATGAGCCTGTTCGTGATCTACGGCTTCGATACGGCCTCAACCCTTGCCGAAGAGACGAACGATCCGAGGCGCAAAGCACCCCAAGCCGTGCTCGCCTCGGTCGGGGGCGCCTTTGTCATCGGAGGCATCTTCCTGCTCGCGACCCTCATGGCCATTCCCAACCTAGGCACCGCCATCAAAGAGGGGTGGGGGCCAGCGCAGATCATCGATGCCAACTTCTCGAAATTCTGGGCGACCGTCTACCTGCTCGTCGTCTCGGCCGCCATATTCGTCTGCTGCATGTGCATCATGGCGGCGACCGTCAGGCTCTGCTTCGGCATGGCGCGGGACAACCGCCTCCCGTTCTCACGTGGCCTATCTAAGGTGCACTCCCACCTCCACACGCCAATCTGGGCTTGCATCGCCGTGGCGATCGTCGCCGCCATACCCCTGTTCAAGTACGCAGGTGCCGGCTATGTCGCGATCGCGGCCACAGGCATGATCTACCTGTCGTACTTCCTCGGCAACCTGGCCGTCATGAAGGCGCGCCTCGGGGGTTGGCCAAAGGTCAGCACCCCGTTCAAGCTCGGCGTCTGGGGCCCGATCGTCAACGTGCTCGCCCTTGCTTACGGCGGTTCAATGCTGGTCAACTTCGCCTGGCCTCGCGCCGCGAGCAACCCGACTCCCAACCAGACCCTGGGCAGCCTCAGCCTCGGCCTCTCGTTCCTCAACAAGATCCCGATCCTCTACACGGTCCTGGCGTTCATACTCATCATCGGCGTGATCTACTACGCCTTGTTCGAGACGCGAAAAGACATCCAGGTCCACATACCGGCTGAGACCGGCGCCGTCGAGATCCCGCGAGAGTCCCTGCCACCGGAGGAACTTGTCTAGGCTCCTCATCGCCCCTTCGGTGGACGCGCCGGCTTTTTCAGCGCTCGGGCAGGTCGAAACTCCACACGACCATACGGGTTCGGTCGCCGTGAAACATGTCCCGGGCGAACTCGACCGGGCTGCCCTTGGAATCAAACGCCACGCGCTCGACGAGCAAGAGCGCGGCACCTCGGCCCACACCGAGCAGCTGGGCGGAATGATTGTCGGCCCGGATGGGCTCGAACTTCTCGATTGCGCGACACGGCCTCGCGCCGTAGCGCAGCGCCAACAGCTCATAGAGAGAGCCCTCCAGCGACTCGGCAAGCATCCCGGCGAAGCGCTCGGCCGGGAAACTGGAGGACTCGAGGACCACAGGCCTTCCGTTCGCGAGGCGAAGGCGCGCCACCTCGTAGACCGGTGCACCCTCCTCGAGCTCAAGGCCACGCGCCACAGCGCCGGTCGCGGCGAGTTCTTCGGCGTGCAACACGACTGCGCTCGCGGTCAGTCCGAGGCGCCGGGCTTGATCGGAGAAGCCGGCGAAGCTGGACAGATCTCTCTCGACGGTCGGCTCGGCCACAAAGGTGCCGCCCCTGCGTCCGACCGAGCGGCGGATCATCTTCGCCCGCTCGAGGTCAGCCAAGGCCTGGCGCAGCGTGAGGCGATTGACCCCGAACCACCCGGCGAGCTCACGCTCGGGCGGGAGACGGTCGCCCGCCTTCAAGTCACCGGCGGCGATGGCTCGCTCTATCACCTCACCGATCTGGGCATGAAGGGGCCCTTCCGAGCGCGAGACGTCACCGAGCCACGCCGGCCGATGCTCACCATGAGCCCACACACGCCCAGCCATTTCCCCCCTCCTCAATCTGGTGTCAAGTCCGTGCCACATCTCGACAGGGCCTTGAGGACACATGGTATAGATGTTTTCGTGACCGCAGGCCAGGGCCTTGACAACAGGACGCGACAGTGACCGACCGTGCCCGCGTTGTTGTCGTCGGTGGTGGCGTCGGCGGCTGCTCGATCCTGTACTGGCTCGCCCGCCTCGGCTGGAGCGACGTCGTGCTCGTCGAGCGTGCCCAACTGACAAGCGGGTCAACGTTTCATTCCGCCGGTCTCGTGGGCCAGCTGCGGTCCTCTTTGAGCCTCACGCGCATGATGATGAACTCGGTCGAGCTCTACCGGGACCTCAAAGACGAGGTCGGCCTGGAGACGGGCTGGCGCGAGGTCGGATCGCTCCGGCTCGCCTCCTCCCAAGAACGCATGGAAGAGCTGCAGCGTCAGGCCGCCTGGGCCGAGACCTTCGGCTTGCCGCTCTATCTTGTCTCGGCCGAGGAAGCCCAGAAGCTCTTTCCGCCCATGTCGACAGAGGGCGTTCGCGGAGCCGCATTGCTCACCACCGACGGTTACCTTGACCCGAGCCAGCTCACCTTGGCGCTCGCCAAAGGGGCCCGCCAGCGCGGGGCGAGGATCCTCACCGAGACCAGGCTCACCGCCATCGACGTCACCGCAGGTGCAGTACGCGCAGTCGAGACCGACAAGGGTCGCATCGAGTGCGAGACGGTTGTGAACGCCGGTGGCATCTATGCACACGAGATCGGGCGCCTCGCCGGCGTCCACGTCCCGGTCGTGGCGATGGCGCACCAGTACGTCATAACAAAGCCGACCGATCTCCCCCGCGACATGCCGACGGTGCGCGACCCGTCGCTTCTCATCTATTTCCGCGGCGAGTCCGGCGGTCTAGTCGCGGGCGGTTACGAGCGCAACCCCGCCCCTTGGGGGCTCGGCGGCATTCCCGCCGATTTCAACAATCGGCTCTTGTCGCCGGACTGGGATCGTGTCGCCCCTTTGTTCGAAGCGGCGACACAGCGCGTCCCCGATCTCGGCGAGGCCGAGATCGTCCAGCTCATCAACGGCCCCGAGGCCTTCACGCCCGACGGCGAGTTCATCTTGGGACCGACCGAGGTGCAGGGCTTCTGGGTCGCAGCAGGCTTTTGCGCGCACGGTATCGCCGGATCGGGCGGGATGGGTCGCCTCATGGCGGAGTGGATCATCGATGGCCAGCCGGGCCTTGACACCTGGGAGATGGACTCACGTCGCTTCGGCCCGCAGTACCGCAGCCGCGACTATGCCCTCGAGCGCACGACAGAGGTCTACGCCACCTACTACGACGTCAAGTACCCGGGCCACGAGCGCCTCTCCGGTAGGCCGTTGCGGGTGCCACCGGCCCACCCGCGCCTTGTATCTCTCGATGCAGCCTTCGGTGAAAAAGGCGGTTGGGAAAGGGTCAACTGGTTCGAGTCGAACAGCACCAGGGGCGACGCGAACCTGCGCCCATCCGGATGGGCAGGACGGCTCTTCTCGCCCGCGGTCGGGGCCGAGCACCGGGCATGTCGCGAGACGGCTGCACTGTTCGACGAGACGTCCTTCTCCAAGATCGAGGTGATCGGCACCGGAGCGGGGTTGTTCTTGGAGCAAATGTGCGCGAACCGGGTCGCTCGCAGCCCTGGCGCGGTCACCTACACACAGCTTTGCAACCCGGCCGGCGGGGTTGAGTGCGACCTCACCGTGACACGACTTTCCGAGGACCGCTTCCGCATCGTGACCGGGACGGCTTTCGGCAACCACGACCTCGCCTGGTTGCGGGCGCACCTGCCAGGTGACGGCTCGGTGATGCTCGAGGACGTCACCTCGCGCTATGGGTGTTTTGCCCTCTGGGGCCCGAACTCGCGTGCGATCTTGCAGCCTTTGACCGACACCGATCTTTCGAACGAGGCATTCGGCTACATGCGCGCTCTCGAGCTCTCAGTTGGACCCGTACCGTGTTTGGCACTGCGGGTGACATTCGTAGGTGAGCTCGGCTGGGAGCTTTACTATCCCTCCGAGTTCGCACTTCGGCTCTGGGACACTCTCATGTCCGCCGGAGCGCCCCACGGCCTTGTCCCAGGCGGGTACAAGGCAATCGAGTCGCTCCGCTTGGAGAAGGGCTACCGGGTCTGGGGCAGCGACGTCACCTCGGCAGATACGCCCTTTGAAGCAGGACTCGGATTCGCCGTGAAACTGGACAAGGAGGTCGGATTCATCGGCCAAGAGGCCCTCTTGGCGGCTCCAGCCCCGATGAGGCGCCTCGCCTGCCTCGTTCTCGACGACCCGCGTTCGCTCGTGCTCGGATCCGAGCCCGTACGCGTCGACGGCAGCCCGGTCGGCAGGGTCACGAGCGGTGGCTACGGCTACAGCGTCGGACAGTCGATCGCCTATGCCTACCTGCCCGCCGCCGAGGTCGAGCCGACTAGGCGCGTAGAAGTCGGCATCTTCGGGCGCTTTGTTGGCGCAGAGGTCGTCGCTGAGCCGGTGTTTGATCCTAGGAGCTTGCGGGTCCGCTCTTAGCGCGTACCCCCTCGTCGGAGCGGGCCGCCGCCGCCTGCACCAGCAGCCGGCCCAGCTCCATCGCCGCGAGCAGGACCTCGAAGCGCTCGTAACGGTCGCTGGCATAGGCGACAAAATCAACCTCGAGCTCGGAGATGGCCACTTGTACCACGGCCCACATGGCCTCGCGCATCTCAGAGACGAGCTTCATGAGTGCAAGCGTCGCCATCTTGGACTCGTCGACGCTCCCGAAGTAGTGCTGCAGTATCGACTCGTCGCGCCCCGGTCCGAGCTCGTTGTTGACCGAGAAGTTCGCCAGATCGAAGTACGGGTCCGCCATGCCGGCGTACTCCCAGTCGAGGATCCTGATCGTGCCGTCATGGAGCATGTTCGCGTTCAACAAGTCGTTATGGCCGAGCACGCTCGGAATGAAGGGCCGCGCGGACTCGATAAGGGCCAACACCGTACTTACCTGCTCGTAGTCGAAGGGCTCGGGGACGCCACGACGCTGCGCCTCGTCGTGGTACGAGCGGATGACCTGGAAATGGTTGAACTCGGCATCGACCGAACCGGCCCCGTGCACGCGCACGAGGGTGGCGATCACGGCCCCGAGAGTGGGCTCGGTGCCGAGCTCGGCCATAGGGATCGGGCGTCCCTCCAAAAAGCGCGTCACGATGCAGCCCGTCTCCTGGTCGACAGCTACGACCTCGGGCGCGACACCTACTGAGGCTGCGGCACGGTTCGCGGCTACCTCGCTCACCCGGTCTATCCCGAGGACTTCGGTGTTGTTGCCGGGCACTCGGACGACGACCTGCTCGTCTCCGAGGTCCACTTTGAAATTCGCGTTCGTGATGCCCCCCGGGAGCGGCTCGACCTTGGCGGAGTGTCCTGGCCGCATCCGTTCGACGACATCATTGATGAAGTCGACCATCTACTGACGCTACCAGGCCAAACTGCATCCGGCACGATGTTTTGGCACCAGAGTGCTAGCGGGCCTGCAGCCACCGCCACATGCCGGCGAGCTCGTCGGGGCTCTCGAGGACGATGTCGGCCATGGGCCGGCGGCGCCGGACGAGCTCTGCAGTCTCCCCGCGGGCGGACAACAACGAGGGATCGCAGCCTTCCGGGTCGATCAGGGCGAGGTTGCCCGAGCTTGCCTTTTCGTCGCGCTGGGCACGAACTGGCCGGGCGACGACGAGAAGCCGTCCCTGTTCGGCCGCGAAACGGGCAGTGTGCATCGTCCCAGAGGTCGTCTCGCACTGACAGATGAGCACAGCGAGTGAGAGACCCGACTGGATGCGGTCGCGAGCCACGAGATTGCGCGCAGAGACCTGAGTCCCGGGCGGCACCTCGGCAATCAGCCCCCCGCCCGAGGCGACGATCTCCTCCGCGAGCTGAGTGTTGGAAACTGGCGTCGGCACGTCAACTCCTGAGCCGATGACCGCCCAAGTCAGGCCGCCCAAGGCCAGGACCGTCTCATGGGCGACAGTGTCGACGCCAATGGCGAGCCCTGATACCACAGCGAGGCCAGCAGCCAGTGCGGTCGTGGCTGCAGCCTGGGCCATGTCCCGGCCGAACCCGCTCGGCTGGCGGGTACCGACGATGGCCACAGCGCTTGGCGGCGGCAAGCTCCCGCGCACCCAGAGCCTCTCGGGGGGCGAGGCTATCGAGCTCAACGCCGCCGGGTAGCTGGCGGCGTTGAGCCGGAGGCCCTCGACAAAAGCCAAGCCTCAGCCAGGGCCGACCTGGCGGCGCAGCGGCGTAATCGTCGTCGCGGGGCTCTCTAAAACCGTCTCGCCCACCGGTTCGACCGGCTCCTGCTCGCTAGCGACACCTGGTGGTACTTGTGTCGTTTCGCTCGCGGACTCAGAACTGAGGCGAGGCGCGTCTTGACCTCGTGCGGCCGCGGACGGCACCGAGGTGACGCCCGGACTGGCCGGGAGCTTGGCCAAAGCCGCGCGGGCGGTGCCAGCCACACGAATACGCCCGGTGTCCAAAGACAAAGAGGCGAGGGCCGTTGCCCGGCTCTGGCGCAACTCCATCAGCGACCGCGCCCTGCTCCATTGCTTGCCCGACAGCAGGCCTACAAGCTCGGGCAGACGCGAAAGGAGGTTCTCTGCCTCGCTTTGGTAACGCCTCGCGACACCGCCCATGGCAAAGATGGTCGCTCGTGAGAGGCAGGCTCCCTCCTCTGTAAGCGCGATAGTGCAAAGGCGCGATGACGCGACCTCGGCGTCCTGCATGGAACCGAGGGTGTCCTGCAAGCGAGTCATCTGGCGCACAAAGCCCTTCAGCTCCCCGTCATAGAGTCCCGAGGCGAACTCGAGCGAGTAGCGCAGCCGTTTGCAGCGGATGCGCAGCCGGTGGTAATCAGCGGCCAAGCCGGAGCGCGTCGCCCGCCAGGCCGCTTTTCGTGCCGCGCGATGTCGAGCGCTCACCAGCGCCGGCATGGCGATGACGGCCCCTACCCTGGCGGCACCAAAGCGGCTCGAGGGACCCTGGGCGAGCATCGCGACGAGGCTCGAGACGAGCCGGTCGTATCGCTTGGAGTCGAGCGCTTCCAACAGCTCGGCCCGCGCCGTGGTCCGCTCGGCCACGAGAAGCTCGGCGAGCTCGTCGAGCGCCTGGCGGTGGTCGCCCGACATCTCCTCGTTCCAGTCCTCGAAGCGGCCAATTTGGACATCGAGGTCCCGAACCTCGCCCAACAGGCCGGCCAACCAGCCGAGCTCGGCGTGCAGGTGCCGAGCCCTTACCGGGAGCACGTCGGCGAACATGTCCAGCCCGGCACGCATCCTGCGCGTGGCCACGCGCATCTGGTGGAGCGCTTCAATATCCTCTCCGAGCCGGGTCCCGGGCATCTGTGCCAGCATCGCCAGGGCGTCTTTGCGCAGCACCCGATAGGCGAGCTCGCCGAGCGAGCACGAAGGCGACACGACCGTGGGCCCGAGTTCGGGAGGGCCCGGAATGCTGAGCCCCGCCGCCATGAGCCCGGCCTCGAACTTGGACAAGGTGGCCGGTTGCAGGCCGCACTCACGACGCAGTCGCTCGACGAACGGCTGCATCGCGTTCACCCAGGCAGGCGAGACCTCGACCTCGACCCGGGTCAGTCGCAGCCTGCGCCTCTCCTGGCCGATGGCTATCACGGTGTCGTCGAGCGCGAGCTCGCCGACGCGCTCACCGTGGATCTCGAGGTCGAAAGGGCGCCGCCGGGTACGAACTTCCAACACCTGTTTCAAAGGGACGGCACCAGCAAGCGCCGCCACGCGCCAGCCGACCTCTCCGCTGCGGTCCAGCCCCTCGAGACCCACAGGCGGCAGCGGCTGGGTGACCTCGAGACGACGACGCAAACCCTTGTCAGCTGCGGACAGGTCCTTCAGCGTCGTCTCGACGCGGCCGGAACGCCTCCGCACCCGAAGGGCGTAGCCGGCGCGGCCCATCCGCCAGTCCTCGGTATCGACATAGGCGTCAACAAGGCGCTTAGCGGCCAGAGGCACGATACCGAGCCCCGGGATCTCCTCGAGGGCACCAGGCACGGTCCTAGATGCCAGCCAGCGCTCGACCGGCCGCAGGTCGAGGGCGTCAAGCTGCCACTCCACCTCTATGTCCGTGCGAGACGGTCCCGGTGCGGACATGCATCCAAGCTAATGGCTTTCGATCAGCCCTGTTATCGCCAGCGCTAAAGAGCAGCGGTCGTGGGCGCCCACCGATTACCGTCGAGCTATGACCGCTCCGGCGACTGGCGCCTCCTTAGAAGGTGTGGTTCGCGCGGCCGGAGGCATCGTCATGCGGGCACGGGACTCGGGTGGTTGGGAGGTTGCCGTCATTCACCGCCCCGAGCACGCTGACTGGAGCCTGCCCAAGGGCAAGTTGGAAGTGGGTGAGGACCTGGCCCAAGCGGCACTGCGCGAGGTGCACGAGGAGACCGGTTATGAGTGCCACCTCGGCCGCTTTGTCGGCGAGGTCGAGTACACAGACCGCCATGACAGGCTCAAGATCGTTGCCTATTGGCTCATGCAGCCCACCAAAGGTGCTTTCGAGCCCACGGCCGAAGTCGACGAGCTGCGCTGGCTCCCCATCGCTGTGGCCGTCGGGTTGCTCAGCTACCAGCACGACCGCGAGCTGCTCGAAGCCGTCCAGACGCCGCTTACTAAGCCCGAGCCTTAGCCACCTCTGGCCCGAGCACGCCTGGGTATCGTCACGCGAAGGCGTGCAGGAGGCCGACTGCGGCACCGCCGAGAACGAGCCAAGTCGAGTTCACACGCCAGCGCACGAGCAGCCCGAGGCTGACGAGACCCACGAGCACACTGAGCCAGTCCACGAGACTCGCCGTAGCGAGCTGCACGGTCACCCCGACCATGAGGGCAACAGCCGCGGCGTTCACTCCGTCAAGCGCGGCGGCACTCCAGGAAGAGCGCCGCGCCCGGGCCAGCAACGGCATGAGGAGGGCAACGAGGACGAACGAGGGCGCGAAGATCGCCAGGGTCGCGAGCAGGGCTCCCGGCAGCCCTCCCACGAGGTAGCCGACCGAGGTCGCCGTCGTGAAGACCGGACCAGGTGTGACCTGGCCGATGGCGATGCTCGCGAGCAACTGGGACTCGGTGAGCCAATGCATGTTCGCGACGAGGTCGCCGCGGAGGTAGCTCACGAGCACATAGCCCGAGCCGAACACGATCGAGCCCAGCTTCAAGAACTCGATGAACACCGAATAAAGGGAGGGGTGGAAAAGGCGTACCCGGTTCCTGATGCCCCGGTTCGCGAGATGCATCCCGCTCAGAACGATCGCGCCCGCGCGACCGCGCGTGCCGAGCGGCGACGTGAGCGACCTCCGGTTCTCGAAAAGTGCTACGACCACGGCGGCACCGAGAAGTATCGCCAGGGGGCTCAGGCCGAGCAAGTAGCAGGCGAGACCTGCAACAGCGACGCCGGCCGTGATCCAAGTCTTAAGGGCCGTGCGCCCAAGGCCCACAAGCGCGTCGGCGATGATCGCCACGACGACGGGTTTGACGCCAAAGAGCAGACCGTTGCCCGCATCGGTCGTGCCGAAGCGCACATAGGCCCACGTGAGGGCGAGTACGGCCAGCATCGAGGGGATTATGAAACAGGCTCCCGCGATCGCGAACGCCCACCAGCCTTTGCGGCGGCGGGCCAGCATCAAAGCGACCTCGGTCGATGTCGGGCCGGGGAGCAGGCTTGCCCCTCCGATGATGTCGACCAGCTCCTGCTCGTCGACCCAGCCCCGACGCACAACGAGCTCAGAGCGCATAAAGGCGATGTGCGCCGCTGGACCGCCGAAGGCCGTCAGGCCGAGGCGTAGGTACGACCGCGCCACCTCAGCGAGTGTCGCCGCCCCAGCGACAGGCGGCCGGTGCTCTTCGGGGTTCTTAGGCGACGAGCTCATGAGATGTGTGCCTCGACCGGCCCACGCCCGTCCGGTCGCGGGCCAGGGCCAACAAAGCTAACTGGCCGGCGCTTAAGAGGTGAGAAGATCGGACCATGGCCGAGTTCGTCGAGGCGCCGCCGGGCTTCCTCCAAGCCGTGCGCGACATCGTGGGACCCGCTAACTGCCTTTGCGACCCGGATCTGAAAGCTTCGTACGAGCTCGACTGGACGAGGCGATACGGAGGCCCCGCTCTTGTGGTGATACGGCCCGCCGACACCTCAGAAGTGGCCCGGGTCCTTTCCACATGTGGCCGTTTCAATGTCGGCGTCGTCCCCCAGGGGGGAAACACCGGCCTTGTGGGCGGCTCGGTCCCGCGACGCGGCGAGGCGGTTTTGAGCCTGCGCCGCCTCGACAAGGTCTTGAGCTGCAACCTCGAAGAGGCGCTACTGGTCGCACAAGCCGGGACGACGCTTTCGGTGGCCCACAGCGCCGCGGCCGAGGTCGGCTGCGAGCTGGGCATCGATATCGCCGCGCGGGACTCCGCCACCCTCGGGGGCATGGTCGCCACCAACGCCGGCGGCGTGCACGTGATCCGCTACGGCCCCATGAGGGCGCGCCTTCGCGGGCTCGAGGTCGTCCTCGCCGACGGGACCATCGCCAGCCGGCTCTCGGGCCTGGTAAAAGACAACGTCGGCTACGACATCGCCCAGATCATGGCCGGGAGCGAGGGAACCCTAGGAGTTGTGACCAAGGTTGCGCTCGATCTCGTTGGCCTCCCGCGCTATCGCGTCGCCGCCCTGATTGCCCTTAGGTCCCCCGCGAGCACGAACGAACAAGCCGAGACAGTCCGGGCAGTCGCGCAGCTGGCCGTCGCGATCGCCAACAAGCTGCGCCGGCGCGTGGACGGCATAGACGCGATCGAGCTCATCTTCGCCGACGGGGTGGCCCTCGTGCGCGAGGCGGCCGGCCTTGCGCCTCCGCCTGACCCCGGCGCCGACGCTTGGCTCTTGGTCGAGGCCTCCGGAGGCCTCGACCCGAGCCCGATGCTCGCCGAGGTCCTCGAGGACGCTCCGGGCGTGAGCGAGGTAGCCGTCGCCGACCAAGCCCACGGCCGGGCACGGCTTTGGGCCTATCGCGAGCGTCACACCGAGGCAATCGCGAGCCTCGGCGTCGCCCACAAGCTCGACGTAACGCTGCCGCTTGAGGCACTTGCGGGCTTTGCCGGCTCTGTGAGGACCGAGATCTCCTCGGCGCTAGGCGCGCAAGGGCGCGACTGCCAGGTCATCTTGTTCGGCCATGTCGGTGACGGCAATCTGCACGTGAATGTGATCGGGCCCGAGGACGACGACTGCCGCGCCGACGACGCGGTGTTCGCGATGGTGATCCGCCTCGGCGGCTCGATCAGTGCCGAGCACGGGGTCGGAATCGCCAAGCTCGACTTCGTCACCGCCGCCCGTTCGCCAGGCGACATCACGGTCATGCGCAGGGTCAAGAACGCCCTCGACCCCGGCGGGATCCTCAACCCGGGTGTGCTCCTGCCGCCTTTGAGCTGAGCCGGGTTCGGCAGCTTCAAGCCGACGAAGTACCGTCGCTTGCGTGTCAAGGCGTGGATGGATCCTCTTTGTGGCGCTCGGTGTCATCTGGGGCGTTCCCTACCTGCTGATTCGCATCGCCGTACGGGAGGTGGCGCCCTCGACCCTGATCTTTTTCCGGACGGCTCCAGTCGCTTTGATACTGCTTCCCGTAGCGGTGCGCCGGGGCCAGATTCCTGCGCTCGTACGCAGGTGGCGGCCACTTGTGCTCTACACGGCCGTCGAAATTGTCTTCTCGTGGCTGATGCTGTTCAAGTCCGAGGAGAAGATCTCGAGCTCGCTCGCGGGGTTGTTGCTCGCTTCGGTTCCCCTTGTAGGTGCGATCGCCTCGCGCCTTGCAGGTGACGAGGACCGTTTCGACCGGGTGCAGATCGGCGGGCTGCTCTTAGGCCTGCTCGGCGTCGCTCTGCTCGTGGGCATCGATGTCCGCGGGGCGACCGCCCTCCCGATCGCCGGCATCGCCGTGCCGGCTGTTGGCTATGCCCTCGGGCCCCGCATCTTGAACCGGTATCTCGGCGACCTGCCCGGCCTCGGTGTGGTGGCGGGATCACTTGCCGTCGCAGCTGTCGTCTACGCGCCTTTCGCCGTCTCGAATCTGCCCACACACCTTTCCACAGAGGTCGTCGCGTCCCTAATAGCGCTCGCGCTCGTGCCCACCTTGCTCGGCTTCCTCGTGTTCTTCGCCCTCATAAACGAGATCGGTCCTGTCCGAACGACCGTCGTGACCTACATCAACCCGGGCGTCGCCCTCATCCTCGGCATCGCCTTGTTAGGCGAGCCGTTCACCCTGGGCCTCGGTCTCGGCTTCCCGCTCGTCATCGCGGGCTCGGTGCTCGCGACCCGCCGTCGCCCGAAGACGGCGGCCAAAGCGTCGCCTGGTGCGAAAGCCTCGGGGACCTGAAACCGGATGTAACGCTTCCGGGTGGATAATGGACGGTACTGCAGGCCACCGAGACCGGTGGCGAACGGGGGGCTATGGCCAAAGAGTCTGAACAGCGTTCGCCTCAAGCCAGCGAGGACCCAGCCAGCAGGCCTGTTCATGTCGGGCGCAGGACGGTGCTCGGAATCCTCGGGCTCGCCGGCATCGGCATCGCCGCCGGGGCCAAGATCGACAACGCGCTCGGGAGCTCGATCAGCTCGGTCTCCAACGCCATCGGGGTTCCGCTTCCCGGCGACGACGAGTTCCGCTACTACACCATCACGGGCAACTACCCCGTCATCTCGCCAGAGAGCTACGAGCTGAGTGTCGACGGCATGGTCACCCAGCCGCTCCGGCTGAGCCTGTCGGACCTGCGCTCCATGCGAAGGACCAAGCTCGTCCATCGGTTCCAGTGCGTCACCGGGTGGTACGTCCCCGACGTCCACTGGGAAGGAGTGCTCCTCTCCGACGTGCTCGAGCGCGCCGGGGTCAGCTCCAAAGCAACGGCACTGCGCTTTTTCTCCGGCGATGGCGCCTACACCGAGAGCCTCACGCTTTCCCAGGCGAAGCTTCCCGACATACTCGTCGCGGACAAGATGCTCGGTGCCAACGTCACCTCCGAGCACGGAGGGCCGGTTCGTCTCTATGTCGCGCCCATGTACGGCTACAAGTCGATCAAGTGGCTGAACAGGATCCAGGTCACCAACGTCGTCGTCCCCGGTTATTGGGAGGACAACGGTTACCCGGTCGACGCCTGGATCGGCGGCGTCGCGCAGTGATCACCGAGTCAGCTGAGTGACCGCGGTCGGGGCGCAGTGATACAAGCCGGAGCGCAGGACCCACCAGGCCCGCTCGCGGGCGCCAGCTCTGCGGTGGCGGGAGACATCTCCCGTTTCGACGCTGTGGAACGTCTCGTGCACTGGAGCACGGCGGTCTTGATGCTGACCCTCATCGTGACAGGTGCCATCTTGTACCTGCCGGCCCTCGCCGTGCGTATCGGGCACCGCGGCCTTGTCGAGAACATCCACGTCATCACAGGCCTGTGCCTGCTCGGGCCGCTGATATTGGGCCTCGCGGGACCCTGGCGCAAGAACCTTGTGGCCGACCTGCGCCGTTTCGACCGCTGGAGCGCCTCAGACTTCGACTGGTTCCACGGCCTGTCGCGTCGCAAATGGCTGGCTCGCGACAAGTTCAACGGTGGCCAGAAGATCGAAGCCGCCTTCTTGGGCTCGGCCATGGTCGCCGCCCTCGTGACCGGTGTGATCATGAGATTCGCGCCGTCGTCGTGGGTGACATGGGCGACCGGAGCGACGCTCGTGCATGACGCCTTGTTCTTCGGGATCCTGCTCGCGGTGCTGGCCCACATCGCCTTCGCGCTCTCGCGCCCGGACCAGCTCATCTCCATGTTCAACGGGCGCATCTCGCGCTCATGGGCAAAGTCCCACGCCAAAGCCTGGCTGTCGGAGATCGAGGCGGCCGAGTCTGGCGCAGCTTCACCGCCCGGGGAAGCACCGCTTTAGACTGCAGCAATGCCGCCCCGTCGAGGAACCCCGAGAGTTCTAGCCGTCGCACGCGGGGACGTACCGGCGGACCTGCTCCTAAAGGGCGGAAGCGTCTTTGTGCCTGGAACTCGCGAATGGGTTGGCACCGACCTCGCGATCGCGGACGGAACGATCGCCGGCTGGGGACCGAGGGAGGCTGTCGAAACCGTCGATCTGGACGGCGCGGCGCTCACGGCCGGATTCTTGGATGCCCATATGCACCTCGAGTCGACCAAGCTATGGGTCGACGAGTTCGTCCGCGCCGTTCTGCCCCATGGGACGACAGCAGTCGCCGCCGACCCCCATGAGATCGCGAACGTCTTCGGTGTTCCCGGCGTCGTCGCCCTGGCCAAAGCCGCGAGCACACTCCCGTTCACTTTCGGAATCTGCGCCCCGAGCTGTGTGCCAGCGTCTCATTTCGAGAGCCCGGGCTTCGAGCTCGGCAGTGCCGAGCTCAGCGAGCTCCTCGACGAGCACGGCGCGATCGGAATAGCCGAGTTCATGGACTTCCCCGGTGTGACAAGCGGTGACCCCGAGGTACTCGCCAAGATCGCCACCGCCGGCAACAAGCGTGTCGACGGGCACGCGCCCGGCCTGAGCGGGCGCCTGCTCGACGCCTACCTTGCCGCCGGGGTCGAGTCCGACCACGAGTGCACCGTGGTTGAAGAGGCCGAGGAGAAGCGCCGCAAAGGGATGTGGATCTTCATACGAGAGGGCTCCGCCTCGCGCAATCTCGCCGAGTTGATCGGCACGGTCCTTGCGCACGGGACCGACCGCATCGCGCTGTGCACCGACGATCGCGAGCCTGAGACCTTGCTGCATTCGGGACATGCCAATGACTGTGTTCGCCTGGCCGTCGCCGCGGGCGTGAGTGTCGAGGACGCCCTCGTGATGGTGACGAGCAACCCGGCCGAATACCATCATTTCGACCACCTGGGCTGGCTCGCTCCTGGTTACCAGGCCGATGTCTTGTGTTTCGACGACCTATTGTCCTTCGAGCCCGCCCGCGTCTGGCAGGCCGGCAAGCTCGTCGCCATGAACGGCATCATCGTGCCGGGCGCAGTGCCGGACGCGCCGGCGCCGGCGTGGATGCGCGACTCGGTCCATCTCGAGAGCCCTCCCGGGCCGGCTTCGTTCAACCGCGCTCCACCGCCGGGCGGCCGCGCCCGGGTGATCGGCATCGAGGCGCGGTCCTTGACGACTCGCGATCTCGTATTGGACCTGAGCGACCCGAACTCGGATGTGGCACGCATCGCGGTGGTCGAGCGGCACCATCGCACGGGCCGAATCGGCCTCGGCTACGCGCACGGATTCGGTTTAACTCATGGCGCGATTGCTTCCACGGTGGCCCACGACGCCCACAACTGCATGGTCGTGGGGGCGCTCGATGACTCCGGGCCGGCGGACATGGCCGTCGCGGTCGCCCGGCTGGCAGAGATTGGCGGCGGTCAGGTGGCCGTGCACGACGGGCGCGTGCTCGCCGAAGTCCGCCTGCCCATCGGTGGCCTGATGAGTGACCGGAGGATCGAGGACGTGGCCGAGGAGATGAGGGTTCTCGCAGACGCCGCCTCCAACGGCCTCGGGGTGAGCATGGATGCTCCGTTCATGCAGCTGAGCTTCCTCGGTCTCTCGGTGCTCCCAGAGCTCCGCATCACCGACAAGGGTCTCGTCGACGTGACGAACTTCGTCCTTACAGACGTCGCCGCGACCTAGCCCAGACCGTTCACTAACGATTTCGACTGAACTGGGAAAAGCCGCGAAAACGCCCTCCTGGTAAGGGAAACTGTTGCTTGTCTAAGGCGCAGTTCCAAAACCAGGAGGGCACTT
>JBEKVJ010000016.1:0-46129 GCA_049514105.1 Acidimicrobiales bacterium
CTACGGTGAAGCCAGCAGGGTCAGCGCAACAGACCTGGCGCCGTTCCTCGGCGACGAGGGTGGGGCACCGCCATGGGATCTCACCGACGCCCTCGACGGCGGCGACGTGAGCACGGCCGTAGCGGTCGCGCACCGACTGCTCGGTGCCGGCGGACGCCATCCGTTCCAGTTGCTGGCGACGTTGCACAGACACTACGGGGGCATGCTTCGCCTGGACGGGAGCGGCGTGACCGATCCAGGCGCGGCTGCCTCGCTCTTGGGTATGGCGCCGTACCCGGCCCAGAAGGTACTGGCGCAGGCCCGAAAGCTCGGACCTGAACGTGTTGCGCGGGCGATAAGCCTGATCGCAGATGCCGATCTCGACCTGCGCGGCATGCTCGACTGGCCGGACAAGCTCGTAATCGAGGTTCTCGTGGCCCGCATGGCACAGCTCGTGCGCACCCGCCCCGGCGCACCCGCAGGCACGGGACGTCGCGCCCCATGACCGCCATTGCCGGCGCTGACGAGTCCGGCCTCTCGGCCGAGTCCCGTTCGGAACTCTTGGGCCTTGCGCGACAGGTCGCAACCGCTGCCGGCGATCTATTGCGCGCTCGGCTGCCGGAAGTCGCCGGCGGACGCCTGCTTGCCGGCGGCGCATCGGCCAAGTCGAGCCCAACCGACCTTGTCACCGACGTCGACCGATCGAGCGAGGCGCTCATCGTCGGCTCTTTGCTGAGAGCCCGGCCGGACGACTCCATCCTCGGAGAGGAAGGCAGCTCACGCAGCGGTTCCACGGGAGTCACTTGGGTGATCGACCCGCTTGACGGCACAATCAACTACCTCTACGGGATACCGATATTTGCGGTTTCGATTGCCGCCTCGGTCGCGGGGCGAAGTGTTGTCGGGGTCGTCCATAATCCGGTCTCTGGCGAGATGTTCACCGCCAGTGAAGGCGCCGGCGCCTTCTTGGACGGGAACGTGCTGCAGCTCGAGCGGACGGGCCGGCCACTCGGCGAAGCACTGGTGGGCACAGGCTTCTCCTACCGCTCGCAGAACAGGGCGGCCCAAGCCCGCCTGCTCTCGGTCATCTTGCCCGAGGTACGAGACCTAAGGCGGGGCGGGTCAGCTGCGCTCGATCTGTGCTGGGTCGCATGCGGACGCCTCGACGCCTACTTCGAATCGGGCCTGCAACCGTGGGACCGTGCGGCCGGAGGCCTCATAGCCCGGGAGGCCGGCGCGACACTCAGCACGATCGAGGATCTCATCGAGGGATCGCCGACGATCGTGGCTGCGGCGCCCGGACTTGAAGACCCGTTCTTGGAGCTGCTCGAACGCGCCGGTTCCAGCTCCGGTCCGTTCGCAATGGGCGACTGATAGTCTCCGCGCTCGGGACAGGACCGATCACATCTCTCTCGGGAAAGCTGCCGATGGAATTCGAAGTGGTGGTAGAGATACCAAAAGGTCAGCGCAACAAGTACGAGATGGACCATGCGACAGGCCGAATCTATCTCGATCGGATGCTGTTCACCTCGACCCGTTACCCAGCTGACTACGGGTTCGTGGACGGGACTCTCGGTTTGGATGGTGACCCGCTCGATGCCCTCGTGCTTGTCGAGGAACCGACCTTTCCCGGCTGCGTGGTGCGTTCGAGGACGATTGGCATGTTCCGGATGACCGACGAAAAAGGTCCGGACGACAAGATCATCGCCGTGCCTGCCCACGACCCCCGCCTTGAGCACCTCCAGGACCTACGCCACTTCCCTGAGTTCGACCGCCTCGAGATCCAGCACTTCTTCGAGGTCTACAAGGACCTAGAGCCCGGCAAGTCGGTCGAGGGCGCCACATGGGTGGGCCGAGAGGCCGCCGAGGCCGAGATCAAAGCGGCCCGCGAGCGTGCCCTCGCCCACGAGGGGTCCTCGCCCGAGCCCTGAGCAAGCGGCCGACGCCCGCCCTTGGTCCAAGGACCGGGCACGGCTCTCAGCCGAGCCGGAAGTTCACGTGCCAGTCCTGCTCCATTGGTTCGATGAGGTCCCTTGCCAAAAGGTCGTAGCCGCTCGGAAGCAGGTGAACGCCGTCTGGCGAGCGGATCGCCTGCAGTGAGCCGCCGATCGTCATGAATTCGGTGTAGGCGCCCTTCTTGGTTGAAAGGACCTTGGCTGCCGAGAAGTACTCCACCCCCTGATGCGACACCGCAGCGGCGTCAAAGACCCTGCTCAGTTGGCTCGGAAAGCCGCGCGGGACCGTGGAGGCTGGGCCCATAGGTGGCAATCCGACCCACATGACATGCGCACCGGCGTCGGTCGCCTCCTGCATCATCAGCGCGACACGAGCCGCGTAGTTGTGCCACCAGTCTGGAAAGGCCGACGGCGGCATGCCGAAGGAGAGGAACCTCGAACCGGTCACGTGGAGCGACTGGGCGTCGTTGGCGCCCATCATGATGACCACGATCTCGGGGCGGTAGCGCCGCAACTCGAGCTCGAGGTTCGACGGCCAGTTGTAATAGTCCGTCCGGGCAAGCCCGGTGTCCTCCACCCCATCTTGGATCACGCGAACATAGGGGTCGGTCGAAAAGACGTCGCCGAGGCCATAACCGAGGTCCTCGCCAATCGAGTCACCTATGGAGAGCAGCACGAGCGGGCGACGGGCCGTAGGTGGCGGGATCTGGGGGGGCCAGGGAGGTGGCGGCGGAACGTAGGGAGGACCCCCGAGGTGTGGAGCGGCGAACAAGCCCATGTATCCCTTCGGGCCTGGCGTTACCACCACAGGCGGCACGGTCCTCGGGACGGTGGTCGTGGTAGTCGAGGGGATCGAGGTGGTACCGGGTCCGGGCCCGCTGTTGCCACACGCGGGCGCACCACCAATCCCACACCTGCCAAGACCGCTGTCAGCCGCATTCACAGGCCCCGAGAAGTGCAACGCATTCGAGAGCGCCGCGATCGGGCGCAGCACCGAGACCGCGACGCTGCGGCGGGTACCGATCGGGCCTGTTTCGGCGGAGTGGTACAGCTGATTGGCGTCGAAAAGGAGCCACACGGAAAAACAGAGCAACCCGACCGCAAGGATGCGTCCCGCCGAGGCTCGGCGTCGTTTGTCGGTCGGCGCGCCTTCGTCCTCGGGGCGCACCGGCGGCCGTCGCGCACCGGCAGCTCGCGCTCGGACATTCGTCGAAGAACTTTGGCCTTGCGACCGCTGGCTCGGCCGCACCAAGGGCCCTGGGCTCGGCCGAACTGCCCGGGATCGCCCCGTCGCGACACCCGGGCGCGGCGAGCGGGGCTGCGAGCCAGCTTTGGCCGAGCTTGCCCTCTCCGAGGGTTCGCGACGGCCCGTGACCGCTTTGGAGACCGGCTTTTCTGTGGGAACCCGTCGCGAGGGCACCTTTTTTGCCGACCGGTCGTCCGGCTGGACGCGGCGCGAAGGGACCTCTTTCGAGCCGGAGCGGTCCGAAGTAGCCCGCCGCGTAGGGACCTGTTTCGAGAGGCTTTTTGCTGAGCCGACGCGTCGCGGGGGGACCTTTTTAGAACCGGCACCCTCGGGAGTTGCCTTCGGGGCTTCAGGCCCAGGGGCTCGTCTTCGGGGGGGCGTGCGATCGCCCGTGCCACCTCGAGAACTCGTCAAGAAACTCGTGCCACCTTCGACAACATCCCGGCCTCAAAAGCGGAAGTAAATGAACGGCGCGACGCCAGGGGGTCCCAACGTCGTTATGACAAGAAGGATCCCCGCAAGCACGGCTCCTTGTCCATACACGCTAAGGCGTGAGAAGACCTCCTGTGCACGCATGGGTATCGCCTTTGGCACGTACTGGGACCCGATCCCGACCGCGAGCGTGAGGAGGACGGCGAAGTTCACAAGCGGCGAGGGCAGCGTCCAAGCCGTGAATAGTCGGCCGAAGACAGCAAAGGCATTCGCGAACGAACTCGCTCGAAAAAAGACCCATCCGACACAGACGAGCTGGAAGGTCGCGAATCTCTCCCAGGCAACCCACCATCGACCTTCGCGCTGAGCTGTAAGCCCCGCTGAAACGCGCTTTGCACGCCGGAAGTGGCCGAGGCACTGCCCGAGTCCGTGAAAGGCGCCCCAGACGACAAAGGTCCAGGCGGCGCCGTGCCACAGACCCCCAAGAACCATTGTGATCATGATGTTTCGGTACATCGAGCTGCGCGTGCCCTGGTTGCCTCCGAGGGGGATGTACAAGTAGTCGCGCAGCCACGAGGACAAGGTCATGTGCCAACGTCGCCAGAAGTCCTGCAACGAGCGCGCCGTATAGGGAGCGTTGAAGTTCTCCGGGAAACGGAAACCGAGCAACAAAGCACAACCGATGGCGATGTCGGTGTACCCGCTGAAGTCACAGTAGATCTGCACGGCGTAACCCCATATCGCCAGCAGCACTTCGAGCGACGAGTGCGTGTGAGGGTTGGCAAACACCGGGTCGACGATCTGAGAAGAGATGTAGCTCGAGAGCACGACCTTTTTGAAAAGCCCGGCGAAGATGAGATACGCCGCCCTTGGCAGAGCGATGCGTCGGGGATCACGCCTGTGCGCCCTGCGAATCTGGGGAAGAAGGTCCGAGCCGCGCACGATCGGACCGGCGACAAGGTGCGGGAAGAAGGCGACGAACACCGCCACATCCAGCCAAGGAGAAGGCTCGAGACTCCCCCGGTAGATGTCGATCACGTACGACAGGCCCATGAAGGTGAAAAACGAGATCCCAACCGGGAGGGTCACCTGCAGTAATGGGACGGGATCGCCCATACCGAGATGGTGCAAGACGTTGTCGACGTTGACACTGATCCAACCTGCGTACTTGAACCAGCCGAGCAGGCCCAGCTCGGCCACGACCGCCGCGATCATCCACCCGCGTCTGGCGGCTTCAGTGCGCGCCCGGTGAACCAGGCGGCCGCCGGCGATCGTGCACGCGGTCGAGACCGCAAGCAGAAAGACGAAGCGCCAGTCCCACCAACCGTAAAAGACGTAGCTCGCGATGAGGATGAAGACGCGCCACCGTTTCGGGAACGGCGCGAAGAGCCAGTTACCGACGAAGACGATCCCGAAGAAGATTGCGAAGTCAATGGTCGGAAAAAGCAACCGGCGAGTCCTTCATGTGCGCTTCGCCACGCGGGTCTCGTATGGCTTCGGCGGCCCGACGATACACACCAGCCGAGCTCAAAGGGTGGAGCCGAGCAAAGCTTCACGGGCGCGTTGAGAGCCGGGTACCCGACCGTCGCGCGACACTCGCGAACGCCGCCGCGAGCTCACGCCAACCCCATGCTGCGCGGCCTTTCAGGCTAGGAGCGGGCCTTGATCTGCTCGATGAGCTTGGGGAGCACCTTAGTGACGTCCCCCACAATGCCAAGGTCCGCGATCGAAAAGATCGGAGCCTCGCTGTCTTTGTTGATGGCGATGATGTTCTTCGCGCCCTTCATACCGACCATGTGCTGTGTGGCCCCGGAGATTCCGCAGGCGATGTAGACCGTCGGCTTCACGGTCTTGCCGGTCTGGCCGACCTGGTAGGCATAGGGCACCCACCCGGCGTCCACGATGGCGCGCGAGGCCCCGGGAGCGCCGTTCAGCAACTGCGCGAGCTCGGCGACGAGGCTGTAATTCTCCGCAGAGCCGAGGCCACGGCCACCGGATACGACGACCGCGGCCTCGTCGAGCTTCGGGCCGCTTCGCTCCTGCTCGTGCCGGGCGACGATCCTGGCGGCGTCGCTGTCGCCGGTGCTCGGAACCTCGATCGGCACGATCTCGACGGCGGCAACCTGGCCGACATCGGCCACCGGCTCGGCCGGGAACGACTTCGCCCTCACGACGTAGATGCCTGGGCCGGCCCCGGTAAAGCGCGCGCGCAGCATTATCTGCCCGCCGAAGATCGCGTGCTCGGTGACCAAGGTGTCCTCCGAGGCGGCGATGCCGACGACGTTGGTCAGAACAGGCAAGTCGAGACGTACCGACAGCCGGGCGGCGATGTCACGGCCGTCGTAGGTGGCACCGATGAGGATTGCCGCAGGGCCTGGCTCGGCCCTTAGCCGCTCGGCGATCGCGGCCGCGACCTTCGGGCCGGGCAAAGACGTACCTATGTCCCCGATGTCGTGCAGCTTTGTGCACCCGTATTCTCCCAGGACCGGGGCCGCGACGGCCGCGCCCTGACCCCAGCTGACCGCCTCCACGACCTTGGCAAAACCGCGGGCGGCTGTCAGCAGCTCGAAGACGATGCTCGCCGGAACGCCTTCGCGCTGCTCGGCGAGAACCCAGATCTTGTCCACCGATCCCCCTCTACAAGACCTTGAGCTGCTCAAGGAAACTGATCACGGCCTGATGGGCCTCGCCGTCGTCGACGACGATCTCACCGGCCTTGCGGGCTTGCGCGGCTTCGACCGCGATCACCTGCTGGCGAGCGCCTGCGAAACCAACCTGGGCTGGGTCCAAGCCGAGGTCGGTCACCGTCAGCTCCTCAATGGGCTTGGACTTCGCTGCCATGATGCCCTTAAAGGACGGATATCGCGGCTCGACGACCCCAGCTGTCACGGTCACCACCGCAGGCAGCGGGCAGGTCACCTCGTCATAGCCCGCCTCGGTCTGGCGTCGGATCCGCAAGGAGCTATCGAGTACCTCGACATGGTTGGCAAAGCTGACAGAGGGCCAGCCGAGAAGCTCGGCCACCTGCACGGGCGTCGTGCCGGTGTAGCCGTCGGTCGATTCGGTGGCCGCCAGCACGAGGTCAGGCTCGATCCGGCGCAGCGCCGCTGCAAGAACCTTCGCCGTCCCGAGAGCATCCGATCCGGCGAGCACCGGGTCCGAGACGAGAACGGCTCTCGCAGCCCCGATGGCAAGGGCGTTGCGGAGCCCGCTCGTCTCCCGGTTCGGGGCCATGGACACGAGACAGACCTCGCCTCCTCCGGTCGCTTCTACGAGCTGAAGCCCCATCTCTACCCCGTAGCTGTCCGAGTCGTCCATGATCAGCTTTCCCTCTCGCACGACGGTGTGGTCCTCGGGGTCGAGTACAAGCGGCAGGGCCGTGTCAGGTATCTGCTTCACGCAGACTGCGACGTTCATGGGGCGATTCTCCCCGACAGGGCGCCTGCTGGCCAACGCGTTCTGGCCTGGGCGATCCCGATGACCAGTGCTCGGACCCATAGGCGGCTTCGAGCACTTCGCCCCGCGCTCAAAAACGCCCGAGGGCCGCTAGGGCGATGGCCACGTCGTTGGTGATCACGGCGTCAACCCCGAGCTCAGCAAGGGCGACGACACGCCCTGGGTCATCGACAGTCCAGGTCCTGACCGCAATGGCCGAGGTCCTGGCAGCTCTCATAAGGGCCTCGTCAACAGACAAGAAGAAAGGATGGAGCCCGCTGTGACCGTGCTCTCGTGACCTCTCGAGTGCCGCCATGGCGTCGTCGGCTGGCTCGACCAATAGAGCCGTCGCAACTCCCGGGGCATAAGAGTGCAAGGCGTCGATGGCAGTGAGGGAGAACGATGAGACAACGATGCCGGCCGGCTCTTCGTGAACAGAGATCGCCATTGCAACCTCGGACACGAGCAAGTCCTCGCGCTTGGTTGCAGATGTTGGATCGCCCTTTATCTCGATGTTGACCCTAAGGGGCCTACAGGCCTCGAGCGCCTCGGCAAGACTCGGGAGCCAGGCGGGCAGCTCCATGACCGACAGATCGGAGATAGGGCCTTTCCCTGGGACATCGGCGTCGTGATGGACGACCGCGACGCCATCGGCGCTCAGGTGGACATCGAGCTCGACCCCGTCCGCCCCGAGCTCTCTCGCTGCTAAGAAGGCCGCGACCGTGTTCTCCCGGGCGGCTTGGGCGGCGCCCCTATGCGCAAAGATCTCCATCAAGGTCTTCCATCCTCCTTTCGCCGGGCCCTGAGGAAAACCAATCTCACCACCTCGCCTACGAATGACCAGCTCAGGCTACCGTCCGTTCGTGATCGTGATCACATGCTTGCATTGGCTCCCTGGATTACTTTAGGATTGCTAACGAAGTCCGGGAGCCGACCGCCTTCCAGCAGGCCTCCAGCCCGCACAACGGCCGGTTTTCGAGGACCTGTTTTGTGATTTTGTTCACGAACGCGCGTGGACTTAGGGGCTTAGTTCGGCGCGCTCGTCGGCTGCGGAGGAGGCTTGATGGCACTGACATGGACCCGCTCAACGGAGTGGGACAGCGATGATTGGCGCCAGGTCGCCTCTTGCCGAGACACCGACCCTGACCTGTTCTTTCCTATCGGCACAACGGGACAAGCCATCGAGCAGATCGAAGCCGCGAAGGAAGTCTGCTTCGAGTGCGAGGCTCGCGACGCCTGTCTCGAGTTCGCCCTTGCGACTAACCAGGAGTCAGGCGTATGGGGTGCCACCTCCGAAGACGAGCGCCGCAAGCTCCGCAAGTCATGGCTGGCCGCTCAGCGCCGCCAGGCCTGCTGAAACATCTCCTTTAGCTGAAAGATCCCGACGGGCCCCGAGGGCCGAGGGCCGCCTTATGGCTCCGTGGGCCGCCCGGCCACAGGAACGTCGAGGCGCACGACCGTGCCGTCGTCCGGCTCCATCGTGATTGTCCCGCCCAGCTGGCTTCGCACGAGGTCGCGGACTATCGACAGCCCGAGGCTTCGCGTCCGGTCGATGTCGAATCCTTCCGGCAGTCCGCAACCGTTGTCCCGCACGATCACCTCTAGCACCTCAGGCTTCTCACGAAGCACCAGGTCGACGCAGGCGTCGGCGCCCCTCCAACGGTCCGCGTACCAGGCCTCGGGGAACGCATGCTCCATAGCGTTTTGGAGCAGCTCCGCGATCGCGACGGCGAGCGGTGTCGCCACGGCTGCCGCGACGTCACCGAGAGCTCCTTCCACTTCGATCTTGACAGGGAACGAGATCGTGTTCGTCTCACGGATCATGTTGACAAGCGCCGAGACGATCTGCTCGAAGGGCACCTGCTCGGTCGAGTCGCGGGCCAGGATCTCGTGAACAAGAGCGATCGCGCGAATGCGCCGCTCCGCTTCGAGCAGGGCGGTACGGCCTGCTTCCTCAGACTCGTCGAGACGACGCGCCTGTAGGCGTAGCAGCGACGAGATCGTCTGCAGGTTGTTCTTCACGCGGTGGTGCACCTCGCGGATCGTGGCGTCTTTTGTCAGCAAGAGCCGGTCCCGCCGGCGCAGGTCCGTCACGTCGCGAAGCAAGATGGCCGCCCCTGTCACCTCACCCCTTGCGATGAGCGGGATGCAGCGGACCATCAACATGACGTCAGGGCGACGCTCGACCTCCTCGATCGCTGGCAGCTTGTTAGCGAACGCCTCGTCTACAGCCGAGGTCTCTAGCCCAAGCCTGGCGAGGCTCGAGCCCACGATGGCTGATGTGATCGAGGCGCGGTGCAGGGCGTTCACGGCGTTTGGGGACGCGAAGGTGATGCGCTCGTGGGCGTCGATGACAAGGACGCCGTCGCCCACGCGAGGCGCTTCTTCCACGGCGGCTTCGTCGTCCGCGAAAGGGAACAACCCGTCGGCGACCATGACCGACAGGCGCTCGAAAAGCTCCAGGTACACCCGTTCCAATGTGCCTCTGCGCCGAGTCGTCCACGGCGACCACACCCGGCAGAGCACCCCGAGCACCTTGCCCCGGTAACGCACGGGAATGTGGGTGATGCGCACGAGGCCGTCACCGAAGGCGCTCGGCTGCTCGGCGCGGATGATGACTCCGGAGTGGTACGCCTCCAGCATGTTGAGCAGACGCTGGGTCGGCTGGACCTGGCCGACGAGGTCGCTCTCATAAAGCGTCTGGCTCGTCGTGGGCCGGATCTGGCCGAGCACCACAAAAGCGCCCGACGCGTCGGGCAAAGGCGGCTCGAAGCTGGCCTCGTGGCCGCCGTGCGCAGCGCGTTCGGAGGCCTCGGGACCAGGTGAGGCCTCCTCGGCTTCCCCACCGTCTCGGGTCACGGGCGCAAAAAGCAGCAGGTCCGAGAAAGACAGATCGGCGAGGAGGCTCCATGACGCCATCAGGCTCTCCAGGTGGAGCCGTTGGGGGACCTCGAAAGAGGTGTAACGGCGGATGAGGTCCGGGGCCGGGATCAGCTCGAGCGGCAGCGGGTCGAGTGCGGGGTTCATGGTCCTGTCTCCCCCGCCCCGTGGTCGTCTCGTTTGCGGGGCCTGTAGGCCCCGAGGTTCACGATCTCAGTCATCGATCTCCTCCCCGCCCGGGCTTCGCCGCGCCCTCGGCCTGCGCGCCGACGCGACTGTGACCGCGAGGTCGTCCTCGTCTCCCCAGATCTTCGCACCGACCTCGAGAAGCCCGCGCAGGTCCGTGACATGGCCGGGGTGATAGGGAACGCTCGTGGTCACCTCGTGTGCGGCGGAGAGCTCGCCCAACAACTCCGCCTCGCGCGTAGCCACGAGGCGGAAGTTGGCGAAGCTGCGGGCGACCTCGTTCAGCACCCTTGCCACCATCTCGGGCGCAGGGCGGCTGCCGCTCGTCTTGTCGAGCGGCAGGCGGCCGGCGAGTTGGTCCGCGAGCTCGCCCGAGCACTGCCCCAACGCCTCGGCTGCACGGGCGACGGGCGGATCGGAGAACGAACCGGGCAAAACCCTGTTGCACACGAGCAGCCCGAGATTGAGGCGCCGGTCGCGCAGGCTCTCGATGAGCTGTTCAGCGTCGACTGCGGGCACCGCTTCGAGCGTGGTCACGACCACGAAGGTTGTGCGAACGTCACGCAGGAGCTGGTTCACTGCCTCGGCTCGGGCGACAAAGCCGTCCCTCATCGTCTGGAAAAGGATGAAGAAACCAGCCAGGTCCTCGAGGAACTGGCTGCCGAGAATCCGGTCGGCAACCTGATAGAACGGCCGCGAGGCCAGGTTCACAAGACGCGAGCGGTAAGGGACGATGAGCCAACGCAGCAGTCTCGAGGAGAAGAACTCGGCCATGCGGCCGGGAGCGTCGAGGAGATCGAGAGCGTTCAGCGAGGGCGGGGTGTCCACCACAAGAAGGTCATAGTCGCCTTGCTCGTGGAGCTCGTAGAGCCGCTCCATGGCAATGTAGTCGTGGCTCTGGGAAAAACGCCGGGTGATGTTGCGATAAAGGGGGTTCGAGACGATCTCGTCCGCCGTCGCCGGGTCGGGCGCATGCCTTCGCACGAGCGCGTCCCAGGACTCTGTCATGTCCAACATGGCGGCGTAGAGCTCGCCTTTCGGGCGCAAGCCGGCCTCGGCGAACGCCTCATCCGGCACGCGGCGGGCCTCGTTGCCGAGGCCGCCGATCCCAAGCGCGTCCGCAAGGCGCCGGGCCGGGTCGACGGTTAGCACGAGCACCCGACCACCGAGCCGGGCGGCCGCCGTGGCGGCCAGTGAGGCCGAGATGGTCGTCTTGCCAACCCCACCTGGCCCGCAGGCAACGACGATCTCTTTCGCAGCGAGGAGCTGCTCTAAATGGCGGGTCCGCTCGGCCGCGCTCAAAGGCACGGTCCGCCCAGCCCCGGCGGGCTGGAAGGCCCGGAGGCGGGCGCCCCGTCGGGGCTCGGGCCAGCTCAAGTCACCAGCTCCTCCGACAGCGCCCTGGCCACCTGGCGCACCGCACGCAGACCGTGGGAGCGTGCGAACAGGTACGGCAGGTACAAAAGGGGAACCTCCGCAGCGATCTCGGCCCTCAGACGTTCCAGGTGGGCGACACCGTCGCGTCGCACCGTGACAGCAAGACGGGCCGCCGCAAGTACGTCTTCGACGAGCTCGCGGGGCACCTCGAGCTGTTTCGACAGCACCTCGAGACGGGCCGGACGGCTGAGCTCGTTGAAGATCTGCTCCTCGGCTCGGCCGAACAGCTCCGGCAGGACCCGGTTGGCCACGACGCATGCGAGATGCACGGGCGTCTCGGTGGCGAGGCGCCCCGCGAGATCGAGCGCCTCGGTCACGGGCATCTCCTCGGGAGTGGTGACCAGCACCGCTCCGGTGCGCACTGGGTCACCGAGGATCTCCAGTATCCAGTCAGTCTGGGACCTGACGACGCCGACGCGGATCAGCTCGTTGATGCCTGTCGGTGCCGCAAGCTGGCCGACGACGCTGCCTGTGGAGGAGGCGTCGACAACGACGAGGTCGTAATGGCCCTCTCTCACCTCAAAGCACAGCTTGCCGACTGTCAGGATCTCCCTGATCCCAGGTGCTGCAGTTGCAACAAAGTCGAACGCTCTCGCGACCGGCCCGATGTGGCCGACAGTCGGCACCTTGGCCACGACACGCAGGTACTCGCGAAGTGACGCCTCGGTGTCCATCGACATCGCCACGAGTCCGTCGCTAACGCGCCGGCCTGAAAACGGCGTCGGCCCGCACTCATAGGCGCGGGCGAGGTCTCCTTTGGGCTCGGCCTCGCACACAAGTGTGCGCAGACCGTGCTCGCTCGCCAACAGGGCGACGGCAGCCGCGACCGTGGTCTTTCCAACACCGCCCTTACCGGTGACGAAGAGAAGCTTGTAGGAGAGAAGCTCGGCCACCGAGCTCAGACGTCAAGAGGTGCCGAAGCCGACGCGCCGATCCTGGCCCGCGTCGCCGATCTCGACATAGGCGATCTTGGCCGTAGCGACCGCGTACTCGCGACCGCGCTTGTCTGCCAGCCAGAGCACGCCATCAGGCTGAGCCAGAGCCTTCTCGACGTCCGCGACGATCTTGTCGTGCTTGGTCCCCTCTGGGAGGTCGATGTCGAGCTCTCTCACCGAATGGATGATCCCGATGCGCACGTCCACGCAAGTGCTCCTTCCGCTTGCGCGTCATCGTAGGGGACCGGTCACCCGCCGCGGTTCACCATGGCTGCTGGCTCGTTTGCTCCGTTGCCCCGAGCCCCTACTGGCGTCTCAGCGCCTCGCGGGCTCGGGTTTAGATGTTTGCCAAGGCTCGGTCCAAACCACGCCGAGATGTCCGCGCGCTTGTTAGGCCGCTTGGCGGCGCGGGTCTTCTCCCGGCTGACAAACCAGACGGTGAGCTCGGCCGTCTGTCACAAGGGCTTCATGGCCTGGACTAGTACGGCAGCACGCTGTCCGAAGAGCTCGACTGCCCGCGTGCACGCGAATCGATCAGTCATTCCGCTCACGTACCCGACAGCAGCTCGGACCGTGTCGGGTCCTCCGGCCACGAGTTCTGCGCTGCCGGGGATGCCGCCGGGGCTCGCAATGTAATGCTCGACGAGGGCGCGCAACAGCTCGACGACTGCTGTCGACTGCTCGACCGAGGCCGGGCGAAGGTAGATGCGTTCATAGTTGAACCGGCGTAGCACCTCAAGCGCCTCGCCCATGGACTCGGAGATCGCGACCGTGCCCGAGGAGAGCGTCGTCGTGACGGCGTCGGTCACGAAGGCATCCAACTGAGCTCCCCGCGTGGTGCCGCAACGCCCCACCACGACTCCTGGCAGCTCCTCGCTCGTCACGATCCTCGCGTGCACGGCGTCCTCGAGGTCATGCGCGCAGTAGGCGATCCGGTCCGCGAGTGCGACAACTTCACCCTCGGGCGTCGAGGGAGTCGGCCGCGACCAGGAATGGTTGCGAATCCCGTCCAGCGTTTCAACACAAAGGTTGAGCGGAGCGGCGGTGATGTCCGCACCCCAGACAGCGTGGTCGAAGCCCTCGGGCAAAAACGGCGAGAGCGCTTCCTCGCTCGCGTGCCCGCCGGGGCCGTGCCCGCAGTCGTGGCCGAGGGCGATCGCCTCGGTCAGGGGCACATTCAGCCGGCAGGCCCGAGCGATCGCGCCCGCGACCTGCTCGACCTCGAGGGCGTGGGTGAGCCGCGTGCGCTGGTGGTCAGCGGGGAAGATGAAGACCTGAGTCTTGCCGGCCAAGCGCCGGAAAGCTGGCGAGTGCATGATCCGGTCGCGATCGCGTTCAAAACAAGTCCGCCAGGGATCGGCTACCTCCTCCAAGGCGCGCCGGCCCGGCCCGATCGCGCGGGTGGCACCGGGCGCGAGGAGCCACTCCTGTTCGGCCTCACGCTCCACACGGTCGAGCACGCCGACCGGCCCCGAGCCTCGCGAGCCCTCGAAGGACGGCCCCCCGAGGAATGCGCCCTCGACGGACACGGGCGGGTTGTGAGCCGTCCGGATTCCCGGGTCTGTTAGCGGGTGACCCCGCATCGTCGATGCCCACCGCCGCGACTGCTCACTCATCACCGACAAGGATGCCGTCTGCACGCCTTTTAGGCTACGGGCAAGCTGTGACACTCTCCGCTCGGCGAGGCCCGCGGTGGGCTCAGTTGACCGAAAGTTCCGAGCGGTATACCCGCCCGGGCCCGAGAGCCACGACCCGCTCGGCAAGCGCGGCGAAGGCAAGCCCGGCCTCACCCTCCGGCTCGAAGGCCGCGACCGGGACCCCGAGGTCCCCGGCGCGGCGCAACACGGGCAGAAAGGGGATCTGCGCCAGCAAGGCAACGCCGAGCGACTTCGCCAGCTCCTCGCCACCACCACTGCCCCACAGCTCGTAACGCTTTGCGTCCTCGCCGGTGAACCAGGACTGGTTCTCCACTACCCCCCTCACGGGCAGGCGGAGCTGACGGGCAAGCACGGCCGAGCGCTGGGCGACCCGCTCAGCAGCGGGCTGGGGCGTGGTCACGACCAGCACCTCGGCCCGGGGAACGAACTGGGCGATCGACATCGCCACATCACCGGTGCCGGGCGGCAGGTCGAGAACGAGAAAATCGAGGGGGCCCCAGTGGACATCGACGAGGAACTGCTCCAGGGCCTTGTGCAGCATGGGCCCGCGCCACATGACCGCTTGGTCCTCCTCAACGAAAAAGCCCATCGAGATGCAACGCACCCCGTGGGCCACCGGTGGGACGAGAAGATCGCCGACCATGCTCGGGGGACGGTCGATCCCCAACATGGAGGGGATTGAGAAGCCGTAGACGTCCGCGTCCAAGATGGCCACCGACGCCCCTTTGCGGGCGAGGGCGACGGCCAGATTGACAGTTACGGTCGACTTGCCGACCCCGCCCTTGCCGGACGAGACGGCGATGACTCGGGTGTGCGAGGACTTGTCCGCGAACGGGTTCGCACGCGTGCTCGGACCACTGTGATCGTGCGCGTGCTCACCGACGGCCTGGGCCGCAGTGCGCCCGAGCTCGTGCAACCTAGAGGCAAGCTCGGATTCCTCGGCCTCGGTCATGTTTACGAAACTCACCTCCCCAGGGGCGCCGCCGAAGGCCGCGATAGTGCTTTCGAGCTCGCTCACAAGCTCGCGCTCTGCCGGGTGCCCGGCCGCCGGCACGGCGATGACAACCGCGCTACCGCCCGGGCCAGCCTCCAAAGAGCGGAGCGTCCCCAGCTCGCCCAGAGTGTGGAACAGTCCCGGGTCGACTACGGCGCGCAGAGCCTCCTCGAGGGAGATGTCGGGAGTCGTCATCTTGCTTTTCGGAACCGGATCATTCGCGTCCTCGGGTAATCGCGGTCCCGTGCCCGTCCCCGCGACGGCCACCGGTACCATAACGTTGTGAGTGAAGGCACCCGCCAGGCACAACGACCTGCGATCACTGACGAGGGCTTTTCTGCGACAGTAGCCGCGATCACTTCCGCCTTCGGCGACGCGACCAGGCGCCAGATCTACCTGTACGCACGTGAGCGTCACGGGGTCACGGCCTCGGAGGTGGCCGATCACTTCGCCCTTCACCCTAACGTCGCTCGTCACCACCTCGACAAGTTGGCAGCCGGCGGTTACCTCGATGTCTACGTCGACCGCGGCAACGCCGGGGTCGGGCGGCCCTCCAAGCGGTACCTCTCGGGCGTCGGCGACACGACGGCCTCGGTACCGGCGCTTCGCGACGACCTGCTGTTAGCGCTGCTGGGACGCCTCCTGGCCATAGTCGAGCCTGCCCAGGCCGAGCAGATCGCCCACGAGGTCGGTGAGCAGTACGGTCGCTCCCTCGCGCAGCAGATGGCCCCAGGGGACGCACCGAGGTCGCTCCGCTCGGCTATGCAGTCGGTTGCCCACGCCCTGACTGCTCAGGGCTTCGCTGCCCATGCCGGGGCGGCCGGCCTGCCAAACACGATCGTGCGGGACCACTGTCCCTTCGGCGCGGCCGCCATCGACCACCCAGTGCTCTGCGCGGCCGACCGGGGACTGGTCGAGGGCCTTCTCAATGGCCTTTGCGGCGACAGCGTGCCGGTGCAGTTCTCGTCGCGCGCCCGCGGTGACGAAGCCTGCTCCACAGTCGCGGGCTGAAGCGGACCTGCTCGGTCCGGTGCACGATCACTCGGGCGAACGCCACTACTTAGACCACGCTTCGAGTGCACCGCTTCGCCCTGAAGCGGCACGGGCCATTACGGCCTGGATCGAGGAACGTCATAGCGGTGACCCTGCTCGGGTGCACGTCGAAGGTCATGTCGTACGCGACGCCATCGAACGGGCGCGCGAGGCCGTGGCGGTGCTTTGGGCCACGACGCCCAGCCGGGTCGTGTTCACAAGCGGCGGCACCGAGGCCGCCAACACGGCCGTGTTCGCCGCCGGCGCAGCCCGCCCCGGTGCACCGATGATCTGCGCGAACGTCGAGCACTCCTGCGTGCGCGAGGCGGCCGAGCGCCATGGGCCTGTCACGGTGCTGGGGGTGGACTCTCTCGGCCGGATCGATCTCGACCACCTGGAGTCACTCCTCGCTGTCCGCGGCGGCCCGAGCGCGCTTGTGAACTGCCAATGGGCCAGCCACGAGGTCGGGACTGTTCAGCCCGTGACCGAGGTCGTGACGTTGTGTCGAGCCGCGGGCGTGCCCGTGCACATCGATGCATCGGCGGCGCTCGGGCACCTCCGGGTCGAGCTCGATGCGCTCGGGGCCGACTTCGTCTCGACGAGCGGGCACAAACTCGGAGGGCCGCCCGGCAGCGGCGCTCTCTATGTCAAGAAGGGGATGCGCCTCGCGCCCTTTCTCATCGGTGGTGCGCAAGAGCGGGCACGACGAGCAGGCGCCGAGAACGTGCTCGGGATCGTGGGTCTCGGCGCGGCTGCCGCTGCGCTTTGCGAGACCGGGCGTCTAGAAACCGAAGAGGCGACCGCCTGGCGTCTCACCCGGGCGCTGCTAGAGGCCGCCACCTCGCTCGGTGGTGTCGAGCCGCTCGGAGACACCGTGACACGGGTGCCTCACATCGTCAATGTCGCGGTTGGGGGCGTCCTCGCAGAGGCGGTGCTGCTCGGCCTGGACCGGGCAGGGATCGCGGCGCACTCGGGTTCGGCCTGCTCGTCTGAGTCGATAGAACCCTCCCCCGTGCTCGCCGCCATGGGCGTCGATCCCGACCGGTCGCTTCGGCTCTCGGTCGGCTGGCCGTCGACCGACGATGACGTTGCGGCGTTCGCGGCGGCCTTCCCCGCGGTGGTGGAGCGCCTGCGGGCCCTCGGTTCAGCCAAGCCGTGACAAAGGGGGCTCAGTCTCAGCCCGCTCCCGCTGCCGCTCTCAAAGCTGCTGAGTAGGAAGCGGGCAAAGCCTGCTTGGCAGCAGCAAAGGCCCTCTTTGCGGTGGGCGCCACAGAGGCGAGCAGGTTCTTCGAAGCTCCGACCCGGAGCGCGTCTCGAAACTGCACCACCGCATCTACGGGCCGGGCAAAGTCCTCATAGAGGATCACTCCCAGCAGGGCGTGAGCATCGGGGTAGCCAGGCGCGACCTTCACTGCCCGAGCGACAGAGGCGTCCCCTTTGGCGAGCACGAGCTGGTTCTTCGACGACAAGCCCGCGAGACGGATCAGCCAGCCCCCGTAGGTAAGCGCATCAGGCTGGTTCGGGTCGGATCGCAGCACCTCGTTGTAAAGCTGGACGGCCTCGGCAGCCTGGCCCTCGCTGCCCAGCACCGCGGCTCGATCGAGGGTCTCTTGTTCCTGTTGGGCCGTAGAAAGAGAGATAGAGCCGGTCGCCGACTCACCCGGAAGGCGAACGCCGGCGACCGAGGCCGCCAGCAAGCCCGCGGCCACCACGAAACAGCACGCTGCAGCGATCGCGACCCCGAGGCGCACGCGCCTGTACCCGAGCCTTCGCCGCAGCCGGTGCGGGTGCGGCGGGTCCTCACCGTTGGTTGCTCCTCGGCTCGTCGCAGGCCCGCCGGCGGCCCGGGCGATCGCCTCTTCGACCTCGACCAGCCGCCGGCTGTATCTGGCCCTCAAGATGGCGAAGTCCTCCTCGTCGAGCGCTCCGGTCGCGCGCTCTTGGTCCAGGTCTTCGATCGAGCGGACCAGGAACAAACGTTCCTCCAAAAGCCCAGGGTTCGAACGCGAAGCACCCTGGCCGTGGTCCTGGCGTGTGAGCGGGCGCCTGAGGCTCACGTGACATCCTCGAGGCGTCGGCGGCTCCACAGGTACGCTCCGAGCACACCCACCGCGATCGCGAGTACTGCGACGGGGACCGCCCACAAAAAAACGTCAGCACCCGAGCCGGAAGGGACGAGGAGCACCTCCTCGCCGAAACGGGCGACCACTAGCTGCTCGATCCGGGAGTCGCTCAGGCCCTCGTGCACCCATGTCCCAACCTCAGCGCGAAGCCCGAGCGCGATCGGGGCGTCGGACTGGGCTATCGAGAGGTCGACACAGCTCGGGCACTTTATGACGCTGTCGAGGTAGGCGATCCGCGCCGCCGAGCTCGGCTCGCCCGGATGAACGCTTCCCACTGCGAGCGCCACGGCGGCGACGACGGCAATGACCGCCCACGCCGCGCGTGAACAAAGCGCTGACAGCACGAAAGCACCGGCGCCACGTACTTGCTCGGCGCGCCTTTTGTCCTGGCCCAGCGCCACGGTCACAACTGGGCCGCCACGGCGTGCTCGACAAGCCGGTCGAGGCCGCTCAGCGTGACTCCTCCGAGGATCCGGTCGACGACACGGCCCTCGGGCGAAATGAGGAAGGACTGGGGTGGATCGTCCACGCCGTAGCTGATCGCGATCTTCTCGCCCGGGTCGACGACCGAGGGCCAGGTGGCACCAACCTGGCGTTCGAAAACGGCCGCGTTCGAAGCCGTGTCGCCGTAGACCACGCCCAGCACCGCGACCTGTTTTCCGGCGGGGTGGCTGTAGGCGAACTTCACGAGCTGGGGTGATTCGCTGCGACACGGCGGGCACCAGCTGGCGAAGAAGTTCAGAACCACGAAGCGACCCCGCAGCTTCGAGAGTGAAGCGACACCGCCAGAAAGGTCGTGGCCAACAACTGGCGGGGCAGGCTCTCCGATCAGAGGGCTCGAGGTCGTCTGTGTCGCCGCGGGCCGGCTCGCCAGCACGGCGACCAACACCAAAGCGACGAGGCCGACGGCGCACGCGGCCCAGCGGGCAAGCTTCATCCCGCCCCGCCCTGCGGCGCTCACAGTCCTGTCCCCGCGCCGACTCGTGCGGGCGGCTGCTCGCCGGATGCACCCCGGACCATGTCCTGTGGAGTGCCGGCGCTGCGCGAACCGGGCCCGCCCGGCTGTGGCCCGGCGGAGGTCTCGCTCTGCTCATAAAGCCCGCGTCGTGCACCAGAGCCGCGGCGACGACGGCTCGGAATGGCGGCCAGCACGGCGCCGAAGGCCGTGACGATCCCGCCGACCCAGAGCCACATCACCATCGGCTGGATCACAACGTCGATCGTCGCCGAGCCTGCACCGGACAAGCTGACATCGGCGAGTGTCAAATAGGTGTCCTCGCGCACCGAGGAGTCGACGGCCGGGGTACCGATGCCCTCGCTTCCAGGAAAGACGCTTATCGCCGGGTGGAACGGGGCTCGGTCCACAAGGACAGTCGCGATCTCTCCGGCTTTGTTCGGGAGGCTGAACTGCTTGGTGCCCACGTAGGTAAAGACATGGCCGTCGTAGCGGACGGACTGGCCGGCTTTGAGCACAAGCTGGGTACGTTGCCCATAAGACGTCGCCGCCGCGAGGGCGACAGCGACGATGACAACGCCGAGATGCACGATCATCCCGCCGTTGGCACGCCCGAAAAGCGCCCGCCAGGCTCCCACTCCCGCGCGTCGCGACACCAGGGCCGCTAGCACGAGCTGGCGCAGGGCGCTCGCGCCGGCAAAGCCGCCCAGAGCAAAAGCCAACAACGGCGTGAACCCGCGTACCCCCGACAGAACGCAGACCAAGACAACCCCGACCGCGGTCCATGCCGGCACCGCTAGGCGCCGGCGCAGCACTCCCGTGCCTGCTTTGCGCCAGGGAAGCGCCGGTGCCACGGCCATGAAGAACAACAAGGCGAGTCCGAGAGGAAGCGTCATCGTGTCGAAGTAAGGCCTCCCGACGGTCACCTGCTGGCCGTTCATGGCCTCGACGAGGAGGGGGAAGACCGTGCCCAAGAGCACGACGAGGGCAAAGCCCGCAAAGAGGAGGTTGTTGACCAAAAAGGCGCCTTCTCTCGACACCGCCGCGTCGATCGTGCCCGGTGAGCGCAGCTTGTCGCCGCGCCACGCGATCAACCCCACCCCGAGCGCGACGACAAGCCCGAAAAATCCGAGCAACAGCGGTCCCACGTTCGAGTTGGAAAACGAGTGCACCGAGACCAGCACACCCGAGCGGGTGAGGAAGGTGCCGAGGATCGTGAGCGAAAAGGCAGCGATGAGAAGCGACAGGTTCCAGACCCGCATCAGCCCGCGGCGCTCTTGGACCATCACCGAGTGCAGGTAGGCCGTACCGCATAGCCAAGGCAACAAGGCGGCGTTCTCGACCGGGTCCCATCCCCAAAAGCCTCCCCAGCCGAGGACCTGGTAGGACCACCACGCGCCAAGCATGATCCCGATGGTCAAAAACGCCCACGCGAACAGCGTCCAGCGGCGTGTCGCCGAGAGCCAGCCCTCGTTGAACCGCCCGGTCACAAGCGTCGCGATCGCGAACGAGAAGGGCACGGTGAAGCCGACAAAGCCCAGGTACAACAAGACCGGGTGGAATGCGATGAGCGGGTTGTCCTGCAAGAGCGGGTTGGGCCCAGATCCGTCGGCGGGGACCGCACCGACGACGTGTGCGAACGGGTTCGCCGGCCCAGCCATGAGGGCGAAGAAGAACACCGCGACGCCGAGGCCGATCAGGCTCGACCACGCCACGAGCGGATCGGCGGCCCGTGTGCGAAACGCGTGCGTCATCGCGGCCAAATAGCCAGCGAGAATGAGTGCCCAGAGCAGGATCGAGCCCTGCAGAGCCGACCACATGCCGGTGATCGAGTACAAAAGCGGCGTCTCGCGGCTGTTGTTCGCCGCCACGAAACCGATCGAGAAGTCGTGCAGCAACAGCGCCCGTTCCATGGCGACGGTCGACACGACTGCACCGACAAGGACCCAGAGAGCAAATGAACGGGCGTGGCGGTACAAAGTCGGGCGGCCGGTCAAAAGGCCAAACCCGACCGTAACCATGCCCGCCACGGATGCGAGCAGGCCGAGGGCGACCCCGACCGATCCGAGGACGGCGTTCATCGCTTCGTCCCGTTCAGTGCCTTGACCCGATTTGGGTACGCGGCGATGTAACTGTTGGAGTGCTTGACGAGGATCTGATCCGAGGCGAAGCGGTCGCTCGAGCCAACGAAGTGGCCGACGACGATGACAGGGATCCCGGGCTGGAAGAGCTGGGGCGGTGAACCGGTGTTGGTGACCGCGACCTTGACTCCGCTCGATTCGACGACAAAAGAGACCCTCGTCCCCGCCTGCGCGCGAACGGTGTGGACGGTCCCGGGCAGGACCATGCCCTCGAGCTGAAAGGTGCTGTTGCCGAGCGCGACCCGCTGAGCGACGGCTTCATTCGCCGTCTTGAAGAACACGATCGCCGAAGTGATCCCCTTAAAGACAAGGAACCCGATCGCGGCCACGATGACAAGCCCGACGACTCCGAGCCGCCTGCGCTGGCGCCGTTGCTCGGGGCTGGGCGCCTTGGCCTGGCGGCTCGGCCCGAGCGGGGCCGCGCCTGCCTCGCCTGAACTGAGCTCCTCCTCCGATCCGACAAGGTCCGCGGCACCGCCACCCGGTAGGCGACCGAGGTGGCCGGTCGTCGAGAGCTCTGTCATCGCGCGCTGACCCCTCCGGGTGCCCCGCCCCTCGAGGCAGGAGCCTCGCCCGTAGGGTCGCCAGGAGACCGAGGAACCGCTCGCGCGCCCACGCGACGGCGCGCAGCGCGCTCACGAATTATCAAGCTGAACCCGTAAGTGCCGAGCGTGCCGAGCACGACCACGTACCCCGCTTCGACGTATCCGTTCATCCGACCTCGCCCTCCGCACGGCGTTCTCTCAGCGCCGCCTGGAGGCCCTCGGTGTCCTCCAGGTCCTGCAACTTGGCGAGGTGGTAGCGGTGCGCCGTAAGCCATATGTAGACGAGTGTGAAAGACACAAAGCCCAACAACAACGTCCAGGCCATTGAGCCGTGCACGTAGGTCTTGTGAGTCGTCGGGTTCAGCACCGTCGGCGCCTGGTGCAAGCTGCGCCACCACTCGACCGAGAAGTAGACGATGGGCACGTCCACAAAGGCGATCAGGGCTGCGATGGCGGACCGGCGAGCTCGGACGTCGAACTCGCCGGGCACTCGCCTAAGCGCCAGATAACCGAGGTAGAGCACGAAAAGTAGTGCCGTAGTCGTAAGGAGCGGATCCCACACCCACCATGCGCCCCAGGTCGGACGCCCCCAGATCGACCCGGAGACGAGCGTGAGACCCGTGAAGACGACACCGACTTCTGCCGAGGCTCCCGCGATTCGGTCGAAGTGCTCCGCCCTCGTCCTCGGCCACAGATAGAGAAGGCTCGAAAGACTGGCGACCCCGTAGGCAAGAAAGGCAACCCAGGCCATGGGCGGATGGACATAGAGCAGACGCACGAGGTTGCCCATGAATCGATCAGGCGGCGTCACGAACAGGCCCAGCCAGACCGTCGCCACCACGCCCGCGACCGCAACGGCTCCTAGCATGCTGAGCGGGACGCTGCGGCCCTCGCCCACTTCGGCCCTCGACGTGGTCATCCGTCCTCCAGCAGCGGCCCGAAGGCGACCGTCCCGATCGCAATATATAAAACGGCGAACACCACAAGAAGCTCGAGCCAACCGTCGGCTCGGCTCGGGGTGCCGGCAAGGGCCTCGTCCCACGCCTTTGTCGCCGCGAGGAGCACAGGAGCCACAACGGGCAGGAACAAAAGCGGCAGCAAGGTCTCTCGCGTACGCAGTCCAGAGGCGACCACACCGTAGAGAGTTCCGACCGCAGCTAGGCCCAAGGTGCCGGCCGCGCATGTTGCGCTCAGGACCAGGCCGCCGGAAAGGTGTGCCCCGTATAACAGCGCGACCCCGATGCTGAGCACGGCTTCGAGCACGAGGAGCTGGGCCGCGACAGCACCTGTTTTGCCGAGAAAGATCCCCGCCGGGTCAAGACCCGAGAGTCGCAAACCGTCCCTGGCGGCATCGGCCGACTCGATCGCATAGCTGCGCTGCACGCCGAGAAGCGTCGAGAGAAGCACGGCGACCCAGAACAAGCCCGCTGAAGCAGGCGCCAGGACTGCGTGGTCAGGCCCGAGCGCCAGGCCGAACAGCAACAAGACCGCGATCGCGAACGGCCCGATCTGATTGAGTCCGACGCGCGAACGCATCTCGATGCGCAAATCCTTGCCCGCCACTAGAGCAGCGTCACGCAACATGGGCGGTCGCCTCCACCTCGCACGCAGCGGCCTTGGTGGACGACTCGGGTGGCTCGACGACCCGTCCGCCGGCCAAATGGATGATCCGGTCGGAAATGGCCTCGGCACGCTCGTGCTCGTGCGAGGCGAACACGACTGTGCGTCCCGCCACCCGCGAGCCCACCAGCAGCTCGTCAAGGAGGTCCCTGCCCTCCTGGTCGAGGCCGGCATGAGGCTCGTCCAAGAGCCAGAGCCGGGCCCCCCGGGCAACCAGGACCGCGAGCGACGCCCGGCGCCTTTGGCCCGCCGAGCAGCGTCCCACGGGTGTGGCGGCGAGGCGGCCAGCGAATCCGAGCTGATCGAGCACGTCCGCGATCGCCTTTTCCGGCCTGCGCGCCGCCCGCACTGCAAAGCGCAGGTTCTCCTCCACTGTGAGCTCCTCGTAGAGGAACGACTCGTGCCCGAGCATGCCGACCTCACGTCGGACCGCGCGCCGATCGGCGACGAGGTCCCGCCCGAGCACACTCGCCTCACCCGAGTGCACTGCCAGCAGACCGGCGAGCACCTTCAACAGGCTTGTCTTGCCAGCCCCGTTAGGGCCGCGAAGGTGTACCACCTCGCCTTCGCTGACTTCCAGGCAAGCTCCGGCGAGGAGAGGAAAACGGCCGGCAAGCGCGACGGCCTCGTGGAGACGGACAGCGGGCGTCATGGAGATCGACCATGTTACGGGCCGGCCGATGCCCAGGTCACGCGGGTCGCCCGGAGAACGCCGGAACCTCCCCGGGAACACCCCTGCCTACGGCGCTGCGGTCCCGCTAGTGCCGAGCCAGCTCAAGAGACCTGCCGGCGCAACAAGTCGATATCCGCGTCGACCATTGCCTCAACAAGCCCGGAGAACTCGACCGTCGTCCGCCATCCGAGCTTGTCGTGGGCCTTGGATGCGTCGCCGACGAGGAAGTCGACCTCTGCCGGCCGCATGAAGCGCTCGTCGACGCGGACGTAGTCCTCGTAGCTCAGGCCTACTCTCGAGAAAGCGACATCGCAAAGCTCGCGCACCGAGTGGGTCTCGCCGGTGGCGACGACAAAGTCGCCCGGCTCGTCCTGCTGGGACATCAACCACATCGCCTGCACGTAGTCGCCCGCATATCCCCAGTCGCGCTTCGCGTCGAGGTTGCCGAGGCGCAGCTCGCTGTCGAGGCCGAGCTTGATCCGAGCGACGCTGTTGGTGACCTTGCGCGTCACGAACTCGAGGCCTCGGCGCGGGCTCTCGTGGTTGAACAAGATCCCGGAGGACGCGTGCATGCCGTAGCTCTCTCGGTAGTTCACGGTGATCCAGTGGCCGTACACCTTGGCCACCCCGTAGGGGCTGCGGGGATAAAAGGGCGTGTGCTCTGTCTGGGGAACCTCTCGCACTTTGCCGAACATCTCAGACGAGCTCGCTTGGTAGAAGCGGATCTCGGGATTGGTGAGCCTGATCGCGTCGAGCACGCGAGTGACCCCGAGCGCTGTCACCTCGCCCGTAAGGACCGGCTGGCCCCAGGAGGTCTGCACGAAGGACTGGGCGGCAAGGTTGTAGACCTCGGTTGGACGCTGCTCGCGCAGCACCTCGATGATCGAGCCCTCGTCGAGGACATCGCCTGACACAAGGGTCAAGCTGTCCTGGATATGAGCGATGCGCTCGAAATTGACGGTGCTCGAGCGTCGGAGCATCCCGACCACCTCGTAGCCCTGCGACAACAGCCACTCCGCGAGATAGGAACCATCCTGACCGGTGATGCCGGTGATCAACGCCCTTTTTTGCACCCCAAAGTTCTAGAGCCTGGCGACTGGGCTCGCAAAAGGTTCGCGTCGCGAGCCGGTGGGCCGCCTTGGAGCGGTGTCTCGAACCGGGCCTACTACGGTGCCAGCGTGCGCATCCAAGCCCCCGGCACGCTGGCCATCGTCTCGTACCGACTCGGCGGCCAGGACGGGGTCTCGGTGGAAGCCTCCAAATGGGCCTGGGCCCTGGGCGAGCTTGGCTTCGAGGTGACGACGGTGGCCGGCGGCGGCGCTGCCGACCGGTTGGTGCCCGGCCTTGCTATGGGCGGGGAGGTCACCGACGTCGATTCGTTGCGCGCGCAGGTGCAAGACGCACTAGAAGGTGCCGACGTGGTGCTTGTCGAGAACCTCTGCTCGCTTCCGTTGAACCCGGTCGCCGGTCGGGTCGTTGCCGAGGTCCTGCGGGGCCGCCCGGCGATCTTGCGCCATCACGATCTCGCCTGGCAACGACCCCAGCTAGAGCGCTTCGGGTCACCGCCGACCGATCCAGCCTGGCGTCACGTCTGCATCAACGCCAGGTCCAGACGTGAGCTGTCCGCTCGCGGCATCAAGGCCGAGGTCTTCTACAACTGCTTCGATCCCAACCCTCCTCGCGGTGCACGAACTCAAGGACGCGCCGCGCTCGGCATTGGAGAGGACGAGCTCGTTATCCTCCAGCCGACCAGGGCCATCGCTCGCAAGAACGTCGCCGGCGGCTTACGGCTCGCGATAGCTCTCGGCGCCGTCTACTGGCTCTTGGGACCGCCCGAGGACGGCTATGACCGCGAGCTCGCCCGGCTCGTCGATACCGCCCGGGCTAAGACCAAGGTGATCTTGGGACCCGCGCTGCCAGACGCGACGATGGCGGACGCGTATGCAGCTTGTGATGTCGTCACCTTGCCCTCCACCTGGGAAGGATTCGGCAACCCGAGTGTCGAGTCGGCCCTGCACCGCCGACCGCTTGCGATCGGGACTTATCCGGTCGGCAAAGAGCTTCGCAACCTTGGCTTCCAGTGGTTCGACGCGGACGACCCCGCACCGTTGGCGAGATGGCTTGCGAGGCCCGATGAAGCTCTCCTCGACCGCAACCAGGCAGTTGCGCGAGCGCTCTTCTCGCTCGCAGATCTGCCCGCTCGACTAAGGAGATGGCTGGCAAGTGCCGACTGAAGCCGATTCGTGGCTTCGCCCGCGGCGCCAAAACTACGATCTGGGATTGTGACCACGATGACCCGCGTCGTCATCCCGAGAAGACCGCGCCTTGCAGCTGCCAGCCGCAGGCGCCAGCTGCTCGATGTAGCCCTGGCGTCCTTTGCCCGATCAGGGCTCGACGCGACGACGATGGACGACATCGCCCACGAGGCCGGGGTCACAAAACCACTCCTCTACCAGCACTTCAAGTCCAAGCGAGCTCTCTTTTTGGAGCTACTGGACGATGTCGTAGTGAGGATCGTCGAAGCTGTCGCTGCCGCCGCGAGCTCTGCGGGTGGCCCCCGCCAGCAGGTCGAGGCGGTCTGCAACGCCTATTTCCGTTTCATGGTCTACAACGAGGCGGCCATTCGGCTCCTGTTGGACAGCACGCTGCCCTATGACGCCGAGCTGGCCGAAGCGATGCGCCGCGTCGACGAAACGATCGCCAGCGCCCTTCGGCCTCTCATCCAGGCTGACATCGACCCCGATCACCAGCGGGTGCTAGCCGCCGCCGTCGTCGGGATGGCCAAGGGCGTGACGCGCGACTGGCTCCATATGCACTCGGACCGCATATCGGCGGATTCGAACGAGCAGCGCGACGCCGAGGCGGAGCTTCTCGCAAAACGCGTGTCGGAGTTTGCCTGGGCCGGGCTGCGCCTGGTCCATCGGGATTAGCTGCAGAGCTCTGAGCCGCCTTCCAAGGCGCGCACAGGCCTGGGCGACCAATTGCCGTGTTGCATCCTCCAGATGAGATTCGTCCCGGTTTCTCCCGGAGCAGTCGGCTCCACCGGCTTTGCGCCCACCATCTCGAAACCCAGCTTCAAAGGCACCCGGCCACTTGCCACGTTCGCCTTGTCGTGGTGAATCTCGACATGGCTGACCCCCACAAGGCCGAGCCCGAGTGTTGTCAGCGCCTCGGCGGCACTTGTCGCAAACCCGCGGCCGACAAAGTCGCAGTGCACCCAGTAGCCGATCTCGAGCCCGTCTTGCGCGATCCGCCGCATCAGCCCCGCTCCACCTACGACGCGCCCTTCTCGGAACATTCCAAAGGAGTACTGCGTGCCATCGGCCCAGTCACGATCCCACCGGCGAAACAGCTTCTTGCGCTCTTCCAAGCTCGTTGGCTCGAGAGCGATCCACGGCATCCAGGGACGCAGATGTTCCAGGCTCTCGGTCACAGCTACAGCCAGCGCCGGCGCGTCCTCGCGGCGGTAGCGCCGCAGCACGAACTCGCTCAGCACGATCTCGCCGCATGGAGAGGTGGCCAGTTTGCCCATCGCTTCAGGATACGGGCGAGCCAGCGGTCGATCGTTGCGCCTGACCCGGGCCGATCGCTCCCTACCATGGGCGGCGATGAGTCGAGACCCTCAGTTCGAAATGCCAGGAGTCCGGAGGAGAGCTCGTGCCCGTGCCTGCTGACAAATGGAACCCCGAGCAGTACACGAAATTCGCCGCCGAACGCTCGAGGCCCTTTTTCGACCTGCTCGACATGGTCCAAGTTGTCCCCGGTGGCGACGTCGTAGATCTCGGCTGCGGCACAGGAGAGCTGACAGCCCGCTTGCACGAACACGTTCAAGCGGGCACGACGCTCGGCCTCGACAGCTCCGAGGCGATGCTGGCAAAGGCGAGGCCGATCTCCACCGAAATCCTGCGCTTTGAGCGGGGTGACATCAGCGAGTTCGACGCGGAGGCCAGATTCGACATCGTGTTCGCCAATGCCAGCCTGCAATGGGTTCCCGAGCATCCCCGACTGTTGGGCAAACTCGCGAGAGCCCTGCGCCCGGCGGGCCAGCTCGCAGTCCAGGTCCCGGCGAACTTCGACCACCCCTCCCATGCGCTCGCAGCGGAGATAGCCCAGGAGAGCCCGTTTCGTGAGTACATGGGCGAGGCCACGAAAACTCCGGCGGCCTGGGTCCTAACCCCGGAGCGCTATGGCGAGCTGTTGAACGAGATCGGCTTTGGCGAACAGCACGTGCGCCTTCAGGTCTACGGGCACAATCTGACCTCGAGCGCCGCAGTTGTCGAGTGGACAAGGGGCACCGCCCTGTTGCGCTTTGAGGAGTCTTTGTCCCCGGAGCTGTTCGAGGTTTTCTTGGAGCGCTACCGATGTCGCCTCCTAGAGGTCCTCGGCGAGAAGTCGCCCTACTTCTACGCCTTCAAGCGCATCTTGTTCTGGGCACGACTACCCGGCCCCGACGGTGCGCAGTGAGTGAGACCGAGGAGGACATAGCCAATCTCCAAGCCCTCTTGGACCGTAGCGCTGATCGAGCCGGAACGCACCTGAGAGAGGTGATCACTGCGAAGCACCGCATAAGTGCGCGCGATCTGTGCGGGCTCTTGACCGGAATGCGGCTTTGAGCTTGGCCACAGTGACCGCGGACGGGCGCCCTTTGACCGGGCCGGTCGACGGCGTGTTCTACAGGGGAACGTCCCCTCCGAGGAGCTCTCGGTCAGCGTGCATGGGCGGGCCACGATGCTCGACATGGGCGAGAGCGAGAACGCGGAGCTTCGCCAGGTGCTGCTCGATCTGTACACACCTAGACATGGGGCCGATTGGGAGGCTTTCTTGGACGCCAACGCCCGCGTGCGCATCGACGCCGAGAAGATGTTCACCTTCCATATGACCTGAGAGGAGAGATGGGCTGAGCCCGCACGTCTTTGCCAGGCTCCGGCGACGGATCCTCGGGCCGCTGTGAACGCGAGTGCATTGACTTTCAGCTTCGGGCACGCTTTGTCCATGGAAGCTTCTGACGACGGGCCGGCCGGGCAGTTCCACTTCGACCCCGAGACGTACGCGGACCTGATGCGCTCGGAGGTCCCCTCTTATCTCGAGCTGCAAGACGCCACAGCCGCGGCCACGACCGGGCTCGTCGTCAAGAGAGTCCTCGACCTTGGCGTGGGGACCGGAGAGACCCTGGCACGCGTGCGAGTCGTCCATCCTGGTGCGCAAGCGATCGGCATCGACGAGAGCGAGCCCATGCTCGAATACGCCCGAAGGCGCCTTCCCGGCGCAGAGCTCAGCGTCGGGCGGCTCGAGGACCGCCTGCCGGAGGGCAGCTACGACCTGGTCGTATCGGCACTGGCCGTCCACCACCTCGACGACGACGCCAAGGCGGACCTGTTCGGTCGCGTCGCCGCGCGGCTCCGCTCGAAAGGCCGCTTCGTGCTGGCCGATATCGTCGTGCCAGATGACGCCGCGGAGTTGGTCACTCCCATCGAAGACGGGTACGACAAGCCGAGCCCGATCGCCGATCAGCTCGACTGGTTGGCGGCCGCAGGCCTTACAGCACGCGTCAGCTGGGCAAAGGGTGACCTCGTAGTGATCTCAGCCGATCGCCCCTAGCACGGCACTTACCGGAACGTCGCCTTGGCGTCTTAACCCGGGCTACTGGTGCTTTGCGGGCTCATGATAGAGAGATCCTCGCATGGACGAAAACGAGCTCGTCACGGATCCGCCAGGGGATCGCTCCGGCCGCGCGCCGGCGATCACCCCGCGCCAGCACGTTCCCAGGCCGGGCGGGCTCGCTTGGGGCGACGTTTTGGTCTCGAGCTTGGTCATGCTCATGATCGCCGTCCCCACGATGGCACTCGAGGAGGACTGGCACGGTCACCCCATGCTCGAGTCGACCCATCTGTGGATCGTGCCTGGGTGCCTTGTGGCGGCAGCCTTCATCTTCGGCGGTGCCCTCGCCGGTCACCGCCGACCCTCCGCGGCCACAAAGCACGCCACACTCGCCGCCAGCCTCGCCGTGCTCGCGCTGCTGGGCGCAGCCCTGGCCCGAAGGCTCTGGATCGCCCACGAGGGCGTGCCGGGAGGCGTCGTGCGGCTCTGGTGCTTGGCCGTTGGCACAGCCCTGGTGCTGAGCGCGACGGGATCGGTCCTTGGGCGTCGCCTCAACAACGACAGAGGATGAACCTAGCTCGCCTCGGGTATCTAGCCCAGCGCCAAGGGCGCGAAGCGGGCGAGGAAGAAACGAAGCTCCGCAGGCTCGTAGGTGAACTCCAGGCCACCGATGTTCTCGCGCCTCGCACAGACCTCGGCCACCGACTCGGCCACCACGTCCATGTGTGCCTGGGTGTAAACCCGCCGAGGGATCGTCAAGCGGACGAGCTCGAGCTTGGGGTGGTGGTTCTCGCCCGTGCGAGGGTCACGCCCTGAAGAGACGATCCCCCGCTCCATCGTGCGCACGCCCGAGTCGACATAGATGGCCGCCGCGAGGGCCTGGGCCGGGAAGCTCTCCTGGGGAAGGTGCGCCAGGATCGAGCGCGCGTCGAGGAACACGCCGTGGCCGCCGATCGGCATCACGATCGGGATCCCCGCCTCGATGAGCCTGTTGCCCAGATATTCGACCTGCCCGATACGGGCGCGGACGTGATCGTCTGACTCAACCATCTCGCGGATCCCTGTCGCGAGTGCCTCCATGTCACGACCAGACATGCCGCCATAGGTGTGCAGGCCCTCGAAAGCCACGAGAAGAGCGCGAGCCCTTCGAGCAAGCTCCGGGTCGCGCAGCGCCAGGAAGCCACCGATGTTGACCAGATTGTCCTTCTTGGACGAGACCGTCGCGCCATCGGAGTTGGCACAGATCTCGAGCAGGATCTCACGGATGCTCCGGTCGCGGTACCCGGGCTCTCGCTGCTGGATGAACCAGGCGTTCTCGAGTGCTCTCGTGGCGTCGAGCATCACGAGGATGCCGTGGCGATGGCAGAACTCGTAGGTGGCTCGCAGGTTCTCCATCGACATGGGCTGTCCGCCGGCCATGTTGACGTTGGTCTCGACAGAGATGTACGGGATCTTCTCAGGCCCATGCTCCTCGACAATGACCTGGAGCTTTTTGAGATCGACGTTGCCTTTGAAAGGGTGAAGGCTCGCGGGGTCGTGGGCCTCGTCGATGATCACGTCGACGAAGGTCCCTCCGGCGTGCTCTTGGTGAAAGCGGGTTGTCGTGAAGTACATGTTCCCGGGCACGATGTCGCCAGGGCTGATGAGGATCTGGCTCAGCACGTGCTCGGCACCGCGGCCCTGGTGGGTTGGGATGAGCTCCTCGTAGCCGTAGACCTCGTGTACGGCCTCAACGAGGTTGTAGAACGAACGGCTCCCGGCATAGGCCTCGTCGCCCACCATCAACGCCGCCCACTGGCGGTCTGACATTGCCGAGGTCCCCGAATCGGTCAGAAGGTCGATGTAGACGTCCTCGGCCCGAAGGAGGAAGGTGTTCCAGGACGCCTCGGCGATCGCCGCCTCCCGGTGCTCGCGAGTGGTCATCTTGATGGCCTCGACGACCTTTATGCGGAACGGCTCCGCCCAGCTACGGCGGCGCTCCCCGCCCGATCCGTCTTCTGACATCGCGCCTCCCCGGCCATGACCGCGTCGTCACGCCGGTGAGGATCCAAAACTCGAGCCCGGCTCTTGCGAAGGTTAGATCGCGCCGAGCGCACCCGCGGTTGGCTAGGCACTCAGAGCTCAGATCGCCTCTGAGTCCGCCGGGCGAGATCGGACACGGCCGCGATCCTCATCGCCCTGAGTTCTGGCCCGCCCACTTGTTGTCGCTGGCGCTAAGCGGCGCCGTGAAAAAAGGACCGCCGAGAGGCCGTCTATATGTGTGGTGCGCCCGGTCAGAAGTGCCCGCGGTGGATCACTTCGCCAAGTGGTCTCCGGTTGGGTTTTTCCATGGGCTTGAGCGGCCTGTCGCCCGGATAGCCAAGAGCGAGCATGTAGGCGCAGATATGGTCCGCCGGCGCGCCGATGATCCGCCGGCACGCCTCCTCGTCGCCGATGGCGGAGTGGCCGCTGCCGATACCGAGGTCGGCGGCAGCCAGCATCATCGCCATTGTTGCCTGGCCGAGGTCGTACTGGTCGATCAACCGGGCCCGTTCGTTCTCGGGCTCGTTGACAAGCAGAACGATCGCGGCCTTGGACCTCGCCAGGTGATGGGCACCGGTCCACACCCTCGACAGCTCCTCGAGCTGAGTGGGGTCCGTGACGAGAACGAAGTCCCATGGCTGTCGATTCGATGCAGAAGGAGACCGCCACCCCGCCTCGAGGATCCGATCGAGGTGCTCGGGATCGATCGGGCGGTCCTCAAAGACGCGGACATTTCGACGAGATCGGATCGCGGCCCATGTCTCCACGTCTTTCGAGGTTAGCCTTGTGACCAGGCCGGAAGGAATGACTCGAGAACCTGTGCCGGGTAGGTACAGCCTTGCCGCCGGCCCATCGAGACTTGGGGGGCGAAGTGATCGAGACGGAGCGAAAATTTGTCCTCGGCGAGGACGCCGAGTTGGCCGGGTTCGATACCTTGGCACCATCGCTGCGGGTCGGGTCCGTACAGACGCTCGATCTCGACGCCTTGTACTACGACACGGCCGATTACCGCCTCGCGCGAAGTGGGGCGACCCTGCGCATGCGCCTTGGAGGCAGTGACCCCGGGTGGCATCTCAAGCTTCCTGGGACCGAGCCCGACACGAGGATCGAACTGCAGCGCCCGGCATCTCTGGTCGAAGTGGGCTCGTGGGTCCTCGATCCGCCCCCCGTACCCGAAGAGCTCGTGGACCTGACCCTGGCCCGCACTGGCGGCCTGCCCTTGGGACCGGTCGTGAGGCTCACGACAAGACGCACGAAAACCGTGCTCGTAGGACCGCAGAGCCAACCCCTCGCCGAGGTCGACGAGGATGACGTGGGGGCCTTTTTCAACGGGGGTGCCGAAGCTCACGACCGTTGGAAGGAGCTGGAAGTGGAGCTCCTCGAAGGCACGACCGGCGAGCTCGACAGGATCGCTTTGGAGCTTGAACGCTCGGGAGGTCGACCGGCCGAGTACTCATCCAAGTTCGTCCGGGCGATCGGCCCGGCGGCGTCTCGGCCCTTCATAGCCGAGCCTTTGACCACTAGAAAGCAAAAGGGCTCTCTCGGCTGGGTCTTCTCCAAGCGCTGGCACGACCTCGTCCTCGAGCTCCTCGCACGCGATGTGGGGGTGCGCCTCGGCGACGAAGAGGCAATTCACAAAATGAGGGTCGCGCTCCGCCGGCTGCGCAGCACGCTCAGAACATTTACACCTGTGCTGGACAAGGCTTCTGCACGCTGGCTTCGTGACGAGCTCGGGTGGCTGGGAAGCACCCTCGGGCCGCTGCGTGACGCCGATGTGCTTCGGGGCCAGATCGAACAGCTCATCGGCTCTCTTGCTGTCACCGAGGTTCTCGGTCCTGTCCGCGACGAGATCGCCGGGTACTTCGCACAGACCCGACAAGAGGCACTGGCGAGTGCCCTAGAAGCGATGCGTTCGGAGCGTTACCTAAGCCTGTTGGACGTGTTGCGGGCCGTGAGCTTGGTGCCACCAACGCTCGAGAAAGCGGAAAGGAGCACAAAAAAGGGCGCGCCCTGGCTGCTTCGTCGCGAACTCGAGCGCGTCGCGGTCCGCATCGAGGCGGCAAATGCCACCGATGACGGGCCAGAGCGCGCCCTGGCGTTGCACGAGGTTCGCAAGGCGGCAAAGGGGATGCGATATGCAGGTGAGACCTTCGCGCCCGTAATCGGCGAGCCTGCTGCCCGCATAGCGCGGCGTTTCGAAGCGATCCACGAGATGCTTGGCTCGGGCCAGGACGCCGTGAACGCGAGAGCGCTACTTCGCGAGCTCGCGGCACGCGCTAGCGAGCGAGCGGGGCACAACGGCTACACCTATGGGCTACTGGCCGGGCATGAGGAGATTCGCTTTGACCATGCGGCCGCCGAGCTTCCTGCCCTCTGGCGGGCGGCCTCTAGCGCGAAGCTCTGGGACTCGCTCGAACGGGGCTGACAGCACTGAAGAGGAGGACCTCCCGAGCTCTGTACCTCAAAGCGGTTTGTCCACTCGTCCGTTCTGCCCGAGGAGCTTGGCGGTCCCAGGCAACAAGCCCAGAGCCGCTACGACGTCCCGCTCAGAGCCGCGCCGGCGGTTACGGCCGCGAAAGCGTGGCCCCGAGCGCGACCGCGGTGGTACTGCCAACCCAGGCACAACCGCGGCACTCGCCGGTTCCAGTTCCCGACCCGTGTCATGTCTGCGACGACGTCCACAGCGTCGCGGGCGTTGGCGCCACGGTGATGCTTGCCTCGTGGCCTCGGCGCAAGCCTCCTTTTCGCTCGGCTTCGCGCCGTCGCGGCGCGAAGCCCAAAGGAACCTTTCAGGGCGTGTGCCAACCCTTGTCGTCCAGCCCGCCGGGAATGTCCGCCCGCGGATCGTAGGGGGTCCTCGTAAAGACGAACGAGGCGATGTCGATGTGAGACACCGAGCCGTCGGCACGCCTGCGGGCCTGCAGGCTTTCACCGGCGAAATATCCCCATTCTCCGCTGTAGGTGCCGTCGAGGTTCGGCCTGAAGCTCGCGTCCCGGCCATAGGGAACACCGCGCAGCTCGAGGTGCCCGTCGGCGCGAAGGCTCACGCGATAAGTGCGCGGCCCCCAGTACCAGACCCCGACGAGGTCCAGCGCGCCTTGCCCTGGCGCCACCGGGGCCAGGTCGAAGGCCGGAGGCGACATGGGCGTTTGGGACGACACGATCACGAACAGGTCATCGCAGAACACGGGCCGGAACCCGCTCGTCGAGTTGGTGAGAGCGATGATCGCGTCTTTTGTCTCCCCGTCGATGATCAGCATGGCAACAAAACCTGGCATGGAGCCCGAGTGTCCGTAACGGTGACTCCCGCCGAGGTTCCAAAGTTGCAGGCCGAGCCCGTGCGCGGCCGTCCAGGGCTGACCTGGGACCTCGACTAGTCCTATGGGCTCGGTCATCTCCGCCACCGTGTCCGGGTCAACGATCTCAGGGCATCGGCCGGTTAGCACCTCGGACCAGCGGGCGAGGTCATCGATCGTCGACCACAACTGCCCGGCCGGGGCCATGGCAACGGCGTCGTGCTCGGGCTCGGAGAGGACCACATCGGCATCAGGGTGCACAGCCAAGCCTTGTGCGAACGGTGCGACGGGTCGCAGCGTCGTACGGTCCATGCCGAGGGGCTCCAGCAGCTCGTCGTGGAGCACCTTTGCAAACGGCTTGGAGCGCTTGCGCGAAATGAGCTCGCCGAGGACCGCGTAGCCCGTGTTCGAGTAGTGAAAGCGCCGTCCCGGCCGGCACAACAGGTCCGCAGGGCGCAGCGACGACGCTACGAGATCATCGAATCCGACACCTTCGGTGCGCTCCCACCATGGACCTGCGGTCTCCGCGTGCAACCCGGAGGTGTGCGAAAGGAGCTGTGCGATCGTGATTGGCAGTTCCGCCAGCTCCTCGAGGTGCCCGCCGATGTCGTCGTTGAGCTCGAGGACTCCCTCGTCCCGAAGCCTCATGACCTCGACAGCCGCGAAGGTCTTGGAAATGGACCCGATCCGGTATTGCGTGTTCGCGATGGGTCGCTCGAAACGGTCGAGCCCGGTACTGCCGAGCGCGCCCCGCCAGAAAAGCGCGCCGTTGCGCACCAGTCCGACTGCGAGGCTCGGAAGTCGACTGACAGACTGCTCATCAGCCATCCTGGCTGCGAGCTGGCGCGCCAAGGTCTCATCGAGGTTTCCGGTTCGATCCGTCTCGAGCTCACCTGAGGGCGTCATCTCGGCCTCCTCTGACCAATTGTCGTCCGAGGCGCCCGGTTAAGGGCGCCCGGAGACCTGAGCCTGTGCCCCTCAATGCTGCCACCTCGAACACAGCCCGTCTCGTGCGAAGGGCCGCCATGCGGAGGTCACTACTGGATGTGGACCCCAGATATTGCGCGGGCTATGACGAGCCGCTGGATCTCGCTCGTGCCCTCGAAGATCGTGTAGATCTTCGAGTCCCGGTGCAATTGCTCGACGGGATTGTCACGTACATAGCCTGCGCCGCCGAAGATCTGGATCGCCTCTTCTGTCACCCAGACCGCCGTCTCGCTCGCGAAGAGCTTTGACATCGAGCCTTCTCCGGCAGTGAAGGGTTTGCCCGACATCGCCATCCACGCGGCCCGCATGTACAAAAGCCGCGAGATGTCGATCCGTGTGCGCATGTCGGCGAGCTTGAAGGCGATTGCCTGATGCTCGATTATCGGACGGCCGAAGGTCTTGCGCTCCTTGGCATAGGCGAGGGCGTGCTCGTACGCCGCCCTCGCGATCCCGACCGCCTGTGCGGCGATGCCGGGGCGAGTTGCCTCGAAGGTCGCCAAGGCCGCCTGGGAGCGCCCGGGCTTGCCCTCGCGGGCACGGGCGAGGCGTTCATCGAGACTGTCCTTGCCTCCGAGCAGGCAGGCGCCGGGGAGCTTCACGTCTTCTAGGACGACCTCGGCAGTATGCGAGGCCCTGATCCCCATCTTCTTGAACTTGCGGCCCATCGAAAGCCCAGGTGTCAAAGGCGGGACGACGAAGCTTGCCTGTCCGCGCGCCCCGAGCTCGGGCTCAACTGAGGCTACGACAACATGAACGGCCGCGATTCCGCCGTTTGTGATCCATGTCTTGGTCCCGTTCAGCGTCCAGGTGTCGCTCGCCTCGTCATAGACGGCACGGGACTTGAGACCACTCACGTCCGAGCCGGCGTCGGCTTCGGAGACGCAGAATGCCGCGAGGGCGACCTCGTTGGGGTCTCCAAAGCAGCGCGGGACCCACTCGGCAACCTGCTCAGGCGTGCCTGCGGCCACGATCCCGGCCACTCCAAGTGTCGAGCCGAGAATCGACAGAGCTATGCCGGCATCACCCCAGCCCAATTCCTCGTTCACGAGCGCGAGCAAAAGGCCGGTGGGGTCCGCGTAGCAATTCGCGATGAAATCGTAGGAGTACAGCCCGATGCGAGATGCCTCCTCGATGATCGGCCACGGCGTCTCTTCGCGTTCGTCCCACTCGCGCGCCGCGGGGCGCACAACGCCCTCGGCGAAGTCGTGGACCCACCCGAGGACATGAAGCTGGTCCTCGTTCAGCTCAAGGCAGAAGTCCGCCATCTCTTCACCTCGCGTCTCGACCGGGAGTCGTCTCCTCGGCGTGTCATTGGTGGAGGGTAGCGGTCGATACCGCCGGCGAGCCCCGGAGGTGAAGACTAGTGACTCTCGGGTAACTAACTGGTGTCGGCGACGCACTGCGCGCGTCTGCGAACCCGCAGGCCCGCCGAGAACCGCGTGGGCTCGCGTCTCGCCGACCGCGAACATGCGGACGCCGCCAAGTCGCCTCGAGAGCGCGAACCTCAAGCGGTTCGACGCGTGGAACCGAGGATGGAAGCCGCACCCGGCCTAGCCAGGTCCGGCCTTTGCAGGGCCCGCGTCAAATGGCACGGGCCCACCGGGAGTGCGCGGACTCAGCGCGCCCGAACGTTGGCTGCCTGCAGCCCCTTCTGGCCCTCCTGAACGTCGAACTCGACTTCCTGGCCCTCAGTGAGGGTCCGGTAACCGGACATTTGGATAGACGAGTGGTGGACGAATACGTCCACGCCATCGGACTGCGAGATGAAGCCGTAGCCCTTCTCGCTGTTGAACCACTTCACTACTCCGGTCGCCACTGTGGCGTTCCCCTTTGTCTCAGATTGCAAATAAAAGAGAGCGCCGGCTCGAGAAAACATGGCGTAGACCCGCCGAGTTGCGGGGAGGGGGCCCGGTCCCGGGTTCCCGCCCGACTTCTCGGCAACCCCACGTGACAACACGATCCGGTTGCTCCCGACGGACAACGTAGCAGAGCAGGCCAGGCACCTGTTAGCCGAATTTAGTTGGGGCCACCGGACAGGTGGCCGCCGCCTCTCAACTGGGCTTGGGCGCGGACGCACAAAGGCGCCGGGACGGCCTCAGCGACGGATCCTCGTGCCCCCCGCCGTGTCCTCGACGACATAGCCGAGGGCGACGATCTCGGCACGCAACGCGTCGGCGGCTGCGAAGTCGCGCTCGCTACGGGCGAGGTCGCGCCGGCGGCCGAGCTCGAGCACAGAATCGGGTATTTCGGCCGCATCTTTGGCCTCGAGCCCGACGGCGGCAAAGCACTCGAGCACGGCCCGGGTGAGCTCGCCCGCGCGCGAAGCCTCACGGGCATCGAAAGCCAGATTCGCCCGCCGGATCGCGTCGAACAGGACAGCGGTGGCACGCGGTGTGTCGAGATCGTCCTGCATTCTTTCGACAAAGGCGCTTTGAACCTCCGCGTCGGCTGGCATGGCCTCGAGCGGAGCTGCTTCGGCCAGGCGCGTGCTCAAGGCGTCAAGGCGCGACAGCGCCGCCGCGGCGTCGCCGAGAGTCGTAGGGGTGACCTCGATAGGTGCTCTGTAGTGAGACTGCAGCACCAGCAGACGGTAGGCCCTGGGATCTGGGATCTGCTCGAAGAGGTCCGAGAGCAACATGACATTGCCCAGCGACTTCGACATCTTCTCGCCCCCGCGGGCTTCGACCATGCCGTGATGTATCCAACGGCGCGAGAAGCGCTTGCCCTCGGCCACCGCCTGGGCGCGCTCGTTCTCGTGATGCGGGAAGATCAGGTCTTGGCCACCACCGTGAAGGTCGAAACCCTCTCCCAAAAGCGCTAACGACATGACCACACACTCCGTGTGCCAACCAGGACGTCCAGGCCCCCAGGGCGAGGGCCACGACGGCTCTTGCGGCTTGGCCTTTTTCCAAAGGGCGAAGTCCAGTGGCGAGCGCTTCTCCTCGTTCACCTCGACGCGCGCCCCGGAACGCATCGACTCGAGGCTCTGGTGAGCCAAAAGGCCGTAGTCTGCGACGCTCGAGACAGCGAAGTAGACGCCGTCGCTCGTCTCGTAGGCCGAGGTGCGGGTAATGAGGTCGGAGACGAGACTCACCATCTCGTCGATGAACGCGGTCGCGTGCGGGATCTCGTTGGGAAGAAGGCAGCCAAGCGTGCTCATGGCCGCCCACCATTCCTCCTCGTACTGCGCCGCGACATCCTGAGCTGGGCGCTTCTCTTCGTTGGCCTTCGTGATGATCTTGTCGTCGATGTCTGTCACGTTCGAGACGTGGTCCACCACGACCCCGGAATACTCGAGAAAGCGACGCAGGACGTCATAGACGAGCGAGAAGCGTCCGTGGCCGATGTGAGGCGGCCCGTAGACAGTCGAGCCGCATATGTAGAGACCCGCGCGGCCCGGCGTGCGGGTCTCGAAGTCCTCGATCCGACCGAGGGCCGTGTCATGAAGGCGCAGCACAGGAGTACCGTACTAGGCCTATGCCGACTCCCCGCGTGCCCGAGCGACCTTCGCTGGAAGGTCTCGAGGACCGATGGTCCGCCTTCTGGGAAACAGAGGGTACCTACCGCTTCGACGCGTCCCGGGAGCGCTCTGAGGTGTACTCGATAGACACCCCGCCCCCAACCGTCTCGGGCTCGCTCCACGTCGGGCACGTGTTCTCCTTCACCCAGACCGACATCGTCGCTCGCTACCAGCGCATGACCGGAAAGGCCGTGTTCTACCCGCTCGGCTGGGATGACAACGGACTTCCGACCGAGCGCCGGGTGCAGGACTACTTCGGGGTCACCTGTGACCCTTCGCTCCCCTACGACCCGGAGCTCATACCGCCCGCCTACGAGCCCAAACGCGACAAGAGCGCCCGCGCGATCCCAGTCTCCCGCCCGAATTTCGTCGAGCTCTGCAACATGTTGATAGCCGAGGACGAGCAGGCCTTCGAGCACCTTTTCCGCAAGTTGGGCCTCTCGGTCGACTGGACCCAGCACTACACGACTATCGGCGAGGAGTCGCGACGCGCCTCCCAACGTGGCTTCTTGCGCATGCTCGGGCGCGGTGATGCCTACCGCCACGAGGCCCCCACGCTCTGGGACGTTGACTTCCGCACAGCCGTCGCGCAAGCCGAGCTCATTGACAAGCAAGACCCGGGCTTCTACCACCGGCTCAGCTTCCCGAGGCGCTCGGGTGAAGGGCCCCCCGTCGAGATCGAGACGACACGGCCAGAGCTCGTCCCCGCCTGTGTCGCCCTCGTCGCCCACCCGGACGATGAGCGCTACCAGGCCCTGTTCGGCTCCGAGGTGCTGACGCCTCTCTTCGGCGTCGCCGTCCCGGTCGTCTCCCACGAGCTCGCAGAGCCTGACAAGGGGTCAGGCATCGCCATGATCTGCACCTTCGGCGACCTCACAGACGTGACTTGGTGGCGCGATCTCGGCCTGCCGACGCGCTCGGTCATCGGACGAGATGGCCGGCTCGCACCGGCGCCGTTCGGCACAGCCGGTTGGGAGTCGGTCGAGGTCGAGCGGGCCAGGGCCAGCTACGCCGAGATCGAGGGGCTCACGATCAAAAGTGCCCAGGCGCGCATCGTCGAGCTTTTGCGGGCCTCGGGCAACTTGTTGGGAGAGCCCCGCCCGATTACACACGCCGTCAAGTACTACGAGCGAGGCCGCCGGCCGCTCGAGATCGTCACGTCCTGGCAGTGGTACGTTCGCACCCTCGAGCGACGCGAGACCCTGCTGGCACGGGGTCGCGAGCTCCAGTGGCATCCCGATTTCATGCGGGCCCGCTACGAGGCCTGGGTGGAAGGCCTCACCGGTGACTGGAACATCTCCCGCCAACGTTTCTTCGGGGTCCCTTTCCCCGTCTGGTACCGCCTCGACGACGACGGCGAGGTGGTCCTAGACGGTCTTATCTGCGCCCCCGAAGAGCGCCTGCCGGTGGACCCGTCGACCGACGTCCCTGAGGGCTTCAGCCAAGACCAGCGGGGCAAGCCCGGTGGCTTTATCGGCGACCCGGATGTAATGGACACGTGGGCTACCTCCTCGCTCACCCCACAGATCGCCGGCAAGTGGGAGGAGGACCCGGCGTTGTTCGCCAAGGTCTTCCCGATGGATCTGCGCCCGCAGGCGCACGAGATCATTCGGACCTGGCTGTTTTCGACCGTCGTTCGCTCTGAGCTTGAGCATTCCTGCCTGCCGTGGCGCCATGCCGCCATCTCGGGCTGGATCCTCGACCCCGACCACAAAAAGCTCGGGAAGTCCCTCGGCAATGCCATCACACCGCTCGAGTACCTGGAGAAGTACAGCACCGACGCCGTGCGTTACTGGACAGGCTCGGCCCGACTCGGCACCGACACGGTCTTCAGCGAAGAACAGATGAAGGTCGGACGGCGTCTCGCCATCAAGATCTTGAACGCGAGCCGTTTCGTCCTGTCGCGCATCAACGGGCGCGAGGCCGCAGACGAGGTACCCCCGGGCGGCCTCGCCCCTCTCGATGCCGCCATGGTGAGCCGCCTAGCTGCGGTCGTGAAGGAGGCGACGGCCGAGTTCGACTCCTATGACCATGCGAGGGCGCTCGAGCTCACCGAGTCGTTCTTCTGGTCCTATTGCGACGACTACCTCGAGCTCGTAAAGGCTCGCGCCTACCGGGACCCAGCCGGGACGGGCCCCGCCTCGGCCCGCTTCGCGCTCGCACTTAGCCTCTCGGTGCTCCTGCGCCTGTTCGCCCCGTTCCTCCCCTACTGCACCGAGGAGGCCTGGTCTTGGTGGCAGGCTGGCTCGATCCACCGCGCCCGGTGGCCCTCGGGCGCGGCGCTTGCTGGCACAGCTGGCACAGCGGCCCGACCCGAGGCATGGGAGGCGGTGGGCGGGGTGCTCAGGACCGTGCGGCGGACCAAGACCGAGGCTAAGGGCTCGATGCGGACCCGGGTCGCTCGGTGCATCGTTACAGGCCCCCCCGCGCTCGTCGAGCTCGTCGCGCTCGCCTCGGAGGATCTGTGCGATGCGGGGGCGATCTCGCAGCTAGATCTCGTTGCAGACTCGGAGGGCACCGCCTTGTCGGTCTCGGTCGAGATCGCCGAGGACGACCCGAGCTCGTCCTAGACGCACCGACGTGGCCGCGGGCCGCATCAACTCAGACGAGGCGCGGGAACACGTGCCCGAAAATGAGCTTGGGCGGGATTCGGACGAGCACGACGGTCGCGATCAGCGCGAGGTTGCGCTGGCGCACGATCACGATGGCGATACGACCCGGTTTGCCAGTCGGTGACCAACCCAGTTTGACGGTTGTGGCCGAGAAATGCCCAGTGAAGGCAACAAGGCAAGTAGCCACTTTGGGAGGTACCTGCAGAGCCTTGGGGACGGCGGCACGGTGAAGGTCAAGGATCAAGGCCCGGGGCGGCAGGTACCTCTCGCCCTCGAAGTGCCCGTGGTGGTGAATAGCAGAAAGCGCTTCGGGAAGGACCCTGAAGCAGGCACTGTCGTGTGTGCCGAGGGCATTGCGGGAGGCGGTGCAACCACCCAGCAACCCGGCAAGGACCAACACCGCGCCAAGAGCCGCTAACAGCTTCCTCAAGTGCACCTCTTCTGACTGCCATAGATGATCTTGCCATGACCCTCTCCTTCGGGCGAGTACCAAATGGACCAGGTGGATGGTTTCACCCTGACAGCTCCGCTGATGGGTCCGAGGCCAGGCTCGCGGACTGCTCGTCCAGGTCCGGAACCTGTGTTTTTAAAGCCTCAAGCTTGTCTTCGCGCCGGTTGGACAAGGTCAAGCCTGCCCACGCAAGCCAACCGACGGGCAGATAGCCCCAGAAACTGACGATCCGGTAAAGCAGGACCGCGGCGACCGTGGAGATCTGGCCACCGCCGAAGGCGACAAGGGCGATGACGAGGCTCCCCTCGACCACGCCGAGGCCGCCGGGCGTTATAGGGAGGTTCGCCGCGAGCTGGCCTGCTCCGTAGGCCAACAGCAGCCCACGCCACGGCACGCCCGCCCCGACGGCGAGGTAGGCAAACACGAGGCAGGCGCAGTCGAGGCCCCAGTTGGCGATCGACCAGCCCAGGGCGCTCACAAGGTCGCGCTTGTCGAGGTCGACGTGGCTCAAGTTGGACGCAAAGGTCGACAAGACGCTGTCGGCGGGATGGCGAGGGAAGCCCGTGAGCCGGTGCGAAGCTCTCAGGCTCATCTCGAATGCCTTGGCCAAAAAGCGCCTCTCGTACACGGCCGCAGCGCCGGCAATCGTGATCGCGAGGACGGCGACGGTGACTCCAATGAGGTCGAAGGTCGAGCCCTCGCGCTCAGCAATGACGACTCCGGCCGTTGCCAAAAGCGCCAGGCCGAGCGCGGAGAAGACAAGCGTCGCCAGCAAAGCCCAGGCAGCGAGGGCTTCGGAGGCTCCGAGGCGGCGGAATTGCCTAAAACCGAAGGCGCTCGCGACAAGCGGACCCGCCGGCAGGGAGCTCGCGATGGCGCCGGCCGCGAACGAGATCACTGTGAACCTTCCCGTGCCGGCGCGGACCCCGCCGCATCTCAAGAGCCGCTGATCGAGTCGCGCGAATGCCACCAGCGATAGCGCCTCGACCGCGATCGCGACCAGCAACCACCCGACGTCGAGGTGGGACAGCTCGTTCGAAGCGCCTGCAAGCTCGCCTTTCTGGTTGCTCACCGCCCAAAGCGCCACCGCGCCCAGCACGACACCGACAACGAAGCGGATCAGCTGCCAGTTCCACCGGCGCGCCCGGGCCTGGCCCGGAATCGGCGTTGAAGGCTGGCTCAAGACCGGTCGCTAAAGCTGGAGGGACTTCGTCTCGAGGAATTCCTCGAGTCCGAATCTCCCGAGCTCACGCCCATGGCCCGACTCCTTGAAGCCGCCGAAGGGCGCCAGCGGGTTGAACAGTGCCCCGTTTATGTCGACTTGTCCCGTTCGGATCCGGCGCGCGATGTCGGTGGCATGGCTGAGGTCCGCGGACCAGACAGCTCCCGAGAGCCCGTAGGCCGAGTCGTTCGCGATCTCGACCGCTTCATCCTCGCTCGCGTAGGCGATCATGCACAGCACTGGCCCGAAGATCTCGTCCTGGGCGATGGTCATGTCCCGCCTGACTTCGGAGAAAACGGTGGGACGCACGAAAAAGCCCTTGTCCAGGTCCTCGAGCGGCTCCACGCCTCCAGTTACGAGCTTCGCTCCTTGCTCGATGCCCTGGCGTATGTAGGCGCGCACCTGCTCGCGATGAGCTGCTGAGACGAGCGGGCCGAGAAGAGTCGAGTCCTCGAACGGGTTCCCGACCCTGAAGGACTCGGCCACGCGAGCGGCGATCATCTCGGCCTCGGGCAGCTTCTCGCGGGGAACGAGCATCCTGCTGATAGCGACGCAGGTCTGGCCCGAGTTCAAAAAACACATCGTGATGCCAGAGGTCACCGCTCGTTCAAGATCGGCGTCGGGCAGGATCACGGTCGCGGACTTGCCACCGAGCTCGAGCGCGACTCGTTTCAGGTTCCTCGCAGCCAGCTCGGCCACCCGGCGCCCGGCGCGCGTCGAGCCGGTGAACGACACCATGTCGATGTCCGCGTGGCCGGCGATGGCCTCGCCGAGCTCGGAGCCGGTGCCCGACACGAGGTTGAAGACACCGGGCGGAAGGCCCACATCATCGATGATCTCGGCAAGGGCGAAGGCGTTCAGGGGGGCGAGCTCGCTCGGCTTGAGCACGACGGTGCACCCCGCCGTCAGCGCCGGTGCGATCTTCGCGGCGATCTGGTGGAGGGGGTAGTTCCACGGCGTGATGGCACCCACGACACCGACGGGCTCTCGCAGGACCAGCGAATGACCGACGGGCTCCTCCCAGGCCAGCTGTCCGACGAGCTCTGCCATCGAGGCGAAGGTGGTCATCGGCAGGCCGACCTGGATAATCATCGAAAGATTGATCGGAGTGCCGACCTCGCGTGAGATGAGCTGGCCAATCTCGGGCATCTTTGACCCGAGAGCCTCGGCAATGCCCGTCATGTACCTCGCCCGCTCGCCTGGCGAGGTGGACGCCCAGTTCTCGAAGGCGCTCCGGGCTGCGCGCACGGCGGCTTCGGCGTCCTTCGCCGTGCCGGACGGGACCGACCCGATGACCTCCTCGGTGCTCGGGTCCAAGACAGTGATCGTGTCCGGGCGTGAGGGCAGCACCCACTCGCCTCCGATGTAGAGCCTGTCGCTGACCGCCATTGCGCTTCCCCTCCGGGATGGGCCGGAGCCTACCGGAGGGCCTCAGGGCCCATTGCTGACCCCGAACCAGTCAGAAGCGCAGTGGTAGGTGTTGTTGGCGGCTATCAACGGCTCGAGCTCGTAGCTCGGGACCGACAAGGTAGTGCCGGAGGTGCCGACGATCTCGACTGTCTCCACACGCCCGCCGAGCGCACCGAGCCCGTTGCGCTGTGTCACGTCTAACGCGCCAAGCGGGCCGATTGACTTAAAGGCCTTTTCGAAAGAGGCCACCGGGACCGCAGCCACCCACTTATGGCATGGATTGCACGTGTAGTAGTGGCTCTTTATGCAGATCGAATCCCCGAGGTCGACAACCCCGGGGAAAGGACCCCCACCGGTGTAGCCGCCAGTCGAGGCGGAGTACTCGGCAAGTGCCGGCACATACAACGGCGGTGACACCGGGACCGGTGGGGGCTGGTGACCGGGCGCGGGGACTACGAAGTGGGCCGAAGAAGGGCTCTGGCCGCCGCTTTGGCCAGGCGGCGGTGCAGGTTCCTCGAGAATCTGGCCCGCCGTGTCGGCGACGGCGTCATCCACATCGGCGGTGTCGCCCGCCATGCCCGGGTACGACTGGCAGTACGAATCGCACGTGGTTGCATACGGCTTCCAACCGCCCGAAGCGAGCTCTGTGGCGGTATAGGAACGGGTCGCGACCGCTTGGGCCTCGAGGGCCTGGAAACCCCAGGGCTCGCCCTGCGGCGCGCTGGCGCTGGCACCAAACAGGCCCCAGGACCACGACACCTCCGCAGAGGTCACGCTTTCGACGT
>JBEKVJ010000017.1:0-44216 GCA_049514105.1 Acidimicrobiales bacterium
CCAGATCAATCACCCATTTGTCGCTACATGACACATTGCAAACCCGACTTTATCCACAGCTAGCCCTGGTCACAGGGCTGCAGTGTCGCGATCGAGCCGTTGAGCCGCCGAAGTCGGGTCAGTGCGCCACAGGCGGCTGGATGGCGTAGGCGTCGATGATCTCAAAAAGGGTCTCGTGGTCGGCCTTCGAGATAGGCCATACGTCGAGGGGGACAGTGAGTGTCTTGGGCAGATCAGGCAGGAGATGAGAGAACAGGAAGATAGGTCCGAGATGGCCGGCCCGACGCAGCAACGGCACCGTTTCGACCGCGCTCATCCCAGGCAGGATGTGGTCTAGCACGATGATGTCAGGATTTAGGCGTTTGAGGAGCCTGAGGGCGGAACTGCCGCTGCGTGCCTCGTGGACTTCGTGACCGAGGTCCTGGAGCCTGATGCGCAGGGCATGCCGCATGGCTCGATCCTGGTCCACGGCGAGGATGCACAACCGCCGGTGAGGGACCTTTGAGGCGGCGGCCCGGCTCACAGCGCGCGCTTCGGCGTTCGCTTTCGTGACGAAGCTCGCGATTGCGCTTGGGTGGATGGGCCGACAGATGACGTAGCCCTGGAACAGGTCGCAGCCGAGTTCGCTGAGAATGCGTTTCGCCTCAAGAGTCTCGACTCCTTCGGCGACGACGCGAAGGCCAAGGATGTGCGCCAGTTGGATGACGGAACGCACGATCGGAACAGAGAGCTCGTCGGTATCGATGTCCGCGATGAAGGACCGATCGATCTTCAATTCGTCAAACTCGAGGCGCTTTAGGTAGGCCAAGGACGAGTAGCCGGTACCGAAGTCATCGATGGAGAGAAGAACGTTCAAATTGCGAAGCTCTTTGATAGTGCCTAGGAGCGCTGGATCGAGCCCGTCAGCGAGGGTGCCTTCGGTGATCTCGAGTGTGAGGCGCTCGCCTGGCAGCGACGATGCGCGGAGGGCCTCGTCCACAATGCTCGAGAGAGAGCCGCTGCGAAGCGAGATGACCGAGACGTTGACCGACATGGTGGGGATGTCGACGCCGCGGGCGAGCCACAAGGCGTGCTGGGTAGTCGCTCGTCCCAGCACGACACGGGTCAGGTCATCGATCAGATGTTCCTGCTCGGCAAGTGGGATGAACTGGTCAGGAGGGATATCACCCCGTGTTGGGTGATGCCAGCGGGCCAGCGCCTCCATCCCCCGGACCGCCCCGTTGGCATCGACGACCGGTTGGTAGGCGACGTCGATGTTGCCGCTTGTCACCGCCTGTCGGAGGACTTCGACTAGACCGAGTCGATGAAAACCGGCGCTGTCGTCGGCAGAGAAGGCAGCGATTCCCCCGCTCAGTTGCTTGGCCCGATGAAGAGCCATGTCGGCTTTCTGGGTCAAAGTCTCGGCGTCGTGACCATCACCAGGAGCAAGTGCGAACCCGATGCTCGCCCCGACATGGATGACGTTCCCGGCGACGCGGTAGGGCTCGCAGAGCCGTCGGCGAAAGTTGCCGGCGATCGTCAGGGCGGCGAGCTCGTCGTCGACTTCACGGGCGATCACGGCGAACTCGTCGCCTCCGATGCGAGCGACGGTGTCTGCGTTCCGAGCGACCGCTTGAATTCTCCGTCCGGCCTCGGTGAGGACAAGATCGCCGAACCTGTGTCCAAGCCCGTCGTTGACGTGCTTGAAGTGATTGAGGTCGACAATGACCACCGCCAGTTCGCGCCCGGCGCGCCGTGGGTCCACCAAGGCTTCGCTGAGGCGCTGGTTGAACAGACTTCGGTTGGGAAGACTGGTCAAGTCGTCATGGAGGCCATGTTGGCGAAGGGCCTCTTCCCCCACCTTTAGCTTGGTGATGTCGATCAATCGCACGGCGAGAGTGGGGCCGGTGCCGTTGGCATCCAAACGCGTAGCGGCGACGAGTACCCAGCGGGACGAACCGTCGGCACGGGTGAAGTGGCGCTCTCCGATCACGAGGGTGGGCTGTCGGACAGCCCGCGCGACGTCCGATTTGGTCAGGCCGCCGATGAGGTCCCGCAAGGGACGCCCCGAGAGGTCTGCCAACGGGACGCCGACCAGGTCGGAGAGCGCCATGTTGGCAGACTGGACGATCCCGGCGAGATCCACCAGCGCGATCGCCACTGGCGAGTCCTCGAACATGGCCCGGAACCGAGCCTCGGACACCTCGAGGCGATCCTCAGTCCTGCGCTGCTCGGTGAGATCCTCGACCTGGATCAAGAGATGCGACACCGCGCCTGATGCGTCCTTCACGGCCGCCACGCTCCTGCGGACCCAGGTCAGCACTCCTGTAGGCAACTGGCAACGTCGCTCACGCTGCACTATCTCGATCTCACCGGCGACAAGCCGACGCAAGTCGCCAAGCCCGCCCTCGTGGTCCCCGAGATCGGCGACGTCGAGCAAGAGATGACCGACCAGCTCCTCGTCTGTTCGCCCAAGGATGCGACAGAAAGATTTGCTCACTCGCTGCACGCGACCGTCGAGGCCGGCAATCGCCATGCCGACAGTCGTATTGGCGAGGACGTCAGCGAGATTCCCGTTGCCCTCGTCCCATGCGGTCATGTCGTAGAACCCTTTAGGGAACCGATGTCGAGCAGCTTCGTCAACGATTCGACGGGGCGGCACCAGGATGCGGAGGTGATGCCCCGACGCCAGTACGGCCGAGGACGCACGGCTTCCCGTGTGACCAGCCCCGACCAGCCGACTCCGTGCGGGGTAACGCACATCGCTAGCGCGCACAAACGCCGTCCCCAGCGACATCGGGTGTCAAGATGAGGAGGTCTCACTCCCACGGCTACCTCCATCGGACGCTTCACGGAAGCTCCAAGGGCAGTTTAGCCCTGACTTACCGAAAACCTCCGGGCCGCGCTAGTCGTAGGAATTGACCAGAGGCAACAGGCTCCGGGCGAGCTCGCTCTGCTCCTGACTGGCTGCACGACAAATAGGCGCCGTTTTCCTCGCCTGGCGGGCACCTCCAAGGAGAAACAGCGCCTCCCTATAGCGTTCACACGAGCCTGCTGCGACCCAAGAGTCAATCAGGTCTGCTGGGAGCGATGAAGCGCAATCCAGTTTCCGCCCCAAGGGTCCCTGTCCAAGAGGAGGTCTGCCGCCTTCACTGCCCGTACCAGCTGGGGGGAGCGGGCATCCATGATGGCGCTCGTCAGGCCTCGGCTCATCGCCAAGGACAAGAAGGTGGCTCCGATCGTTTCTCTGTCGGGCATTCCAAACGAAACGTTGGAGGCTCCAAGGACCATGTTCATACCAAGCTCGGACCTTATGAGGGAGATGGTCTCGAGGGTCTTCGTCACGAGCGCCGTGTTGGCGCCGATAGGCATCGCCAGAGGATCGAGGACGATGTCTTCGCGGGCGATGCCGTAGTCGGACGCGGCCTCGACAATCTTGCGCGCGAGCACCAGCCTTGTTTCGGGTTCCTCGGAGATGCCCGTCTCGTCGTTGGGAAGGGCGATGACCGCAGCCCCGTATTGCTTGACGATTGGCAGGATCTCCGCAAGGCGCGCGTCTTCGGCGGTTACCGAATTGACGAGAGCCTTCCCCTCATAGGCGCCAAGGCCCGCCTCGAGGGCTTCGATTACTGACGAGTCAATGCAGAGGGGAAGGTCGCACAGACTCTGCACGAGCTTGACGGCTTGGGCCATGAGTGCGATCTCGTCAGACATGGGAGCGCCCATGTTCACATCGAGCACCATGGCCCCACCCGCGACCTGTTGGGCCACGTCGATCTCGATTCGTGACAGATCTCCGGCGCGGAGCTGTACTTGGAAGATCTTGCGGCCAGTCGGATTGATCCGTTCCCCGATGACGCAGAACGGCTGGTCGTGTCCGATCACGACCTCTTTGGATGCCGAGCGCAGCACGGTGTGCATAGTTTCCTCCTACGAATTCGAGATGCAGTAGCCCGCCTCTAGACGGCGATGTCGCGGCGATACTCACCGGCTTCTCGCTCGACGCGCTTTGGAATGCCGAGGCGTTCGCAGAGCCGCCCGATGGCGTCGTCGCGGCGGAAGCTGATCAGGTGCAAACCTCGTACGCCAGGTAGGCCAAGAGCTTTCTCGGCTTGTTCACAGGCGATCTCGAAACATTCCTCGTCGGGACTGGGGGCGCGCTCACACCTTTGGACAAGCTCTTGGGGGACCGAGATGCCAGGTACGTTCTCGTCCATGAACCGGAGCGCCCGGGCCGAGCGCAGCAGGCAGATCGATGGCATGATCGCCACCTGCTTGTCGAGTCCCTTCGCGACTGCTTCGGCCATAAAGGCCCGTAGCCGTCCATGGTCGAATGTGATCTGCAGCTGCAGGAACTGCGCGCCGGCGCGGGCTTTCTTGAGCGCTCTGTCGACGCGGTAGTCATAGGGCGGTGCCCCGGGGTTCTCGACTGCGCCGAGGAAGAGGTGGGGGGGAGGCTCGATCCTTCTTCCGGAGAGGTAGCAGCCTTGGCTGATCGCCCTGGCGGTGACGAGAAGCTGGGTCGAGTCGAGGTCGAAGACGCGCCGCGCGTCTGGTTCGTCCCCGGCGCTCACGTCGTCCCCGGAAAGACTGGAAATGTTCTCGATTCCGTGCAGGGCCGCGCCAACGATCTCCGCCTCGAGTGCTAGCCGGTTGCGATCGCGTGAGACGAGCTGCATCACCGGTTCCATCCCGAGCTGTGCCAACGCGATGGCAACCGCGATCGAAGACGCATGCGCGACCGCGGCCGGGTTGTCGGTGACATTGGCTGCATCGACCCAGTCCGCAAAGCGGACCAAATGTCGGCGGACAGCCTCGAGGCCACCTCCGTCGACCGACGGGAGCTCGGCCGTCAGGACGAGCCGGCCAGCTTGGATCGCATGCTCAAGTCGGGACATCCCACCTCTTAGGAGCGCTGTGGTCTCGCTTTGTCAACAGGTTGACCCACGACGAGCTACCGAACAGCCGGTTGTCGACTGGACGCCGGATGTCGTGGATCTCATGTGCCCAGGGCAGCTTGCGCGACCTCGAGACGGCCTTTACCCAGACGCAGCGCATCTCCGGTTTCACCTCGCAGTGCCCGTTCGGGCGCACGCCCCCGCAAGGACCGTTGCGAAGAGTCTTCGGGCAATTCATTGGGCAGGTCAGACCGGTGGAATGAAGAACGCACTGGCCGCACATGTGGCATCCGAACACCGGCTTTTTCAGAGCCGCCTCAACTGCGGCGACCACTCCACGAGTTGTACCGTCACCGCTTGTTCGAATGGCCAAGGTCTCTACTGAGGGAACCGGCGTGCGGCCGCTGCGACCTCGGGCCAGCTCAGGCAAGACGCTCATCTGGCAGCCGCGGACGTGCGATGCGGCGAACCTCCGCGAGATGTGGAGTCGTGGCGCGTTGGCCGTGTCGATCCTTGGCCGACCTCGTGCTCACAACTGTCGCCACCGGTGTTGGCACACTGTGAGAAAGCTGATGACCGTCACCGTTCAGACCACAGATGGTCGCGACGGGTCGCTCGTTGTCGAGCTCGCCTGCACCGAGCGCATAGCGCACGAGCTCTGCACGCGTTCTCAGCCCCAGCTTTTGCATGATGCGACCCCGATGGGTCTCGGCGGTACGAACGGACATGAACAAAAGCTTGGCGATCTCCTGATTCGTGTAGCCGAGAGCCAGCATGTGCAGCACTTCGTGCTCACGCTCCGAAAGCGGGTCTGCTTCGGCGGCAAGGCGTGCCCCGAGCACCGGATGCAGGTAGGGGTTGCCGCTGGCGACCTCCCGAATGGCGTTCATCAGCTCGCTGCCCGCAGCTTCCATCAACAGGTAGCCGGTGGCTCCGGCTGCGAAGGCTCTGCGCACGTGGGCAGGGTCCCCCTGCTGGGCGAGCACGAGCACTGGGGTACCCGGTGCCCCCCGCAGGATCTCGGCGAGAGTGCCAAGGCCGCTTCGTCCAGGCAGCACGACATCTAAGATCAGCACGTCCGGGCGCCGGATACGAGCTTGGGCGACTGCCTCTGCGGCATTGGACGCCTCGCCAAGTACCTCGATGCCGGGCTCAGCTTCGAGCAAGCGACGAAGGCCCGCACGGACGAGGCCCTGATCGTCACATATCTGCACGGCGATGCAGTCCGCCATAGCCGGAACAGCCCCTTTCATCATGATCGGATGCGTCCCTCACCGAGACCGCCAGTTAGTCGATCTCCCTTACTGCGCCCTATCGCCTGCTTGCCGTATCATCCTAATAATAGTAATATTATATGACAGAAATGGATAATAAACTTCGGCCAGCTAGCTTGTCAAGGGATGGGTTTTCCGAGTCAGTCGGAGCTGCAAACCGCGACTCGGAGCGATCGACCCACGGCAGGGACATGAACCAACGCGCCGATCAGATCAGTAGCGGTTCTTACGGCCGGGGCCTACACGGAGGTGTTGTCACAGCTCTGGGCAGGCAGATAGTCGGTGGCGACCTTCAGCCGGGCGATGTTCTCAACATGGAGCGGCTAGAAGATGAGCTCTCAGTCAGCAGAAGTGTCTTGCGAGAGGCCGTGCGGGTTCTGAGCGCAAAAGGACTGCTGGAGGCTCGTCCCAAGCGCGGCACCATCGTCTGCCCAGCGCCTCAATGGAACCTCCTCGATTCCGACGTGATGGTTTGGAAAGTCCGCAACGGCCAAGACCAAGAGTATCTTCGCCATTGGGAGGAAGTTCGCAGGGTAATTGAACCCCAGGTTGTCCGCTTGGCGGCGAGACGCCGAACTGACAGCGATCTGTTGACAATGAGCTCGGCCTTGGAGGATCTCTCAAGGGTATCAAGAGCTAGTCGAGGCCGAACCGCCGACTATATTGCGGCCGACCTCACGTTTCATCATGCAATCTTGATGGCGACGCGCAATGACCTGCTGGTCCAGCTCGGTGCGACAATGGAGAATGCTCTGCGCCAACGCGATGCCTTGGTGCATCGCGGCAGCTTCAACCAGGACTCGACATTTCTCGACCACCATTGGGCAGTGCTCGGAGCGATTCGAGAGCAGGACGAGGACGCCGGTGAGCGTGCCATGCAGGTCCTTTTGGCCCATGGGTCGGCGGTTCTGGAGAACGTTCTCGCTTCGAAGACACGTCCGACGCAGCGCCCAGATCTCAGTTCTGCGCACGGAGCCGACCCAGCGAATTAAGCCGTTTTGGCCAAGCGCTGGGTGGAAGAGGCCTGACTAGCGAATACCTGGTGTCGGATCACTCCTCTTTGTCAAAGTATGGCACCAAATCCGGTCCTTGCGGCGATGCCCATTATTGGTCCGATACCTCCACGAATCAGCATCCATTGGCTTGCTGAGCAGACATGTCCAACTGGTTGGACAGCTAGAAGGCCGCTTGCAGCTCTGCCTTCGGACCATCGCCAAAAGCGCACCCGCATGACGCCGCACAAAGGGGGCGACTCACCGTTGCACCCGTGCGGTGCCACCTCGGGCGAGGTCACGCACCTGGCTCAGCGTAGCCATCGTCGTATCCCCGGGGTATGTCGTAAGCAGCGCCCCGTGCGCCCAGCCGAGTTCTACCGCGGTCTGCGGGGCCTCGTGCTGCAAGAGCCCGTAGAAGAGCCCTGACGCGAAACCGTCGCCGCCACCGACGCGATCGAGCACGTCCAGTTCACAAGTGGGCGCCTCGTAGATCGTGCCGTCGATGCAGGCGACCGCTCCCCATCGGTGCCGGCTGCTCGAAACCACGTCGCGAAGCGTCGTGGCCACCACCTTGATCTGCGGGTATCGCGCGAGGACGCTTTCCAACATGGCGGCGAAGCGTCTCGAGTCGAGTGCACCGGCACCGCCGATTTCTGGACCCTCGATCCCGAGCCCCTTTTGTAGATCCTCCTCGTTTCCAACTAGGACATCGACGTTCTCGACGATTCGGCTACATGTCGCGACGGCTTTTGCCGGTCCACCGGAGATGTGCCACAGCTTCTCCCTGTAGTTGAGGTCGAAAGAGACCACGGCACCTGCTTGCTTGGCTGCCTGCATGCCCTCGATGATCAGATCGCTTGTGGTCGCAGACAGAGAAGCAAAGACGCCTCCGCTGTGGAACCAACGCACTCCGCCGGCGAAGATCGCAGCCCAGTCGAAGTCGCCCGGCTTCAGCTCTGCGGCAGCCTCGTTGGCTCGGTTGTAGAACACCACGGGGGCGCGCACACCGTAGCCGTAGTCACTGTAGACCGTCGCCATGTTGGGCCCCGTCACTCCGTTGTGCCCGAACAGCTTGTAAAAAGGGGTGACTCCCTTGGCGCGCACGCCTTCAGCGATCAGGTCCCCGATGGGGTAGTCCACCATTGCGCTCACGATTGCGGTGTTGAGTCGGAAGCAGTCGGCAAGATTGGCCGCCACGTTGTACTCGGCGCCGGTCACATGGATGCGACAAGATGTCGCTTTGCGAAACGGCGTCACGCCGGGATCGAGGCGATGATTGAGTGCCCCAAGGGCGACGAAGTCGAGGCCACCCTCTGATGCGATGTCGAGTCCGTTGTTCATCACGGTCTAGCTGGCAAGAATCAGTTGCTTCGCACGCTCGGCTGCTTCCCCGGCATCTTTGCCGTAGCCGTCGGCGCCGATCGAGAGCGCGAACTCCTCTGTGACCGGAGCACCGCCGACGAGCACCTTCACCTCGTCCCGCACTCCGGCCGCCACGAGAGCGTCCATGACACTTCGCATACCGGGCATGGTCGTAGTGAGCAGCGCCGAGAGCCCGACCACGTCGGGCTGATGCTCCTTTATCGCCTCGACGAAACGTTCGGCGGGTACGTCGACCCCGAGGTCGTGCACTGTGAACCCGGAACCTTTCAACATGATCGCGACGATGTTCTTTCCGATGTCGTGAACGTCGCCCTTGACGGTGCCGATCACGACCGTGCCCCGTGAGCCGACATCGGACTTCGACATCAAAGGTTCGAGAATTGCGAGAGCCGTCGTCATGGCGCGCGCCGAGAGGAGCATCTCTGGCACGTAGATCTCACCGCGGCCGAAGCGCTCGCCCACGACCCCCATGGCGGCAATTAGGCCCTCGTTGACGATCGTCGCTGGAGCAACGTCCTCGGCCAAGGCAGCTTCCGCCAATGCCTTCGCCCCATTGGCGTTGCCCGCGATGACCGCGTCGATCAACGGTTGCAGGTCCATTTCGTTCTCCTCTCATTTTCGTCCTCTTACGTGCTCTTGTCTGACAAGAGCGTCCCATGGCGTCACGCCCGTGTGGCGATGTTCTGTTCCGGCCCCAAGACCACTACGGCGTCCCAGGTCAGACAGCATGCTCGTAGATTCGCTCCGCAGCCCACTCGACGCGCTCTATCAGGTTGTTGCCGAGCACCATGTCGCTCACACCGAGGATTATCGGGGCACCGCCTACGGTCTTAAGGACGTGGTCGACGAATTCGTGCAGTTCGTCTTCGTGCTCACGCTCCTCCAGCAAGGGGGACGGAATGACACCCCACATTATGGGCAGGCTGTCGCCGATCGCCTCCCAGAGCTCGTCGAAGCTGCACTCGGTGAGCGGCGCGGGAGAGACCGATTCGATCACGTCGAGGCCGCAATCGCGCAACTGGCCGAGGAGCGGTTTCAGCTCGCCGTCAAGGTGACTGCCAACCTTCTTGCCTTGGGCGTGGTACAGCTCCGCGTAGTGCTGGTATTCGGGAACTGCATACTCGGCGAACAGCCTTGGGTTCGTCATGTGACCGGTGACGTTGTCGCCGAACTCTACGTAGGGCACTTGGAGCGGCGCGAGCACCCCGGCGGTTTCCACTCGCAACTCGTCGATTGCTCCAAGCAGGCCATGGACGCGTGCAGGGTCGTCGTTTAGGGCGTAGAAGGTGTTCACTTCGCCCACGAGATCGATGAGCACTTCTTGGAACGGGATCCTGTCGATGCGGGGCACGACAAAGCCGTAATCACCGATCTCCGCCTGTGCCTCCTGGATCCGGTCAAAACGCGGAACCACCTCAATGTGCTCGATTATCCAGCGGACGGTGTCGAAGTCTTCCGGTTCTTTGACCGGGTGCTCGTCGAGATAGGGCGTCTGGGCCCAGATGACCGCTTCGGGCAACATGACCTGACGCAAGGAGAGGGCGCCGACCGGCGTCATGAACTCGAATAGCGTCGCGCCGGGGCGGTCGGCCCGAACGCGCTCTTCCATCACCGGCCAGCGGGCGGTCACCGGGTCCGTCTCGCGACTGACCTCGTGGCCGTCCACAGATATCGTCAATTCTACGCCGCGGAGACAGAAGTCGTGTGGGACCACGAACTTGAGCTGGCCCATTCCCACCTTGCGGTGCGCCTCGATGAGCGAAAGGCCTTCGTATTCCGCTGGCAGACGTCCTTGGCGGATAAGGGCAGTGCGCCACAGCTCGAGCCGGTCGCAGAACGGGATGTGATCCGGCTTGCGGCCCTGTATGACCGCCAGCACCCGGTCGTAGACCGACATCTCAGTTCCGGCCTCGCCCATCAGCTTCTTCCCAGCACCTGCAGAGCATTCGGGAACACACTCAACTCCGCCACGCAGGCACGTTCAGGCATGCTGAGGGCGAACAGGATTGTCGCCGCCACGTCCTCGGGCTGCAGACACTTCTCTCGCACCTCGGGTGGAGGTGGTTCTGGCCGCTTGTCGAGAATCTCGGTCGCCACCATCGCCGGCAGGATCGAAGTGAAGCGGATGCCCTTTCCCTGTTCTTCGAGAGCCACGGCTCTCACCAGAGCGTTGGCGCCTGCCTTGGAGGCCTGGTAGGCGGGGCCGGAAGCATCGGGCCAGAGTGCGGAGATGCTCGACACGACGACGACCTGGCCTCGCGACTCGCGCAACTGCGGCATTGCCGCCCGTAGACATGAGAACACGCCGGTCAGGTTGGTCTCGATGAGGCAACGCCAACCCGCGTCGGTGAGCTTGTCCATGTGGCGATCGGGGATGTTGGTGCCCGCGCAGCAGACAAGGGCATCGATGGGCCTCTCGGCGCCGATGCGATCCACGGTCTGTTCAACCGCGGCTGGGTCGGTCACGTCAAGTTGGTGAACCTCGAGCCTGCCCGTCTTGAGCTGTGCGTCGAGCCGCTCTTTCGCAAGCGCGGCGCGAAAGTCCGCCGCGTGGACTCGCGCTCCAGCCTCGACGAGCGCAGCAACAGTGGCGAGTCCGATCCCGCTCGCTGTGCCCGTGACAAGGATTACACGATCGCCAAGTCGCTCGGCATTGCACATCACGACACTCCTTTGGTTGGCTCCAGGACGACTTTCATCAGGTCGCCAGCTGTACCGAGCCGGTCGAACCATGCCGCTCCTTCTGAAAGCGGTGCTACGGCAGTGATGACGGGGTCCACGTCGACCTTGCCCGAGCTGAGCAATTCGATGCACTCGGGGTATTCGCCCGCAGAGGCACACGAACCGTAGAGCGTGATCTCCCTCGTGACCGTCGACTGCAGATTCATCTCGACCCGGGGTGAGACATTGCCTACCAGGCAGACACGTCCGCCTTTGCGCACCGAGGCTATGGCAGTCTCGATCGGGTCGGAGAGGCCCACGACCTCGATGGCGAGGTCGGCGCCGCGGCCTCGCGTGCGCTCGCGAATCATCGGAGCAGCCACCTCGGCCCCACCACAGATGGTCTCTGCCCCGAAGTGCTCGGCCAAGGCGAGTCGCTCGGGGTTGATGTCCACGCCGATCACGTGCTCGCAGCCTTTTGCCTGAAGTGCCTGAACGACGAGGAGACCGACCATCCCGGTACCAACGACAACCGCGGTATCGCCGGGCGACGCGGCCGCGCGTCGCACGGCGTGAACGGCGATCGAGAGCGTCTCGAGCAGCGCGGCTCGCGCAAAGCTCAGCTCCTCAGGGATAGAGAAGAGGATCCGGGCAGGTATCGCGACGAACTCGGCCATTGCGCCGTCGCGACGATATTCATCGCAGGAGACCCCGAGCACTTGGCGCTCGTCGCAAAGGTTGACCTGGCCCTGAGCACAGAACTGGCATTTGCCGCAGGACACTGTCGAATCGAACGTTACCCTGTCGCCCACTGCCCAGCCGCTTACTCCAGCACCCAGCTTGGCAATGACCCCGGAAGCCTCATGACCCATTACGAGCGGGGGTATCCGCCGTCGCGTGCTGCCGTCGATTCCGTGCACGTCGCTGCCACAGATCCCACATGCGCGCACTTCGACGAGCACCTCGTCCTCGCAGACATCGGCAACGGGGATCTCGCCGTACTCGAGGCGAGATGGCGCAGTGAGGACGAGGGCATTCATGACACGAGTCTCCCAATCCGGGTGTCTTTGAGGCATCCGTAATTGTTCGCATTCCGCCTACGCACAGGCGCGTCCGGACTGCGATAGATCCTCGCCCCCTTCCGTGCGGGCGCAAATCGTCGTTTCCCGTTGCTACCAGTCCGCGAGGCTCCCGTCTTCGTGGCGCCATAGTGGCGTGCGCCACTTGTGACCTGTCTCGCTTGCCTTTCGGACCTCGCCCTCGTCGATCTCGATGCCGAGACCGGGCTTTGTGAGCCGGGGAACGCGGCCGCCCTCGCGGTCGAAGACACTTGCGTCCACGAGGTAGTGAACCAGTCCGTTCGGACCGTAGTGCATACCGAAACTCTGCTCTTGGATAAGAAAGTTTGGCGTTGCAACGTCGAGCTGCATGCTCGCAGCGAGCGCGATCGGTCCGAGCGGGCAGTGAGGTGCGAGGAGGGCGCCGTGCAACTCGGCCTGAGCGCCGATTCTGCGTACCTCCGATATTCCACCGGCGTGCGAAACATCGGGCTGGGCGACGGCGATGCCGGCGCGTAGTACCGGCTCGAACTCCCAACGAGAATAGAGGCGCTCGCCACATGCGAGGGGGGTCCTTGTCGTGTCGACCAGGGACGCGAGAGCTCCGAGGTGTTCGGGGGGCACTGGCTCTTCGACGAAGAGCAGGTTGAGGTCCTCCAGCTCAGAGATCAGCCGACGAGCCATCGGGACGCTCACGCGGCCATGGAAGTCCACGGCTAGGTCTGGATCCGGCCCGATGGCCTCGCGTACCGCGCACACACGAGCGACGATGGATCTCAGCTCCGACTGGGATGCGAAAGGGGAGAGACGTCCTGCGATGTTCATCTTGAGGGCGGTGAAGCCTTCCGCGATTCGCGCCATGGCGTGCTCACTGACCTCGGACGGTTCGTCACCGCCGATCCAGGCATAGACGCGCACCGCCTCTCGCACCGGGCCGCCTATGAGCTCGTGCACGGGAACCCCGCGTGCCTTGCCCGCGATGTCCCAGAGCGCCTGGTCAATTCCGGCTACGGCACTCGAGAAGACCGGACCGCCTCGATAGAAGCCGCTCTTGGTCATGACCTGCCAGTGGTCCTCGATCAGCAGCGGGTCGCTGTCGATAAGGTGCTCCGCGAGCGCGTGCACGGCGGTCTCGATGATCTCGGCGTGTCCCTCGAGCACGGGCTCGCCCCAACCGACGATGCCCTCGTCGGTCTCGACCCGCAGGAACAGCCAACGCGGCGCTACGGCGAACGTCTCGATGGCGACGACTCTCATCGCCCAGTCACCAACAAGTCCCGCGTCCGAAAGGCGCGACAGATCACCTTGAAAAGACTTGACTCATTGGGATCCCATCGCATCCGTAAAAATTACCAGGCCATATCGGGGCTTTTTCCGATGCCCTTGTCCTTTGGGTCTGCTTAGCTGGGAAAAATGGAGTTGAACGTGTGCCGCGCGCAGGTTTCGGGCCGCCGTCGCTCGGAAGTATCTGTCGCTGAAAAGCGCTTGTACCGAGCAATGCGAGCGATCAGGAGGCCGTCGTGACCTTGAGCTCGCGCCAGCGGGTGCTGCAGATGATCGAAAAGGGAGAGGCCGACTGCATCCCTGTGGGGCCGTTCATGTACGACATCGCCGCTGTTGTCTCCGGTGTCGCGCTACGGGACTTCTATCTCGATGCCGAGTCCATGGTCCGCGCCCAGCTGTGCTTGCAGGAGACCGTCGGCCAGGACGTGATCTGCATTGGAGCGGACAACTTCTACATCGCGGAGGGCTTCGGCTGTGAGTCGTCTCGAGGAGACGACGAGCTGCCGTCGCTTGTGAGCCCGGCCCTCAGCGCCATCGAGGACGTCTTCGGTCTCGAGGTGCCCGACCCAACGACAGCAGGACGGATGCCCCTCATGCTCGAGGCGATCGGCCTGTTGCGAAAGGCGGTCGGTGACGAGATTGCCATCCGCGCGCCGGGTACAGGGCCTTTCGCGCTCGCCTCCTACTTCGTCGGGAGCCAGGAGTGGCTCCTCGACGTCGCCGTTTCCGAAGCCGGGATGGACCACGCAAAGGACGCCGCGGTTCACCACGCCCTCGGACTTGCAACCGACGCGCTGATCGAGTTCGGGAAGGCCTGTTTCGACGCCGGAGCCGACCTGATCCAGTGCGGAGACTCGCTCGCCTCTTGCAATGTCATCTCCCCGCGGACCTACGAACGCTACGCCTGGCCGTACCAGAAGAGGATCTTTGCCGCCTGGCGTGAGCACGGGATCAAGGCTGGCTTGCTGCACATATGCGGCGACAGCAGCAAGGTGCTCGAGCTCTACGGTGCAACTGGGGCGGGTCTGATCGAGCTTGACAGCGCGCTCGACTTAGCCGGGGCGTCTGCCCGCCTCGGAGATGTCACGGTCGTGGGCAACGTCGACACCGTCACCGAACTCTTGCAGGCGACCAGCGCCCAGAGCGAGGCGGCCGCGCGACGCTGCATAAGCCAGACCGGAGGCCGGCACCTCATCTTGGGATCGGGGTGCCTCGTTCCCCGCTACACGCCGGTCGAGAACGTGAGGTCACTTGTGAGCGTGGGGCACAGCTGGCGGCCCTGAATCGGGTGGTTCGCCAGGCTCGCGACCTCAGCCCCAGCTGCTCCGGACGAGCTCTTTGAAGGCCACGTCGCTGTCTATGAACTTGTCCGAGACCATCACGTAGAGACCGTTCCGGGGAAGCTTACGGACGACCTCGACCAGCTCCTCGAAGTAGGCGTCTACAAACACGATGAGCCGGGTCTGTCCGAGGATCTCCTCCATAACGGGCACGAGGTCACCAAGCGACGGGCCGTTCGCCTCGACGGTGAGCTGGATGCCGGCGAGCCCAGCTATCTCGAGTATGTGGCGGTAGTGGTCGTAGCCGGTGGAGTGGACGTGGAAGAAGGTGTGAGGGCCGAGGTGGTCCACAAGCAACTGCTCTTGTTCCAAGAACAGGTCGCGGAACAGCCCGGGCGACGCGAGGCCCATCATGTCCTCTTGGATGGTGACCGTCGGCCCCGGCGCCCAGTAGCCGTAGATGTAGCCGTAACCTCCGAGTTTTGGCTGTACGAGCTCGAAATGCATGTCGAGAACGTCGCGGGTGAGCGAGCCGATGCGCCGGATCGCTTCCGATATGAGATCGGGCGCGTCATAAAGGTCCAGGAAGAATCCGTTCAGGCCACGCAGTGCGGCGATGACGTCGGAGGGTCCGCGCAAAATCGAGGGGCTGATGAAGCAATCTGGCGGGCAGGTCATCACCAGTTCCTGGGTCTGGCTCCGCAGGCAATCGAGCCAGCCGTTGGTTGCGGGGATCTCGAGCGAGGCGAGTTCTCGGGGATCTTCCACAAAGTGCGTCCCGGAGAGAGATCCCGAGGCGAAGGGAACCCGGCAGCCCGAGATCGCCTCCAGCCAGGGCACGGCGCGCCACGGGGCGCTGTATGGCATCCAGTCATCGAGGCGCACTTTGCGCCACAAGCTTGCGTCCTCGTAGTCGCTGCGCACGACTGAGCTGTTGACGTCACTCGGTAGGACTTGGTCGTTTGCGAACTCGGCCCTGAGGTAATTCACCGGCAGCCAGCTTCGGTCTGGCGAGACCCCGAGTGGAGGTCGCGAAAGCTCCTCGCGGTCCCAAAAGCCCCTCTGGAAGCGGTCGATGCTCTCTTCGAGCTGCTCCGGGCTCTTCATGCCCCCTCCATCGGGTGAGACAGACGACATGTTCTTATCCTCGTGCCCGGTGATCGCGAACGGCCTGGCACATGGCGACGATGTTCTCCGGCGGCACGTCGGCCTGGATGTTGTGCACGGGGCCGAGAACGTATCCGCCCTGGCTTGCGAACTGGTGAATCCGCAGCGCCACCTCCTCGGCGACCTCTGCGGGGGCACCTCGTGGCAGGGTCGCCTGGGTGTCGATCCCGCCCCAGAACGAGAGTCGGTCACCGTAGCGCTTCTTTACGAGCTCCGGGTCGGCAAAGGCGCTCACCTGAACAGGATTGAGCACGTCGACGCCTATCTCGATCAGGTCGTCGAGCAGATCGACGACGTTGCCGTCGGAATGGAAGAAGATCTTCGCGTCGGTGTACTGGCGGATGAGCTCAAAGTACCTGCAGTGGAAGGGTTTTATGACCTTGCGGTAGGTGGCGGGCGACATCATGAGGCTCTGTTGTGTCGCGAGGTCGTCAGCCGTGCGCACCACGCTCAGATACGGACCGGTGATCTCGAGGAACCGCCGAGTGACCGTGGAGACGATCATGAACAGTTTCTCGAAAAGCGCCGTCATGAATTCCTCGTCGGCTATGAGGTCCATGAGCGCCCGCTCGAAGCCGAGCAGCGTGAACGCAGGCTCCCAAAGGCTCTTGTAGCCGCAGTCACCCATGAGGGCACATGTGCTCGTGCGATAAAGCCGTTGCACCTCATCCGCGAGACCTTCGTACCGCCATGGATCCTCGGCATCGGGCCATGGGTAGGACTCGAGATCGACCAGAGTCGCCTCACGAAGGGGAAAAGTCACCTGTTCCCAGTAGAACCCTCCTTCGAAGGACACCTGGCGCCAGGTCACGCCGAGCTCGTCGACGAGCCTGCCGGCTTCACCGGCTGGTTGCACTCGGGCTGGGGGTCCGGACGGGCCGCTCCCGGTACGTAAGGTGACCGGTCGCACGTCGCTGCCGAGACGCGTGAGCGTCTCTTCGTCAAGACGGGCGACGCGAAAGGTCGTGTTCAAGAACTCTGTCGGCGCGACGACCCCGAGGTAGTCCTTCAGACGCTCGTAGGCCTCGACCGAGAGGCTGGTGCTCTGCCCCCCGCCGACATCAAGCGGCACCCGGTCCGTGGCGATGTGCGCGAGGGCCGCTTCGACGCGTTCGCGAGAGGTCATGTCCGACACGATCACCCTCCCGGCTCAGATGCTTCCGAAGAAGAGCGCTTGGCCGTCGACCTCGAGCTCAACTGCCCAGAGCACGCCTGCGTACTCTGGGCTCGCTGATCCCCCTTGGTGTCCGCCGTCGGTCACATAGAGTGTCGAACCCGCAAAGCAGCAGTTGGTCGGCACCGTCCCTACGGCTACGAAGCCGGCGTGCTCGCCTTCGGGCGAGAGCACGTCCACTCCGCCACTGCCGGTGGTCGTGACGTAGAGACTGCCGTTGTCGGCCACGGCAAGACCGTCCGGAGCGTGCCCGGGCGCGAGCTGTGCGACCTCACGGATCTCGCCGTCAGCGCCCAGGCGCTTCAGCTTGCCCTCATAGGACTCGACCCACACGACGCTGCCGTTGTTCTCAACGACGATCCCGTTCGGATAACTCGGGTCCAGCTCGGCGATGAGCTCGCCTTTTCCACCCGGATGCAGTGAGAAGATGCGGCCGCGGTCTGGTCGTCCGTCGGGATCGTAGGACCCTCCGGGGTCCGTGAAGTACAGCCTCCCATCGGGTCCGAAGGCCAGGTCATTGGGGGCGCGCAGCTCGATGCCATCGATCTCGGTTGCGATGATCTCGACCTGTCCCTGCCTGCTCACCCGCTGGATCGAGCCGGGGCGGCGATCCTCGGCAACCCAGGGTCCGACAACTCCGCCGTTCTGAGTCACATAGAGGTACCCATCCCCTCCGAGCGCGGTCGCGTTCGGCCCCCCACCGGTGTAGGCGTATTGTTCGACCCTTCCGTCCGGCCTCCACGCGCTCAGCCTGCTCAGGTAGGTCTCGACGAACACGACGCTTCCGTCAGCGAGCACGCTCGGCCCCTCGGGCCAGGCAAGTCCTCCGGCGAGTGGTCGGGGTGAGTTATCCAAAGTCGCCTTCATTTCTCTCCAATCTGAGTGTTTGCCTCTTGGCGCCCTTGTTGGTGGGTCGGGATCAGCATCAGATGCGAGAACGGATGCTCGGTTCGCGGGCGTAACTGGCGACCATGACGAGGATGACCAGACCCAGGCCGACCTGCTGAGCGGCGACGTCGAAGCCATATCCGATCAGGATCGTCTGGATCTGGATGAGCACGAGGGCCCCGAGCACCGTGCGGACATAGTCACCGCGGGCGCCGAGCAGGGACGTGCCGCCGATCACGACGCACGCCACCGAGGTGAACAGGTAGGGCTGGCCGATGTTGTAGAGGCCCATTCCGCTGAATCCGGCCAGGAGGACGCCTGCGAGGGCGGCGCAAAAGGCGCTGGCGGCGAAGGCACCCACCCAGACACGTCTCGTCTGCACGAGACCCAGGCGTGCCGCCGGCTGGTTCGCGCCTGTGGCGTACAACCTTCGTCCGATGGCGGTCTTGGAGAGGATGAGCGTGACTACGATCGCGAACCCGGCCCAGAACACGACGACCGGCGGCAGCGGGATGGGTCCCGTCTCGCGCCCCGATGAGACGAACGAGTCGATCCAGCTGGGGGCGGCACCGGTGAAGTTGCCCTGGGTCCAAACGAGGATCCCGCCAGCGATGGCGGTGCCGACACCAAGGGTGACTATGAGTGGGTGGATGTCGAAGCGGTTGGCGAGGTAGCCGTTGAGCGCCCCGGCGCCGAGGGCTCCCACGGTGATGAAGATGGCGACCGCCCAGAAGGGCCAGTGATCGCCGCCGTAGAGCTGCGAGACGAGGACATTGGCTGCCCCGATGATGAAAGGCAGCGAAAGATCCATTCCGGCGAGCAGCACCACGATCGTCTGTCCGGCCGCCGCAACCCCGAGGAAGGTAGCGAGGACGAGCATGGAGCGCACACTGCTCGCGCTCTGATAACCGCTGATCGTCGTGCTGCCGAGTATGAACAGGGCAAAGACTCCGGCTACCTGCAACAGCGGTACCCGGGCCAGCACGCGGCGGGTAATCGCGAGCGCAGAAGGACGGCGCTCTTGGATCCCTGGCGCGGCGGTGACGCTCACGTGGGCTCCACCCGGGCGGGTCCGCGCACCAAGGAAGCGGGGCGCCTGAACAAGGTGCGCGCTTGGGCGTTGATCACAAGCGACACGACGAGAATGCCGCCATATACGACCTGGTTCCAGTACGAGGAGACATTGAGCGCCGAGAGCAGGTTCTGGATTAGGAAGATGCTGAGGGCCCCGAGAATTGATCCGGCGATGCCGCCGCGCCCTCCGGCGAGGCTCGTCCCACCGAGCGCCACGGCGGTGATGGCGATCAGGGTGTACTGCGGGCCGAGAGTGGGGTCACCCGACTGCACGAGGGCCGTCAGGGCGAGGCCGGCAAAACCGGCGAACAAGCCGCCGAGGACATACGCGAGTCCCCGAACGAGAGCGACGTTGACTCCGGCTGAGAAAGCAGAACGTTCCGCTCCTCCAACTGCGATGAGGGCGCGGTAATAAGCGGTCTTTTGTATCGCGAGCCAGATCACTACGGGGATAGCGATAAGGATCAGCGCACCGGGTATATGGGCGAAGCTGCCGTTGAAACGGACGATCCAGGACGGAGCCGTACCACCCGGCTGCGGCATCAGCTCGAGGGCGAGTCCGCTCAATACGAGGTAGGAGCCCAAGGTGGCGACGATCGGCTGCAGGCGTACGACGACCACCAAGAAGCCGTTGATCGCCCCGACGATGATCGACAGCGCGAGGACGATCGTGATAGCGGGCAGCGGTCCTCCGAGGCCGTTCGGCAGCAGTCGCGAGATGAACAGAACGTTGGCGAAACCGAGCAGGGGTCCTATTGAGATGTCGATGCCTCCGCCGCCGCTCAACACAGACGGAGTGCTGGCGATTGCTGCGAGTACGAACGGGGCCGCCACAGCCAGTGTCCCGGCGATGTTCGCGGGTGAGACGAATTGGGGGATTGTGGCCAGGTTGGCGACCATCAAGGCGACGAACAACACGGCCGCGAAGCTGTAGGCCCTGCCGAGCAGGAAGCTCCTCAACAAGGCTCCGGCCCGGCTCATACGGCTGTCTCTTCTATCTCGGCCTGGCCGAAGAAGCCCGCGATCAGGCGTTCGCGCGTCAGCTGTTCGCGGGGGATGTCGACGAAGAGCTCGCCTTCTCTGAACACGAGGACCCGGTCCATAAGGGCGATGTGCTCCTCGATCTCGGTTGACAGCATGATGATGGCGACGCCTTCGGTCGCCAATTCGCCGAGCAGCTCGTAGAGGTCCTTCTTCGCACCGACGTCGATGCCGCGTGTCGGGTCGTCGAGGACGAGAAGCTCCGGTTTCATCGCTAGCCAGCGCGCGATTACGACCTTTTGCTGGTTGCCGCCGCTGAGCGAGGTGATCGCGTGGCGCGGGCTGGCTAGGCGGATCTTGAGCCGTTTGACGAACTCGTTGAGCCGGTTGCGACGCCGGCGGTCGGAGATGAGGCCGCCGGCGGTCCGGTCGCGCCGGATCGTAGGGAGCGAGAAGTTGTCGAGGATGGAGAGGGGTTCGAAGACGCCTTGGAGCTTGCGGTCCCTCGGCACGTAGGCGATTCCGAGTCTTGCTGCCTGACGCTGGGAGACGACGGGGATGGCCCGTTGACCTGAGCGTCGCAGCACGCGACCGGTGGCGGGTTGCTCGATGCCCGCCAGTGCCCGGATGAACTGCTCTTGTCCGTGGCCCTCCAGGCCCGCGAGCCCGACGATCTCACCACGGTGGAACAGCGTGTCGAGACGCTGGCCGCCGGGCCGCAGGCCGACGCCTTCGACTTCGAGGAAGACCTCTCCGAGCTCGTGGGCGCTCCTGCGCCGAGAGAGGACCTCTCCTTCTCCCGACATGAGCTCGAGGATCCGCGACGGCTCGAGCTCGGTCCGTGCCAGCGTCCCGACGCTGGCGCCGCCTCGCAGCACTGTCGCCCGGTCCGCGATCTCTACGATCTCGTCCATTCGGTGGGAAATGAAGATCGTCGCGGTTCCCTCGCGGGCGAGCTTGTGCACGACCTCGAAGAGGCGATCTCGCGCCGAGACGTCGAGGGCAGAGGTGGCCTCGTCGAGGATGAGAACGCGCGGATGTTGCACGAGCGCCCGTGCGAGCACCACGACCTGCCTGGCGGCAAGGTCGAGCAGCTCGACCGGTGTGTCCAGATCGGGCGGATGCTCGACGAGACTCGCGAGCACCTCAGCGGCTTCGGCGCGCTTTTGCCGCAAGCCAACACGAGTGCGGAAGTCGCCGTCCATCCCGAGCCAGATGTTGGCAAGTACCGAAATGGGGTCGACGACGAGGATCTCTTGAAAGACGGTCGCGATTCCGAGCTCACGCGCGATCCGGGGCGTGCGCAGGCGCCGCATCGCAGTCGCGCCACCCACCTCGATCGCGCCGGAGTCGGGGAAGATCACGCCCGAGAGGACCTTCACGAGGGTGCTCTTGCCTGAGCCGTTCTCTCCGATAACCGCGTGTATCTCGCCGCCGAGCACGTCGAGGGAGCAGCCTCTGAGCGCTCGGGTCTCGCCGAAGGACTTATTCAGGTCGCGGACGCGAATCGCCTCGTCGGGTGCAGGCGAATCGCCTGCAGCGCCTTCGAGGTTCTCTGCTCCGACCGGGCCTGGCATGCTCGTCTCCGTTGTAAAGGACCCGGCCGGCCCGCCGGGAGTCGCCTCCCGGTAAGCCGGCCGAAATCCACCCTAGGTGTACTAACTGGTTACGGGGAAGTTCACAGGCAGTGCCTTCGGGTGCACGAACAAGTCGTTAAGCATGCTGTCGGGGATCCACTGCGCTCCCGGAGGTGCCGGCGCCTGGCCGGTGCTCTGCGGCGTCCAGCTCTTGGGAATCCAGTTCAGCAGGGCGCTCTTGGTCGAGGTGAGCGGGGGCAGGGCCGGAACGCCCTTGATCTTGATGCCCTGGCCCATGAGAATCCGCAGCGCCACACGCCACGAGGCGTTGCCTGCAGACCTGGGCGGGTTGATGGCCGCGCAGTACTTGACCGTGTTGATGTTCTCACGCACCCAGCCGAGTGTGGCCTCGTCGGGGTTGCCGTCCGCGAGTGCCGGGATGGCCCGGCCTGTCTGCTGGAAGGCCTCCACGGCACCGAGGATTTCGCCACCTTGTGCGTAGACGCCATTGATCGTCTCGGGGTGGGTGGAGAGTGCCTCGAGCGTCGCGCTCTTGGAGTCAGCCTCGTCCCAGTTACCCGGAACCGAAGCCACGACCTTTACGTTCGGGCAGTCGGCGAACACCGACGCCGCACCGTTGTGTAGCAGGACGCTGCCCGGTGAACCGGCGAGACCGTCGACCATGAGGACGTTGCCCTTGTAGCCCATCTCCTTGACGAGACCCGAGGCCGCAAGCGCACCTGTCATCCAGTTCTGGTTGTCGACATCGACCGTGTAGGCAGAGGTGGTCGGAGCGTCGATCGTGACGACCGGGATGCCTGCCTTGTAGGCCTGCTGGAACACGCCGTTCATGGCGGTCGAGGAGTTCGGGATCGCCAGGATGAGGTTCACGTGCTGCTCGATCATCGAGCGGACCTGCTGGATCTGGACTGCGTTGTTCAGGTTCGAGTCACTCACGATGAACTTGCTCACGAGCCCGGCCTTCTTTGCGATCGCGAAGTCGTGGTTCAGCTCCGCGAGCAGGTCAGCGCGCCAGTAGTTGCCCGAGTACGAGTTGCTGTAGCCGATGACGTAGCCGCCCTTTGGCATCTTTGTGGAGAAGTTCTTCCACGGGCTTGTGATTGCGCTCATGGGCAGATAGTTGTTGTAGTTCTCAAGCACCGACTGGGGCAGGGTCTTTAGGACCCCGCTCGGGTCGGGCGGAAGCTTGAAGGGGATCTGTCCGCACGACGTGGCGCCGGCGGCCTTGGAGAGCTTGAGGACCGATGCCTTTGACTTCGTCGTCGCACCGGACTGCATCACCGGAATGACGCACATGCCGATAGCCGTCGCAACCACCAATGCGCCGACGCTGTACCGCATCCAACCGTGTTTCATATTTCCTCCCGCACTAGGTGTTCAAAACATCCTGGACGCGAGCCGCGTCAACCTAGCTTCAAACCTAGGAAGGACCAGTTCCCGCAACATCCGCGAAAGACCACAGCCTCTGGGGGGACAAAGCCGCAAGCCTGCAGCGAGCATGGATGTCGGAGGCTGCGGGTTGGCGCGCGGCTGCTTGATGCACGTCCGCATGCCTCGGTGCGTGGTCGAACTGGCACGCGTGGCGCTTTGTCTTGCGAGGCCCAGCGCCTCAAACGGAGGCGAGCAGCTCCAGCTGAGCTGGGTCTCCGAGCGCCGAGCCGACCGCGACGACCCTGGCCCCCGCCGCGAGGAAGTCGCGGGCGTTGCCGCCGTCGATCCCGCCGGTGGCGACGAAACGCGCGTCAGGAAACGGTGCCAGGAGAGCTCTGATCCAGCCCGGGGTCAGCTGTGCAGCCGGGAAAACCTTCAGCCAGGAAAAGCCGAGCCGAAGGGCTTGTTGCACCTCGGAGGCAGTCGCGACACCCGGAAGGTGCGCCACGGCGGAGTCGCAACACGCTCGTGCAACCTCTGGGTCGAAACCCGGCGCCACCGTAAAGGAGACTCCGATGCTCAAAGCCTGGTCCAGCTGCCGCAGCGTCGTGACCGTTCCCGCGCCTACCGTGCGACCCTCGAGTGCGGCTGCGCCAGCCGCGGCTTGTAATGAGGCCAGGGCGTCGTCACTTTGAATCGGGACCTCGACAACCTCGATCCCAGCTCGCCAGGCGCGCTTGCACATGGCGACGGTTTCTTCCGGCGCCAGACCACGAAGGATCGCCATCACGCGTTTACGTGCGAAGCTTGCTTCGAAAAAAGCGTTCGATGACTCCACGGCGTTGTTCTGCTCGTTGTCGGTCACCTTGTCCATCCGCAATCTCTAGAGATCTCCGTCGCGGTCGCGACAAGGACCGGTACACAGCTGCGTAGCGCCTCCAGCGAGCAAAGGGCGCAAAGGGCCGTCAGCGAGATGGCGTTGCGCACGAGGCCTTGGCCGTTTCGAATTGGCACCGCGACGCAATTGATTTCAGCCTCGAACTCTCCGTTGTCCTCGGCCCAGCCGCGCTCGCGTGTCCGCTCGAGCTCCACGGCGAGCTCTTCCGGCGTCGTGATCGAGGTTTGTGTGTACGCCTCGTAGGTCACTTGCTCGAGCAACCGCTGTCGCAGCGGCTCTTCGACAAAGGCGAGAATTGCCTTGCCCACTCCAGAGGTCTGCACGACTGCTGTCCCTCCGACGCTTGAGTACATCTTCACTGCGCCCCTGCCCTCGACCTTGTCCACGTACAGGACCTCGTCGCCGACGAGCTGGCCGAGGTGCAAGGTGTGCCCCAACTCAGCACTCAAGTTGACGAGGTGAGGGTGGGCCGCGCCGTAGGTGTCGAGGGCGTCGAGGGCGCGCTGGGAGGCGGCGATCATGGAGAACCCGATCAGATAGAGCCCCTTCGAGTCGCGCCGTGCGAACCCGCGGGACTCCAAAGTCTGCAAGAGGCGCAACGCAGTCGACTTGTGCACCCGTTGGCGTGTGGCGATCTCGCCGAGACTTCGTGGCTTTTCGGCGATGAACTCGATGATGTCTATGGCACGGTCGACTGTCTGAGTCATCGCTCCTCTAGCTCCGCCAACAAGGGTCGTGACGCGCGGCTCTGCGACCGGGCAGTCAGCTTCAGAACGGCCCACTCATTGTTCGAGAGGGAGAGTGCGCCCTTGAGCTCGCGGTCGTTCGGCAACGCGCGATGATCCGCAGTCGAGCCCAAGGCGAGGCTTGCAAGCAGGTGGCCCAGCCTGAGTCGCTTAGTGTGCGGGAGGCTCCGGAGCCAGCCGGACAGCCAGCCGGCGGCGAAAGCGTCACCGGCCCCGGTCGCCTCGCAGACTTCGAGCTTAAGCGCCGGCACGAAATCACTGCCTGTTTCGTGAAAGGCCGTGGCGCCTTGGTCCCCGTTCTTCACCACGAGCAGGGGCGGGCGGTCGATCAGGCTCCGCACAGACTGCGGCGTGCGCGTTCGCCAGAGCGCGGCCGCCTCGTCAAGACCGACAAAGACAACGTCGGCTTGTTGAGCGAGCTCTTTTAATCGTGGCGCTGCGACCGTCGCGGACCAGAGACCCTCTCGAAAGTTGACGTCGAAGCTGACAGCGCTGGTCGAGGTGCACAACTTGACCATGAGCTCGCTCATGGCCTCGTCGCAGGCGGGTGAAAGCGCCGGGGTGATGCCGGTGAGATGGACGAGCGGTGGAGGCTCTCTCAATATCGGAGCGAGTTGGCTAAGGCTCATGTGCGAGGCAGCAGACTCCCGGCGGTAGTAGAACACCCGCGTTCGTTCCGGACCGGGGTCCTTGAAGTAAGCACCGGTGGGAGCCGTTGCGTCGAGCTCGACAAGTGATGTGTCGACACCGGCGTCGGAGACGTCCTTGAGGACGCGCCTTCCGAGCGGGTCGTCTCCGAGGCGACCCACCCAGGCAACCCGGTGGCCCAGGCTCGCCAGGTACATGGCGACGTTTGACTCTGCCCCGCCGGCACAGATCGTGAACAGCTCGGCCGTCTCGAGTGGAGCCGGATCCACCGGTGTGACCATCGCCATCGTCTCGCCCACGCAGACGGCCTCACAACGCCCCCCGCCCTTCACGTGCCCTGTCTCCCGGCGGACCACCCACCATCGACCAACAATGTGGCTCCGGTCACAAATGAGGCCTCTTCGGAGACGAGGAAGGCGGCCGCGGCCGCAACCTCATCGGCAGAACCCATCCGGCCGAGGGTCGTCTGGCGACGGGCGAGCTCGATGACACTTGTGGGCTCGCTGTCCCACACTCGTGTCAGGATCGGACCGGGAAGGATCGAGTTCACCCGGAGGCGTTCTCCGTACTCCACGGACAATTGCCGGCCGAGCGCCAACAGTCCCGCCTTGGAGGCGCTATAGGCGGGGCAGCCAGGCAGGCTCAGTGCCGCGTGCACCGACGAGATCAGCAACAGGCAAGCGGGCCGGCCAGTCCTCTCGAACGATGCCGAGAGGTGACCCCAAAGCGACCGCATCGACCGGTGGACCGCACCGATGTCGACGGCAAGCTGACGATCCCACTCCTGCGCAGTCTGCTCATGGATCGGCGCCAGCGTGAGCGAGAAGGCGCAGTGCACAATCGTGTCGAGACCTTCTCCGAGCTCGTCGACCCTGCCCTTCAAAAGCTCCCAGGCGTCCTGGCTGGCGACGTCCATGGGCCAGGACCACGCGGTCGCGCCCCTCGCCACGATCTCCTCTGTGCTGCGCGCCGCCGCTGCGCCGTCGATGTCGACGGCTAGCACCTTGGCCCCATCGGCCGCGAGCCGCGACGCGATCGCAGCTCCGATGCCGTTGCCGGCACCCGTCACGACCGCGACGCGGCCATTGAGGTTCATGGCCCTGACTCTTCCGCACCGACAAGGGCCAAAACGGCGGGGCCTTGCCCCCAGGGGACGAGGAAGCCCACCGGCACGTGCTCGTAATGACTGGCCTCGGTGCACGCCATCACTGCCGCTGACACTTTTTCGAGCCGGCCCTCGGTGTTGATTGCATTGCGGACGGCCTCAAATGCCCGTTGTGCACACTTGCGCGCCGCCGAGCCGTTGACAACGCCCATGCTCAGCGCCCGAGCCACTCCGTGGGCCATGAAGGCTGCCGTCGAGTACTCCTCCTCAGATCGAGGACAGTCGACGACCGCGGCCCAGTGGCCGTCGTCGCGCTGGCAGTTGATCATCGCGGCGACTAGCGCCGCTGCTGCGCCGCGGCAGATTTCGGCTGATTCCCTCGCTGTGTCGTCGAGGAGCTGATCTTGGACCGCTGCCAGCACCTCGAGCAGTCCGAGCAGGGCCCAGCCTTGACCGCGGCCCCATCCGGGGCCGAAGCTCCCGCTCTCTCCCTCGAGGACGAAGTGGTCGAAGAGACCCGATGGCCTTTGCAGGAGCTCCACATACCCGCGGGCCTGTTCCAGCCCCGCGCGCCAGTATGCCTCCGTCCCGCAGGCCACCCCGAGGGCGGCGAGGAACGGGGGATCGAAGTGGAGGCAGTCGACGAACACCCCAGCCGGGCGAGCCGCGAGGAGCGCCTCGCCTCGAGGATCCAGCTGCTCGGGTCCGTACGGCCTCATGAGCGGGCTTTGTTCCCAGGTCGCGAACACGCCGCCGATGCGTGGGCGCGACAACAAGTAGTCCGCCAGCGCGACCAGGGCCGCAAGCAGGCGGGCGTCGGAGTACCGGCGACTGATCGCGACCATGGCGCGGCCGGGCGCGGTGCAGTCGAGCCGCCGAAAGGGAACGGCTCTTGTTGCCCAAGATCGAGCCCAGCCGTGAGCAAAGCGCACATAGCTCGGATCGTCGAGAGCGGTCGAGGCCTCGATCATCGCGTCGAAGGCGACCGAATCGCCGAAGCCCCATGTCTCGTAGGCGAGCCGCGGCAAAGTGTCCGCGACCGAGCACAACAATTCACGGTCGGAGGGTTTCACTTCCCCTCAAAGCGCGGCGGTCGTTTCTCGGCAAAGGCCCTCCTGCCCTCTGCGGCGTCTTCTGTGGCCATGCAGTAAGAAAAGGAGTCGTTCTCTACGAGCAGGGCCACCTCAAGAGGCACGTTCTGAGCTATTCGGACCATGTGTTTTGTCTTCTGGATGGCGATTGGCGACAAGTCCGCGATGCGCATCGCAAGCCCGAGTGCCGTCGGCATCAACTCTGTTGCTTCGACGAGTTGTTGTACGAGGCCTATGCGATAGGCCTCGGAGGCGTCGATGCGGTCGCCAGTGAGCAGCAGCCGCGAGGCGTTCCCGGGCCCGATGACATGAGTCAGCAACTGCGTGGCGCCTGAGCCCCCGTGCCATCCCCATCTGATCTCGCCGGCGCCGAAGGACGATGCCGTCGTAGCCACACGTATGTCACTCGCACACGCCATCTCGAGTCCCCCGCCAATGCAGTAACCGCCTATGGCGGCTACGACCGGCTTTCTGCAGAGCCAGATCGCGCGGGCGTAGTCCTTGCGGGCGTCGAAGCGGTTGCGGTACTCCCAGTTGCTCCCGTACTCGCCGAGGTCGTTCACGTCGCTCCCGGCGCTGAAGGCGCGCTCGCCGGCACCGGTGAGCACGACGGCGCGGACGTCGTTGTCCTGGTTGATCTCGAACACGATCTCATTCATGCGGGTATCCATGGCGACAGTCATCGTGTTCAACTTGGTGGGCCGGTCGATGGTCACAACGGCGAGGTACCCTTCCCGCTCGAAGCGGATCTCCCCTGGCAGGATTTCGTTCACCTTTGTCTCTCCTAGTCCCTCGAGACCCCTACGACGGCGTTTTCGACGAGCGCTTCTATCTGCTCGTCGTCGTAGCCGAGGTGGCCGAGCAGCTCGCGCGTGTCACTACCTAGAGCTGGGGCTCCACGCGCTATGCGCGGGGGCGTCGAAGACATCGAAAGTGGTGGCCGCAAGGTACGGATCGTGCCCTTGCCGTGAGGCTGCTCGACGAACATGCCCGTCTCGATGATGTGCGGGTCCCGATCCAGATCCTCGTAGGTGTACACTGGGCCGCACCAGACGCCTTGTTTGTCGCACTTCTCGATCCACTGCGCGGTCGTCGAGGCGACAAACGCGTTTCTGATCCTCCCGTAGATCTCGTCCCGGTGGATTGAACCGTCGTTGTAGGCGGTGAGGCTTCTCAGATAGTCGTCGTCGAGTACCTCGCCCAGGCGCGGCAGGTCGGTCATGGCGAGGGTGAGCCAGCCGTCTTCGGTCCTGTATACGCCATAGGGCGCGGGAATGAACGGGTGGGCGCTGAACTCGTCGGTCCTTTCGGGCTGGCGCCCCGTGTTGAGATAAGTGACCAGTTCCTGCAGCTGGGAGTCGAGCACGGTCGAGAGCATGTCGACTTGTACATGCTGGCCCTCTCCGGTGTGATGGCGCGCATGGAGCGCGGCGAGCACACCGATCAGGGCCTGGTAGCCGCTCATCACGTCAGCGGCCCAGAGGGCGCCGGGCAAGGGCGGATCGGACCGGCGCCCGACCGAGAACATCGACCCGCTGTAGCCCTGCACGACCAGGTCCTGGCCCGGACGGTCGCGGTAAGGCCCGCTAGGCCCGTAGCCACTTATCGAGCAGTAGACGAGCCTCGGGTTGAGGGCGTGCAGTTCCTCGTAACCCGCGCCGAGGCGTTCGGCGGTGCCATGGCGGAAGTTCTGTAGGAACACGTCGGCACTACGGCAAAGAGCGTGGAAGATCGTTCTGCCCTCGTCGGTCTTCAAATCGACGGCGAGACTCCGCTTGTTCCTGTTAAGAGCGAGGAAGGTCGACATCTCGCCGTTGACGCGGATGTCGTCAAATCCGTGCGTTCGGTTGAACTCGCCCGTGACAGGCGCCTCGATCTTGATGACATCGGCTCCGAGGTCCCCAAGGCGCGCGCCGGCGAGGGGACCCGCGAGCATCTGCGTCGCATCCAATACCCTCACGCCGCCAAGCGCGGTTGAATCCTCCTCATGGCTTGCCATCAGGTCCTTGCCATTCGTTCGATCACGGGATCTGTCCCCCTGAGCGTTGCAATATATGCAATACAATTGCAAATAAGGCATCAGAGTAGGAGAAGTCACTGCGGCTGTCAACGAGGCGAGCATCGCCGTTCGGTCGACACAGCCCGGGAGATGGACCTGAGGCAGAACTGGTGGCCGTCTGAGCGCGACTTTCATGGCCGTGACCGCGCGACTCTCGTGACCGTCAGCGCGCGTTTCTCAATGGCAGTCAGCAGCCCCTAATTAGGAGGTACCGCCGCCACCAAGCCCGCACGTCTAGGTGGCCGGTGCGCTGTCTTAGAACACAGTCATTCTCACTTGAGGATGTCTCTTACGCGGGTACTGGCAGACTGCCGCTGTCGCGCGAAGGATCGAGGCTAGTAATTCGGTGTGACGAGGTAGGTGATCGTGTCGGAGTAGCTGCCGTCGGGAACTGTGTAGTTGACCGCGACCTGGTTCAAAAGCGTCAAGGTGTCGACGGTTGTTCCGGTAGGACCGGTGCTGGTGAGGAAGTTCGCTGCAGTCACTGGGTAGCCCACAAAGTCACCCCCCGAGAATCCCGCGGCCAGGGCCGCTCCGTCCGTCCCTCCGGTCGTCAAAGTGGCACTTGCGCCAAAGCCGCTGGCCGGGAAGGTGGCGACACCGACTGTCGGGCCTGTGCTCACCGCGGGAATCGTAAAGGGGGGTACTTTTCTGCTCAGCCCGGAGTCCGAGGCGGCGAGGCTGTAGCCGTTGGTGGCGTTGGTCTGCACCGTGAGGATGACTACCTGGCTCTCGGCCTTGTTCTGCATGACAGGATCAATGGTCAACGCGAACGTCGAGGTGCTGTTGGTGAAGGTGAGTGTCTCACCGATGTTCAGGTTCACGTTGGTCGAAGACTGACCGAAGACCACCGAGTTGGTGGTGGCGGCGTCAAGGATGCCGCCGGTGACGTTCGTCGTGACCTCGGAGGTGTAGGTGCCGGCCGTGGCCGTGTTGGTGATGCCGCTGAACGAGACGTAGATCGGGACGCCAGCGCCTACTGAGACGGGTGTCGTGATCGTGTACGTGAGGGTGTTGGAGCCGAACGTGACGGTCCCGGCGGGCAGACCATAGACGGTTTCGGCTGTGACGGTGCCCGCTGTGCCCGTAGGCACGGTCATTGTCACCGCCGTCAAGGTGCCGGCTGTGGCGGTCGTGAATGAATAGGCATAGGTGACGGCCGCGTCGCCGGTCTGGGAGTTGCTCACGTCCCAGCTCACATTTGTGAGCACGGTCGCTACCGTGAACGTCAGCCCGGCCGACGCAGCCGAGAACAACGATGTGGCGGTCGCTGCTGCCTGGATGGTGCACTGACCCGTGCCGAGGTAGGTGATCACTCCAGAGGTCGCGTTGACTGAGCACCCGGCCGTGTTCGTGTCCGTGGTGACAACAGAGTAGGTGATCGGTACTCCGCCGAGGTCAGTCGCCGGGTTGGGAGTGGCTGAGGATTGATTGGCGCTAAGGATGGTGGGAGTCGACCAGGTCACCACTTGTTGCTGCAGAACGTCGATGCTCACGGTGGCCGCCGTCAACGATGTCAACTCATAAGGAGCAGTCTCCACCAGGTAGTAGGTGAACGTCTCGGTGCCGGTGAAGCCCGCGTCCGGTGTGAAGGTGAAGTACCCTTCGCCGGCATTGGTGACGTCGAGCGTGCCGTTGGCCCCAGTCAGCGAGTGACTGGTCTTGGTCGAACTGAAGGTATAGCTGGTCTGCCCGGGGCCACCCGGCTCGAGTGTCGTGGCACCCATCGTCACTGCCGCCCCTGAGACGATCTGGTCGTTCGAGAGGAGTGATGGGCCCTGGGTTGCGCTCACCGTCAGCGTGTTGGCGGTCACAACCGTGTAGCTGTCGTTCTCAGGGGTGGGAGGGGAGAACGGGCTCGACGCGTTCGGGCAGTCCGCGCCGTCGTTTGTCCCTGTGGCCAAACCGGTACCAGGAGCCTCGTACGAAACGGTGAACGCGCTCCCCGTCGCGAGTTGGGCTGCCGTGGCCTCGTAAAGGTCCTCCTCGGTGTTGGCGTAGAAGAAGGCGTCGCCTGCGGAGTCCCCGTACGCAGCCCCGAAGTCATCTGTATTTGCCGGCCTTTCTGCCGAAGGAAAGACGATCCCGGTCAAAGACGTGACGGTCACCGCGTTGGCGATCGTGCCGCTCCATGTGCTGCTGTTGTCGTTGGCCGTGATTACGCTGACGGGGATGACCGCCTTGTACAAGGTCCCAGTTGCGGGATTACTGCCGCTCGTCATGGCGAGGCCGTAGCCCACGTAGTTCGAACCCGACAGTTTCATCGCGATGTCGTAGGCGGCAAACATCACTGACCCGGAGGTCGTGCCGAGTATCACCGAGGCCGGTTTCACAACAGAGGCCGCGCTCGTGCTCATCACGTCTTCGAGGTAGAAATCTCCAGTGGTGGGATCCTCTGTAAGGAGGAAGTTCGTCCCAGGCAGGAAGTCACCGGTGTTACTGATGATGTTTGTGGGCGTGCCTATCTCCGTCTCGTTGCCGTCAGATCCCACCTGGTAGATCGTCGATCCACCCACGCCGTAGATGTAGTTGTTGTTCGTGTCGTAGCCGATGCCGTTCAAGCTTTCGGCCTGCGCCGCAGAGTTGATCTTGACGTAGGTCCCTGTAGTGGCATCGAAGCTCCACAAGTAACCCGAATTCTCCTGGTAGAAGGCCGGCATGCAGGCGAATGGCCCTCCGGTCATGGTCGTGAAGGTCGTCGTTGTGCTCCACGAAGTGGCCGTCTGCGTTGCACCAGCCGCGTAGTAGTACTTCGTGCCTGCGCTGAGGCCCGTCGCGCTGGCTGAGAAAGTGATCGGCGAGGAGCTCGAGGACGGGCTCTGGGTGGCGGTGGCGTAGCCGATCGTCCCCGAAGAGACCGTGCAGTTGCCGCCGCTGATCGTGATGGACGAAGCGGAGTAGCAAAAGGTCAGTGCCGTCGAGGCTCCAGCCGGGTTCACGTACCCGTTCAAGGTCGCCGATGTGTTCGACAGGTTTGTCGCTGTGTAGATCGTCGGGGTCGGCGCCGCTGCCGCCGCGGGCATTGCCAGGGGAACTGCGACTATCGCGAGCGCCACGACAAAGGCGGCAGCAAATGCCGAGGCGAGGTTACCCCAGCCTTTCGGAATTCCTCGCCTGAACATGGACCTGCCAGGTGGTCGCATGGGCGCGGATTCACGGCTTTCTGTTGTCCTCGAAGGTACCTCTATAACTGTATCGGCACTTCAGGGGCCAGAGTTGACCACCTCCGTTGGTCTTACGAGCTGTGCTGTGTCCCGACACCGACGACAAGATTGGCGTGAGGTCAGCCCTGGACGCATCCGAGCGTTGTTGTGATGCCCGCGTGTTCGGCGAGGACCGTTTAAGCCGTCGGCTGGAGAGCTCGAGAGGTCCTTTGGGCGGACCTCTTGTCCGCAACTGGGGGTTGCCAAAAATGCTCGGCTTTGGGAGCCGCCCGGGAGGTTCCAGGCAGAAGGCGCCCTAGCCTTGATTGGCGCATCGCCAGTATCTCGAACGGGGGAGTCACAGATGCGGGTTGTAGTTATCGGAGCGACGGGTCACATCGGCGGCTATCTGGTGCCGCGGCTCGTGGATCAAGGTCACGAAGTGGTCGCCCTCAGCAGGCACGGTCGTCGTTACTACGCTCAGGGCCCGATCTGGCCAAGGGTGCTTGAGGTGACAGTGGACCGAGACGCCGAGGACGCTAAAGGCGTGTTCGGTCGGCGAATCGCCGATCTCGAAGCCGACGCCGTCATAGACCTCATCTGTTTTGAGACCGACGCCGTCCGTCAGTTGGTCGAGGCGCTACGGCCTCAGGGGACCTACCTCCTTCACTGCGGCACCATCTGGGTGTACGGACCGAGCGCCGTCGTGCCGACGAGCGAGGATGCGCCCCGGCGCCCCTTCGGACACTACGGGATTGCAAAGGCGGAGATCGAGGCGCTGTTGTTGGAAGAGTCACGGGGCGGGGGCCTGCCCGCGACCGTTCTCCACCCAGGCCACATCGTCGGACCTGGATGGCAACCGGTGAACCCAGCCGCGAATCTTGACCTGTCGGTGTTCGAACGCCTGGCCTCAGGCGAGGAGCTTGTGCTTCCGAACCTCGGGATGGAGACACTTCATCATGTCCACGCCGACGACGTGGCACAGGGTTTCGCTCTGGCTGTAGACAAACAAGCGCTGGCAGTCGGCGAGGCCTTCAATGTGGTCTCAGAGCGCGCGATCACTTTGCGGGGCTACGCAGAGGCGATCGCCGAGTTGGCCGGCCAGCCGTGCCGCCTCTCCTTTCTCCCCTGGAACAACTGGCGGGAGACCGTTCCTAAGAGCGACTCTGATGCGACTTGGGATCACATCGCGCACAGCCCGTCCATGAGCATCGAAAAAGCAAGGCAACTGTTGGGCTATTTGCCTGCTTACACCTCTTTGCAGGCAATCCGCGAGTCGCTCGCTTGGCTTATTTCCAACGACAAACTGACGGCACCGAGCCTGAGGTCCATCTTGTGAGCTGGTATGTCAGGTCCTCGTCAGCTAGGAACTGATCCGTTCGAGCTCGCCCAGCGGCCTGAGAAGTGATGTCGATCTGGATCAGCTTGTGCCGGCGTCTCCAACCCTTGGGGAGGCAAAAGTCGCTACCTGACAGGGAGCAAAGGCGGGCGTCCTGGCACATGGTCTTCATCCACGAGATCGCCGGTATCGAAAAGTAGAACTGAACCTAAAGAGCGTCTTCCACAACGCCTCGGGAGACATCGAGTTCACGCCTTCTGCGGTGAAGATCTCCGGAAAGCTGGGCATGGACCACACCATCTTCGGCTCCGCGTTCAAGTTCCTACGCGACAACGCCACCGACGGCACGCCCAAGCTCACGATCCCGGCCCCGAGCCTGGTGCACTACCGCAACGGTCCGGCCGCCATCGACAAGGACATCTACCCGGACATGGACTCGTTCTGGGACGACCTTGGCGCCGCCTACGCCGTCGGTGAGCTCGGCTGCACCTACCTACAGTTCAACGACACGAGCCTCGCCTACCTAAATGACCCGACCCAGCGCGAGGAGCTCACCAAGCGAGGCGAGAACGCCGAGCACCAGCACGAGATCTACATCCGCACGATCAACCGTGCTCTGGAGGACAAGCCGGCCGGCATGACGATCACGGCGCACATGTGCCGGGGCAACTACCGCTCGTCGTGGGTGGCCCAGGGTGGCTACGACTTCGTAGCCGAGGCTCTGTTCAACGGCTTGAACATCGACGGGTACTTCATGGAGTACGACGACGAGCGCTCCGGCGGCTTCGAGCCGCTCCGCTTTGTCCCGAAGGGCAAGCAGGTCGTGCTCGGCCTCGTGACGACCAAGAAGGGCGAGCTCGAGAACAAGGACGACCTGAAGCGTCGCCTGGAGCAAGCAAGCCGTTACGTCGACATCGATCAGCTCTGCTTGTCGCCCCAGTGCGGCTTCTCCTCGACCTTGGAGGGCAACGCCTTGACACGCGACGAGGAGATCGCCAAGCTGCGGCTCGTGGTCGAGACCGCAGAGGAGGTGTGGGGAAGCGCCGGCTGACCCACCTGCGTACCTCGAGCCTCACCCCAACAAGGGACGAGCCATGGGATTATCGACTGCTGTGGAAACCCCCGACATCGTGCGCTCGGCATATGCCGAGCTGATCGTGTCCGACCTCGCCCGCTCGCGCTGGTTCTGGGTCGACATGCTCGGCTTTGCCGTCACGGATGAGGACGACAGGACGCTCTATTTGCGCGGCTTTGACGAGCTCATCCACCACAGCCTCGTGCTGCGACAAGGCAGTCAGCCGGCGCTGGTCGCCTTTGCCTTCCGGGTGCGCAGCCACGACGATCTTCGGCGCGCTGAGGAGTTCTACGGCGCGCTTGGGTGCAGGACCGAGCGCCCCGGCCGGGGCGACGCTCGGGATCGGCGAGGCGGTGCGCGTGGAGGACCCGCTCGGGTTCACAGTCGAGCTCTACGACGTCGTCAAGCCCGACCGGCTGGTGCAGCGCTACGACCTGCGCCACGGCGCCGAACCGGCCCATCTCGACCACTTCAACGTCGTCGTGCCCGACGTGCCCGCGGCCTACGAGCACTACAAGTCGCTCGAATTCGGCTGCTCGGAGACGATCGAGGATGAGACGACGCTCTATGCGGCCTGGATGTTCCGCAAGCAGACCGTTCAGGACATCGCATTTACGGGAGGCGCCGGGCCGAGGTTGCACCATCTGGGATTCTTCTCCCATGAGGCCAACCAGATCCTGCGGCTTTGCGACATCCTCGGCTCCATCAACGAGGAGTCGTGCATCGAACGATGTCCCGGACGACACGGGGTCTCCAATGCCTTCTACGTCTACCTTCGCGATCCGGACGGACACCGCGTCGAGGTCTACACGAGCGACTACTTCACGGGCGACCCTGACCACGAGACCTACCGCTGGAGCGTGCGCGACCCGCGGCGACGCGACTTTTGGGGCAACGCTGTGATCCCGTCGTGGTACAGCGAGGCCTCACCGGTGCTCGACCTCTCGGGCCGGCTCCGCGATCTCACTGCGATCTCCCAGACCGCGGAGGTCACTGTCGGAGCCGACGGCTACCACAGCGAGTGAGCACATCGAGCTCCAGTCAGGGCCACCAAACCTGATGGGGCGAGCCGGGTCGGAAGGGGCGAGATCGTGAGTCAAACGGCCGTTCCTCTGGCCCCCTGGCCGTGAGTACCGAGGTGCCAGCGAGGCCTCGACGCCGAGTCGTGGCCCTGCTCCGCAGTGTGGGGCCGGAGATGCTGGCGGGGGCGGCTGACAACGATCCGACCAACATCGGCACCGCAGCCGCGCTCGGCGCGACAACGATGTACCAGCTGGCCTGGTTGGCACTTCTGGTGGCTCCCCTGCTCGCAGTGGTGCAGACCATCGCCGCACAGGTCGGCTCCGTGACACGAAGCGATCTCCAGACCCTGACGCGCGAGCGCTTCGGCCGGCGGGTGGCGGCAACGCTGATGGTGTCGGTGGTGATCGTCAATGTCGCCACCATCGCCGCAGATCTCCAAGCCGGGGCTGCGGGCATCGGCATCCTGGCGGGCGTAGATTCCCGGTGGCTGGTAGTGCCTCTCGGCCTCGGCGTGGTCGCACTGCTGCTCATCGGCCGCTACGAGCACGTCGTTGGTCTGCTGCGTTATCTGCTCCTCGGCTTTGTGAGCTTCGCCGTGGCCGCATTCTTGGCTCATCCGGACTGGTCTGTCGTGATCCGCTCGAGCCTGGTGCCCACGTTGTCGCTGCGCTCCGGGGTGGTGACAGGCGGCGTCGCCCTTCTTGGCACCACGCTCACGAGCTATGTGTACATGTGGGAGACGATCGGGCGGGGCCGAGAGGAGCCACCCACCGAAGCTGACAGCGGCCGGGGCCTCGCGCGGGCCAAGCTAGGCGCGGTCATCGGCGCCGTGTTCACTGCGGTGATCTTCTGGTTCATGCTGGTCGCGGTGGGGGCGACGCTGGGAGGGCGCCACGAGACGGTGACCTCGGCTTCGCAGGCGGCGCACGCCCTGCGCCCTCTTGCGGGATCGCTTGCGGCGGACCTGTTCGCCATCGGTCTCGTCGTCTCCGCCGTCGTGGCACTGCCGGTGCTGCTCGCCACGACCGCCTATGTCGTCGGTGCCCAGTTCGACTGGCGGCGGGGGCTCTCCCAACCCATCAGTCACGCCCGCGAGTTCTACGCCGTGCTTGTCGCCTCCATCGCTCTGGGTTTCGCCGTGACCTTCGCCAAGGTCTCCGTTATCGGCATGCTGCTGGCGGCGAGCGTCATCGGTGGGCTCGGCACCCCGTTCGGGCTGGTGGTCATGGTCCTACTTGCTCGCGACCGATCGGTGATGGGAACAGATCCGATCTCGCGCCGGCTCGCGCTCGCCGGGTGGGCCGTGGCATTAGTCGTGGGCGCCTTCGGGGCATTCTTTGTCGTCGCCTCCGCCCTAGGCAATTAGCCGCCCGGTCGGTGTGGCGCGTCGTCACCGCCTCGAATTGCCTACGCCTCGCCATTGGAGGCTGACGCGTAGGCGCCGGTTCGGATGTTTCACGCGGCAGGCATGAGGTTGTCTTCGGCGCGTGCTCGACAAGTGTGAACGTGACCGTCGGTCAGGCTCTTGCTCTCACCAATGCAACGTCGCAGTTCGCGGTGAGTGTTGATCCCTCGATCATGAACGCCGTAAGAAGCCAGGTAGTCGTCCCTCGCGATAAAGGCCAATGCTGCCAGCGGCTAGGGCCTTGCGGGCTGAGAGGACAGCACCCTCCTTGGGAGTACCCGGACGGTTCGGCGGACCTCTGGCGTCCAGCGCAGGTGACTCCGGAGTATTGGGTCTTCCTGTCTTCGTCCGGTGACGTGGCGCCAGGCGACGACCCAGAGGTCCGCGATCGCTGACGACGTGGCCAAGCCTGTAGTGCAGCCCGGCGAGGCGCCACACGCTGCCTCGCCTTTGTCCCACTCTGCTGTCACCGCGTAAGCTTCAGAGGTCGGGAGCATCTCCGCGCTGGTTGCCCGCCTAAATCAGGCGTTGGGATCGACCCTAGTTAGCGCGTCCCATTTAAGGAGTTACGACATGCCACGCCTGGCCCCCCGCAAGATTGGCATCTTGACCTCTGGCGGAGACTGTGCCGGTCTCAATACTGCTATCGCCTCAATCGTCGACTCTGGACTGCCACTGGGCTACTCGTTTCTCGGTTTCGAAAAGGGCTGGGAAGGACTCCTTGATCCGATCATGTGCCGTGACCTTGATGCGAATACGGTGCGTGGTATCAATCACCTTGGTGGGACAGTTTTGCGGACTACCAATCGAGGTCGGTTTGCTGGCAAAGTCGGCGGCAAAGGAGGCCGCAACGATATTCCCGCCAGTATCTTGAAAATGGCACGCGATAACCTAGCCAAACTAGGAGTTGAGGGTTTGATCGTCATTGGCGGTGACGGGTCACTCTCTGCTGCGATGCAATTGGCGGAATCAGGCGTGCAGATCGTCGGCGTACCAAAGTCGGTCGACAACGATCTTTCCGGCACAGACGCAACCTTCGGATTCAGCACAGCGGTCTCCGTTGCCGTTGACGCTATGGACAAGATCCACACAACAGCCTCGAGCCACGAACGCATCTTTCTGGTGGAGTGCATGGGTCGCCACGCTGGTTGGATCACGCTGCATGCTGGCCTAGCAGGTAACGCAAACGCCATATTGTTGCCAGAGTTCCCTCTTGATATCGATGGGCTCATTAACTTTCTGAAACGTCGCAACGAGACCATGCACTCGTCTGTCATTGCTGTGGCTGAGGGACTTGATCTTGGTCAACAACATCTGAGCGTAGGTATAAGTAGTAGCGAGGTCAGGCTGCATGGAGTGGCCGACACACTTATGAACACGATAGAGGAGAAGGCGCCCGGATTCTTCGAGCTTCGGACGGTGGTGCTAGGCCATACCCAGCGCGGAGGTGCGCCGATCGCTGCCGACCGCTTGCTGGCCAAACGCTTCGGAGTGGCAGCGATAGAAGCTTATGATGCTGGCAAGTTTGGCATGATGGTCAGACTAACGGGACATACTGTCAGCCTCACCAGCTTGAACCGTGCCAAAGGCCTGAAGCTTGTCGGCCGTGACGACCCGTGCTATCAGACTGCCCGCAAACTCGGGGTCTATCTCAACTGAGACTGAGCGCGCCCTCGAAGTGTTGATCGGTCGCTGGCGCAGCGCGCGATCGAGAGTTCGTTAAAGCTTTTGGCATCCAACAACTTCCGGGGTTTGATACCGGTCGCGAGACCGCGGACCATTTGGATGCATTGATCGGATCGACCGCGGTGCGGTCCTAGAGAACAGGTGAGCCGGCCGCTTAGGGGCCAACAACACGGCAGGCTTGCGAGTCTGCTGCCGCGTCCTCCTCCACCGGCGGCAGCATCAAGATCCCACAAAGGCGGCGCCACGATGCGCACGGCAGTGCCCCCCGCTGGGGCCCGAGGCCCGACGAGGGTTTCAAGTTAGAGTGATGACTACCGCAAGCGCGAAAGGAGACCGCCCTGGCGGTTATCGATCAGTCAAGTCCTTCCGCTCCTGCGCCGCGCCTGGGCGGCGAGATCATCCGTACCTTGCAGCTCACCAAGGTCTACCAAGGCACGGACTTCGCGGCCGTGGACCGCCTGGATCTCATTGTGCATCCCGGCGAGATCTTCGGTTTGCTCGGACCGAACGGCGCCGGGAAGACGACGACAGCCGGCATGTTGACGACCCGGGTGGTCCCGACCTCCGGTGAAGCACACGTCGGTGGCATAGACGTCATCGCCCACCCGGCACGGGCGAAGCAGCTGATCGGCGTCGTTTCGCAGCAGAACACCCTCGATCGTTCACTTACGGTCTGGGAGAACCTCTATTTCCATGGTCTTTTGTTCGGCGTTCCCAAGCGCCAGGCGCGCCACGCCACTGACCAGCTGCTAGAGCAATTCGTGCTGTCCAAGTGGGCAAAAGCGAGCGTTCACGCCTTGTCCGGGGGTATGGCACAGCGCCTCATGGTCGCACGGGCGATCTTCCACCGCCCCGCCGTCCTCTTCATGGACGAGCCGACGGCCGGCCTCGACCCGCAGAGCCGCCTGGCGTTGTGGGAGATCCTTGGCGAGCTGAACCGCCAGGGCCAGACGATCATGTTGACGACCCATTACATGGAGGAGGCGGACCAGCTCTGTGACCGCGTCGCGATAATGGACCACGGCAGGATCCTCGCCCTCGACACGCCGGCGACGCTCAAACAGAGTATCGACGCGGACACGATCGTGACTGTTCGGACCCCAGGCGACAGTCGAGTGCTCGTCGAGTTGCTAGAGGCAAACGTGGAGGGAGCGGTCCGGACGCGCCTTGTTGACGGTGGTGTCGAGCTCTATGTGCGTAACCCGGGCCACGGCCTTTTACCACGGGTCGTGAATGTAGCTGAGGATGCGGGAATCGTAGTGAGTGACCTCTCGATCTCCGAGCCGACGCTCGAGACGGTGTTCATAGCCCTTACCGGAAACGAGCTGCGGGACTGATGGCAATCGCGAAGTCCCCTGACGACGGCGTGACCCGGCAGTCCTCTGCTCAAGAGATCGCAAAAGCCGACGCGGCGACGACCGCCGGGCTTGTCGCCTATCGCCAGGAGATCGGTCTCGGCGCGGTCCGTTCGAGCTTTGCGGCCAGCCGGAGCGCGCTCGGGGCACTTATGAGGCGCGACCTCGTGGTGCTGCGCAAGGACATCGTGATCTTCTGTCTGCGGACTGTCATCCAGCCCTTCCTGCTCGTGTTCGTGTTCCTCTATGTCTTCCCCACGATCGGCCAGGGCATCGGCAGCTCAGGCCACGGACATATCGCAGCTGTCGCCGAGTCAGCCTTCGCGACCGTGCTCGTGCCGGGCGTGGTCGCGATATCGATCATGTTCCAAGGCGTCCAGGCCGTGGCTCTGACAATGTCGCAGGAGTTCGGCTTCACCAGGGAGATCGAGGACCGCGTGCAGGCACCCTGCCCGATCTGGCTCGTCGCCATTGCAAAAGTACTGTCCGCCTCCGGGCAGGGTCTGCTCTCCGCCCTCCTCGTCTTTCCGATCGCGGCGGTCGTACACGCCCCGGGCGTAGAGGCGCACCTTCGGTTCCACTGGTGGATCCTCGTCACGCTGATCCCGCTCGCCTGCCTGGCGATGTCGTCGCTCGGCCTGCTTTTGGGCACGGCGTTCCAGCCCCGCAACATCGGGCTCATGTTCGGCTTCATCGTGCTGCCGATCACGTTTCTCGGGGGCACCTACTACCAGTGGACCAAGCTGTCGCCGGTACACATCGGGAGCTTCCACTGGCTTCAGATTCTCGTGCTAGTCAACCCGCTCATCTATGTAACCGAGGGAATGCGTGCCGCGCTCACCAGCTCCTCGCATATGCACCTTTATGTGGTCTACCCCCTCCTCTCGGGCTTTCTCGTTGTATTTTTGACCCTCGGTCTGCGCAACTTTGCTCGTCGCGTCCTCGCTTGAGGCGCGAACTCCTTCGCCAAAGCTGGTACTGGGGTAGCGACCAAACAATGACCGAGACGGCGAGCCGGGCATTTGCTGCTCAAGTCAACTGACATGGTTCGGGCCATGAAGTTTCGGACATAGGAATGGGAGGAAGACGATGGAATACAGGACCCTCGGGAGATCGGGTCTCAAAGTCTCGACCATGGCGCTCGGTACAGCGAACTTCGGGGGTGTTGCCGCCGATGCTCGCTGGGGCCCTCTCGAGACGCCAGTGGCGCGTCGCTTCGTCGATGTCGCTCTCGAGGCGGGAGTGAACTTGTTCGACACGGCCGATGTGTACTCGGCCGGCGCGTCGGAGACCATGCTTGGGGAGGTCGTCAGTGGTCGGCGGGATGAGTTGCTGATCGCGAGCAAGGTACGGTTCCGTTCCGGGCCAGGTCCCAACGATGTCGGGCTGTCACGCCACCACATAATCAAAAGCTGCGAGGCGAGCCTGCGCCGTCTGCGCACGGACTGGATCGACCTCTACCAGGTGCACGACTGGGATGCCATGACGCCACTCGAGGAAACCCTGGGAGCACTTGATGACCTGGTGCGTTCGGGCAAGGTGCGTTATCTCGGGTGCTCCAACTACGCCGCCTGGCAGGTCATGAAGGCGCTTGGGATCGCCGAGCGTCGGGGCTTCGATCGCTTCGTAAGCCAGCAGATCTATTACTCGGTGCTCAACCGGGAAGCCGAGCACGAGCTCTTGCCGGCAAGCGTCGAGGAAGGACTCGGCAACCTCATTTGGAGCCCGCTTGCAGGCGGCCTCCTTACAGGCAAATACCGACGGGACGCGCCGCGACCGTCGGTCGGTCGCCACGTCTCGGACTGGCCTGAGCCACCGATCTCCGATTGGGAGCACGTCTATGACGTGATCGACGCGATCGTCTCGGTAGCCGAGTCACGTGGAGCTACCCCAGCGCAGGTCGCCCTCTCCTACTTGTTCGCCACACCCGGAGTCACATCTGTGATCGTCGGCGCCCGCACCGAGGACCAGCTGACAGACACCTTGGCGGCGCAAGAAGTGGTGCTCGAGCGCGACGAGCGCGCACGGCTCGATCGAGCGTCCGCGACGCCGCTGCCGTATCCGATGTGGCACCTTGTGCTCAATGGCCCCGAGCGGATGCGACCCATCGATCGCTGGTTCACAGGGCTCGACCGATAGAAGAAGTGACCGGGTTGCGAGAGGCGATGATTGACGCGAGAACCGAACCGAACAGCAAGCCATGGTGTCTTTCGTGAGCAAGGTTCCAGTCGGCGATGAGGAGAGGCGCGCGGCGCTGGTGGCGTCACTGCGGACAGCTGTTGGTGAGTTCGAGGCCCTCACGCCGAGGGAGGTAGCGTCGCGCGACAGATTCCTGTCAGAGCTCGACCGACTGGTTGAGCCGTTTGACCGCGAGGCCGATCCGGTTCACTTCACCGGCTCCGCGATCGTGGTTGGACCGCGAGGGACCGTGCTCCACCTGCACAAGCGCCTCGGAATGTGGATGCAGCCTGGCGGTCACATCGAACCGGGCGAAGCACCGTGGGAAGCCGCGGTGCGCGAAACGCGAGAGGAGACCGGACTTCCCGTTCACCACCCCGGAGGGGGTGAACGGCTGATCCACCTTGATGCACATCCCGCCGGGGCGCACTTTCACCTGGACCTGCGTTATCTCCTCTTGTCCGACGACGTCGATCCTGCTCCACAAACTGGCGAGAGTCAGGACGTTCGGTGGTTCAGCCTCACCGAGGCTGTAGCGCTTGCCGACGTCGCGCTTGTGGATGGCCTGAACAGACTGGCTGGCGACGGTACCTCCTGAAAGGCAGGAGTCGCCAGCGGTGGCGCAAAGCAAGGCACTCAACCGGGGAACGACATTCGAAGCTCAGACCACCGCGTCCTAGCGGCGCAGCGGTCCGGCCGTATGCCGGATGTGTGTAGGGCTCGCCTCCATTCCTCGAGGTTGAAGGCATCGTGTCGCTCGATCAGCAGCCCTACCGACGAGAGGTCACTGCTCGGTTCTCGAGACATAGAGCTTTCCGGACCTGACCACGAGATCGACCGTCGCTGTCGGCGAAACGAGTGTCACCGCGGTCAGCCGCGTTCCATAAGCGGTGACGGTGACGTCGAAGTCGTCCGATGTAGAGAGCGAGGCGGGCATCGTCACCCCAGAAAGCGCGACCTTCGACCACCAGGTTCGGTTGGCGACCTCGACAGCGAGCTTGGCCGCGGCCAGCTCTTCGAAGGCCACGCCGGCTGCACGCAATGGGTCCGCACCTTCTGCCCAGGTTCGAGCCGGTTCGCCGGCCAGGTGCAGATGACCCACGAGGATGCCGTTCTGCTCCAGTCCGAGACCGTGCGCGACCAGCGCTGCCGGCGCGGAGACCGATACGCCGAGCGGAAGGGTTCTCGCAACGGGTTGCGCTTTGGCGGACTGTCCGTCGACGAAATGCGCAAGAACGACTAGGCGATCAGGGGTCCAGAAGAGTGCATCGGTTGGCCAACACGTGATCAGCGCCACGCCGATCCCGCCTTTGGGTGCGGGGAGAAATGCGCCCGGAACGGTGACCTCGATCCGGTCGACCTTGAACACGAGCCTATAACAGCCGTCGATCCAATAGACC
>JBEKVJ010000018.1:0-43186 GCA_049514105.1 Acidimicrobiales bacterium
GGCTGCCGGTGCTGAGCGAGGCGGAGGGCCTTTCGCCTTGGCAGATGCCGGCCTACAACGCGCTCTTGCGGGCATGGGCGGCGGCATCGGCTGGATCGATCGTGCTCGAGGTACCGCGGGGCTCGCGCCGCTGGGCGGTCTTGGGAGGGGCCCTTTTGCCTGTTTTCGTCGTCTCGGCCCGTCACCACTTTCAGTGGGTGAGACAACAGGCTGAGATAAATCCGACCTGGTGGAATCGCGCCATCGCGCTGTAGCCGCCCAGGGCTGTTTATGGCAGTGTTCTGCCACTACATAAGCGCTGGCGATCTCGTTGTGCGCAGGCTCGCGCCGCCAACAACTCGGCGACGGAGTGTGCCGACATGGTATGAATTCGCAGTCGGCGCTTCTGGGGGGATGTGCGCGTCATGTCCATCGACAACGGGGATACTTGGGCCTGCGTCAAGCTTGCCGGCGCGCGTGAATCCCAGGCAAAGATTTCGGAGGCCCGTTGAGCTCCGGCGCGCCGGTGGGCTCGGACGACGCCCGCCCAGGGCCAGGGTGGGGGAGGGCGATACCCTATGTCGCGCTAATCGCGATCGTATTCGCCATCGTGGGCACGGTTATAGACGTGCACATAGTCGACGGCTACAACTCCGCTGGGGCGGTATCGACGCTCCGTCCTGACAAGCTCTCGAACCAAATCGCTTCGCCGGCGCGAGTTGCGCGTCGCGAGCCAGGAGAGGCATCGCCGCCCGCTGGCTGCCGAGACGAGCCTCTTGCTCGCTTGAGGCCTGCGGGGCTCCGGACGAATTCGCTCGCGGCCGGAACAGCCCTACGCCGCAGTGGGGCCGGAGAGTCGAGCTTTGGAGTTGAGCCGCGCAGCTGCCGAGGGGTCGCAGTCAGTCGCGCCGATAATCCGATCGGGGTGGGGTCCTCGTGAGCAGCCTCGAGGGGGAGGCGCCCGATCGCCGCTCATCGCTCGAGCAGTTGGAGGCCCGAACCGTTGCGCGCTGGGTGGGCCGCCATCTCCTCGGAGTTCAGATTGACAAGGGCAGGATCCGCTTCGGCGGTCTTAACCGCCTCGAGCGGCGACTCACTGTGGCGGCGCTGGTGGCGGTGGGGTCGATCATTCTGCTCATCTTGTTTCCCAACCTTGTCCCAAGCAGCCACACGATCGAGCTGTACACCCAGAACCAGGGTGGCATGGAGACGGTCGATACCTCGGGCTCGGCCTTGCTGCTCGTCGGGCTCGGTTTCTTCGTCGGCCTGCTCGTCTACGCCGCGACCGAGTGCCCGGGCCCCGTGCGTGTGATCACCGCAATCGGCTTCGCCTTTGTCTCGGCCCAAATCGCAAACTTCATCGGGAACTACTGGGGAGGTGTGCTCCCTGTTCTCATCTTCGCCAGCTACCTGCTCGTACCGTTGGCACTTTTCATCTCGGCGACGGAGAACTCGAAGATCGCCAGACGCGCCGGAGAAAGATGGTCGCGCGCGATAGGACTGTCGCGCTGGGTTGCGGTGATCTGCGTAGCTGTCTTCTTCCTCGGATGCACCGTGATATACGTCACTGGCCTTCACAGCGCCAGCTTCCAAGCCGAACCGGGTTCGTCGTTGGTCGCAGATGTCGCGGTCCCGGTCCAGGAAACGCTCTCGAACTTCTATGGCGCCATGGTCATCCTTTTCGTCGTGTCTTCTCTTGCCGTTGTCCGGTTCTCATATGGCATCGGCCAGGTCGTGCGCGGCGTCGCTCGGCGCGCGCCTAGACGTTGGGCGCGTTGGGGGCTGGTCGCGTTGATAGCGGCTGAGGTCTTCTTCGTCCTGAGGCGCTACAGGGGCGACGGCTGGTCGTCATTGAGCCGCTACCCGCAGATCGCGCTCGCCTGCGGTCTTGGCGTCGCGATGTTCGTATGGATGACCCTTGGTGCTCGCGACCTTTTCGGGACGCCGCGTCGCGAAGTAGAGACCGAGCGAGTCATTCTCTTCGGAGCGGGTGCCTACAGCGTCGGGCTCGTCGTCGTCGGGGTGCTCGTCAGTGCCTCATGGGTACTGGCCGCGCTGTTTCCGAGACGGGGCGGCTCGTCGATCCCGAATCCCTTCGGATGGCTGGCCACCTACGCCCAGGACCCAGGCTTCCAGCTCGGGGCCGCCGCCGTCCTGTTCGCCGTTCTGCTGGTCGCCGGGATGCGCCGGGCAAACGGCGGGGTTTCCTTGGAAAAGCGGCAAGCCGGCTTCGGCCTGGCCCTCATCGCTGGCTGGGCCCTGTGGACATATGTGATCAGCTTCGTCGCGCCTTTGGGCTTGTACTCAGTGCTGTTGTGCGACCTCACGCTCATAGTTACCGCGGTGGTCGCCGTCGATCTCGTGCGCCATTGGGATCACCTCAGCGCGAACCGAATCGGCACGCTCGCGGCCGTTGTCGTGTTGAGTTGGCTCGTATCTACAGACGGCGGCTTTCTCAGCATTGTCGGTGGCTGGATCGGCTTGCACTCCAACGTGCCCCTCGCTTTCGGTGCCCTACTCACAATCGTCGGGGCCTCTGAGTTCGCCGGTGGGAACAGCCGGAGATTCCCGCGGCGCGTGCGCCCGGTGATCTGGCTCTCTTACATCGGGATCTCGCTCTTGTTCCGGCTGTCATTCCAGCTCACGCAAGGCTCGAACGATCTCCAACAGGAGTACTTGCTCGACACCACTGCCGGCTACCTCTTGATGGCGCCACCATTTGCCGCCTGGCTCGTGCTCACCGGATGGTTCGAGGAGCACCTGAGCCCGAAGGAGGCGGACTCCCAGCCGGCGCAGTCAAAGCCGGTCCCGTTCGATCCTCCGAGCACCGCCGAGGCGACATGACCACCGCCGAGCCCGGCCCGGACGAGATCCCCGCAGAGGAGACGGGGACCCCGGATCCGCCGACCCAAGCACCTCCCGACCCGCCAGAAGAAGGGGACGAGCCTGAAGTGGAACGGGCCGAGACGCTTCACCTGCCGGCCCGCCAATGGGTGTTCCTCTGGGCGGTCCCGATCGTCGTGGCGATCGCCATCCTCGTCATCGTCATTGCGATCACGAATCCCTAGAGCTTCCTCCCGCCTTCGCGGTGGGCTCGAACTACAGCTGTGTCATTCTTCTGTTTCTGGAGCACGGTTCAGTGCGGCCGGTGCAACGGGCGCCGCAGACGACCAGCTCAACGGGGTTGTCGCTCGCGTGTGCTCGGGTCCATCACTCTCCGTGAGACGGCGCCGCCCGCGTGCGTGCCAGGCAATAGTGGGGGAGCGCTGTGAGAGGAGTTGGCTCAGTAAACGGACACTCGTGGCTCAAAGCGGTGCCGAGATGACAGCGACGAGCTCGACGTGCTCAGTCATCGGGAACATGTCGAAGCCTCTTAGCGAATCGAGCGCCCAGCCCGCGTCGAGCAGAACACGAAGGTCCCTGGCAAACGATGCGGGGTCACAGGCGACGTAGACGATCCGTCGCGGACCCGGCTCCAGCTCAGCAAGCGAGCTCATGACCGCACGCCCGGCACCTTCACGGGACGGGTCGAGCACCACGAGGTCGACGTCGCCGAGCAGCTCACCAACAAGAGCGGGCGTCACGGCCGCCTTGCGAACCGTGACCTGGGGCTGATCGGCGGTATTGCGCGCCGCGTCGGCGCACGCCCAGCGGTCACGCTCGACTGCGACGACCGAGCCAGTCCGACCGACGGCGACGCCGACAAGAGAGGCAAACAGGCCGGCTCCTGCGTACAGGTCGGCCACGCGGTCTCCAGGTTGTGCCTCGAGCCCACTCAGCACTGCCTGGCCAAGAACGCGGGCGGCGCCGGGGTGAACCTGCCAGAAAACGCCGCCGCCCACCTCGTAGTGACGCCCGAGGACCTCAAAGGACAGATGATCGGGCTCCTTTAGGACGCGGCCATTTACGACAATTCCGGCGTTCTCAACGGGAAAGCGCCCGCCTCTGCGGCCACGCGTCGTGACTGAGAGGACGCTTTCTCCGCTCTCTGACGCAAATACCTCCACGTCTTCGACCTCACGCCACTCGAGAGTCTCGACTCCGAGAGCTTCGACAGCGGGCGAAGCAATCAGACAGTGCCCGATTGGCTGCAGCGCGTGAGAACGGTGCTTGTGTAGCCCGACGTGGCCGTCGATGTCGACGGAAAAGCGGACCCTGCTGCGCCAACCAAGACCGTCGGAGGCACCAGGCACTTCGGCAATCTCGCCGCGCCACTCGACGCCGGCGATCCGTCGCAACTGTTCGGCGACGAGATCCGCCTTGAGCCGGCGCTGGGCCCCGAGAGCGACATGCTGGTAGTCACAGCCGCCGCAGCGGCCAGCGCCGGCGTAGGGACACGGCGGTGAGACACGGTCGGGCGAGGCCTCAATGATCTCGACGGCATCGGCACGCAGGTAGGACTTGGTCTCCTCGGTCACCGACGCCATGACTCGTTCGCCTGGCAGGCAGTGGCGCACGAAGACGACACGACCGTCGTCAGCTCTCGCTACGCAGCCACCGCCAGCCGCGACGGGACCGGCCTCAAGCTCGATCAACCCTGGTCGCATCACCTGATCAGCGCCAGCTCACGCGGCTTACGAACGTGCACATCGGCCAGCCAGTTGACTCTGCTTACGGCCGGGCTTCAAGTCGGACCCTCTAAGGGCTGGCTGGCTCGATGAACTTCAGCTAAAGAGCCCCGGGGACCAGGCTTCGCCAGCCCGAGTACGGAGCGTTCGCATCCGTACTCGAACGCTGGTGAACGTGCAGGCCCATCTCAGGAACCTCAGCCAGAGCTCGAACGAACTCAGCTGCACCGCGAACTAGGTCCTGCAAGGCTTAGTCAGGCACTTCAGCATCAGGCAAGGAACCCCTTGGTGCTCTCAGCGACGCGTTAGCGCCTCAAAGGGCCCTAGCCTGGATTAGGACGTACCGCCGATAATGTCCGTTATGTAAGTTTATGTAATTGCTCCCGATCACGCCTTGTCTGGTCGGTACCTCACTGCGGCCAAAGCGCTTCACGAAGCCGGCGAGAAATCCGGTCGGTTGCGCCAAGGGACTTTGCGGCATCAAAAAGACGCGCTGGCGACCAGGGCCTATGAGAGGCTCTTTGAGTGCTGGATCTGTCCTCGGTTCGAGGCGGTGAAATGACCCCGGATTCAGCCGATCGAGCGACTATTGCCGGCCCTCTAGCTCGAACTGAACTCTTCGTCCTCATCGTGCTCACCACGGCCTCGGTGATTGCGTGCTTCGTTGACCTCGGATCCAGGAGTCTTTGGAATGACGAGATCCACAGCGCTTTGATCGCCACCCATCACGTCGGCGGCCTCTGGTCGGCGGTTTCGGCCGATGGCGGCAACATGATGCTCTATTACCTGCTCCTGCACGGCGTCGTAACCCTGTTTGGGTACGGCCAGATTGCCTTGAGAGTCCTCTCAGCAACCGCAGGAGCAGCTCTTACGCCCGTTGTCTTCTTCCTTGGGCGACGCATGTTCGGGTTCCGAACTGCCGCGATCGCAACTGCGCTCGTCGCAGTCAGTCCTGCTTTGGTCGTTTGGGATCAGCAAGCCCGCGGATATGTGCTCGGGACGCTCCTGATCACTCTTAGCCTGCTCGCTCTCTTACGGGCGATCGAACGTCCGAGTCGACCACGCTGGTTGCTCTGGGGCGCTCTTGTCGTCCTCTCGCTCTACACCCTCGTCTACGCTCCGATGTTCCTCGTCCCACAATGCTTGGCGCTGGCATGCTGGCCACAGGCCCGCCGACAACTGCGGCCGATGCTGGCTGTGATCTGTGTCGCCGGTTTGGCCTTCGTGCCACTCGTCGTCTTGTTGCTGCGAAGCCCAGCCGACAACGTCCTGCTCACGAACCCACCGCCCTCGACAAGCGAGAGCTTGCACATCTTGGAGGTGCTTTCCTTAGGAGCTGCGCCGGACCTCGTCGTGGTCACAGTGCTCGCCCGGGTCATCGCCGTCGCGGGGCTGGTGTGCTTCATCGTGGCTGGTACCGAGCTCTTGTCCCGGTTACGGCGTGGCGCGGCAGACTTCGAGACCGTGTGCCTCGGCGTCTTGTTGTCCTGGCTCGTCGTTCCGCTGCTCGTCGACACGATTTTCTCTCTTGTTTATCGTTCGATCTTCAACTCGAGCTTTCTTCTCCAAAGCGTCCCTGCGGGCGCTCTGACCATCGCCTTTGTGATCGGGAAGCTGCTGCCAAAAGCAGCGTCGAACATGACCGCCGTCGCTTTCACAGCACTTCTCTTAGCGGCTCTGGTCCCGACCTACGCCGTGTCCTACGAGCAGTGGGCTCAGGCCTCGCGTTACATAGCCAAAGCTGCACAAGTGGGCGACTGTCTCACAGTGAACAAGCCCGGGCTCGCCTCGAATCTCGGGTTCTACCTTTCGTCAGAAGCCCCTACGACCGACAAGATCCGACTGGCCATGCCGCAGATGCCCTGGTCCGAGGTGATGGAGCCTAGCTTTGGTGGGGCAAGAGCAAATGAGTCCTTCGCTAGCGTTGCCTCACAGTGCCGAAGGCTGTGGATCGTCATAAGCCGCGCGACCCCAGGTCAGTACACACTTATCGACGGAGAGGTGTTCTGGTTCCGCCAGCACGGCTTTACGCATTTGACGGCGTCGCGTTTCACACCACCGTATGGATACGGCATAAACGTCGTTCTCCTCGCGCGCTAGGTACCGTTGACGAGTCTCGTCGCGAGGCGTGAAGTAAGTCGGGGGGCAGGACTGAGCTCGACAAGTCTCGGTCGCCCGCAGGTGCGCCTTCGGTGGAGACGTGATCACCGATTGGCTCGCCGCGAGCACGCGACGAGGTGTGCAACCCTCCTAGGCACACTTCAGGGAGTCCTCGAAGCAACCCCGGCTATCTCGCTTCGATCAAAACCCGCTTGACGAGGTCCATGATTCGAGACCACCTGTCGTACTAGCCATCTGGCTAGTAGCCGACGTCTTGCACCCCGCCGCATGTCGATCAGAAGACCGTAACCGATGAGCCACTTGACTGGCTCGGTTTGCGATCTTCGCTCATGGGCAACTCCGTCCGGTTTGGCTCTCCACTCCCCCGCCGCTAATGCCGGCGAGCTGTGGATGGGTTGGAGGATGGAGCATTCCGCCTCGGATCGACTCGCACGACAGTTCCGGGCTTTGCCGGGTGCGCACCAGTCGACCGGTAGGACACATGGCGAAATCCTATGGCACTTGCGATGACGACACTACGCAGACTGGACTCCCGTCAGGCCCAAGGCGTGGCGTCCTCACGACGAATCGACCGAGCTTGTCCTCACACTGACCTGCACGAAGATCCGGAGGTTCGACAGAACCATGGGTGTCGCAGGGATCGGCCAGTTTCGGTCTCATCAACGAGAAGGCATAGGATCGGGCCTGAGGAGGCCCCCCGCAGCCTGCAACTGATCGGCATCGCCTTTGACTGACACTCGAGCGTTCCAGGCCGTCCTCAGGTCTGCAAGACCATGAGCACCGAGTCCAGAAAGCAAGGACGCCAGTGACGGCGCTGCTTGCGCTCATTACCGTATCCGCCTGGGGTACCTGGATACCCCTGGCCCAGGCTGTGCCCGGGGTGCCTCAACGGTCGCGGACTTTCTACGTCACGGTCGGCAATGTCGTGTTTGCTCTAGTCGCCCTATTCGCAGGGGGTGGGCACCTAGGCTTCGGTTGGCGGGACTTCTGGCTGCCTTTTGCAGGCGGGCTCGTGTGGACCCTGGGCAGCCACTCTGCATTTCGTGCCTCGGAGGACATCGGACTGGCACGCGCAGCTGGTTCCTGGACGCCCTTGAACATCGTCACGGCGTTCGTGTGGGGCGTCCTCGTCTTCCACGAGCTGAGCGGCTTCAGCCAAGCGCGGCTCGCCGTAGTCGCCGGAGCCCTCGTGCTGGTACTCGTCGGAGTCCTCTTGATCGTCTCCTCACAAGAGGTCCATCCCCGCGATGTACCAAACCGAGGCGACTTGCTGGCTCCAACGGTCCCAGCTCGCGACAAGACAGCTTCAGTGGCGACAACGGTCGGCTCGGGCAGCACCTATCGTCGCGGCCTGCTCTGGGCCGCAGCCGCTGGGGTCCTATGGGGCAGCTACTTCGTGCCGGCGCAATGGGCCAAGGTGCCCTCAGAGGTGGCCAATTTTCCTCTCGCGCTCGGGATACTCGCCAGCGGAGCTGCGCTGGCTCTGTCTGCCGGCGAGCCGGTCAGGTTGAGCCGGAAGGTCACGGTCTTGCAACTGTCAGCCGGAGTGCTGTTCGGCGCCGGCAATCTCGCACTTCTCGGCCTGGTGTCGCGTGTTGGGACCGGCGTGGGCTTCACGATCGCCCAGTTGAGCCTGCTGGTCAACGCCAGCATCGGCATCTGGGTCTTCAAGGTGCCAAAGCCAGGCTCGCGAGCGGCAAGAGTCGCCATCGCAGGAATCCTGATCGCAGGCGTCGGTGGCGGAGTGATCGGCGCCGTTCGCTGAAGGCCGGTTGCTCATGGGCCGCCGGCAGCCCGAGAGGAGTCCAGCCGCGGTATGCAACCGACCGAGAGGCGCCCGCTCCCAGCTCAGAGGGCCACTTTGGGCCAAGGCGCTGTGCGAGCAGCCAAGTCGCCGTTGCCCGGTAACCTCTGGCTTCCTATGGACAAGAAGTGGTGGACCCTGCTCGCTGTCTGTACCGGGACATTCATGCTCCTGCTCGACGTCACGATCGTGGTCGTGGCACTCCCCGCGATCCAGATCTCTCTTCGCGCCAGCTTCTCCGATGTGCAGTGGGTGATCGACGCTTACGCGCTCACCTTGGCTTCTTTGCTCCTGACGACCGGTGTGCTCGCCGACCGATACGGCCGGCGCAAGCTCTTCGCGATCGGGCTTTCAATTTTCACTCTGGGCTCGTTGACCTGTGGACTTGCGCAGTCCCCACTCATGCTGATCGTCTCGCGCTCGGGCCAGGGCATCGGCGGAGCCATCGTGTTCTCCACCTCCCTGGCCCTTTTGGCCGACAGCTTCCGCGGCAAGGACCGAGGGGTGGCATTCGGGATCTGGGGGGCTATCACCGGCGTCGCAATCTCGCTCGGCCCGATCCTCGGCGGAGCGATCACAACCGGAATCAACTGGCGGGGCATCTTTCTCGTCAATGTTCCCGTCGGGATCGGGGCGATCGCGGTGACCCTGTGGAAGGTGCAGGAGTCACGCTCACCGCACCCCGGCCGGCCGGACTGGGTCGGATTCGCCCTGCTCACCACCGGGCTCGTGTCCTTCGTCTACGGGCTCATCCGGGCAAGCGAGACCAGTTGGGGGGATTCGGGCGTCATCATCTGCCTCATCCTCGGTTGCCTGCTTTTAGGCTCCTTCGTTGCCTTGGAGTTTCGGATCGACCACCCGATGTTCGACATGTCGCTGTTCAGAACCCCGACCTTCGTCGGAGGCCTACTGGCGGCGTTCGCGATGAACGGTTCTTTTTTTGCGATGTTCTTGTATCTGGTGCTCTACCTGCAGGACATCTTGGGCTATTCCGCCCTTGACACTGGTCTGCGTCTCTTGGTCTCGACCGGCGGCACGTTCTTCGCGGCTGGCCTCAGCGGGCGACTGAGCGAGCACGTCCCGGTCCGCTATCTCATCGCTCCCGGCCTCGGCCTTGTCGGCGTCGGGTTGCTCTTCATGACCGGGCTAAACGGCACGAGCTCTTGGACACATCTGCTGCCGGGCTTCATCATCGCCGGTATCGGAGCGGGCTTAGTGAATCCACCGCTCGCTTCGACGGCCATTGGCGTGGTCACTCCGGAGCGCTCCGGAATGGCTTCTGGGGTCAACTCGACGTTTCGCCAGATCGGCTTTGCGATGAGCATCGCGGCACTCGGCTCGATTTTCGCCACCAAGCTTCGCGAGGATCTCGCTCACGCTCTTGCCTCGGTGCCCGGGCTTGCCGCGCACGCTCCGCAATACGTCGCCCAGATCCGTCAAGGCACTCCCGGCCGGGCGATCGCAGCTGCTCCCCCGGCGCTTCGCGCACAGCTCGAGGCTGCCATTCGCTCCAGCTTTGCGAGTGGTATCGACAACCTAGCGCTCATCACCGCCGTCGTTGCCTTCGCCGGAGCAGTCGGTGCCCTTTTGCTCATTCGCGGCAAGGACTTCTTGGCCCGGCCGGAACGCCGCGAGCTCGTGACCGAGGACGTATTGGCAAAGACCACTTAACGGCGCTGGCAATCGACCGCCGCCTTCTACTCGGTCTGACTACCGAGCTCAACTGCAAATCTCAGGAATCGACTGGCCAACCCTTGGCGCGAATCTAGAAACCGGCCCAGCAATGTCCAGATTGACTCACTCAGATCAGAGGCACCGATCGCGCACTTGCTCAAAGATCTCGTAAAACATCGAGTACGGATATCAGCTGCACCTCTAGGAGGTGGGGGTTTCCGTTCCCTGCAATGTGAGCGTCTGAGACCCGGATTGCGCATTGTCGTAAAGAGAGAATATGCCCTGGTAAAAGACGCCTGGCTGGCCATTCTGGCCAGGTATAAAGTTCACAATGAATGTACAGCTCTGATTAGGCGCAAGTTCAGCACCAGAATAGGCGCAGTTATTGGGCAACCAGGTGAAAAGAGGAGCATTCTGCCCAGAGACTGCGGACTGTGAGCCAAACGCCAAGAACACGTCAGAGCTAGTGTTGGTCACCGTAACGGACACGGATACGGTGGGTCCCGTCTCGGATCCAAAATTGATTCCCGCGATCGGCGTGCTCGGGGGGTTATCCAGAGCGAGCGTCGCATACTGTCCTTCTCCGCTCTCAGGAATTGTCCAGACTCCGCCCGACATATTGCCGTACACGTCGACCTGAGCCTTTCGCAGCCCAGATGCCGTGGGAACGAAATTCACTGTGAATTGGCACTGCGCTCCGGGGTCGATCACTGTGTTCCCGCAGTTGCCGCCGCCGACAAGGAAGTCGGTGTAGTTCTGACCGCTGACGCCAATCGTGCCCACATACAAAGGCACAGTCCCCGACGCGTCCGTGACCGTGACGTAATAGGGGCTTGTGGTCGTGTCGACTCCTTGGACGCCAAAGCTGATGTTGCCGCCACTATAAAACGCTGACGATGCACTAATCGATATCTCCGAGAAAACGCCGGCCCCAGATAACGGCAGCAGCGCGTTCGCCCCTGTGGATCCCCAGCTCAGGTCACCCAGCTCAAGCGTGGCAACGCGCTTTCCGGTACTGGTGGGGATGAAGTCGACTGCAAAAGAACATTCGCCGCCTTTAGGTGATAACACAATGCCAGCGCAGTCGTTGCTGGGGAGACCAAAGTCGGACGCGTTGGTCCCGACGATGCCGAACTGGCCAAGGTTCTGCGGCTGAGTGCTGTTGTTGGTAACTTCTACTTCGATGTTCCTGCTGTGAATCAAGACCCCGACCGTGCCGAAATTCTCATTAGTTATTCCAAAAGAGATCGGCGGAGGAGCCGCTCCTTCTGCGACAATGGCATTTGGAGCCGCGGTTTTTCCCTCCGCGTTCTTAACAGAGAGACTGAATACATAGGACCGTGGCGTAGCGTTCGTGTCCTTCCCGATTGTGAACGATTTTGAGAAGGAACTAACGCCACATGCGAAATTCTTCTGAGGCAATCCCTTGACCGGCTGCGAGACCGAGAGCGTGCATGTCTTGGCAAACTTCAAGTCCGCCTTGAGTTTCACGGTGCCGCCATTGTTGGAGAGTGAGTTCGGCGACACCTTAAAAACGCTGACCAGTGGCAGCGAGCGGCTCGGCGTTGTAGCGCCGGCGCTCCGAGAGACACCCGTAACGAACATCACCATTATCATCGGCGTCACTGCAACGGTCATAAGTTTCCGTACGGTTGAGTTACGAGAAGACATACATCCTCCTAAGCAATGCCGGCCCTCGCGCCGCCAAGAAAGATACTACTCTGTCCCGAGTCCTTGACAGAACGCACGAGTCAAAAGGCTCCGCTTTCGACTCGTAGAACGCGCTCGGATCAGAATTAGCGAGAACAGGGTTCACCTAGACCAAGTGGTTTCGCTCGCACAAGAGAGCGCCAAGGTAAAGTCAGAGTGTGTCGAGCGACTGCAGTGCCGCAAGCGCTGCCCCCCGGGCACCCGCCATGTCGAGGTCGGCAATAAGCGAAAACGAGACCGCTTTGGCCTGCTCGTCACGCAGCAATGTGTTCTGCCGCACCATTGCCAAAAACCAGTCGCGGAACCGTGGTGAGGCCTCGACAACTCCGCCCCCGACGAAATAGGCGTCCGGGTCGGTGAAGTTGCTCGCGATCGTAAAGAGCCGCCCGAGCGCCATGGCCTGTTGAGCGAAGATCTCCATGGCGAGTGGGTCCTCGGCCACTCCGTAGCCACGGACAAGCTTGGCAGCCGCGGCAATGGACTCGACCCGGGCAAGCTCATGGCCCGGAAAGCGCGTGAGCCAGTAGGGCAAGAGGTTCTTCTCGATCGCGGTCAAAGAGGCGACGCTCTCGACATCACCAAAGAATCCGCAATTGCACTCAGGGATGCTCTGGCCTTCGCCGAGGAGACCATCCATGGGAATGTGGATATGACCGAACTCCCCCGCCATTCCGGCGGCTCCACGCACGACGTGACCAGACTCGATCACGCCGCCGCCAAGGCCAGTCCCCACGATCGCCGATACCGATGACTTAAGCGCCGCCTCGCGCCCGAAAAACAGGTGATGGGCATAAAGAGCCGCCGCGTTGCCGTCATTGTTATAGATGACCGGAATGGACAAACGATGCTCGAGCGCGCTGCGAAAGTCGAAGTGGTGCCATGCCGCCTCTGAGAAGTTCGTCGCTCCTTTCGAACAGATCACGCCGTCCGCGCTCGCGGGGCCGGGCGTGCCGAGGCCGACGGCTCTGACCGAGTCCCGTGCCGTGCCGGTCAGATCGAGCACCGCTTCAAGTGCGTCGACCAGAGCGCCGATGGCGACCTCCGGTCCTTCGCGAACCCGGCTCGGGATCTCAAAGAGCTTGCTGACGAGGAACTGCCCCAAGCCGTCGAGCACTGTGGCGCTGTTGCTCGTGGCTCCGTTGTCCAGTCCGACCACGACCCATGACCCATTCGCCTGGCTGCTCACACCGCCGGACTCTATCCGCGCGGCGGCTCCATGTTCGCCCGGGTGCTGGTTGGGACCATCAAGCGGTAGCGACACCCTGTCGCCAGATCGTTCTACTCTTTAGCCGTGAACGCGCCTGGGTTGAGGGGCGACGACCCACAGGATGATTTCGCGGACTTCAGCGCCCTTGTCGCGCTCCAGCCCGTGATGGATCTTCAGGACCGGACCGTATTCGGCTACGAGGCCCTGGCGCGTGGCCCCATGCGCTACAACCCCGGGAACTTCGTCCGTGGAGCTCTCCCGGCGGTCCAGTACACGAGCCCGGCCTTGCTCTTTGTTCCCCTTGCGCGAGAACTCCTCGAAGACGAGGACTTCGACCCGTTCACGCGCGCGGATGAGATCGGGGCCGCACCGGTTGAGATCGCCTGGCTCATCGCAGAGCCGACCGCCCTCGAGGTGCCCGAGCTCGTCGGGCGCAGGGTCGAGAGGCTACGTGGACAGGGGTTTCAAGTCGCGCTCGCAGATGTGGGTCCCGGCGTGCTCGGCCGCAACCCGGTCGGTGAGCTCATGCCGAACTTCGTCTTCTTGGACTCGTCCTACACCGAATACGTGACCACTGGAGTTCGCGCCCGGGCCGAGCTCGCGGGCTTGCTTGCCTACTGCGCCCGCCTGAATGCCCACGTCATTCCCCGCGGAATCATCGACGACGCCACAGCGCACCGCATGATCGGTCTTGGCGTGCGCCTCGGAATCGGCTCTCACCTCGGGTCTCCGGCCATCCTCGAGATGGCTTGGGCGGAGCCGGGCGACGAGGTCGTCTCGCCGGCATGGTTCCGCCAGCAAGGAGTGCGAGTTCTCGCCGCGACCGGGGTCGCCCTAGACGCGCCGGCGCTCATCGCAAAGCTGCCGACAGGAGGCGACCTGCCCATCGATGCGCAAGGGTTCGCCTGGTCGCTCGGCGAGGCCGCCCGCAAGATGCAGGCCGAACACGACCCCACGCGAATCTTGCAGGTGACAGCCGAGCACCTCCCTCTCTCGGTACGCGCGGACCGGTTCGCGATCTTCGAGGCCGACTGGAACCGTTACCAGCTGCGGCCCCGGGTGCTCGCTGGCGATGCCCTCGACGGGCTGCACGAGATGGACATCTCCTTGGACCGGGGCATCACCGGGTGGGCTTTTTTGCGCGGCTACCCGTACAACTGCCCCGACACCCGTAGCCACTCAGAGGCGGTCCCGATCCCAGGACAGGACCAGTCAACGATGGAAGAGTCGATGCTCGTGGTCCCTCTCATCGCCGGCGACCACCGCCTCGGTGTCATCGACATGTGGCGCGACGGTCTCGGACAGTTCACCGAGGAAGACCTCGAGCGCTGCGCCCTGTTCGGGTACATCACCGCGGCTGCCTGGCGCAATGCCCAGCTCTATGCGGAGCTCGAGCTTCGCGCGATGACCGACCCTCTAACGGGCCTATTGAACCACCGGTGGTGGGACGAGCTCGCAACGCGCGAGGCCGCGCGTTCGAGCCGGGCCGGGACCGAGATCGGGATCTTGCTCATCGACCTTGACCACTTCAAGCGCGTGAACGACCGGTGCGGGCATGCAGCAGGTGACGCCTTGTTGCGCAATGTCGGGCGAGCCATGCAAGCGACGCTGCGAAGCGGTGACGCGGCCGTGCGCTATGGCGGGGAGGAGTTCCTCGTCATGCTGCACGACACCGACGAGATCGGGGCGATTCGGGTCGCCGAGAGCGTGCGGGAGGTCCTCACCAAGCTCCCTGCTCCCGGCAACGGCGTCGAACGCGTCACGGCCTCGATCGGGGTCGCCTTCTTCCCACGCCACGGCGCCGTGCTCGACGAGGTCGTCAACGTGGCAGATGTGGCCATGTACCAGGCCAAAGCCCAGGGCCGCGACCGGATCGTCGTCGCCCCTGATCCGGTGTCGATGCCCGTCCCGCCGAGATGGCGCGAGCCCGAGGCTTAAAGAGCCGCCCTCAGCGATCCGCTCGGATCGGCCGCACGGTCGCACCGGTGGCGTCGCGCCAGCCCCGCGCCATGGCGTAGGTATCGAAGGCGACACAGAACTGCCCGTTTTTCGTGAGCGCTATCGCACCGCCATTGCCGCCTCGCGCCCGAACAACCTCGAGGGCGGTGCCGACAGCCACCTCGAGCGGTTCTCCGGCCGAGATGGCCCAGTCAACGCGATGGGCAAAGCCAGCGACGATGAACGACTCGCCCTCCCCTGTCGCAGACACGGCGACGGTGCGGTCGTCCGCCCAGGTTCCCGCCCCCAAGATGGGCGAGTCCCCCACGCGGCCGGGGAGCTGACCCAGCCTGCCGCCGGTAGAGGTGGCAGCGGCCAGATGACCTTCGAGATCGACGGCGATGGCCCCGACGGTGCCTGTTCTCGAAACGGGGGCGACGCCCTCGCCCGTGAGCGAGGCGGGGTCCCGCCGGGCCAGGTCGGCCGCTTCGCAGAACCGGTCCGCACCTGGACCGGCGAGCAGGATCGGTCCATTAGAGGGCCCGCCGAGCGCCATCACGGCCTGTGCTGCCCGTATCGGGCTCTGTGGCCAAGTCGCGGCACATATCGCCCCGGCGGCGCCGCTGTTTCCGTCCATGACCGCAGCATCGGTCTCGACTGTGCCTTCACTGGTAGCGACTGCGCCCCTACCGGCGTTGAAGATCCCTGAGGACTCCAGGCTCGCCACGGCAGTCACAGCCGCCTCGAGGGCCCCGCCACCTCCCACAAACATTTCGAAACCAGCTGCAAGAGCAGCAAGGAGACCGTCTGTGAGAATTGCGAGCTCGGCCGGGGCGCTAGAACGTCCGAACTCGCCCGCCCCGCCGTGGATGACAACTGCTGGCAGGCTGAGCGCGCCCGACTCGAGGGCAATCTCTGTCAACGCTCTGCTCGCTTAGTCGCCGGCGCGGCGCCGCCGGGGAGAGGGGCCCCCTGCGACCGTTCGATGCGCCGAGTCGTGAGGCGTTCGATCACGAAGGAAAGAAACGGGACGAACCCAGCCGAGACGAGCCAGATCACCTGGACAAGGCCGAGGCGGAACCTTCGCGTGAGATCGGCGACACAAAGGAGATAGACGATGTACAAAAACCCGTGAATCGGCCCGACAACTGCCACGACCGCCGGCTTACCGGCCGCGTACTGAAGTGGCACCCCGACTGCCACGAGCACGAGGAGGCCTACTCCCACGACATAGGCCATAGCGCGATAGCGGACCAGAGTTGCGTGCTGGGCTCGGTCCACGAGTTGTCAACGTAGCTTGCGCTCGTCTGCAGCGTTGAGCTCGGCGAGGTAGCGGTTGTAAGCAGCGAGCTCCTCGTCCTCTTCGTCGTCCTCCTCGGACGCGCCGGCACCGCTGCCGGCGGTTAGATCCTCGTCGGTCCGAGAGAGCACCGAGCCTGGCTGCTCATGGAGAATCCGCCACCACATGTAGGCCCCGTAGCAGGCGAAGAACGGCCACTCGAAGGTGTAGGCCCAGCTCAAGGTATTGCCCGCAAGGGCACGGTGCAGCTGCCACCACCCGAGCGCGAGACACCCCGGGATGACGATGAGCGCCGTCAGATGGAGAAAGAGCGCCCGGCGCGAGAACCACGCGGGACCCACGCTTTGAGGTTAGCCCTCCCGGTCAGGCGCCCGACTAGGTCTCAGCTCTCTGGTCGAAGGTCACCACGAGCTTGCGCGCCGCACGGGCGTCGTCGACCCGTCCAACCGGGGTCGTGCGCGGAGCGGCCTCGGCGTCTTCTGCATTGCCGGCGGCGCGGGCCTCATTGGCGATCTGAAGGAAGGCCTCCGCAAGCGCGGCGACGGTCTGCGGGCTCTCGGTCTCTGTCGGCTCGACCATCATGGCCTCTTCGACGATGAGCGGGAAGTACACCGTCGGAGGGTGAAAGCCCAGCTCCATGAGCCGTTTGGCGACATCGAGGGCGGAAAGGCCCACCTCGTGGTGAAGTGTCTTCGCCGATACGACGCACTCGTGCATCACCGTGCGGTCATAGGGAATGTCGTAGGTGCCGCGCAAGCGCTCTTTCAGCCAGTTGGCATTCAGCACCGCAACCTCGGACACGCGCTTTAGACCGTCGCCGCCATTGAGGCGCAGGTACATCCACGCCCGCAGCAGCACCACGGCGTTGCCGTGCCATGAGTGCAGCCGCCCGATCGAGTGCTCAGGCATCGCGAGCTCGTAACCAGAAGCCGTGCGAGTCGGGCGTGGGCCGGGGAGGAACTGGGCCAGCTCGGTGCACACCGCGACTGGCCCGGCACCTGGCCCTCCCCCGCCGTGGGGAGTCGCGAAGGTCTTGTGCACGTTCAGGTGCACGATGTCGAAGCCCATGTCGCCGGGCCGCACGATGCCGAGGATGGCATTCAGATTGGCGCCGTCGTAGTACAGCAGGCCGCCGACGCCGTGGACGGCTTCGGCGATCTCGACGATGTCGTCCTCGAACAGCCCGAGCGTGCTCGGGTTCGTGAGCATGATCCCGGCGACGTCGTCGTCGAGCAGCGCCCGCAAGGCGTCGAGGTCAACCCCTCCGCGGGCGTTCGTCCCGACCGTGACGACCTCGTAACCGCTAAGTGTCACCGAAGCCGGGTTCGTGCCATGCGATGAGTCGGGAATGATTACCCGGCGCCGACGCTCACCTTCGCCCCGGAACTCGTGGTAGGCGCGCATGAGCAACAACCCGGTCAGCTCGCCAGCTGCCCCCGCGGCCGGCTGGAGCGTGGCCGCGGCCATGCCGGTGATCTCACAAAGGCTCTCCTCGAGCTCGACGAGCAGCTCGAGCCAGCCCTGGGTGCAAGAAGCCGGGGCTGCGGGATGGACCTGGGTGAAGCCGGGCACTGCCGCCCCGGCGTCAGCGGCCTTCGGGTTGTACTTCATCGTGCACGAGCCGAGCGGGTAAGCCCCGAGGTCGACCGAGTACTGGCGATGGGTGAGGCGGGTGAAGTGCGCCACGAGATCACGCTCGGAAACCTCCGGCAGCGCCACGGCCTCGCTCGGCCGGAAGCGCTCGGGGACGAGTTCCTCGGCGCTCCAGCTCGGAAGGTCCGTCGTGCGGAAAGAGGCGGCGTGGCGTCCATGTACAGAGAACTCGAAGATCGTCGGTTCGTGATCGTGCGCCAAAAGCGGCGCTCCGAGGGCCCGGCCAGCGGGCAGCTGGGCGCTCATCGGACTGCCTTTTCGAACGCAGCCGCGAAGTTGTCGATCTCAGAGCGCGTGCGCCGCTCGGTCGCGGCTATGAGCAGGCCGCCGTCATAGGCGGTCTCCTCGAAGCCGGCCCGGATGGGCACCCCGGCTAAGAAGCCGTCCTCCACGAGCCGCTCCACAAGAGTCTCGGGAGCCATGGGAGTCTTCACGGCGAACTCCCGCAGCGTCGGAGCTGTCGTGAGCATCTCCACGCCGTCGATCTTGCAGAGAGCCTCCCGGGTGTAGCGGGTGGCTCTCGCGCAACCAAGTGCGACCTCACGCAGTCCCTCGGGGCCGAGCCAGGAGAGATGAATGGCGGCAGTTATGGCCATCAATGTCTGGTTGGTGCAGACGTTCGAGGACGCCCGCTCGCGGCGGATGTCCTGCTCGCGCGCCCGCAGCGTCATCACGTAGGCGTGGCGTCCCTCCCGGTCCAAGGTCTCGCCGACAATCCGCCCGGGGATGCGCCTCACGTCGGCGAGCTTGCAGGCAAAAAGGCCCAGGTAAGGTCCGCCGAAACCGAGGGCGGTCCCGAAGGGCTGGCCCTCTCCCACAACGACGTCGGCCCCGAGCTCGCCCGGTCGGCGGAGCAGTCCGGCCGAGACGGGGTCGAAGCACACGACTAGGCGAGCACCGAATCGGTCGGCGACGGCGCGAGCCTCGGCGATGTCCTCGATGCAACCTAGGAAGTTCGGGGCCGCGACGACCACGGCACCAAAGGGGCCCTCGTCTTCGATCCCGTCCCAGTCCGTGACACCCCCCGAGAGCGGCACGATGTCGATCTCGTTGCCAGAGCCCCGTGAGAAGGTCGCCAACTGCTGGCGCCAGTGCGGGTTGACGCCCTGCGAGCACAAAACGCGGTGCTGACCGGCGGCGACCACGGCAAGGTTGACGGCCTCGACGAGCGCCGCCGCCCCGTCATAGAGCGAGGCGTTCGCGACATCTAGACCCGTGAGGCGCGCGACCATCGTCTGGAACTCGAATACGGCCTGCAGCACGCCCTGGGACACCTCGGGCTGATAGGGGGTGTAGGCGGTGACGAACTCAGAGCGCGAGGCGAGCGACTTGACGACGGCCGGGATCTCGTGGTCATAGGAGCCCGCGCCCGCGAAGCAGACCAGGTCCCGCCCACAGGGTCGGTTGCGAGCAGCGAGGTCGTCGAGACGCCAGGCCACGTCCGGCTCGCTCATCGCCGGTGGCAGGGATAGCCCACCGCTTAGACGAAGGGCCTCGGGAATCTCGTCGAATAAGTCATCGAGCTCAGAAAGTCCCAAAAAGCCGAGCATCTCTGTTATCTCGGCGTCTGTATGCGCGACGAACGGTGCGCTCACGACTCTGTCCTTTCCGCGGTGCCTGCGGCGCCGCCCTCGTTCCCCTTCGAGGCGACGCTCAGGCGCTGGAAGGGAGGCTTGACGACTGTGGCCGCCACGAGCCCACCCCTCATGGCGATCTCGACCTCGGCGCCCATTGCGGTCTCGGGCGGCAAGAAGGCGAGCGCGATGCCGCGCTGGAGTACGGGCGAGTAGTTCCCGCTTGTCACCACGCCAGCGCCAACGCCGGCAATGAGTACCTCGTCGCCATTGCGCGGAGGCCGACGACCCTCGGCGAGCAGGCCGCGCAGGCGCCTGTGAGGGCCGTTGACACGCTCTTTCTCCAATACCTCACGGCCCCGGAACGGACCCTTGTCCCAACTGACGGCCCAACCGAGGCCGGCCTGCAAGGTAGTGATCCCGGCGCCGAGCTCATGGCCGTGAAGCGGCAGTCCCGACTCAAGCCGGAGCGTGTCGCGGGCGCCGAGCCCGGCTGGCTTCACACCAGCGGCGACGACCGCGCGCCAGAACTGTGGCGCGATCTCAGTGGGCACGGCGCACTCGACACCGTCCTCGCCCGTGTAGCCGGTGCCGGCGACGCGGCACGAAACGCCGGCAAAGCTGAAGTCGGCTACCCCGAAGTGGCTGACAGCGGCGGCCTCGGGGGAAACTGTCGCGAGGCGCTCGCGCGCACGGGGGCCTTGCACGGCGATTACGGCCCGTTGCGCGGTGACGTCGTCGCCGCCGAGTACGGAGATAACCCTGGCGGTGTTAGAGGCATTCGGCATGACGTCGAAGCGCTCCTCGCCGACCCACCACACGATGATGTCGTCGAGGACCGATGCGTCGTTCTCGTCCAGCAAGTGCTGGTACTGAGCGTGCCCGGGACCGATCTTGTTCAAGTCGTTGGTGAGGCTTGTCTGCAGCAGCTCGAACGAGCCCGGTCCGTTAACCCGCACGGTGCCGAGATGGCTGACGTCGAACACCGCAGCGTCGTCTCGGCACGCGAGGTGCTCAGAGATGGTCCCTTCCGGGTAGGAAAGCGGCATTTCCCAGCCGCCGAAGTCCACAAGCTTGGCGCCGAGGTCGATGTGCTCGGCATATAAGGCGGAGTGTTTGAGGGTCACCCAGCCAATCTAGCCGTTGCTTCCGGTAGGTACTTTCCCAGCAAACTGAGCACATCGCGCCGGTACAGGACTCTTACGCGGACTTCTGGGTAGAGCTCGGCCATCTGGCGCAGCTTGCGGTTCTTAACCGTGACAAGCTCCTGGCGCAATGTGGTCAGCTCCAAGAACAGGTCGTGCTCACATAGGTAGAAGTCCGGCCTGAACGCACTCGTCGGCTGACCATCTGCCCCCCAGGCGAGAACGAACTCGACAGGCTCGTACTCCCAGCTCACTTCGTAGTAGTCGAGCAGCTCGGCGAATAGGCGCTCTGAGTCGTGAGCAAACCGCACGGTCGAGTGCGGTCGCGTCCCGGGCGCCGGGCGGGATCGCCGGCCAGGAAGCGTCTAGCCTCCCTCGGCCAACCGAGTGGCACCCGACGGCGCCGCTTTCTCGGTGCCGCCGGCGTCCCTCGCCACCTCCGGCGACGAATCGGACGCACGGGCAGGCTCGATCCGCAAGATGGCGGCGTCGACCTCTCCGACGACGCCTGCGAGCGGGACGACGTTGAACACGCCCTGGCCGCCGCGCAACAGGTCGATGATCTCCTCACCGGTTCGCACGAGGACCGAGCCCTCACCGACGATCACGAGGTTGGCGGTCGTTAGGTCCTCACCGACCGAGTTGCGTAGGCACTCGATCGCGCGACGCGCTTGGCGCAGGTTGACCCCGCCGTCGAGAAGCTGCTTTATCACCTTCAGCTCAAGCAGGTCCCGGTACGCGTACAAGCGCTGGGAGCCGCTGCCTCGCGCCTGGGCCAGCGACGGACGGCTCAAGCCCGTGCGGTCCCAGTAGTCGAGCTGGCGGTATGTGATGCCGACGATGCTGCACACCTGCGGCCCACGAAAACCGACTTGGTCCATCTCGTGCCCCTGTCATCAAGTTCCCGCAAGTGCTCCTTGCCCTAGCGGAGCACAGCGCGGTAGTTACACCCTCGTAAGAAAGGCTACGACTCGCGCAGCTCGACGTCAACGACCGGTCGACACCTGAGATAAAGGCTCAACCGCCGAGGTCTAGTGAAGATTGAGATTCAGGGTTTGACAAGCCATGGGCCATCTGCGGGCCAGCTCAGGAAGTGAAGTCCTCCGGCCGGATCTTGTCGAGAAACTCGCGAAACTCCCCTACCAGTTCGTCGGGGTTGCCCTCGACGGTGACGTCATCGTCATCTGGCTCTATGACGAGCCCTTCGGACTCCATGAGGTCATCGGCGACATACAGCGGCGAGTGCGTTCGTGTCGCGAGGGCGATCGCGTCTGACGGGCGGCACGAGACAACGATCTCGCGCTCGGCGGCGCGCAGGTGAAGCTCGGCGAAGAAGGTCCCGTCGCGAAGCTCGGTGACGAGCACTCGCACGACCTTGGCGCCGAGTGTCTCGACGAGCTCGCGCATTAGGTCGTGTGTCATCGGACGGGGCGGCTCGACGCCCTGGAGGGCGAAGGCGATCGCCGTCGCCTCCGGGCCGCCGACAAAGATCGGCAGCGAGCGGCGGGCCCCTTCGGTCTCTTCGAGCAGCACGACGGGGGTGCTCGACCCGAGGTCGACACGGACGGCCCTTAGATGCACCTCGACCATGACAGCAACTTACCGCCGGACGAGGCGCTCGAACATCGCAGTCGGCTCCGCACGCAGCTCCGCCTCGTCCGCGACCTCGAGCGAAGGCAGGTTCCGGTAGCGCTCGTCGAGGTCAAGCCCATAACCGACGACATGCTCGTCCGCGATGACATGGCCGACATAGCGGATCTCGACAGGCAAGAGCCTCCGGCTCTGGCGGTCCAAAAGGGCGCATGCGACCGTCGAGCGGGCGCCCCGAAGCGCGATCAGGCGGAGCAGATAGGCAAGCGTTAGGCCGGTATCGACTATGTCCAAGACGACGACGACGTCGCGCCCGGCCACTTCGAGGTCGAGGTCCTTGACCACGCGCACGCGGGTGCGGCCGTCTCCGTAAGCAGACAGAGCCAAAAAGTCGAGCTCACATGGCCCCGGCAGCTCCCGGACGAGATCGGCGAGAAAGCAGATGCTCCCCTTCAACAAGGCGACGAGCACCACACCGTCGGGGTAGTCGCGCCGTATTTCGCCGCCGAGTCGCCTCGCGATCGCGGAGAGCTCGCCAGCCCCGAGCAGAGTTCGCTGCGCGTCTGCGGGCCGGCTCACCCGCCGGTCAGCTCGCGAAGCGTCGCTTGGGTGAAGCACCGCATAAGGGCCTCGCCGAGCTCCGCGAGCTCAGCGAGTTCCTCGATCGCCCGCGCCCGCGCCTCGGGGTTGCGCTGGCGCAAAAGCGGCGTGACGACCTGGCCATAGATCCCAGTCTGGCGATCGGAGGCGTGCTTGAAGACCTTCAAGTGCCGCGCCTCTATTCCATAGGGCGCGAAGCGAGCCGCGAGCTTGGCCACGAGCACGGCCTCCTCGTCGTAGCAGTGGACACCCGCCACGGTCCGCCCGGCGATGAGGCCGAAGCTCTCGAGCTCCTCGACACCGGCCATCTCGAGACCGCTCGCGTGGGCGAGCTCGGGGAGGGTGAGGCTCGCTCCCGAGAGGCTGGCCCCGGGCAGCGCGCCTGAAGAACGCGTCGTGCTCTGGCGCGAAGCGCCGTGCGAAGCCACCCTTTCCTCGGTCAATGGCTCGGCTTTTGGCGCGGTCTTGTCTTCGCCACCTCTTTCGGGTGCCGACACGGCATCGGTCTCGCCGTGAGCCCGACGACGACGCGATTGGCCGCTGTTGGTCACCGGCCCGGGCCCGCCATCAGACGAGCCGGGCGCCGAGGCGCTCCGGCGGGTCTCGCCAGCACGACCAACCGGGCCAGTCGGCCCCGATTCCAGGTCGCGGGCGAGTTTCGGGGGTGCCTCGCTCGTGAGCAGCACAGGGTCGCCAAGGCTCGTCGGGGGCTCTGGAGCCGCAGCCGAAGCCGCGAGTTGCGCAAGCGCCGAGAGGGCCGCGTGAGCGCGCTCGTGCGCGTCCTCGGCCACTTCGGGCGCGCCGACGAGGACCGGCTCGACCTGGCGCTCGGGTGGTGGCTCGCCCATCTCGAACAGATGCGGGGTGGGAGCATCCGGATCCGTCATGCCGTTCTCGAGGCGGCCCTTTATGACCTTTAGGGGCAAGAAGTGCTCGCGTTGCTGACGCAGGATCCAGCGCAAGCGGTCGACGTCTGGCTCGTAGAACTTGCGGTACCCCGACGGAGTGCGCTCGGGGTCGAGCAGCCCCCTGCTCTCGAGGAAGCGGATCTTCGAGATCGTCACATCTGGGAACTCCTCGCGCAAGAGCGCGAGGACGTCTCCAATTGCGAGATAGGACCGTTCCCCCACTTCGGATCAGCCCGCGCTCGTGGAAAGAAATACGAGCTTGAACTTGCCTATCTGGACCTCGTCGCCGCCTTTCAACGTGGCGGTCTCGATTCTCTCCCGATTGACATAGGTGCCGTTCAAAGAGCCGACATCCGCGACCACGTAGTGCGTGGCTTCACGACGGAACTCGGCGTGACGACGCGACACAGTCACGTCGTCGAGAAAGATCTCGCTGTCTGGGTGCCTGCCGACGCGTGTGACCTCACCGGTCAAGACGAACCGTGCCCCGGCGTCGGGCCCGCGCTTGACCACGAGAACACCCGTGCCCTCGGCGAGGTCGCCGGCAGGAACACTGATCTCCTCGTCTACGGGGTCGCCGGAAGGATCCTCGGGCATGAACGAAATCGTCGTATCGGTGCTCGAAGCCAAAGGTGCCCCGCAAGACGAGCAGAAGTTCGAATCGGCGGGGTTCCGATGGCCGCAGTTGTTACAGAACACTCTTGTACGGTAGCTGAGAGTTGCCCGTCCGCGCTCGGCCGATTTGGCCAAAACCATGAGCGCGAACCTCAGCTTTGGGCTTCTCGTTGCTCTTGTCCACTGTTTTGAGCGGGGCGGGCGGACCCGGCCAGCGCGGTCTTAAGACTCGGTCAGGGCCACGTAGCCGGCGGCGTCGAGGAGCTCGCCAAACTCGTCCGGTGCGGAAGGATCGATGACACAAAGCCAGCCCTCGCCGTAGGCGTCAGTGTTGATGCGCTCGGGCTGCTCAGTCAAATCGGAGTTCACCTCGACCACGGTCCCGCCAACGGGCGCGTAGACCTGCGACACGGACTTAGTCGACTCGACCTCGCCGAGCTCGCCCCCCTTGGCGACTTTGTCACCTATGGAGGGAAGCTGGACAAAGACGATGTCGCCGAGCGCCTCCTGGGCGAAGTCGGTGAGCCCGACGCGCACCTTGGCGTCTTCTAGACGCGCCCACTCGTGGTCGGAGGTGTATCTCAGGTCTTGCGGGACATCCATCTCAGGCTCCTTAAGGGGCGAAATTCACGCTGCGGCGATCGTAGCCACTAACCGCCGCGCACGCCTAAAAGCGAGCCCCTTCCCTCGCGCCGGCGCGGTTGGCAGCCTTTAGGCACTGGCCTCTTTCAAGATCCACTCGATCGCGTCAGCGGTTCGCTGCAAGCGTTGTTCGGCCGCGACGCGCGTCGCGCCCTCGGCACAAATACGGGTAGCGGGAGCATCCGGGTCAGGAAGGACAAGGGTCCAGCCGTCGGCGTCGATCGTCTTCAGGCCGTCGAGCAGGACCAGCTCGGAGGGGTTTGCCTGTTCGACGAGGGTCCGCATGACAAGGCCCTTTTGCTCAAAGGGCGTCGGCACCTCGCGCCGGACAACGAAGGTCTTCGGGAGCCGGGCTACGATCCCCGAAAGCGTCTCGTGTCTCGAGGCGAGCAGGGACAAGAGCCTCACCAAAGTCGCCACGGCGTCAAAGGCCGGTAGGAACTGAGGAAAGACGAAGCCTCCTGAAGTATTCGCCGCCAGGGCGACTGTTGGCGCGCCCGACTCCTCGAGCAGCTGACGACCTGAGAGCTTGGTCCGCAGCACCTGGGTGCCCGTTGCCGAGCAGATCGTCTCCACCTCCCGGCTCGCGTCTACAGGTACTGCGATCACGCTTGCTGGCTGGGAGTTAGACACGAGCAAGGCGATGGCTAACAATGCCTCGTCGTCGCCGAGCACGTGCCCAGTGTCATCGACAAGGGTCAGCTGCTCCCCGTCGGGGTCCAGCATGGCGCCGAGGTTCGCGCCCGAGGACTTGACGAGCTCGACAAGACGGCTGGCGTGTACGGCGCGGTCAAAGCCGATGATGCCAGCTGTCGAGACGTTCGGGTTGATCCCCAAGACGTCCGCCCCGAGCTTGGCAAGCACGTTCGGCATGACAAAGCTCGTGGCGCCGAAGGCGTAGTCCAAAACGAGCTTGAACCTCGCCGAGCGAATGGCGTCGAGGTCAACGAGGTTGGCGAGCTCGTTGGTGTAGAACTCGAGAGTTCTCGACGCGAAGCCGATGTCGCCGATCTCAGCCGCGAGCACCCGGCGCGACTCCTCACGGTCATAGAGCCGCTCGATCCTCCGTTGCGCCGCCTCGTCGAGGTCCATGCCGTCCTCGTTCAAGAACCTCAGCACCACCGATTGAGGGTCCCCGGGTACGAGCCGCACTGTGATGCCCCCGACTGTGGTCCCGGTACGGGTGAGGAAGCGGGTGACGGGCACTGTTGCAGCCTCGAGATCCTCGACGCTGCAACCGGCAGCGGTTATGCCCACCATGGCTGCCCTCTTCAGCATTCGCGCCGCCCGGCTCGAGTCGCGCGAAGCAGCGACCGTCGCCCCTTTCGGCAGCGTCGTCGCGTACGCCAGGGCGACGCGCAGTGCGACCTCCGGCGAGAGATCCACGTTGGCAATCCCTGCCACCCCGTAGCGCCCGAACAGGCTCCGCGAGCCGCGCGACTCCCAGATGATCGAGGAGTTCACTACGGCGCCCGCCTCGATGATCTTGTGGGGGTAGACCTTGACGCCCGCCCCCACGACAGCTTGGCGCCCAACCCGCGAGCCTTCGCCGAGAACGACTCCGTCTTCGAGATGGACCCCTTGGCGCACATCGCAGGACCGCCCGATCACACAACCGCGGGCGTTCACAGCCGAAGCCAGATAGACGTTGTCGTGAATGACGCTCCGCTCGATCACAGTGTTGTCGCCAACGCGGACGTTGGCTCCGAGCACGCAGTGCCCGTTCAGCTCGACGCCTTGGCCGATGCGGCAGTTGTCCCCTATCAGCGCCGGCCCGACGATGTTGGCCGAGGGGTGGATCTCCGCGCCCGCGCCGAGCCACACGTCCGGGCGCAACGGGAAGCCGGGCATCTCGATGCGCACCTTGCCATCGAGGATGTCGGCGTGCGCCCTCAGGTAGGCGTCCAAGGTTCCGACGTCCTCCCAGTACCCACGCCCCACGTAGCCGTAGATCGGGCGGCCGGCTTCGAGCATCGCTGGGAACACCTCAGAGGAGAAGTCGACAGGCCGGCCGGCAGGTATCCAGTCGAAGACTTCCGGCTCGAGAACATAGATCCCCGTGTTGATCGTGTCCGAGAACACGTCGCCCCATCCCGGCTTCTCCAAGAAGCGCTCGACACGTCCTTCGCCGTCGATGATGACTATCCCGAATTCGAGCGGGTTCGGCACCGCCTCGAGGGCGAGGGTTACCACCGAACCCTGTTTTTTGTGGAACTCGACTAGGGCTGTCAGATCCACATCGGTGAGGACATCGCCGGATATGACAAGAAAGCGGTCGTCCAGCTCATCCCTGGCGTTTAGGACCGAGCCTGCAGTACCTAAGGGCGTCTCCTCGGTCGCGTAGACGAGATGCACGCCGAGCTCGGAGCCGTCGCCGAAATAGGTGCGAATCGCACTCGCCAAGAACCCGACCGTTACGACGATCTCTTCGAAGCCGTGCTGGCGGAGCAGGTTCACCACGTGCTCGGCCATGGGCGCGTTTGCCATCGGCAGCATCGGTTTGGGCTGGTTCGCCGTAAGGGGCCTAAGGCGGGTACCTTCGCCTCCGGCCATGATCACTGCCTTCACGAGGCCACCGGCTCATGGTGGGCAAGGCCTGAGCGGCGCTCATCTAGCGCACGGCGCGCGAGGGGAACGTAGGCCGCCGCGGCGACGAAGCTTAAGACCAGTGCAGGCACGACCGCTGCCCAGGTGACGTCGGTCAGCACTCGTGCCCAGGTCGCGCGCTCGTCACCGAGCAGGAACAGCGGGAAACAGGACAACAACCCGAAGGTGCCGGCCTTTCCCACCCAGAGCACGTCGATGCGCTTTGCCTTCAAGGCGGCGAGCACCAAAACGGCCATCGAGACGAGCAGCTCGCGCCCGAGCACCACGACCGCGAGCCACACTGGCACGGCGCCATAGACGGTGATCGCGAGGACGCTCGTGACGAGCACGAGGCGGTCGGCGAGTGGGTCGAGAACCTTGCCGAGCGTGCTGACCTGGTGAAATCTGCGGGCGAGATAGCCGTCGAGGAAATCGGTCACACCGACGACCATGAGCACGACCGTCGCCGCGATCCTGCGGTCGGGCCCGATCAGCAGCCAGCAGAACAAACCCAGCAACAAGATCCTCGCGAACGAGATCGCGTTGGGGAGCGTCAAGACGCGCCCGAGATTGCCGTCCTCGCCGCTTAGGGCCCTGGTCGGCACCTCCTCCACGCCGGCAAGTGTACGGGCGGTCGAGGCTTTTGCCCCGCGTCGGGTTCGAGGACGGCTGTGAGCTGGCGAACAGATCCCCGCGGTTGCCCGCGTTGTTAGGGCTGGCGGACGCGCATTCCTGTCACGATGTTGGGCACAAGGCGCACATATCTGTCCGCCTCGCCCTCAAGAGCCCACGGCTCGAGCGGGAGCTCTCTAGCCCGGTCGAGTTGCTCGCCGTCGGTGATGACGTGCGCAAGACCTTGGACCATGACACTCCAACCCTGCTTTCGATCCTGTTCGTAGCTGTCGACCTCGAAGGCGACGACGAAGCCAGCAGATGCATCATTGATCTTGGTGCCCTGGGCTGAGCGCCAAACAATGTCGCCGTCCAGCATGGCGAAGTTCACCGGTAGCACTACGGGCAGGGCCCGGGCCGTGAGCGCGACGCGGCCGACCGACTCGGATCTTAGAAGCTCAAGACAGTCGTTCCTCTCGATGTCCTCGAAGATGGCTGGCCGATCACGGTCCACGATTCAAGAGTCGACCTGAGCAGCCCTTTCCGGTTAGAGGCGAAAGTCACGTTTACGCAGGCCGTGCGGCGCCTGAGGCCAAATTGGCACTCACGGCGTCGGAACGCGCCATTCGACGAGGGTCCCAGAGGGACGTCGGGCGGTTATCGAGACAGAGCCCGAGAGCGAGCGGGCCCGCTCCGCGATGTTGTGCAAGCCGTTGCCGGCACTCGGTCCGAGCGGCGGTCCGACACCGTTGTCCGCAATCGACACAAGCAAGGTCCCATCCTCGGCAACGATGACCACTTCGACCGCGGACGCCTCGGCATGGCGGACGACATTTGAGAGCGCCTCGGTCAAAACAGCGATGACGTGAGGCTGTAAGTGCGCGCTCGTGGCTGCGTCGACGGGTCCGTGGAAACCGACTCGGGGGGCGAAACCGAGCTGTTCGGAGGCCGCGGCAACGATGCGGTCGATGTCGCTTCGCAGGCCCGACTCGGCCACGGCAGGACGCTCGAGACGAAAGATCGTCTCGCGGATGTCCCTGATCACGTCGTCGAGTCCATCGACGACCTGCTCGATACGCTCGGCCACGGGCCCAGTCACGAGTCGCTCTGCACTCTGCAGGCTCATGCCGAGGGCAAAGAGGCGTTGGATGACTGTGTCGTGAAGGTCGCGCCCGATCCTTTCGTGCTCAACGGCCGCCTGCAGCTGTTCGAGCTCGAGACGGTCCTCCCCCAAGGTGAGGGCTACGACAGCGGCATTGGCGAAGACCTCGACAAGCGCGACGTCATTGCGGCTAAAGCCCTCTGCCCCACGTGATCGAGCGACAACAAGGGCGCCCAGCACACGCTCTTCGGTGCTGAGAGGGCTGTAGAGCCCAGCGCCAAATCCGAGCGCCCTGATCTCGACGGGGACTTCTGGGTCGGCGGAAAGGTCTTCAACCAGGATCGACGCCCGCTCGGTCATCGCTCGCATCGAGATGCTCGTTGCCGGTACGATCTTGACGCCGACGACCGACTCGGCCCCCTCGCCGTCAGCCGCGCTGATCACGAGGTCTTCCTTGCCCAGTGGTGTGACTACCCAGCCAAGTGCCGCGCCCACAAGGCCGCGGGCGCGACTTGCAACGAGCTCCAAGGTGGCCTCGGTGCGCTCTCCGGCGAGCAACCGCTGGGTTATCTCGTTTATGGCCCGCAGCCTTGTCTCTTGGCGCTGACGGTCGCTGGCGTCGCGCACGAATGCGCCCACGACCTTCTCTTCCCCCGCAAAAAAGGGAGAAAGGCCGACATCGATCGGAAAGACGCTCCCGTCGCGTCGCCGGCCCGTCAGCTCGAGGCCGAGCCCCATCGGACGCGATCCGCCCTCTGCTACAAAAGACTGGCGGTGATGCTCATGTACCGTGCGAAACTGCTCGGGAACGAGAATCTCGACACTTTGGCCGACGACCTCATCAGGCTCGTAGCCGAACAAAGTCCTGACCGCTGCGCTCGCCATCAAGACAACCCCGTCGGAGTCGACGACGATCACCGCGTTCGGTGAAGCCTGCAATAGCTCGGCCAGGTGCGTTGAAACATCCACCACCCTGGGCTGCAGGCTCTCGCCATCGTTGCTGTCACTCACCGAGGCGAGAGCCTAGTCATGGTGCCGCTCGAGGCGCGGCGGCCCATCGGTCCCCCTACAGTTGTCATCGGTGCGCCCCGATGGAGGTGAGCGGACTCGTGTTCTTGCCATACTTTGGGCGATGTTGGCGAGGTTCGTGACGCGAGCGTCGCTGAGAGGGCTCTCGGTCCTGACCGGCAAGGATGCTTTTGGGGGACCTCGTTGAGAAGGACGATCAAAGCCGAAGCGACAATCGCCGCTCGGCCCGAGACGATCTTTGCCTGTTTGACCGATTACGAACAGGCCGATGTGTTCATAGAAGGCCTTCAAAAGCTCGACCCGCTCGGAGTACAGACCGCGGGCGAGGGAGCCCGGTTCTCAGCTGTGCTCTCCCTCGGTGGGCGCTTTGTGCATACGACCATCGTGATCGCGTCGTTAAGGCCCGGACGGCTCGTCACTTGGGCGTCGGTCGGCGACGAGGGCCAAAGCCTTACATTCGAGCTCGCCCCGGATGAGACCGGCACCACCGTCAAGCTGGCGGTCGCCTATGAGGAACCGGGCGGGATCGCGGGTGCTCTCATCGCTCCTTTCGTCGAAAGAACTGTCCAGCACAGGGCGGACACGGCCCTCGAGCGACTTGGGAAAGAGGTGTCGCCCGACTCCTAAGACCGCCCATCGAGCCTCTGGCCACCCGCGCTTTAGCACTCGGGCTGTCATGCCGATACAAAGCGCGGATGAAAAGGTGGGGACGATGGAATACGCAGTCAGATGTGTGCTCGACATCGAGCTCAAGACAACTAGTCAGGCGACGGCCGGGGCCCGCGCGATCGATCTGAGGCGCCATGTCGAAGAGACCTTGGTAGAGCTCGAACACCGCTGGATCGCCGAAACTGAGGTCGAACTCGACCTCGTCCGATCCGAGGCGTCTTTCTTGGTTGCAGTCGAGGCCGGAGACGAGGAAAGGGCTACGAGCAAGGCCTGGGGCGTACTGTCGATGGCCGTTCACGCAGCCGGCGGAGCGACATCACACCGGCCCTTCCCGAGGGACGCTGAGTGGTCGGTGAGGCTCATTCGAACCAAGGCGAGCCCTCGGACAAAAGAGGACAAAACGGCAGCTTTTGCCTAAATACGGTGGATCTCACACAACCGATATTCAAGCCCGGGGCTAAATGCGCCGATAAATGGTGCACGACCCCCGTTGCCTTGCGAGGGAAGCATGGGGCCGTGCACCGCGTATGAGTATCTCGCGAATAGAGCGCGTCGCGCGGTTTATTCTGGACTTGACCGTCGCAAGAACTCCGCTCAGGGACCATTTGGCTAGCTCTTAAGAACAGGTCATACCGGACCAGATGGCCAGTAGTGAGCCTGCATATTTGGACAAAGCGACCGCAAAGACCGCGTTTCGTACAGAGACGTTCCTGTCTTGACCGTTGTGCAGCGGTGCTTGGCGCTTTGTTCCATGAGCCAGCGGGCCCGCGTGGATCTAGTCGGCACAGGCAGGCGCCGCAACCAAGGGGGCTCGGCGGAGCCGAGCGGGCCTGCGGATCGCCGCTCACCCACCTCGGCTCGACGACCGCCTTGGTCGAATCCGGCGGGACGGCAGTATTCGCGCCATCGATTCGAGCAGGCAAGGCACAAGTAGTGCTCGCGGCGCGCCACAGTCCAAATCGTCAAGGGCCTTACGCGGCTAAAGGGACACCTCGGCATGAGTCAAACCCGGTGCCCGGGCATCGGTAGGCTCTGGAGCCACGATGCTCGAGCGCTGGACCCGCGTGGTCATCCGCCGGCGCGTAGTGGTCATCGCCTGCTGGGTCGTCCTGGTGATCCTCGGTGCTACGTGCGCCGGGCGGCTGGCGGGCCTGCTTTCGACTTCGCTTGCCGTGCCAGGGACGAGCTCCCAACAAGCCGACTCGATCCTCACCCAGCACTTCGGGGACAACATCGAGGGCACCTTCACTGTGGTACTGCGCGTCGCGAACCCCTCGGCCCTAGCGCTTAAGAGCCTGAACCGGCGCTTTTCGGCTGTTGCTCGAGTCCTGCCGAGCGGCCATGCCATGTCCCTTCGCCCCGTGGCCGGGATCGTCTACGGCGAGATCAGCACCTCGCTCGATCTGCAACAGGCGGCTTCGCAGACCGCCCGGTTGCGCTTCGCCCTCGGTCGCTCGGGGCTCCCCCCGTCATATGTGACCGGTCCGCCGGCGCTCCAGCACGACATCACTCCGATCCTCCAATCCGACCTGCGTAAGGGCGAGCTCATCGCGATCCTCGCGGCTTTGGTCCTGCTCGGCTTTGTGCTCGGTCTTTCGGCGGCGCTCGTGGTGCCGCTGGCCGTCGCCATCTGCACGACCTTTGCCTCCCTCAGTGTCGTCTACCTTCTCGCGCACGAGTTCTTGATGGTCCTCTATGTCCCGAACCTCGTCGAGCTCATCGGGCTCGGGCTCGCGATCGACTACTCGTTGCTTGTCGTGCACCGGTTCAAATACGAGCTGACACAACGACAAACGACGGTGGACGATGCCGTCGTCGCCACGATGGCGACAGCGGGCCAGGCCGTGCTGATCTCAGGCCTCGCAGTCGCATTAGGCCTCTCGGCTTTGCTGATCGTCCCAGTCCCCTTCGTCCGCTCACTTGGCTTTGCAGGCTTGGTCGTCCCGGCGGTCTCGATCGTCTCTGCTCTTAGCTTGCAACCGGCCCTACTATCGATCCTCGGCAGGCGGGGCATAACGAGCCTTCGCCCCGCCCGGGCCGGGTCGCGGTCCACGACAAGGCAGCCGCTTTGGGCGCGACTTGCTGACATGGTCATGCGCCGACCTGTCCTGGTCCTCGCCGGCACGCTCGCTGTGCTGGGCGCCGCCGCCGTGCCGTCGGCTTGGCTCCAACTCACGCCGGGCTCGCTCAGCGCCATCCCTCAAAACATCCAATCAGCCCGCGCCCTGGTGGTGTTGGGTGATGGTGTCGGGCCTGGGGTGCTGACCCCAATAGAGGTAGTACTCGACGCCGGAGCGGTCGGCCGAGCGCGTTCTCCTGCCGTCTATGCCGCAACGCTGCGCTTGGCGCGAGAACTGCTCAACGATCCCGAGGTCTTCGTCGTGGCGATCGGAACCCGCTCGCCCTACCTCGATCCGTCGGGCCGCTACAGCCGCGCGCTCGTCGTCGGGCGGCACGATTTCGGCCAGCCAGCCACCCAGAACCTCGTCCGCCGGCTCGAAAACCGCTTCATCCCTGCCGCCCGCTTCCCCTCGTGGCTTCGTGTCTATATAGGAGGCGCCCCGGCCCAAGGGGTCGACTTTCTCGCGCGCGTCTACGGGTCGTTCCCCTGGATCGTCCTTCTCGTGCTCGCGCTCGCCTACCTCGTACTGATGCGCGCATTCCGCTCTTTGTTGTTGCCGCTCATGGCTGTCGCCTTGGACGCTGTCTCGGTCGCAGCCGCTTACGGTCTTCTCGTCGTGCTGTTCCGTTTCCGCCTAGGTTCAGACCTCTTCGGCCTCTACCGCGTATCGCAAATCGAAGGCTGGGTCCCCATCTTCCTCTTCGCGATGCTCTTCGGGCTGTCCATGGACTACGAGGTCTTCTTCGTAACGCGCATGCGCGAGTCGTGGGACAACTTCGGCGACAACCGCCGCGCGATCGCTGATGGCCTCACCCATACGGGCAGGGTCGTAAGCGCGGCCGCTTTAATAATGGTCGGGGCTCTCTCCGGCCTCGTGATCGGGCGCGTGGCGGGGCTGCAGGAGCTAGGCGCCGGGCTCGCCCTCGGGGTCATCATCGATTCGACACTCGTCCGCGGCCTTTTGATGCCGAGCCTCATGGCGATGCTCGGGCGCTGGAACTGGTGGCTGCCCGCGTCGCTAGCGCGCCTGGCTCGCGTCAAGGCCTCGCCGCTCGCAAACGCGGCGAGGCCAGACGTCGAGCTTGAAGCCAGGCTTAGCTGACGACTGTTATTGCGAACCTCAACGCGGGCAGGTGATACCCGAGGGCGAGGCCGGGCTCGTCGTTAGCGTAGGTAAGTACGGGCACCATTCCATAAGGGGTGTTCGCGAACGACGGCGACAGCGAGTACAGCATCGGGTAGAGGTCGATCAGGTGCGTCCCGGGACCGCCGGTTGCGCGCAGGTGCAAGAGAACGTCGCCGTTCGAGTTGAACCCGCACCCATAACCCATGTAGCTGTTGTCGTAGTCGACGCCCACGGTGTTGTCGAGCTGAGTCCAGCCGACGCCCTTCAAGTGGATCGTGAAGGACTGGCCTTCTTTGACCACGATCGAGGAGACACCTCGACCGACGATGCTCTCCATCACATAGAACGGGACCTGGGCCAAGGTCTTGCCGCTCTGGACGAGCTGGACAACATGCCAGCCACCAAGGCCGTCAGGGATCGTGATCTTCGAATGGAGCGATCCGCCAGAGGGAGTCGCGCCGCCGATGGTCTGGGACACGAAGACCCAACAGGTGCTCTTGCAGTTAACGCGGTTACCTACGACGGTGGACCAGACCAAGCTCACCGGGGCGCTCGAGGAAAGCCCCGTAGCAGTGAGCATGTCTCGCGTGTTGACAGGTCCCTGGGTGCTCGCCAGCTGTGCTTTTACTGCAGAGCTGGCACCGAGGCCACTCAAGGTGAGGGTCGTCTTTGCGTTCAGGGTCGCGGCGACGTCGACTGGCCAGTCGATCGAAGCCGCGGGCGGCCCGTCGTCCTTGGTGACGGTGAATGTCACAGTGGCGCCGTTGGTGTACGGGATCGGCGACTGGGGCACATTCAGGTACAAGTAGCTGATGGCATTGCCGATCTGGATGGTGTGCTGACCAACCGGGCCTGCTGCTCGAATGGTCGCTGTGGCCACGCCCCGAGTCCAGTTGGCCATCATCTCGCCCACGTAGTGGTTGTCCCAAAGGAGGGACGCGCCGCCCGTGTAAAGGGTGTCACCGAGGCCGCTGTAGGTGACGGTGATCGGCGTCCCCACCGGTCCGCTCGTAGGCGTAACCGTGACAGTCCGCAGCGTGATGAACCCGCCGTGAGCCACTTCGACACCCTTTACGACCGCGTAGATGTCGTGCAGGCCGCCCCAGTCCTGGGGGGTCTTGAGCGAGACCTTAAAGGCGCCGTTCGAGTCTGTCGTGGTCGTGGCGAGCACGACGGAGAACAACGTGTCCGAGCGGCCGAGGTAGTTGACCGTGTCCGGCTGGGCTTGAACCAGCCAAGTCGCGTTCGCCGTCGACCAGGTCAGCTCGACACTTGCGTTCGCGGGCAAGTGCGATCCCGAGATGGTCATCGGCGTGCCCACAACACCTTGATCGGGCGAGACCTGGAGGATCCCCATGTTCGCGCTCGGCTTTGCTAGTGCCGCGACCGGGCCGGGAAGCGGGGCGACGCCTGGGATCGTCGGTGATTGGAGAGTCGTATAGCTGACTGTTTTCGAGGCTGCCCGCACGACCGTGCGCGCCTGTGCACCATTGCTCGCTGTGGCCGCGACAGTCGACACGATCAAAGACCCCGCCAGCACTGCGACCGGTACGAAGACCCATCTTTTCTTCAATCTGAAATTCCTCACCTTGTCCTCCTGTTGGACTTTTGTCTGATAGCTCTGCAAACCGCCCCAGGGACGTCATTTGTCAGCCGAAGTGGCGACAGAGCTCCCCCTGGTTCCACTACTTCTCAGAAGCCCGCCTGCCGAGGCCCTCGCGACCTAGGCAGGCGGCTCCAAAGAACCTTGCTTGGTTAGGCCCCGGGCTCGATCGTGAGCATCGAGGCGACCTGGGGAGTGCTCTGCTGGGTGAAGACGCCAACCTCAGAGGGGACGGGGCCGCTCAGGCCGCCTCCCGGCACTGGGTTTGTGACGACAGTCACGGTGTAGTTCACAACTCCGAGCGGGTAGCTCTGCTTGATCGGCCAGGCAGCTGTCCAGTACGCCACGACTGGCTTGGTGGGGTGGTTGCTGTAGTACATCGGCATCTTCGGCAGGCCGGGAACCTTCACCCAAGCGGACTTGACACTCACGTTGGTGAGGTTGGCCCCAGTGGTCACATGCACGCCGTACATACGGAAGACGACGACATCTCCACGCTGGAAAAGGTTCGTCATCGAGCAAGCGGCGTCAGCTGGGAGCTTGACGGTCCCACCTCCGCCTTGAACCGTATCGACAGAGAAGAAGACGTGGTGGGCGCCGTTGCCCTGCACCGGCGGGCCAAGCGTCGTCGTCGTCGTGGAACTCGTGGTCGTCGTGGCCGCTGCGTGGCCTGTTGATGCTCCTGCGCTCGCGATCGCGATACCCATGGCCCCAACGCCTATGGCCGTCGCCAACCCAACGGCGATCCTGGTCCTGAGCTTTGTCATACCGATGCTCCTGTTCTGTTGTCTGGCTTCTTTACTCATCAGCTCTTCACCGTCAGCTTCCCGCTGAGGCTGACTTTGAAAGTGCCGCTCTGAGATCCGCTCGTCCCCCCGAGATGCAGGGTTCCGCTGAACTTGAGGGTGCCGCTTGCCCCGTTGGCTTTGCCGCCCCCACCGGTGGCTTTTGCGGTGCCGTGGAAGGTGACCGTTATCGGTCCGCTCTCGCCGTTCGAACACCCTTGCTGGGCGCTCGACTCGGTCACGGTGAAGGTGATCTTGCTCGACCCGCCAGCGATGTTGCCTTTGCCCCCGAACGGGTCACATTGCGCCGAAGCTGCCGCGGCGCCACTTCCGCTGACCTTGCTCGTACCAAAGAGCGAGTTCTTTCCCGAACCGGTGATCGACGAGATCTTGACCTTGCTGTTGACGATGAGCAGCGACGCCTTGCCGCTGTAGGTGGCGGAGAAACTCACCGTCTTGGCACTAGAGGTAGCTCCTGCGAGGGCGGGGCTCGCGAACAACCCGACCGTAACGAGCGCAGCGAGAACACCAAGCGCCCGGAACCTGTTTGCAATTACACGCTTCTTGACCATGTAACTAAGCATCCCGGGCCAGGCCAAAGTGCAGATAGGGCCGAAAGGCCCGACTGGGCCCGCTGTTCGGATCACACACAGCCGCAAAGCTCGTAGTCCACGCTCAATGTGACGATCGCCGCCTCACCACGTCCCCGCGCAGACGCTCCTTCGTCGCCACCGCTCCTAGTGGCTCGACTGGTCTCGCGATGGCTGCATGGAGCTTTGAGCTGGGAACTTACAGAACAGAGGCCGTGATTTTCCTGTCATCTCTCGGCCGGGATGGTCGGAATCCCCCGGCGGATTCGTCCGTCGGATTTCGATACGGCGGCACAATCGATCTTTTCGCCGGCCTACTTGAACCAAGCCCGTTCACCTCATTGTCGCGAAGGGCACTAGGGCCGAAAGTCCCGTCGAGACCAATCCATTGGCCTTGTCGACTAGAGGCGAAAGACCCTAGTTGCGCGTCGCCCTACGCCCGCAAACAGCGAGCCCGGCGATTTGTCAACCATCACCTTCCGCAGCGCTCGAGTCAGGCGCGGCGGGGTCGCCGAGCTCGAGACTCCTGGACACCCTGGCCAGAAAAGAGCGCGCGGTCGATTCCGCGACCCGGTGCAGGATGGCGCGGTCGAGCCGACGCCCGAGCTCGCCTAGGGGTGGCACATAGGACGCAGACAGGCTCACCCGACACCGGTCAAGACCGAGGGGGACGAGCTCGATGTCCCCGTCGAGAACGGGGAAGAGGCCCGGCAGGTCAGTCGCTCTCCATGACAGGGGAACGACGAGTCCTGTTCCGCGTTGGTGAGGCTGGCCGAGGGTAACCACGACTTTGCGGGCCGCCCAACCGCTCGCCCACGACGGCCCGATGCGGAAATAGAGCTGCTCCCCGTCCTGCTCGGCCGCTGTCGCGAGGGGAGCGAACCAGCTCGTGTCGCCGATGAAACGCTCGCGCACAGCTGCAAAGGGGCGCTCGACCTCAGAGGACTCCTGGAGAAGAAAGCGCATTGGTCACCCCCCGGGTCATCGAAAGCAGGGTAAGGATCTGCTCTCGCTTCGTGTAGGGGCGAAAGACCCTAGGTTTTCGGGACCAACTCAACCAGCGGCCCATCGAGGCTTTGTTACAGGAGCCGTCGCTTAGCATCCGGGCGTGGCAGATGAGCCTGGTCACGGCTCCGACATGATCGAGGAAGACAGCTCCTTGCCTAGTGGGCATCTGGGCCGCGCCTTGAGTGACTGGTGGCACAGCTAGGTGCGGCCTTAGCGTCCCAACGCTTCGACCTGTCAAGATCGCGCTCTTCTCGCTCATGGTCACCTCGTCCTGATCATTACCGGTGGGCTCCTGAGTCGCTTCGGAGTTTCCTCCCTGAGCGCGACAACCGGCGTCGCCCCGGGGAGTATCTGACCGAGATCATGAGCCAGTGGACGGACCAGGAGGAGTGCAGCTTCGATCGCGTGCGAGTTCTACGACGCGGGCTTGAGCTCCGGGGCCAAAGCGTGCAGGCCCCCACGCTGAGCTGATCATCGGCTGGCCCGCAGTCATCCTCTCGGCGCTTTGCGGTGTCGCCATCACTCCGATGCTCTAAGGCTTCGCGCCTGATGTCGACTTAGGATGAAGATGAGTGGCCAGAGTAGGAACCGGATGTCCCGGCAACAACGAGACCTTGTTCTGACTCCTCCAAGCTGGACCGCAACGCGCTCTTGGTCGTTGCCTGCAGCCTTGGCGGCGGATTCAGAGCGGTTCGCAGTGGTCCAATAACGCCCGACTCAGGGTCTTTCTCTGCGCAGATGCTGAGGCCTACCAGAGGAATGCGCGCCCCATCTGGCCCATTTGGGCGGCGCCAGCTTCGACTTGGCTCCGCGACGGCGCCGGGCGAAAATCGCCGTACCGCCGAACAAGAGCGCGCCAGAAGTGGGCAGCAAGATCGCCCTGTGGGCCCGGCGCACAACTTCGAGCGAGGCGGCGTCTATCCCACTCGTTACCGCACCGTCGGTCGAACTGGCACCGATCGCGATGATCGAGGCGCTGTAGGCCGAAACCGTCAGGGGCGCGACCGATGGGTCAAGAGGGAGGACCCCGTCGTCGTTGGCGTCAAAGTAGCTCTCGTAAGCGATGTCGTGGCTGGCGATGAACGCCGCCATTCCCTCTACGTAATAGGGGTCGTCACCTCCGGCGTTCAGGCCCTCGGTCGTGGTCCCCCACTCGGGGATACTGAGTGGCTTACCGTGCGCGGCGGCGAACGCGACCAGATCGTTAAGACCCCCGGGCTCGGCGGCGAGGGCCGCGAACCGGTGGGTCCCCGGTGCCGGAATGGGGTACCCGGAGTTGTCGTACTGGTCGATTCCGATGATGTCGACGTAGGCGTTGCCAGGGTAGTAGTCGGCCAAGGGAATATCGCGGTAGTTGGAGTTGACGTTCCAGTCGAACAGGAAGTGGGCGCCGGCCACCGCCCGCATCGCCGTGACCTCCTGCGCGAAGCACTGCCCCCACTGTGCCCACTCGGTCGGTGTGTCACCGAGAGAGTCCTTGTACCAGTTGCCGTTCATCTCGTGGCCAAGGCGTATGACCGTGTAGCCGAGGCCAGCTGCAACCATGTTCCTCGCGAACTGCGTCGCATAGTTGTCGTAGTCCCCCGCCGCGCACTCGCCTGTCCAGTCAGGGTTGCTCGCCTCACTGTCAGGAATCACATTCTGGGTGTCGATGAGCTGGTGACCGGTAGGGTCAGCCCGCACCCACGCCACGAACGGAGCGCCTGAGCCAGCGATCCAAGGGCTTACCCAGTCTGCCCACGTCGGGTCGGCGTCGCTGAAGGTCTCGACGCAGTTGTATTCGACCCCAGTGTTCCTCATGTCCCTCGCCAACTGGGCCGGCCCGTCCGAGATGCACGTTGTCTTCGAATCGCCCTGCTGGATGAGTCCGCCAGGGCGATCCGTCGCGCTTGGTGCACTCGAGGTGCTCGGAAGTGTCGAACCGAGCGCCGCCACAACCGAAGCCGACGCCGCGCCGGCTAGGACGCCGGCCGAGCCGACGACCAGACAGGTCGTCGCGAGCACGACCCAGCCAATGCTTCCCAGATACTTGACCCAAGCGCGTCGCACCAGGTAAGAGGCTTTTTCTGGGTCAGTCCCACGCCACTGGTGACGGCAAGGCACTACTCCAGCCTCATTATTCATCTGGCCCCCTCGCGGTGAGATCAACGATGGGAAGCTAGATCGCCGTTGGGCGATACCGCAATACCAGGACGGTGACCGATAAGCGACGGGAATGCAACAGTTTGGAGACATGGACTCTCATCGCTCACGGCCAACTGGATAAGGCGCGAATCAGGCTGTGGACGGCGATCGCCACCGAGAATGCTTGCGGTCGCAGTCTGGACCGATCCGTCGGAAGGAGCGAGATCGGCTGCACTCGTCGCTCCCCTGCTGATACGGACCGTCCCGCGGGCCTAGATCACCGGGCCACGGGTCGCGTCTCTCAGCACCTTGAACGGGTGAGCGCCGCGTGTTGTGAGATCTGCGCCTCGAGCACCGCTGGATCTCAGACATAGAGGTCAACTGGACCCCAAATGCCGCCAAGCAGTCCTTATCGTCCCGGCCGCGCGGGCGATCGGGACAAGGCCACGACCAAGACATGGCGGCGCGTGCTCTCCGCGGCGAAGCACACCGCTGACGGCGCAACATTGCGCCCGGCGCGTCCCCGTGATGGCGACTGGTGGGCTCGTGTGATCGAGGCCCGGGCAAGCCACCCGATGCATAGCAGACAAGACGGCCGCGGTCGCCTTGTTGTCTCTCAGGCGCAACGACGCAGCTAGACCCAGCGCGAGACCGAGTTGGATTACACCCGTCGCCTTTTGAGGGGAGCATCAGAGTGTGCACCGTCTCGGAGTGTCTCGCCGAAAGTCCATTGCGGTGCGGTTATCGATGTCAACTACCTGCCGCGACTCGCATCTGGCCAGCGCGCCCGCCATCGCTTTTGAGCACAACGCGCCTGCCCTTTGCCAGGTAGCAGCCACTTTTGGCTGTCACCCTTGGACGACTGCGTAACCGCGCAGGTATCTTTAGCTTTCAAACGCTCCTGTCTTTGATCGGTGCGCGGCTGTCCTGCACTGGCGTGTCATTCGCCGCCGGCAGGCCCGCGGCGACAGCGTCAGCGCGCAGGCTGCTAGTTGAGCCGAAACGGAGGGACGAGATGGATTCTGGACAGCAGCCGCCCATGCGAACGATGACGGCAGGACCAGTTGAGGGCCGCGACGCGACGGCTCCTGACCTAGGCGGCCCCCGGATCGCCGAGCGCATAGCCCGTTTGGGCGCCGAGACGGCGTTTGCCGTGTCGGCCGAGGCGGCCGCGTTCGCCGCTCAGGGCCACGATCTCTATCCATTTCACCTCGGTGATATGAACATCCCGACACCGACCAACATTGTCGAGGCGTCGTTCAAAGCAATCAGAGATGGCAAAACCGGCTACTGCCCAGACGCAGGCATCCCGGTGCTTCGGGCCGCCCTCGCAGCCGATGTGAATGCCTCGCACGGCACCAGCTACGAAGCGGAGAACGTCGCCATCCAACCGGGCGGCAAACCGGTAATCGGCAAGTTCATCCTTGCTCTCATGAATCCTGGTGACGAGGTCCTATACCCCAACCCTGGTTACCCAATTTACGAATCCCAAATTGAGTTTCACGGCGGCATCGCCGAACCGTACGGCTACTACCAGGGCGAAAACGGCTTCGTCCTCGATCTCGATGCTCTGGAAGCCTCCATTACAGAGCGAACGCGCCTTCTGATAGTAAACGACCTCCAGAACCCTCTTGGCGCCGAGCTCTCATTCAGTGAACTGGAGCGACTTGCCGACATTGTCCTTCGTCACGATCTGACGGTTCTTTGCGATGAGGCCTACTTCGACATCCGTTACTCGGGTGTGAGCACTTCCCTGGTCTCATTTCCGGGCATGGCAGACCGGACCGTTATCCTCTACACCTTCTCCAAAAAGTTCGCCATGACAGGCTGGCGGCTAGGAGCTGCTATCGGGCCGCGCGAGATCATTAGGGTCATCGCAAAGCTCAACGTAAACGACGAATCATGCCCCAATCACTTCATCCAGTACGGCGCCCTCGAAGGACTCACTGGCGACCAGTCCGGTCCGCTGCATATTGTCTCGGTGTTGCGGGAGCGCCGCGATGCAAGTGTCGCGATCCTCAATGACTGCCCTGGTATCAACTGCTATACGCCTAATGCAACCTTTTATCTGTTTCCGAATGTTTCCGGAGCGATGCGGCTGAAGGGAATAACTGACGTAGAAGCATTTCGGCGAGCTGTACTCCATCACACGGGAGTCTCCCTATGTTCGCGCGTGCATTTCGGACGGCCTCTACCTGGCGAAACTGAGAACTACGTGCGTCTTGCCTACTCTGGTATTGACACTTCACAGATAATCGAGGGCCTCACTAAGCTGAGGGCGTATCTCGAGGACCGCGATCTCCCGATCTAGATATCGGTCTTCGTCACTGGCCCAGGTGGCTTCTCGACAAGGTAGTTGTCGCGTTCGACTGCTCCATCCGCCCGCACGGCGAACGTAACTGGCAGTAATTGCGGCTCCAGGCTCGCCTAACTGACCCGAGGTTATCCTTCGCACCATCGTAATAGCGGGTGTCCCCAGTTTGTCTACTCCATCACGAGAAAGAAGTGCGGCGATAGTTGGGAAGCTCTTGAAGCCGTTTTCCAACAGAAGCCAGGGTACTCTTCATCGGCAGCTCACGACCTAATGGGATCCCGCCGAGGCACCAACCATACGGCAGGGAACAACCTGAGTATCAGCGGAATGACTGTTGTCGCTTACGGCCAACGCAACGCCATGCTGAGTATTCCCGCATGATCACCCTCCTGGGTTGTAGCCCTTCGAGCCGGTTATCTGCGCTCAGAGCCTTGACGCTAGAGTGAGGCTGACATCGTCCGAAAGGATCTCACAGGAGCTTGGTCTTC
>JBEKVJ010000019.1:0-76905 GCA_049514105.1 Acidimicrobiales bacterium
TCCTCCTCGGTCGACAAGCGGCAGTAGGGGTCGAAATGTGTCAGGTTGAGGTTGTAGTAGGGGTCGCCGCCAAGGATGGCTTTGCTCCAACGGTTCCTGAACAAGGGCGTCTCCACGACGTCGTCCGCGTGCCCGCGGCTTGTGGACTCGAAGTGGATCAGCTCGGCGAGCGGTGTGTAGACGACCAGAAGGCCCTTGGCGCGCAGGCGCAGACAGTAGTCGACGTCGTTGAAGGCCACCGGGAGCGCCGGGTCGAAGCCGCCGAGATCCTCGAAACAGGAACGGCGCGTCATCATGCACGCGCCCGTGACGGCGCTGCAGTCGCGGGTGAGCTCGGCCATGAGCATGTAACCCGGGCTATCGAAGGGCAGGCCCTGTTGGACATGAGCGGCACCGAAGCTCATGCCGATGACGATCCCGGCGTGCTGGACGGTCAGGTCCGGGTAGCGCAGCAGCGCACCGACCGCCCCAACTTCTTCGCGTTGCGCGTGTCCGAGCATCGCCGCTAGCCATCCCGGTGAGCGAGCCTCGATGTCGTTGTTCAAGAAAAGGAGTACGTCTCCACGTGCCTCGGCTGCGGCGGCATTGTTGATAGCGACCCAGTCGAACGGCCGCGGGTCCTCCAAAAGCCGCACTCTCGGATCCTTTGTGAGTTCTGCCGCAAGCACCTTTGTCTCGGGTAGCTCGCTGGAGTTGTCGACCAGCAACAGCTCGTAACGGTCATAACCAGGCTCACTTACGAGGGAGCGGTAGCACGACGCCGTCATCTCAGGCTCGTCGTGGAAGGGCACGATGATGCTAACGAGCGGCTCGCCGACGACGCTTCTGCGGAGGTGGAAGTTGCCGGCGAAGCGGCTGTGCGCCTCGACGGTCCCGACTATCTCTCGCCGGGCGAGGGCCTGTTCGAGAGCGCGGCGCTCGGCCTCAAAGGCCCACGGCTTCGCGTGCGGGTCGGCGGAGGTGGAGCCTGCCAGGACCCGCCAGTGGTAGAGGATCTCCGGCACGTGCACCACGGCGCGGGCAACCTCGGTCGCGCGCAGCATCAGGTCGTAGTCCTGGCTCCCGTCGAATTCCGGACGCAAGCCGCCCAGCTCGGAAAGGAGGGAACGCCGGACGACGAGCATGTGGCAGAAGTAGGCACTCGACAGCAACAGGTCCGGCGACCAGTCCGGCTTCAGGCTCGGAACGCAGCGCTCGCCTGACGCGTTGAGCTTGTCCTCGTCGGAGTACAAGACGTCCGCGTCGGGGTTGGCTGTGATCGCGGCGGCCATCTTGGCGAGAGCTTCCGGGTGCAGCTCGTCATCATGGTCCAAGAACACGACGTACTCGCCCCTCGCTCGCCCGATGGCCGCGTTCGTGGCTTTGGAGATGCCACCGGTCTCGGTCCTTTGCACCGCCTCGACTCGCGCATCGAGGCGGGTGAAGCCGCGGAGCTGCTCGGAGAGCTGGGCGTCCCCGGAAGCGTCATCGACGAGCACGAGCTGGAACTCGCGATAGCTCTGGGCGAGCACCGATGCCACGCAGCGCTCGAGGGCCCACAGGGGCGGGCGGAGCACGGGTACGACGACACTGAACAACGGCGGCCGCTTCGCGCGTACCCGCGCCCGAGCGAGCGGCAGGCCTCCGCTCAAGGGGAGGACGGGTGCCTCGCCTCGTCGTTCCAGCCAGTGGTGGTAGGCCTCCAGGTCCTCAGAGGCGTTCGGTGGATAGGCCTCGCTGCCAACAGCCGCCCGCGCGCGATTGGGAAGGAACGACGCCAGCTGCTCGGTGGACCAGTCGAGGCCTTGCCACAGCTGGGCGAGGTCACGGCGCGCTTCGAGCAGGGCGGCTACCCAAGCTGACTCAGGCTCGGGCAAAGGGGGGTCGAAGCAATCGTGCGGCCCGACCAGCTGGTCCAATAGCGCGGCGATCTGACGCTGGCTCGCGAGCAGGAGGCCTTGGTCCTTAACGGCGTTGCCGTTTGGCTCCGCACGTCCGAATACGGCCGAAAGCCTTTCGTCGAGCTCTGTGTCGGCAATGGTTGGGGAGACTCCGCGAGCTGACAGGAAAGCGCGCATCGCCCGACCCCAGCCGGCCGGGTCGCTGGCCGCACCCGAAAGGGTTGTGACGTAGACCGCAAGGCCTTTCAAGTTGCGCAGCGCTTCGCGCATGAATCGCTCCCAGACGGCCAGGGCGAGCGCCTGCGCGGGGCCGTTGGCTGTTAGGACCTCTGCGGGCGCGCCGAGCGGGTCGCTCAGCGCGAGAACTACCGCGGTTGGTGCCGTCCTCGCCCGGCCGTGCGAGCTTGCTTGCTCCGGTCCCCCTGACGAGTCCCACCAAGGGTCCTGGCCAGACTTGGGCGTCTCCGGCCGGAGGACCTTCAGGCGGTGGCCTGAGGGCGACGAGGTCCCGAAAAGCCCGAGCGCTTCCTCGAAGAGGCGAAGCTCGGGCGTGGACACTCCGACAAGGGCGATCCACGGGCATGCCGGTCCGCCCGTGGAGGTCGGATGGGCATATGGCTCAGGCATGGGTTCTCGGCGATCACCAACGGCCCGATCGCGCGGTCCAGGCGCTCACCGGTCTTTAAGGTTGGGTGGGCCAAGTCTACGCGTGAGGCTGGCGGATCTGCGACGATAGGGATGTGAGCAACCGTTTAAACCCGTAGCTGACATGGCCGAATTGACTGCTTCTGGCATCTCCACCGAGCTGGTGGGCCGGCGGGTCCGCCTTCGTCCCCTGCGCGAGGACGACTACGAGTCCTGGCATGAGGTCCGCACCCGCTGTCGAGACTGGCTCTTGCCGTGGGAACCCCGGCCGGCTGGTGCACCGTACCCGTCCGAGGACCGCACGACCTTCACGACGCGCTGTTCGATGCGAGAGCGCGAACGCCAACTCGGCACAGGCTACGGCTTCGGGATTTTCGCGATGGGGCACTTCGCGGGCGAGGTGAACATCTCATCGGTCGCGCGAGGACCGTTCCAGAACGCCTACGTCGGATACTGGATCGACCAGTCACAAGCAGGCAGGGGATATGTCCCGGAGGCCTGCGTGCTCTTGTTCCGCTTCGCTTTCGAAGAGATCGGTCTTCACAGGCTTCAGATCTCCATCATCCCGCGCAACCGTCCGAGCCGCCGGGTCGCCCAGAAGCTCTGGCTGCGCGGCGAGGGCATCGCACTTCGCTATCTCGAGATCGACGGCCGCTGGGAAGATCACGTCCGCTATGCCCTCACGGCGGAGGAGTGGGTCGAGCGCAGGGACCGGTACCTGCGTCAATGGCTCTCCGGCCAGGCTCTCTACTAGGACTCCCGAACCCGGCGCGCGGGGCCGAGGCATGCTCTACTCGGACTGCACAGATGCTGTCGTCGGGGCGCTGGCGGTGTCAAAGGCCCCGGCCCGGGTCGAGGAGGTCGGCGAGCACGAGACAGCCCACCGCCTCGAGCACGAGCGCTCTGCAGCGCCACGGCGTCCATCTCATGCAGACAGCCAAGAACGGCCGAGCACGATCCAGAGCGGCAATGACGATAATTGCTCCGATGACCACCGCCGTGGTCGACCCTCAGGCGAGCGCGGGCGCGAGCTGAAGCCAAGTTGAACTCGAGCATGTTCAACATCGCAAATGTCGCGCCGGCGCATCGAGGCCGTGGGCATCGTGACTGCTCGAGGCCCCATTGCCCAGCGCAGGTCCCTCAACGGCTCGCTTGGGGTCGCCCGCGAGGCGTGGCTCGAGTGCGCCTCAGGGCCGTCCTGCCGAGACGAACCCGCCCCAGTACATCGGGTAGTAGGCGACGTTCGTGCCGGTCTCTGCGGCCTGGATGATTGTGTCGGTTCCGTACGGTCCCGAGCCGATGTAGATCGCGACGTGGGTGATCGGCAGGGGACCGTCGTTCGGGAAATGGTAGAAGAGAAGGTCCCCCGGCTCGATGTCGAGCAGGTTCACTGGCGTCGACTCTTGGTCCTGGATCGTCGCTCCGTGCAGGAGATAGACACCGGCCGCGAGCCAGGCCAGCATCGTGAGCCCGGAGCAGTCCACCCCGGAGCGACTCGCCCCGCCCCACACGTAGGGCACGCCGAGGTATGACTCTGCTGCCGTCACGGCCGCAAGGCCCCCAGGATTTGTCCCGGCAGGGACAAGTGTGCTGCCGAAGCCAGGCTGGTCGGGGCCCGTCCCCGGCCCGAATGGCCACTGGTCGCCCATGCCCGCCCCGGCACCGGCCCCGCTGAGGGTGGGAAGGGTCGAGGCGTTCGTGACGTCCTTGGCCGCCGCCGCGGCCTGCTTGGCGGCCTTCTCCCGGGCGGCTCTTGCAGCCGCGGCCCGCGCCCTGGCGGCTGCTCGGGCAGCTGCTGCCTTCTCCGCTGCGAGAGCGGCAGCAGCCTTGGCAGCGGCGATCTCCTGCTCGCGCTGCACCACGAGAACCGCGAGCTGCCCCTTGACCTGGCTGAGGGCGCCCTGCACGTTCGCCGTCGCCTCCTCGGCGAGGGACTTGGCCTTGTCGGCAGCGGCCTCAGAACGCGTCGCGGCCGCGGTTGTGCGTGCTTGTGATGCCCGCTCGGCGGCGAGACGCAGAGTGATCGCGTGCAACGCGGCAGCAGCGACCTTCAAGGTGTGCACGACGACGTCGGAGTACACAGCCGCGCTCTGGGCGTCGTTCACGCTCGAGTCGAGGATCCCGCCCACCTCGGAGTCGAATCCGTCGCCGGTCACATATGCCTCGATGGCAGCGTTCTCGGCGCGGACCCGTACGGCGCGCAGCTGGGTCTGGGTCGTCTTCAGCTGGTGCTCGACCTTGGCGAGCTTGATCTGGTCCAGCTCGACATCGACCGTGTACTCGTCGTAGGCCTCGGCGTCGACCGACACCTTGTTCTGGTCCGTCGTGATCTGCTCGGCTAGCGCTTGGGCGCGCGTCTTGAGGGAGCCGATCTGCGAATTGGTACGGTTGATCGGGCTTGGCGACGCTCCGGCGGGTGCCTCGACCACAAAGAGTGAACCCACCAGGGCGAGGGTTGCCACGACCGCACCAATGCGTTTTCGGTGCTCTCCCCTCTTGAGCAACATGACTTAACTTTGGTCACATAAGCAACGACTGTCAACTCACCCACACATGACCAGGCATTTCTAGGTCGCGAGCGCCATCAATGAAGCGCCCGAGATGATGAAATGACCCTTGGCCGTGGCGATCACGAGGCCTCGGGGACGTAGCCCAACCGGCAGAGGCAGGGCGCTTAAAACGCTCACAGTGAGGGTTCGAGCCCCTCCGTCCCCACGAACGCTGCGCAGGGCACAAAGCCATGAAGCGCCGGGGAACGTCTTCCGGTGCCACAAGCGGTGTACCAGCGCCAATCGCCTGGCGGAACTGCCGCTCAAGGCTCGGCTAGTTCTACATAAAGGCTCAGGAGAAACACAGGAACCAGGCTTAGCCTTAGGCCGTCACCGCCGCCAAAAGGAGTGCCTCAAGTGTTCTCGCTCGGTTATGCCTGGAACGAGCTCCGTCGCCGCTGGGGCCGGACGCTCGTCACCGCCTTCGGACTCGCTGCAGGAGTCGGACTCGTCATGGGCATCATCGGAGTTTCCCAAGGGCTCTCCGATGCCCAAAACCGCGTCCTGTCGCCTCTCGGCTCGGTCGGGACGGACATCATCGTCACGCGCACCGTCGCCGCGACCACCTCCCAGACCACTACGACCACGACCACGCCCACGCGAGTTTTCGGGGGCGGCAGCGTCCCAGCCGGTGGGGGCGGAGGGGGTGGTGGGACCGGCGGGGGCTTTTTCGCTCGCGGCTTTGGCGGTGGGACAACCGCCAATAGCTCGCAGGCCGCGACTCTTCTCAACAACAACGCCTCTGTGATCACCGACCTCGCCAAGCTCGGCCCGGCCGGGACCAAGTTCACCCATGACTTCTTCGTCCCCGGCACCCTCGTCACCTTCCCCTCGGTCGCGATCAGTGACGTCGCCAAGATCCCAGGGGTGAGCTCGGCCGTCGGCGCCCTGTCTCTCAGCGCGCTCCACGAGACGGGCACAGTGCCGAAGATCACAGACACGGTCAAAGAAGGGGGCCAGACGATCTCCACGACGGTCAAGCCGCCGGCGCTCACCACCGCGCAGAGAACGGCCGAGGCGGCCTGCTTCCAAAAGATCATCCAGAAGACCTTCAAGAACAGCGGCCTTGGCAACACCAGCAGCTCGGGCGGCTTCCCGGGCACGCGGCCTAATGGCTCAGGCGGCGGCGCCTCCGGCTTCAGCGGCTTTCTTGGTGGTTTGACTGCGAACCCTGCCGTCGCGGCGTGCCTGACACCTGCTCAGAAGGCATACGAGCAGAATGTCACGGTCCCAGAGCAGACCATCACCCGGGTGCTCAACCCTCCGACGACCAACACGGCCACCTCCAACTACTCGGTGGCCGGCGTCGACCCTGCGAACGCGACGACCGGGCTCATCACCAAGTCCCAGCTCGTCAAGGGGACCTGGTTCACCGCCAACCCGGCCAACGAGGTGCTCGTCTACACGAACTACGCCACCTCGAAGAAGCTGACAGTCGGCGGGACACTCACAATCAACTCAAAGAATTACAAGGTTGTGGGCCTCGTGTCACCGACGCTGACCGGTGACGTCGCGGATGTCTACTTCCCGCTCTCGACGATGCAGAGCCTCGCCTCGGCGAAGGGTTATGTGAACGAGGTGCTCGTGTCGGTAAAGAGCTCCTCGGACGTCGCCGCGGTGACCGCTCTCATCAAAAAGGAGCTCCCCGGCGCGACGGTCCTTACCTCCAAGCAGCTCGCTGACTCGGTCAGCGGCAGCCTCAACAACGCCCACAAGCTCGCCAACGACCTCGGCGGCGTGCTTGCGATCGTTGTTCTGTTGGCGGCGTTCCTGATAGCGGGCCTGCTCACCTTGTCCAGCGTCGCAAAGCGCGTCCGTGAGATCGGCTCGTTGCGGGCGATCGGCTGGACACGGGGTGAGGTCGTCCGCCAGGTCATGGCCGAGACCGTCGGAATCGGAATAGTCGGAGGGGTGATAGGCGTGGCGATCGGGGCGGGAGTCTGCGCCGTGATCGCCGCCGTGGGACCCGGGCTCTCGGTCACCTCGACCGGGCTCGCGGTCGGCGCCTCAAAGGTGAGCGGCCTCATCGCCGGGGCGACGAACACCGGGACTGTGACCTCCATCGTGCACCTCACTGCGCCGATCCACGCCACGACGATCCTGATCGCCTTCGCCGGGGCGCTCGTCGGTGGCCTCATCGCAGGCATGATCGGCGGGTGGCGTGCCGCCCGCCTCGCACCGGCCTCAGCACTGCGGGACCTCGGCTAATGGAAAAGACAGCTGCCACAGGGACAGAAAAGGGAGACGACACGATGACGGAGACCGGAGACAGGCAGGCCACGGAGGTGGCTGCGGCGCCTGCGGCCCCGACGCCGCTTTACGAGCTTTCCAAGCTCGAGCGGACATTCACCAAAGGCGGGCTGTCGGTAAAGGCCATCCGCGGCGTGAACCTCGTCATCAACACCGGCGAGATGGTCTCTCTAGAAGGCCCGAGCGGGTCGGGCAAGACGACGCTCTTGCAGCTGCTCGGGGCCCTCGACAGCCCTACTGGTGGCACGATCCGCTTCGCGGACCGTGACTTGAGCGGCCTGAGCGACAAGGAGTTGACGAAGATCCGCGCCGAGGAGATCGGTTTTGTCTTCCAGCACTTCAACCTGATCCCGACTCTCACTGCCGAGGAGAACGTCGCCATCGCCATGTTCCCCAATCACGTCGGGGCTCACGAGCGACTAGAGCGCGCCAAGGAGCTGCTGACCCAGGTGGGACTAGGGCACCGCATGGGCCACCTCCCCTCGCGTCTGTCGGGAGGCGAGCAGCAGCGCGTCGCCATCGCCCGGGCTTTGGCCAATCACCCGAGCGTGATCATCGCCGACGAGCCGACAGGAAACCTCGATTCCGACACGGCCAAGGAGGTCATGTCGACTTTGAACGACCTGCGCAAAAGTGCCGGTGTGACGATCGTCATCGCAACCCACGACGAAGACGTTGCCCGGCTCACAGACCGTCGTATCCGCATCAGAGACGGAGCGATCCGCCAGGACTCCGCCGCGTAGCAACCTCCTGCCGGCTCGACCCCGCCCGAGGGGCATACGGGGTAAATACACTCGGCTCGTGAACACTGGCACGGCGGGGCTCGCGCGCCCGGTGCCGTCGTGATCACCGCAGCGGCGCGGCTGCTGGCCGGAGTCGGCTTTCTCGACGAGATCGGGAGGAGCCTGCGAGAAGGCTTCTTCATGTTCTGGGAGACGCTGTGGCCCTTGATCGTGGGCTTCAGCCTTTCCGGGGCAGTGCAGGCCTTTGTGAGCCGCGAGGCGCTCCAGGCCAAGCTCGGCGGTCACGGTCCCGGCGCCCTGGCACGAGCGTCCGGCTACGGGATGGCCTCCTCGTCGTGCTCCTACGCGGCGAGTGCCATGGCGAAGTCGCTTTTCGCCAAGGGGGCGGACTTCGTCGCCGCGGCTGTGTTCATGGTGGCTTCGACCAACCTCGTGATCGAGCTCGGGATCGTCCTCATCGTCCTCATGGGTTGGCAGTTCGCGGCAAGCGAGTTCGTTGGCGGGGTCATCATGATCGTGCTTCTTGCCGGTCTCGGCGGCCTTTGGCTGCGGGGAAAGCTCGTCGTCGAGGCGCGAAGGCGTCTCTCGACACCGTCGCCGGACGGGCACCAAGAAGGCCACGACCACATTCCTACCCCGGTGGGGCAGGACATCTTTCAGCAGGCTCCGTGGCGCGAGAAGCTGCGCTCGAGCGGCGGTTGGGCCGACGCCGCCACCTACACGATGGCCGATCTCAAGATGCTGCGCCGTGAGCTGCTCATCGGGTTCACCGTCGCCGGCTTTCTCGCTGTCGTGGTTCCGGCGGGGCTGTGGAACGCCGTATTCATCCACGGCCACGGCTTTGGTACCACGCTCGAGAACGCTGTCGTGGGGCCCTTCATCGCCGTTATCAGTTTCGTCTGCTCGATTGGCAACGTCCCGTTGGCGGCGGCGCTATGGAAAGGGGGGATCTCTTTCGGCGGGGTAATCTCGTTCCTCTTCGCCGACCTGATCAGCTTCCCCCTCTTGCTCGTCTACCGCCGCTATTACGGCACTCGGCTCATGGCGAGGATGCTCGTCGTCTTCTGGGCGGCGATGTCGACGGCCGGGCTTATAACCGGCGAGATCTTCAGCGCTGCCGGCCTCGTCCCGCGCACGCACCCGGCCCAGGTGGCGCCGGCGCACTTCGCCTGGGACTACACGACCTATCTCAACATCGTCTTCCTTGCCCTCTTCGCTGTCTTGTACTGGCTGTACCGCAACCGGGCTCGTCTCGGCGCGGACAGCGGGCGCGTGCTCGACCCGGTATGCGGGATGCAAGTGGAAAAGGCGAACGCTCCGGCTCGCGCCCGCTATGAGACCAGGGAGTTCCACTTCTGCTCGGACCACTGCCGGATGCGGTTCGAGGCTGACCCGGCGCGCTTTTCGGCTAAGGCAGACGGTGGAGATACTCTCAAGCGGCGAGCCCCTCGATGACCTCGACTCCCGACAGCCGAGCGAGCAGCGGACCTGGGAGCAGGATCTTGGAGCGGCGCACACCCGAGCCGATCAGGACGACGTCGGTGCAGATCACCTGTGAGTCGATGAGCACTGCCAGCGAGTCCGGAAGCCCGATCGGCGTGATGCCCCCGTACTCCATGCCCGTGAGCTCGACTGCGCGTTCCATCGCCAGGAAAGAAGCCTTACGCACGTCCAGGTGCCTCCGCACGACACCGTTTATGTCCGCCCGGCTCGTTGCCAGCACGACGCAAGCGGCCAGGCGTTCGGTTCCCTCACGTTTGCCTGCGACGACGACACAATTCGCGAGTGCGCGCGGATCGACGCCGAAGTGCTGCTGGGTGGCGGCAGTGTCCGATAGGGACGGGTCGATTTCAACGACGCCTATCTCCTCGAGCAGACCGGCCCTGTCGAGTGCCCTGCGTGTCGGCTCGGCGAGCAGGTCGAGACGCCTCGAGGCGGGGACGCTCGAGAGGGTGCCCAGGCTGAAGGTTCCCATGGTCGCCATCTTGTCATCGCCCCGGGCCGGTCTACGCCGAGTCGAATTTAGAGACCGTGGCCCTGAGCGCCCTCGGTAAGTGAGTTTCTTGGGCTTGTAGTTGCCAATGTGACTGGTGTTAAGGGTTTATCGCTTAGAGTAGTGTTACAACCGCGCTAAGTGCTTAAGAGTGAGGCCGAAAGCACCGACACTGCTTACATGCGAGGCGATGAGAAGGTTCGGCGGCAAGACGTCCGGGCAGATTCTCCTCTTCTTCGCAGGGGTCACGCCCTCCTGTCCGGTGGCCCCATGAGTCTCCGCGAGGGACGGCTTCACCCTGGCCTTGCTGACGGTCTTCGCACCGCCGTCAGAGGCCAGGGCGCCGCCGAGTTCCCACCGCAGGTTCTTCCAAGAAACGGCCCTAGCTCGAAGTGACTAGCCAGAGGAGCAGTTCAATGCAAGAAGACCTGGAATTCCAGTCCGTTCGAACACCTCGGAGGGGATTCACCCTTCGGCTGAAGCTCGCTGTCGGTGTAGCCGCGCTCGTAGTGGCCTCGGTCGCCACTGCTCCGTTCGCTGCCGCCTCGGTTTCCCACTCGGCACGGGCCACGGCCGCGCCGGCCGCCACGACGGTCCTCGCGCCAGGATTCCACGCTAGAGCTGGCATGCCCGAGCCTTTGTGGCCTCACTGGGGCAGCCCCACCGACGGCACGTTGTTGCGCGTCGCGCCGTCGACGGCGTGGCCTCATTGGGGTGGCGGTCAGTTCTACGGCGCCCGGGCGCAGTCGCTTTGGCCGCACTGGGGTGGCCCTGTTAGGTAGCTAGACGAGATCAGTTGGACAGACCCGCCGGGGGCCCGAGGCCCCCGGCGTTTGTCTGTGTCGGCGGCCCCGCGGCCGTGCTGTGATCCGCTCCGGTGTTCCTCTCGCCCTCGCCCTCGCCGAGGGCACGGCCGCCGTCGGCGCCCTCGGTCATCGGGGCGTGCCACGGGTCCCCCGCTTGCTCGTGCTCGCGGGCGCGGTCGCGCCACAGCAGCCAGGTGGCCAGCGACACTCCAACCGCCACGAAACCGAGCGAGGCGACAAGCACGGCGATGTCGCCACCGGTGTTGTGGGGCAACAGGACGTATTCATCGTTGAAGCGAAAGGCGCCGTAGAGAGTCACAACTGTCGTCGCGACGATGCCGATCGGGCCCGAGCGCCGGACGATCCTGCGTTCGACCCAAAGGGCCACGATGTAGACGACGAGATCCTCGAGCGCCTGGATTATCGGGACGGGGACGCGCTTTCCAACTTGACCGGCATAGGCCATGCCGTACCAGGCGTGGGTAGGGTTCCCCCCGCCTTGGTACATGAGCTGGGGGCCGAGGAGTCGGCCCACCGCCCAGGCGATCACTAGCACCGGTGCGACGATGTCCAGCGCCACTGTGGGTCGCAACTGGGGGCACCAGCGTCGGGCGCATATGAGCCCTGTGGGGACACCTCCGAGCAGCCCTCCGTAGCTCGTGAGGCCGCCATGCCAGATGGCGAAGATGTCGCCTGGGTTCTGCAAGTAGCCCTGCGCGCCCTTCAAGTTCGCGACCACATGGACGAGACGGGCGCCGACGATCGAGGCGATGACGATCCAGATGAAGGCACGCCCTAGCCATTCGTCGGGATAGCCGTGGTCGCGCAAGCGCTTCGCGAAGTAGCGATACCCGAACCAGAAGGTGATCGCGAGCCCGATCCCATAGGTATGGACCTGGAGGGGGCCGATGTGGAAGACGACGGGTATTGGCTTCACGGCTCTGCCAACGGTACTGCCGTACCGGGCGGTTCCGGGGGGCAGCTCGCGCTTGTCGCTCTCCTTTCCGCAACGTTCGGCAGACTTGCCTGCTTCAGGTTCGTCATGGCGGTGCCGACAATTTCTATCGAAAGGGCACAAACCTACGCCGCGAGCGAGAGCGAGGCTGCGAACGGATGGGGGAGCCGCAAAGGTCCTCGGTGCGCCGCGGTCCGGGTGACGGACACTTGCCAAGCCTTGGCGCGCCCTCGTGGATGTCGCGCACCGACGCAGTAGGCCGTTGGCTTGGGACATTGTTCTGCGGCGGTGGAGTCCTCACCTTGGTCTCTTTGGCCCTTCCCCGCCATTTCATCGACTCGCCGGCTTTTGTGGTCCTGGTCGCTCTCGTCGCCCTCGTCATTGGGACGATGCTGCTGCGCGGGGCCTTGAACGAGGGCCCGCCCGCAGCCTTCGTCCTCATGATCGCGGGAGCGAATGTTCTCGTCTCATTCGGGGCCTACATCTCGGGCAACCCCTTGAGCGGGGTGGAGCTGTTCTACCTCTGGGTGACGCCGTATGCCTACGTGCTGTTCTCACCACTGCAGGCGGCCATGCAGACCGGGATCGTCGCCCTGTGCTGGGGACTGGTGCTGATGGCGCTCGACCAGCAGCATCCCGGTGTCGGATCGCTCAATCGGCTCCTTGCCAACTGGGCTTTCACCGTCGTGACCGTGATCGCCGTCGGGGTCCTCGTACGAGTGCTCTCGAGCTCGCTTCGCGACGTCGACCGGCGCTTCCACCGGGCCTTTGCCGACTCGGGTATCGGGGCCGCCTTTTTGACAACCGAACTCAGATGGCTTGAGGTCAACGAAGCGCTCAGTCGGATACTTGGCTACTCGAGCCCGGAGCTCGTGGGACGCCTTAGCTCGGAGATTTCCGACGGCACCTTGCTCGCTTCGGGTCACGCGCGGGTGCCGACCGAGGACCATCAGGTGATCGAGGAGGACCAGCGCTACCACCGCGCCGACGGTTCTGTCGTCTGGATGACGGTCACGTCTTCCCTCGTCGTGCCCGAAGTGGGAGACCCGTACGTGTTCACCCAGTACCGGGACATCTCAGATCACCGCCATGCCCAAGAGGAGCTCGGCTACCAGGCCTCTCACGACCCGCTCACGGGATTGGCGAACCGCGCCACGCTGATGGAGCGGCTCGATGCCGCCCTCGAGACCCGAGCCGCCGAGGGAAGTGGGGTCGGTGTGATCCTGCTCGACCTCGACCAGTTCAAGATCATCAACGATTCGCTCGGACACCATGTCGGCGACCAGGTCCTCACGGCGATGTCGCTCCTCTTGGAGGCCGCCTGCGAACCTGGAGACACCCTCGCCCGCCTTGGCGGGGACGAGTTCGTCGTGCTCTGTGAAGGCCTTTCCGGCGCCTCAGAGGCGCTCGATCGTGCCACGCGCATCTCCCAGGCGCTCTCGCAGACCGTGGAGCTTCCGACCGGTCATTACTCCGCGAGCGCCAGCATCGGAGTCGCCGTCGCGACCGAGCCCGGCGACGACGGCTTCTCGCTGCTTCGCGAGGCCGACGCTGCCATGTACCAGGCCAAGGCCGCCGGACGGGGCCGGATCGAGCTGTTCAACGTCGCCATGCGCGAGGACGCCGATCGCAGGATCCGCCTCGCTCGCGAGCTGCGGGGCGCCATCGAGGAAGGCCAGCTGTTGCTCGAGTACCAACCGACGGTCGAGCTCGCGACCGGCTACCCCGTCATCATGGAGGCTCTCGTCCGCTGGGATCATCCGGAACGGGGCCGCCTGTCACCTTTCCAGTTCGTGCCGATGGCCGATGACGCGGGACTGTTCTCCGAGCTCGGCGAGTGGGTGCTAGAGACCGCCTGCGAACAATTCTCGGGCTGGCGCCGCGACGACCCGACGACGCTGGTCCGGGTCTCGGTCAACATCTCGCTCGCGCAGCTGTCCATGCCCCGTTTCGCCCAGCGGATAATCGACCTGCTCGTCCGCCAGTCGATATCGCCCTCCCGGCTCTGCCTCGAGATCGCCGAGTCCCCGTTGTTGGACAACTCGCTCGTGCTCGTCTCGCTGGAGTCGCTGCGGGCCTGGGGGATCGAGATCGTGCTCGACAACTTCGACACCCGGCACTCCTCGCTCGACCATCTCGAACGTCTCCCCATCGCGATGGTGAAGACGGACCGCTCCGTGACGGCGCGCCTGTCCGAGCGGCCGCGTCAAGACGCCGTCATCGGGGCGATCCTCACCATGGCGGACGCCCTCGGTGTCTCCTTTGTGGCGGGGGCTGTTGAGACCAAGGCACAGCTGGATCAGCTACGTGCCGTCGGCTGCCGCTTTGTGCAAGGAAACGCCGTCGCGCCGCCCATGCCGGCCGCGGAGGTGCCCGGCTATCTGCGGCGGATCGCGATCTCGAGCGGCGAAAGCACCGAGCCGGAGTCATTGCTGTGGCAGACGGACCCCCCGACGCGGAGGGACCCCGGGTAGCCGGTCAGCTTGCGCCTCCGTACTTCCCGGGGTCATCCCCTGGGCGGCTCGCCCTCCAGTCAGACAACCGGGAACCTTGCGGCCCTGCCGGTGCCTGAACCTTCGTGCCTGCCCCGAGAGGCAAACATTTGGGGCGGAGGTCCGTCCACCTCTCCTCTGTCGTCCCAACCGCACACCCTATGCTCCGGACTCCCCTGCGGGCTTCCCTCGCCTTGGGCGATTGACTGGATCGCTTTCGGTTGATGGCAGCTTGCTCCGATCCGGCCCAAGCGTCAACGGATTTACGCGAAATCCACTGCAAGTACACAGGAGTTCCTCCTTTTCCCCCTTTGGTCCCCAGATCTATCCCAAAGTCATCCACAGCGAGGGAGATTTTGGCACCATACCGCCGCCCGATTGTTCCCGGCCGGGCGGCGCTCGCAAGGCTCGGGCGCATGAGGCTTGGCGTCCGCGGGACGCCTCGATAAGGTCGTCACTCGGGGGCTCTCCGTGCTGGAGTGCCCCGTCCGAGGGGGATCATCACATGTCATCAACCGCCAGACTGCAACGACCGAAGCCGCTTGTGCTTGCCGATCTTGTCTCGAGGACGCTCGTGAAAGACGTCTTGCTCGTCGTCGGGGCGGCGGGTCTAGTAGGGGCGCTCGCGCAGGTATCGTTCCACCTCGCGGGCACGCCCGTGCCGGTGAGCGGCCAGACTCTCGGAGTCCTGATCTCAGGCACGGCACTCGGCTGGAAGCGTGGCGCGGCTGCCATGGCTCTTTACGGCGCGGCGGGAGTCGCCGGGGTTCCTTGGTTCACCGGTCATGCCAGCGGGTACGTGGGGGCGAGCTTCGGCTACATCGTCGGCTTCGTGCTCTGTGCGGCACTGTGCGGCCGGCTTGCCGAGCGGGGTGCTGATCGGTCGCTCCTGAGCTCTGTCCCGGCGATGCTCGCCGGCGAGATCGTCCTCTACGCCGTCGGCGTGAGCTGGCTCGGCGTGAGCCTGCACGTCGGTGCTCGAGAAGCGATCTCACTCGGGCTCACGCCTTTCCTCGCCGGCGACGCCATCAAGGCCGCCGTCGCTGCCGGGGTCCTGCCTGGGGTCTGGAAGCTGATCGGCAGGCGCTGAGCCAAGGCTTCGCGCAGCCGGCGAGAACCCGCCGAGGCGAGGGCAGCGATCGCAGGTGTAATGGTAGGGTCCGCTCAGCGGTCTGGCCTGGAGGCGCGAGCGATGACTACTGAGTGGGACGGACAGGGACTGCCGCCCGCCGCGATGGCCAGAATGGAGCGCGGCCGCGCCTCGGCGGTGCGCAGCAGCCTTTTGTCGGTGCCGGGACACGTCGGTGTCGAGGCATGCGGTTTCTCGGCCGTCGGCGAGGTGATGGGCTGCATCGTCGAGTCGATCGGCTTCACCGGCTGGGCGGGGTGCGGATACGGGGGCTACGGACTCGGCAGTGGGGGACTGCGGGGCGGCTTCGGCGCCATGTCGACGACGATCACGAGCGGGCAGGCCGGTGGGTGGGTGGGCTATGCCCCCTATGTCGAAGCGCTCTATCGCGGGTTCGACACGGCGCTTTACCGTATGTTGCTCGAATGCCAGTCCCTCGGTGGCGACGGCGTCGTCGGAGTCCGTCTCGAGCAGCGCCACCTCGGGCAGGGCAACCGCGAGTTCGTGGCGCTCGGCACCGCCGTGCGAGCCTCGGGCGATCAGCGGCCGGCACGGCTGTTCTCTACGACCTTGAACGGCCAGGACTTTGCCAAGCTCTTCCAGGGGGGCTGGATGCCGGTCTCGGTCGCGATCGGAATCTCGGTGGCGATCCGTCACGATGACTGGGCGACGCGCAGCCAGGCGAGCGCTTGGACCTACAACACCGAGGTCTCGGGCTACACCGAGCTCGTGAACCACGTCAGGGCCGACGCCCGCAGCCAGCTCGCCCGGCGCGTCGGCGCGCTTCATGCGGACGGAGCGATCACGAGCACGATGCAGCTCAGCATCCATGCTCAGGAAGTGGGCGAGAACCATACGGATCACGTCGCCGAGTCGAGGCTGGTGGGCGACGCCGTCGTCCGGTTCCATGCCGAAGGCACCACCCCGCCGAAGAGCCTCACGATCTTGCCGCTCTCGAACCCGAAAGGGAGTACACGATGACCATCGAAGCCAACGAGCTCGGTATCCCCCAAGACGCGATGCGGCGCCTGGCGGAGATGCGCCCGGGCCAGCCCGGGGCGCTGTTTACTTCCGACTTGAGCGTGAACGAGTTCCTGCTCGTGAGGGAAGCAGGATTCAGGCCGCTTGGCCTCGTCCTCGGCTCGAGCATCTATCACGTCGGGTTGCAGGTCGGGCGCTGGAGCCAGAACATGGAGCTCGACACGCTGTCGCAGGCCATGTACCACGCCCGTGAGCTAGCGATGACACGCATGGAGGCCGAGGCCGACGCCCTAGGCGCAGATGGGATCGTGGGGGTCAGGCTCGAGATCGAGTTCAAGGAGTTCGGCAACGATCTCGCCGAGTTCATCGCGGTCGGCACGGCCGTCAAATCCGACGACAACGGCAAGTGGCGCAACGACGAGAACAAGCCGTTCACCTCGGACCTGTCGGGCCAGGACTTCTGGACGCTCATCCAGGCGGGCTACGCACCGTTGGGCATGGTGATGGGCAGCTGCGTCTACCACATCGCCCACCAGGGCGCCTTGAAGGCCATGGGCAACGTCGGGCGCAATGTTGAGATTCCCAAGTTCACAGAAGCCCTCTACGACGCCCGCGAGCTCGCGATGAGCCGCATGCAGGCCGAGGCCGAGCAGCTAAAGGCCGAAGGGATCGTCGGGGTCCAGCTGTTGTCGCTGGCGCACAGATGGGGAGGACACACGACCGAGTTCTTCGCCATCGGCACGGCCGTGCGCCCCTTGCGCGCTGACCACATCATTGCCAAGCCGCAGATGGTTCTGCCCCTTACCGACCGGTGAGCTCAGAGATCGTCCCGGGCGCCCAAGGCCCCGAGGCGGCGGGCGAAGATCCGGCCGACCTCGGTGCTGAGCCGAGCGTGGTCGATCTCGTGGCGGCTGCCATCCGGGCGGACACGGCCGACCTGGACTCCTATCACCGGGTTCTGTCCTCGACGGTTTCGGGTCTGTTGCCCGTCGGCATGGTCGAGGTGGACCGCGAGCGCTCGATGAAAGACCGCATGGCGGGTCGGGAAGGAAAAGCGACCTCGATCCGCATCCGCGTCGGAGATCTCACCTTGGAGCTTTCCAGCCGGCACGGGGGCTTGGTCGCGACCTCGGCCCGCGAGGTGCGCGGCGTGGTCATCAGCCGCCAAGAGATCAGCGTCGCCGAGTGGACCCAGCTGCTTGCCGAGCACCTCGCCAAGCTCGCCGCAAAAAGCGCCGAAGCCCGCAGCGCCCTGGCGAAGCTCCTCGGCGAAACCTGAGCGAGCGGCCGGCATGAAGCGCGCGGTTCGGGGCTTCTTGCAGCTACAACAGCTGCAGTCCGCCTAGGATGATGCCGAGCACAACAAGGACAACGCCGAGCAGGATCCCTCGCCTCACCATCGCGACGACGCCCGCCACGATCAGCACCAGTCCTAGAACCCAAACAACTGGTACGGCCGCGCCGTGGTGGAACAAAGCGGCCAGGGTTTCAGCTCCCACGGCACCTCCGGTTGATTCGGGTAGGGGTTATTTCGGGTAGGGGTTATGCAGATCGATACCCGAATCTTCGTACCGGCAACCGGCGTCTCTTTCATCACCTCGAGGTGGCCGCGAGCCTTCCGGCCCTCGTGTCGAGCATCGGCGGCTGGTGCCGGCTCAAATGGAGGATGCGAGGCGGCGCCTTGTCTGTCGGGCTGCCGCGAGGTCACCGGGCCTACCTCGCGCCTCGAGGCGGACGACGACCGCCTCCCTGTGGGCGGCGTCGACGTTGCCGCCGTACTTGAACTTGGCCCGGACCTGTCCGATGGCGATCCGCAGGGCGTGTATCGTGCGCAGCTTGGGCTCGTGGGCCCTTAGCGGGTCGGCGATGTCGAACTCGGGTTGGATCACAGCCAGCTGGCGGCAGAGCACATCGGCGACCCCGGCGACATCGGACACGATCGCAGCGGTGCCTTCGAGCTGGACCGCCGCGTAATAGGTAGTCGGGATCCCGGCCAAAGGATCCTCATCGCCGATGGCCTTCCATTGGGAGGGTATGAACGCCCAGTCGCCCGCCACGCTCATGAGCACGCGCGGCTGCTCGGCGATCGCTTCGAAAATCGGGTTCTTGCCTACTAGATGCAAGAGGATCTCTTCGCCGTCAAGGACGAACTGGGTCGGGACCACGACGGGAACCTCCCGACCGCGGCCTGCCGCGATCAGATGGCCGAAGCCCTGGGCGGTGACGAAGTCCCGCCACTCATCTTCTCCGAGGCCGCTGTCGACCTTTGCGATATACACCTGACTCCTTTGCGTGCCTGACAGAGAGGCTAGGGCGCCGCCTCGGGAAGTCGTTCAAGCAAGTGGGGCCTGTTTTTCACACTTACCTCGCCCATGATCGGGAATGCCCGGACGAGGATCCGGGGCGAGCCGCGCAGCACCGGGACGTCGCGCATGGAGATGCTGCGCCTTCCCATGAGCGAGAGCCCGGTGACCTCAACCTCGATCCCCTCCGGGGCGACGATCTCGATGTCGCCCATGATGCCGACAGCGGTGATCACGGTCTCGGGACCCTCGATCTCGGCCCGGCTGAGGTCGATGTGACACCGACCCATCACCGCGACGACCGCGGTGTGGCCGCTCAGGCGCCAGCGTCCCTTGGACTCCGACTCGCTCATGACCGCCACGATCCAGCGCCGTGGGCGCCGGCGGGGCAGCTCAACCGACGGCGTCGAGAGGGCGGGCAGGCCGACGAGAACGGCGTCGAGCTCGGCCTGGGTGCGAGCCGAGAGCGCGGCCCCTGTCCGTTCGGAGAACTCGTCGAGGGTGAGACGGCCGTCGGCGCAGTGGTCGCGAAGCAGCGTGACGACCCGGTCCCGGTCGGCATCACTCGCCCGCGCTAATACCGGGTCCGGCGTAGTCGTGAAGGGTGCGACCTCGGTTACGGAGGTGGCGGGAGCCGGAGACTGCTCGGGAAGGTGCTCTTCAGCCATGGTGCAAGTCTCTGCCTTTAGGTCCCGAACTGCCAGCGGTTTCGATCGTGCTCGGATGCCCGCCGCCGCGGCGGCGCATTAGGGTCAGTCGGAGAGAGAGAGAATTCCTACAACGACGAGGAGTGGTTCAAAGATGAAGGCTCTCGTCAAAGCCAAGCCGGAGGCGGGACTCAGCTATGAGGACGTCCCGATGCCCGTCATCGGCCGCGGCGATGTCTTGATAAAGGTGCTTCGCACCGGCATCTGTGGCACCGACCTGCACATCTATACCTGGGACGAATGGGCACAGGCGAACGTGCCCGTGCCGCTCATCATCGGTCATGAGTTCGTCGGCCAGATCGTCGAGCTCGGCATTGACGTCGACGAGCTCTGCGTCGGAGACCTGGTGAGCGGCGAGGGCCACCTCGTCTGCGGTCGCTGCCGCAACTGCATTGCCGGGCGAAGGGTGCAGTGCGCCCGCACCAAAGGGATCGGGGTCAACTACCCGGGTGCTTACGCCGAGTACATAGCCCTCCCGGCGTCGAACGTCTGGCGCCACCGCGATGGCATCGACCTCGACGTTGCCGCGATCTTCGACCCGTTCGGCAACGCCGTGCACACGGCGCTCAGTTTCCCCGTTCTCGGCGAGGACGTGCTCATTACCGGCGCCGGCCCGATAGGGATCATGGCGGCGATCGTGGCCCGCCACGCCGGGGCGCGCTATGTGGTCATCACCGACGTCTCGCAGTACCGCCTCGAGCTTGCCCGCAAAGTCGGCGTGACCCTCGCTGTCGATGTCGCGAAGACGAGCCTTGCCGAGGCGATGAGCCAGCTCGCAATGACAGAGGGTTTCGACGTGGGATTCGAGATGTCAGGGCGCGCCTCGGCTTTTAAGGACATGCTCGCCAGCATGGCCCACGGCGCCAAGATCGCCATGTTGGGCCTCCCGAACGAGAACTTCGGGATCGACTGGTCGCACCTTGTCATGAACATGATCACGATCAAGGGCATCTACGGTCGTCAGATGTTCGAGACCTGGTACTGGATGTCCGTTCTCGTCGAGTCCGGCGTCGACATATCGCCGGTGATCACGCACCGCTTTGCCGCCTCGCAATACGAGGAGGCCTTCGAGGCCATGAGCCTCGGCCAGTGCGGCAAGGTCGTGCTCACCTGGTCGGAAGCCTGATCGGAGGTCGCATGTTCACTCAGGTTGGTCAGGAGCTCAAGGCCGAGCTCGAACAAATCCGCGCGGACGGGCTCGAAAAGCCGGAGCGTGTCATCCTCACGCCGCAACAGGCCAACGTGAAGGTGAAAAGCGGTGCCGAGGTCCTCAACTTGTGCGCCAACAACTACCTCGGCCTCGCCGATGACCCCCGGCTCATCGCCGCCGCGAAGGCGGCACTCGACCGCTGGGGCTTCGGGACGGCGAGCGTCCGGTTCATCTGCGGGACTCAACAGGTCCACAAAGACCTCGAAGCAAGGCTCTCGGGCTTTTTGGGCACCGAGGACTCGATCCTTTACTCGTCGTGTTTTGACGCAAACGGAGGGCTCTTCGAGACCATTTTGGGCAAGGAGGACGCGGTCATCTCCGACGAGCTGAACCACGCCTCGATCATCGACGGCGTCCGGCTTTGTGCCGCGACCCGATACCGCTACCGCAATCGTGACATGGGACATCTCGAGGAGCTGCTCAAAGAGGCCTCCGGCGCGCGCCGACGCCTGATCGCGACCGACGGCGTCTTCTCGATGGACGGCTATGTGGCACCTCTTCGGGAGATCTGCGAGCTCGCCGAGCGATACGACACCATGGTTATGGTCGACGACTCGCACGCCGTCGGCTTTGTCGGCGAGCACGGGCGTGGCACGCCTGAGCTGCACGGGGTGACCGGACGCGTCGACGTGGTCACAGGCACGCTCGGAAAGGCGCTCGGCGGTGCGAGCGGAGGCTATGTGAGCGGCCGCAAGGAGATCGTCGCCCTCTTGCGACAGCGCTCCCGGCCCTACCTGTTCTCGAACTCTGTCGCGCCCGCGATTGCGGCCGCGTCGCTCGTCGTGCTCGATCTGCTCGACAAAAGCGACGACCTGCGAGCCAAGCTGCGGGAGAACACCGCCTTTTTCCGCGAGACCATGACCGGGCTCGGCTTCGACATCTTGCCCGGCGACCATCCGATCGTCCCGGTCATGCTCGGTGACGCCGCCCTCGCCGGGCGCATGGCCGAGACGCTGTTGCAAAAGGGCGTATATGTCATCGGGTTCTCTTACCCGGTCGTCCCGATGGGCAAGGCCCGCATCCGCGTCCAGATGTCGGCGGCCCATACGATCGCTGATCTCGAGCGTGCTGCCGAAGCCTTTGTCGCCGCGCGCTCCGAGCTGAGCTGAGAGCTCAGCAATGTACGACCCGACCAGCGCCACGACCCCGTCCCGGCACGCCGACCGGGCGAGCTATGACGCCGAGACCGTCCATCAGATCCTCGACGAGTCCCTCATCTGTCACGTCGGCTTCATTGTCGAGGAGCGTCCCCAAGTGCTGCCGATGCTCTTTGTCCGCGTAGGAAACAGCGTGTTCCTGCATTCGTCGACAGGCGCAAAGATGGCCAGAATGGCGGCCCACAATGGTGGTGTCGAGGTGGCGCTGGAGGCCACCGTCCTCGACGCTCTCGTGCTCGCCCGCTCGGCCTTTAACCATTCCGCGAACTACCGCTCAGTCGTAGTGCACGGGACCGCCACCTTGGTGCGCGATGCCCAGGCCAAAGAAGAGGTTCTCGAGGCGCTGATGGAAAAGCTCGCGCCCGGCCGAAGCGACTGCGTGCGGGGCCCGACCGAGTCCGAGCTCCGCCAGACCGCCGTGTTGGCACTGGAGCTCGTCGAGGTCTCGGCGAAGATCCGCAGCGGGCCGCCCTCCGACGAGGCAGAGGACCTTTTCCTCGAGCACTGGGCGGGCCTCTGGCCGGTGCGGGTCGTGCGCGGCGCGCCGGTGGCCGCGCCGGATCTGAGCACTGGCATCGAGCTTCCTGCGCACCTGCGACAGGCCGACGGGGCGCCGCGGAGCGACTAGGTGCGCGCCGTCGTGCAGCGGGCTGCCTGGGCTCGCGTGAGCGTTGCGGGTGAGGTGGTCGGTTCGCTCAAAGGGCCTGGTTTTGTCGTTCTTTTGGGCGTGCGCGCCAGCGACGGTGAGGACCAGGCGCGTGCCATCGCCGCCAAGTTGTGGACCTTGCGGATCATGAAGGACGACGACGGGCGCATGAACCGGTCCCTCGCCGATGTCGGTGGCGGCTTGTTGGTGATCAGCCAGTTCACCTTGTACGCGGACGCCTCCAGGGGCCGGCGGCCGTCCTTTGACGCCGCGGCACCGGGCGTAGTGGCCGAGCCTCTCGTGGACCGTGTCGTCGAGCACCTACGGGCTTTGGGGGCCGATGTAGCAACCGGTCGCTTTGGCGCCGAGATGCTGGTCGAGCTCGCCAACGACGGGCCCGTCACTTTGATCATCGAGGTCTAGGCTCCTTCGCTCCTATCTGAAAGGCTCGTGGCATGCGTTATGTGATCATTGGGGCCGGCGCAATCGGGGGCACTATGGGCGGGCGCCTCTACGAGAGTGGACACGAGGTCGTCCTTGTTGCTCGGGGAGCCCATCAGGCTGCGATCGCGAGCCGGGGCATCGAGTTGCGCGACCCGGACCGGAGCGTCACTTTGACGATCCCGGCGGTCGCGCGTCTGGCCGATGTGGACTTTAGGGAGGGCGACGTCGCTGTACTTGCAACCAAGACCCAACAGAGCGAGCCGTTGCTCGCAGAGCTCGCCCAGTGCGCCCCGTCGAGCCTGCCGGTCATCTGCGCCCAAAATGGGGTCGAGAACGAGCGTTTGGCGCTTCGACGCTTCTCGAACGTCCAGGCCATGCGCGTGTTCTTCTCGGCCACGCATCTCGAGCCTGGCATAATCGAGATTCCCTTCGCCCCCCTGACCGGGCTGCTGGACCTCGGCCGGTACCCGAATGGCGTCGACGAGGTGAGTGAGCTCGTCGCCGCCGATCTGAACGAGAGCACCTTCGACTCGCTTGCCGACTCGAAGGTGATGGCCCGCAAGTATCGCAAACTGCTCTCCAACCTCGGCAATGCCATCGAAGCCGCGTGCGGAACGCGAGCAGATGACCCGTGGGCCAAACAACTCTGGGAGCGCGCCCAGGCCGAGGGCTTGGAGTGCCTCGAGGCTGCCGGCATAGAGGTGGCACCTGCTGAGCTCGACGCTGACCGCAAGGAGGCAATCGGGCCCTATCGCCTCGTCGGAGGACACGACCTGTCGGGGGGCTCTTCGTGGCAGAGCCTCGCCCGAGCGACAGGGAACATCGAGGCGGACTGGCTGAACGGCGAGATCGTGCTCCTCGGGCGCCTGCACTGTGTACCGACGCCGGTCAACTTGTTGTTGCAGGCGACCGCGAACCGCATGGCGACTCAAGGCATCGCCCCGGGCACGATCCGGGGCGAGGAGCTGATAGCTCAGCTCTGAGCCTCCGCCAGCATCGAGGCCAGCTCCGAGCTGCGCTCGGCGGGGGTGACCCGCTCGACAGCGACAACGTCACAGCCGACCCATGCGGCGGCCTCGAAAAGCGCCGATGTCACGTGCCGGGCCGCATCGGCGCTTTCGAGAGAGACGTGCTTGGCGACGAGCGTCTTGCCGGCCCGGCCCGGGTCGACGAGGCCGACGAGGCGATCGCCGCCCAGCACCGGCATGGAGAAATACCCGTGCAGGCGTTTTGCCCGTGGCACATAGGCCTCGAGACGGTGGCGAAACCCGAAGAGGCGCTCGGTCCTGTCCCGGAACCAGGTGAGCGAGTCGAAGGGAGACATGAGCAAGGAGCGGCCCCGCATGCGCCGGCCCAACATGGCGAGAGCCGCCTCACAGGCATATGCCGGCCGCGCCCAGCCTTCGACTCTGGCAGGCACCAGGGCGGTCTTGCGGACGGTCGCCTCGACCTGGTGGCGCGTAAGGCCGTGATACGCGGCGAGATCGCTCGCCGTCGCTATCCCGAGGGCGCGTCCGGCTGCCTCGATGAGGCGCACCTCGCATTCCTCGTCGCTGAGCTGTGTCGCGAAGAGCTCGGGCGGGATGGCACGCTCGGCCAGGTCGTAGACGCGTTGGAACCCCTTGCGCTGGCGACAAGCCAGTTCGCCGATGTCCAAGAGCCACTCCGCCGCGATCTTGGTCTCGCTCCAGTCCCACCAGGGTCCGCCTTTCTTGGCACCTCCGAGTTCGCGCGCTGACAGCGGTCCCTCGGCGCGGAGGCGGTCGCGAACATACGAGCAGCTCTTCTCGGAGTCCTCGAGGCGGTGCCAGCGCCGCCCTCGGGCGATGGCGACCCGGCGCTTGAACCCGTAGGCGGGCCAGTCCTCGATCGGCAGGATGCAGGCCGCGTGCGACCAGTACTCGAAGGTCGCGCTCCTCGGTCCCCAGTAGTCACCCTCGACGCGCCGCCGCCCTATCGGTCCCAGGCGCGAGAAGGTCACTAGCTCGTGGGAGCGGGCGAGGACCGAGATCGTGTCCAGCTGCACGGCCCGGAGCCTTCGCAGCATGGCGCCGGGACCGCCGGTCATCTTCGGGCCCGAGAGACCTTGCGCGCCGAGGGCGAGCCTTCGTGCCTCGCGGACGCTCAAGGAGATCTCTTGGGTGGACATCCCCCTTTACTAGCCGCTTCGGCGTCCCTTGTCGCCAGCGCACACAGCCCGGTTTGGCCCGGTCGCAGTGACGCGGGGCTCGCCTGAGTGCCAGGCTTGCCCGATGCAAGAGGCGCCATGCGAGATCCCACGGATCCCGGCCGCGGCGGGGGCTCTCATATTCGATGTCTCCGACAGGCTGCTGATCCTAAAGCCCACCTACAAGCCAGGCTGGACGATCCCGGGCGGACAGGTGGAAGCCACAGGCGAGACGCCCTGGGAGGCGTGTCGGCGCGAGACGCTCGAGGAGAGCGGCCTCGATGTCGACTCCGGCCGCCTCGTGTGCGTCGATTTCCTGCGCCCTCGGCAGGGACGTCCTGGTGGTGTGCGGTTCCTCTTCGACTGCGGCGTGCTCGGCGCGGAGAAGCTAAGCCGGCTTGCAGGCCAGCCCGAGGAGGTTTCTGAGTGCCGTTTCGTCCCCGTTGCAGAGGCGCTCGAGGTTCTGAGTGGCCCTCTCCGTCGCCGTGTCCGCGCCGGTGTCGGCGCGAAGCGCTGCCGGTACCTCGAGGACGGAAGGCGTGTTGCCGGCGTGGCCAAGTGAGCGAGAAGCCCGGTTCGAAAACCGCCCGCGCCGCTTTCATGGCGGCGATCGACGCCGAGTTGGGTGAGCTGGCCCCAGGTGAGCTTCGAGGGCCGGCCCTGGCGCTCTCGCAGCGTTACCGCTCGGGTCGCCCCGCGGCAGCCTCGCGCGGCCTCGGGGCACCCGGTGCGCGTGCCTATCTCGCCACTCGTGTCCCGGCCACCTTTGCCACGACGCGAAGAGTTCTGGCTGAGCTGGCCTCGCTGTGCCCGGGCTGGGCCCCCACGAGCGTCCTCGATCTCGGAGCCGGCCCCGGGACCGCAACCTGGGCCGCAGTCGATGTCTTCGGGCCCATAGCCCATGCGGTCCTCGTCGAGCACGAGCGCGAGATGGCCGCGCTCGGCGAACGGCTCGCGGCGGGCGCGCTGAGCGAGCTGTCGAGCGAACGCGCATGGCTGAGCGGTGATGTCGCAACGCTGAGCCTGCCCGGGAGTGATCTCGTCGTCGCCGCTTATGTCCTGGGCGAGCTCGGCGCCGACCGCGAGCACCCAGCACTCGAGCGTTGGTGGGGTGCCGCCCGGGGATATCTCGTGCTCGTCGAGCCTGGTACGCCGGCGGGATTCGAGCGCCTACGGGCAGCGAGGCGCACCCTTGTCTCCTGGGGCGCCCATGTGAGCGCCCCATGCCCCCATGACCGGACATGCCCCATGGCAGGCTCGGACTGGTGCCATTTCGCCGTACGCCTCGAACGGTCGGCCCTGCACCGTGATCTGAAGGGAGCCAGACTCGGCTACGAGGACGAGAAGTATTCCTACCTGGTCGTATCTCACATCCCCGCCCCGACCCGAGCGGCACGCCTCGTGCGCTCGCCCCGCCCGCACAAAGGCCATGTGCGCCTTGAGTTGTGCGAGGCAGGCGGTCTCACCGAGCGGGTCATCAGCCGGCGTGACGGCGAGCTGTACCGGCGCGCCCGCGACGCGCGCTGGGGCGACCGCATGGAGCTCGCCTGACCTATATAATGCTTGCTAGCAAGCAAGTAGATGGGTTGGGAGTGACGGCGCAAGAAGTGGTTACAAGCAGCGGAGAGCTCGGCAGCGCTTCGGTACCCGATGCGAGCGCGGCGCGCCTTCGCATCGCGGTCGCGCGCCTGAGCCGCAGGCTCCGCCCCACGGCGGCCGCCGGGGCGCTCACCGCGACGGAGATAGACGTTCTCATCGCGGCTGAGCGGAGGGGCCCGATCCGTCTTTCCGACCTGGCGAGCTTCGCTGGCCTCAACCCGACCATGCTTTCCAGGCTCGTCCCCAAGCTCGAAGACGCCGGGCTGCTCCGGCGCATTGGCGATGACGCCGACCGGCGCGTGTGCCGCGTCGAGGCGACGGCGACAGGGCGCAGCCTGCTCGACCAGGTCCGTTCCGAGCGCAACGACGTGCTCTCTCGCAGGCTCTCGGAGCTCGATCCACTAAGGCGAGAGGCCCTCGTGGCGGCGATCCCAGTGCTCGAGGAGCTGTCCGAGCTGATGCCGAGCCGTGACCTGGGCACCCCGGCCAACAGAGAAGCTCGATGAGCCGGATATTCACCATCGCCCGTCGGACCTTCTCGGCCCTCTCGGTCGCCAACTTCCGGCGCTTTTTCTTCGGGCAGTCGGTTTCGCTCATCGGAACCTGGATGCAGTCGGTCGCCCAGTCGTGGCTTGTGTACACCCTTACGCACTCGGCGACTGCGCTCGGGTTCGTTGTCGCCTTGCAGACCATCCCGGTGCTTGTCCTCGGCGCCTACGCAGGTGTCATCGCGGACAGGGTCGACAAGCGCAAGCTCATGGTCGTCCTGCAGTCGTTCATGGGCGTGCAGGCCCTCGTCCTCGGGCTTCTCGCTGTCACCCACTCGGTGCGGTTCTGGGAGGTGTGCGTCCTGGCGATTGTGCTCGGGCTCAACAACACCTTCGAGAATCCCGCCCGCCAGTCATTCGTGCTCGAGATGGTAGGTGCCTCGGAGCTGCGCAACGCCGTCAGCCTCAACTCGACGATGGTAAACGCCGCCCGGGCGGTCGGTCCGGCCATCGCCGGGTTGCTCATCGCGACGGTCGGCGAGGGGGTCTGCTTCCTCGTCAATGCCGCGAGCTTCCTCGCTGTGGTCTACTCGCTCGTCTCGATGGACAAAGCCGCCCTTTGTCCGACAGAGCCGACAGGACGCGCCAAGGGCCAGTTGCGCGAGGGGCTCCGCTATGTCGCCAAAGAGCCGCGCCTTGGTGTTCCCCTGCTCATGATGGCGCTCGTGGGCACGCTCGCCTACGAGTTCCAGGTCACCCTTCCGGTCGTGGCAAAACAGACCTTCCACGGCGGGGCCGCCACCTACGGGTTCCTCACCGCCTGCATGGGCGCCGGCGCCGTCCTCGGCGGCCTTGTCACCGCGGCCCGGGGCCGTACAGGGCTGAGGTACATGACAGTTGCCGCGCTTTTGTTCGCTCTTGCGATCGGCTTTGCCTCACTCGCCCCGCTGCTCGTGGTCGAGTTTGTCGCCCTTGGCGCGGTCGGCTGGGCGAGCGTGACGTTCCTCGCCACCGGCAACTCGACTCTACAGCTCCAGGCCGACCCCTCCATGCGTGGCCGGGTGATGTCGCTGTGGGCGGTTGCTTTCCAAGGCTCGACACCCATCGGCGGTCCGCTGATCGGATGGATCGTCGCCGCCACGAGTGCCCGGGTCGGCCTCGGGACCGGTGGGCTCGCCTGTCTCGCAGCGGCAGCAATCGGGCTCTTTGCCATGCACAAGCTCGGGGTGCTCCGCGGCCGCGCCCGGCCGGGCCCGGAGGCGGCGGAGGTCGCGAGCGCCATCGCAGGCGCAGCCGAGCTCACAGCAGGGTCCTCCTGACCGCTGTTGTGCTTGAGGAGGCCTAGTCAGGTCGCCTTTTCGATTGCAGCGAAACTCGCCTGGCGGCTGAACGGTAGAAAGGTGGTGACCGAGACACCGCGACGTTGTATCGGTCCGGAGAAAGCTCTGATCTCCCGGACGACCAGCTCATGGTTATCGGCCGGCTCTCGGCTCAGATGGGCGCGATCCCGACCCCCGTCGAGGTCCTATCGGGTTCCGACAGCCGAGGACGAGGTAGTCGTCCTCTGTTCGCCTCGAGGACCCGCTCGGGTACTTGAAGATGTGTCTGGCCGCGCCCCGCGATACGGGGTGCGGCGCAACTCGGCGAGCCGACCAGCCGGGCAGTGATTCTTCGAAGCTCACATCATCAAAGCGCGGCTACGGCGGGCATCACTTGATCTCGGCGTACCACCCGTCCGCGCCCAGCACCCAGGGCCCGATCGGACGACCGATCAAGGCCTCCGCGCTCTCGCTGTCCGGCTCGGAGTCGTCCCTGTCGCCGATGATGCCCGGTACGCTCAGCACCGGCCCTTCGGGGCTGGCCATCAAGTACAGGTAGCCGGCGTACTTGCCTGCACGGGCATTCGGCACGAACGCGACCGCTGCGGTGCAGACGTCACTGCGCGCTATGCGGGGACGCCAGTCTGATTCGAGCAAGGACTAGCCCCTTTCTCTTTAGGGAAGCTCTCTTTACCTACCCAGATCGGACACGGTTCACCTGGTCAGCCTGAAGGAGGCAGTGAGCCCGAGAGTGGGTCGGACACGGCGCACAATGCGCGCTGCCGAGTGCACTGTGGCGAGATTCCGACTCACCACCCTGCTCGGCGGTTTATCCAAGGGCCGGAGCACGCTCCGACTCTCTGCTCAAATCGATAGATCGATTGTGCGTGCATGCGAGCACAAAGACAAGTGACAGTGTTGTTGCGGATCTTCGCCCTTTCTTCACGTGCGGTCTCGATGAGATTCGGGCCTGTCGTTTGGCGAGCGCGGCGCCGACTGTCGCGTGGCCACAACACTGAGCTACACAATTCCCCATGTCATTGAGTCAGACGCCGACGGGCCCCATCCGAACCATTGCCTATTTCTCGATGGAGATCGCTCTCGGCGACGAGATCCCGACCTTTAGCGGGGGGCTCGGCGTGCTCGCCGGGGACCTGCTCAAGGCGGCATCCGACATGGCACTGCCCATGGTCGGGGTCACTTTGCTCTATCACCACGGCCACTTCCACCAGGAGCTTGACGGTGCCGGGCGCCAGATCGAGCATCCGGTCAGCTGGACTCCCGCCGACCACCTCGAGCGGCTCGAGACTCAGGTGAAGATCGAGATCAGTGGCCGCTCGGTGACCGTGGGGGTGTGGCGCCGGGTGCTGCGAGGCGTTTCTGGCTCGACGGTTCCCGTCTACTTCCTCGATACCCTGGTTTTGGAGAATGCCCCGGTCGACCAGGTCATCACCGACCGCCTCTACATCGGCGACCCCGCCCAGCGGCTCTCGCAGGAGGCCGTCTTGGGCCTGGCCGGCCCGGCGATGCTCCGCGCGCTCGGCCATGGCGAGCTCTCCACGTATCACCTCAACGAAGGCCATGCCTCCCTCGTCCCGGTCGCGTTGCTCTGTGGCAGCCTCAACGGGGAGCTGAAGGGGGCATCGCCCAGGGACGTGGCGGCGATACGCGAGCGGTGCGTGTTCACCACCCACACGCCGGTTCCCGCCGGACATGACCGTTTCGAGATGGAGCTTGTCAGCGACGTCCTTGGCTCGGAGATGGCCGACGGATTGGAACAGCTCGGGTGCCTGTCCGAGGGCGTGCTGAACATGACAGTGCTCGGCATGTTCTTCTCGGGCTTTGTCAACTCGGTGGCGCAGCGCCACCGGGAGGTCTCCCAGGCCATGTTCCCGCGCTACCGCATGCATGCGATCACCAACGGCGTGCATGTTCCAACCTGGGTGGCCCCGAGCACTGCCTCCCTGTTCGACCGCTACCTATCGGATTGGCGCGAGGACAACAACGTTCTCCGCTATGTATCTACCATTCCCCTCGGCGAGATCCGCTCCGCCCATTCTCGGGCCAAGAAAGTGCTGTTGGCTGAGGTTGTGCGCCGCTCGGGGACCCAGCTCGATCCCGAAGTTCTGACTGTCGGGGTCGCGCGGCGAGCCACGCCCTATAAGAGGAACAGCCTCCTTCTCTCGCGCCCTGACGAGCTGCGCCGCCTTGTCCGAGGGACAGGCCCGCTCCAGGTCATCTACAGCGGCAAGGCCCATCCAGCCGACGCAGAGGGAAAAGTCCTGATCGAGCGGATAAATGCCGCCGCCCGCGAGCTGGCCGGCGAGGTCACCGTCGTCTACCTCGAGGACTACGGGATGAGCCTTGCGGCACTCTTGGTGGCCGGTGTGGACGTCTGGCTGAACAACCCCGTCGCGCCCTATGAGGCCTCCGGCACGAGTGGCATGAAGGCTGCCCTGAACGGCGTGCCGAGCCTGAGCGTTCTCGATGGCTGGTGGGTCGAGGGATGTGTCGAGGGCGTCACTGGCTGGGCCATTGGCACTGATCTCGGAGCGAACAGCGGTCTTCGCGTGGGCGACCCTGTGCTCGACGAGGCCGACGGATCCGAGCTTTACCGGGTGCTCGCCGAAGTTGCCACCTGCTACTACCAGCACCCGGACAATTTCGCGACCGCGATGAGGCACACGATCTCGTTGAACGGCTCGTTTTTCACAGCTCAGCGGATGGTTTCGCAGTACGCCGGTTGGGCCTACAAGAGGTCGAAACCGTCCGATTGAGCCGGTGGCCCCGCCGGGGTGCAGGATGGGGTCATGGCAGACAAGGACGTATACGACAAAGCCCTGCTCCGGCTTCAGGCCGAGCTGGTCGGGATGCAGCAGTGGGTCCGCGACGAGCAAAAGCGCATCGTGATCGTGGTGGAGGGTCGCGACGCCGCCGGCAAGGGAGGAGTGATCAAACGGATCACCGAGCACCTCAACCCTCGCTGGTGCCGGATCGCAGCCTTGCCGGCCCCGAGCGACCGCGAAAAGACGGAGTGGTATTTCCAGCGCTACATCGCCCATCTTCCCGCCGGTGGCGAGATCGTGCTCTTCGACAGGAGCTGGTACAACAGGGCCGGCGTGGAGCGGGTCATGGGGTTCTGCTCGGACGAGGAGTACCACCGTTTCTTCCGCCAATGCCCCGCGTTCGAGCGCATGCTCATCGACGACGGCATCATCTTGATGAAGTACTGGTTCTCGGTCAGTGACGAGGAGCAAGAGCGCAGGTTCAAGGACCGGCTGAACGACCCTCTCAAGCGCTGGAAGCTCTCCGACATGGATCTCGAGGGGCGCAAGCGCTGGGTCGAGTACTCCAAGGCCAAAGACGAGATGTTCGCCCATTGCGACCTGCCCGACTCGCCGTGGTACGAGGTGGAGGCAGACGACAAGCGACGGGCCCGGCTCAACTGCATGGCCCACCTGCTCTCGGTGATCCCCTACGAGCAGCGCAAACTGCCAAAGCCCAAATTGGAAGCGCGTACTCCGGTCGGCGACTATCAGCGGCCGCCCCGGGACCGGTACCGCTACGTCCCGGACTACGCGGCGACGCTCGCCAAAGTTGGCTCATAGCCGCTGAGTGCACAGTTGGGGACCTCCGGCATCCGTACAAGGCGTCTGCGGCGACGTGACACCGCAACGGGGCACTGCGCCTGGCACCATTTGCACGATGACCGACGCCGAGCGCACCGCGCGCGAGTACGACGCCATGGCCGGCGAATACGTCGCAGACAATGCCGAGAGCCCTTACAACGCCTTTTACGAGCGGCCGGCGACGATGGCCCTGCTCGGAGAGGTCCGCGGCCTTCGCGTGCTCGATGCCGGCTGCGGCGACGGCCAACTCAGCTCTTGGATGGCCGACGGGGGAGCTTTGGTCACGGCTCTCGATGTGAGCCCGGTCATGGCCGATCTTGCTCGTGAGCGCCTTGGCGGCCGAGCAGAGGTCTTGGTGGCCGACATCTCCCAACCGCTCCCATTTGCACGAAGCGGTGAGTTCGATCTGGTCGTGGCTTCGCTCGTCATGCACTACGTGCTCGACTGGCAGGGCGTTCTTGGCGAGTTTCGCCGTGTGTTGAGCCCCCAAGGACGAGTGGTCTTTTCGACTCATCATCCGGCAATGGACTGGCAGCTCAGCTCTCCTGAGAACTACTTCACCATTAAGCAGGTAAGCGAAAAGTGGTGGAAGGGCAGTGGACAGTTCGAGGTCACCTTCTGGCGGCGGCCTCTGACGGCAATGTGCCGGGCCATCGCAGACAGTGGTTTCGTGATCGAACAGCTCGTCGAGCCCGAGCCGCTGGCCAGCCTGGCTGATCGCGATCGTGTTGCATACGACGAGATCAGCACCAAGCCCAGGTTTTTGTTCTTCTGCCTACGCCCTGTGACGATCGCGCCCTGACGAGAGGGTCTTTCGGGTTCCTCGTCTGGTTCGCCCGAACGGCCCTTTAGGTGGCGTGAGACTTGGCCCATCGAGCTCGCTGCCTCGTCGGTGGTCAATGCGCGGGTATTCCTCCGTCGGTCTGTGCCTGAGGCACGCGACAATGACAGCCATGAACAACTCCGCCTGGAAGAGCCATTGGCACAAACACCCAGGTGTGCGTACCGGCGACCAGCTCTCTCGTGGCGAACGAGCCGCCGACCGGATGCGGAACATGATGGGCTCGTGGCCCTTCGTGTTCGGGTTCTTCGCGGTCATGATCGCGTGGGCTCTCGTCAACACCCTTCTGTTGCAACGCGTGCTTCACCACAAGGCCTTCGACCCTTACCCGTACATCTTGTTGAACCTATTCCTCTCGATGATGGCGGGCGTCCAGGCGGCTGCGCTTCTCATTGCTGCCAAGAGAGCTGACGCGATCTCCTCCGAGGTGGCGCTGCACACCGCGACCAACACCGACGACATCAAGACACTGATCCAGGAGAACACCACGCTGACCTCCGAGGTCAAAAAGAACACCGACCGACTTGACGAGATCCATCTGCACTTGGCGAACATAGGCCGAAAGATCGGCGCAGAGATGGGCAGTTTCCCTCCCTCCGTGACGCCGCGGTCAGATACCGGGCCCGATTCCTGACCGCTTGGCCGGCTTGGTGGGCAAGCTTTCCGTGGAGCTGGCGCCACGCCGCGTCCAGATGAAAAGAGGCATCCTTCGCTAGTCTGCTGCTCGGAGTTTGCTTGGGGGGAGCCTTTATTGAAGGTCCTAGTCAGTTGCGTGCCACAAACCGGCCACATCTTGCCGTTAGTCCCCTTGGCGCAGGCCTTTGCGGAGCGAGGCGACGAGGTCGTTGTGGCGAGTGGCCCGAACGCGGCCGGGTTGATCGGTCGCGGCCTCTCGTTTCAAGCCGTAGGTCCGAGCCTCGATTCCTGGTTCGCGGCTCTTCGGGAACGGACGCGGGGGATGCCCGGCGATGGGCTCGCCCCGTCGCGAGTGGAGAGCTACTTCGTGCCCCGGCTCTTCGGCGAGATCGGGACAGCGGTCATCGTCGATGACCTCTTGGCGCTGTGCAAGGAGCTCAAGCCGGGCCTGATTGTCTTCGATCCTTATCTGTTCGCCGCTCCGTTGGTTGCTGCTTTGACCGGGACAGCTGCGGTGTTGCACACCATCGGGCCGCTCATGGATCAAAGCGTCCTCGAGCTCGTCGCCGACGCCGTATCTCCCATATGGCGTGAGTTCGGGATGGACGTCCCGCCCGCCGCAGGGGTGCACGCGGGTTCGACGCTCACGATCTGCCCCGCCTCGCTCGATCGGGCGGCCGTCGGCATCCAAGCAGCCCAGCCACTGCGCCCGGTCGCGTTGCCAACTGCGTCGGCCCCGCTTGCCACCTCGTTCGCGAAAGCTTCGCAGCCGCTTGTTTATGTGACCTTGGGAACCTTCTCGAACAATGACCTCGACCTTTTCGATCTCGTCCTCAACGCCTTTGAGGACGAGCCGGTGAACGTATTGGCGACGATCGGGAAGGACAACGATCCATCCAAACTCCCGGTGCCTGTCAACGCCCATGTGGAGCGCTATATCCCCCAAAGCGAAGTCCTGCCGCATTGCTCGGCTGTAGTCCATCACGCCGGGGCCGGCACGATGTTCGGCGTGCTCGCACACGGGCTTCCTTCCCTTGTCCTGCCCCAGAGCGCTCGATGCCCTCTCCGGGTGAGGTCGCCGGCCAGCTCGGCGGAGGGGCCGCTCTGTAATGGCTTTAGCTTTGTGAGCGGTGAGGAATCGGCTCACGAATCGCCGGCCGGGCGAGGCGGTAGCTAGCTTCTAGGTCATCTCAAGCTTCGACGGCGCGCCTTTCACGCGCTGAGCCGGGTCCTCGTCCCGCCAGGGCTTCTGACCGTAGCCGTCAAGGTGGGCGACGGCGCCGACCGGCTTGCGGGCCTTGCGACCGTAGTGGCCGGTGGGCCAACCGAGGGTGACGATGCAGCAGGGCTCAACGCCGATGGGCAGCTTCAAGATCCTGCGAGCCACGGTGTGTGACCAAAGCGGCAGGGTGATGAGGGCGCCGCCGAGTCCTATCGACCTTGCCGCCAGCAGGAGGTTCTGGACGCTCGGGTAGATCGATCCGTAGTGGCTCGACGCGACGATCGGAGGTTTTGGGACAAATGGCAGCGGGCGTCGGCTCCTGAGGCAGCAGACGACAAGGACAGGGATCTCCTCGAAGTGTTCCACTTGCCACTGCACCGATTTCAGGATGCGAGCCTCCTGATCATCAGGCTTGGCCAAACGCCCCAAGCCGCCGTACAGGCTCCAGGCCCGTCGGTACTGTGCCGCCAGCGACGTCTTCACGGCGCGGTCTTTGACGACCACGAACTCCCATGTCTGACCGTTCGATGCCGTCGGAGCCTCCAGGGCCAGTTCCAAGCACCGCAGCACGACAGTGTCGTCTACCGGGTCAGGTCTCACGCGTCGTACTGCGCGCTGGGTGAGCATCGCCTGCGCGAGGGGCATGCTCAGGCGCGCCTCGACCTCATCGCGGTCGCTCGTTGGAGCCGGAGTGTCGTCCATGCCAGAGTCTGGCCCGTCGCTAGGACCTTTGTCAGTGGCGACGTCGAAGGTCCGCCAGCCGCGCGGCCAGCTAAGGCGTCTACATATGCTGGCGCCATGGCATTAGAAGGGGAGTACGAGCCGAGCCCGGCGGAATGGGTTCGGAACCAGGTCGCGGAGTACGAGGCCTCCGGAGGCGCGCGGGCGAACACGCTTCGCGACACGGGGCTACCGGTCATCATCGTTACGACGCGCGGCAACAAGTCAGGCAAGATCCGCAAATTTGCGCTCATGCGCGTCGAGCACGGTGGCGAGTACGCCCTCGTCGCCTCGAAGGGAGGCGCTCCGGCGCACCCGGTTTGGTATTACAACTTGAAGGCGGACCCCCAGGCCGTGATCATCCAAGACGGCCCCGAGCCCTTTGACGCTGTCGTGCGGGAGGTGACCGGCGATGAGAAGGCGCTCTGGTGGAAACGGGCGGTAGCCGCTTTTCCGCCCTATGCCGAGTACCAGTCCAACACAGCCCGTGAGATCCCGGTTTTGGTGGCAACCCGCAGGAACGGCTAGTAGTCACCGGGGCGATCGGCCCCGGTGACTACTAGCGACTGACTAACCGACTATCTAACGGCGCCCGTGGCCGTGGCCGTGGCCGTGGTCGTGCCCGTGTCCCTTTCTGGCTCCTTGCGCAGCCAGCACGGCGACCGTGGTCGCTGTCAGGGTGCCGGAGGAGAAGGTGCCGAGGACCCCGATGTGACCTCCGACGCAGACGTCGACGAACGACGGCGTCGCGTCAGCAGCGTCGATGAACTTCGTCGTGGTTGCCACCTGTACCGTGACGATGCCACGGCGCCAGTTGCCTACGAGAGTGAAGGCGCCCGCCGAAGCTGCACTGCCGCATGTTCCGGCGGTCGATGTGCCATTGACGGAAGTGACCAGGCCCTGGTCATGGCCCTGATTCGGGGGGAGCACAGCGACCGAGGTCGCGCTGAGTCCATCTGTGGCGAAGGTCCCGACCACGCTCACATGATCGCCAACACATAGGTCCGCGAACGACGGAGTCGGGTCGGCCGAGTCAGTGAACGGTGTCGTCGTGCCAACCTCGACCGTCACAAGGCGCGAGTGCCTACGTGGGACCAGTGTGAAGGTGCCCGCCACACCTGAGCTGCCGCAGGTGCCGGAGGTGGAGGCACCGTTGACTGCAGTGACGATCCCTCTCGCGCTGTCCAGCCTTGGCGGCACGACTTCGACGAAGATCGCCGTGAGCGCGCCGGATGAGAAAGTGCCAAGAGTCTTCACCTGGCTGCCTACACAGACATCGGCGAACGACGGTGCCGGGTCAGCGCTGTCGGTGAAGGTCGTCGTCGAGATGACGTTCACCGTGACGATCCGCAGGTGCTTTCCCACAAAGGTGAAAGCACCGAGGCCCTTGGCTGTTCCACAGGTGTCGGCCGTGGAGACACCGTTGAGGGACGTGACTACACCGTTGGTCGAGATGGGTTGAGGCGGGAGCACTGTTACAGAGCTTGCTGTCACGGTGCCCGAAGAGAAGCTGCCGGCGAGTTCAATGTGGCTTGCGACACAGACATCGGCGAACGACGGCGACGTGTCGGCGGCGTCAGTGAAAGTCGTAGTCGTCGCCGAGACCTCCACGGTGACGATACTGAGATTCTCGCCCACGATCGTGAACGTACCGGCGGTGCTCGCCACGCCGCATGTGCCCGCCGTCGGGACGCCGTTCACCGAGGTGACGACCGCACCCGCCTGAGACGGTGCGGGCGAATGATGGGCAGGTGCGGCAGTTGCGGCGGCGGCGGATCCTCCGAGAAGGACGATCGCTGTCACCAGAACTACCCCCGCGTGCAACCTCCTAAGCCTGTTGAACACTCTGTGCCTCCCTCGCTAGGACTGTCGATAACAATCTACCGCCACGAGCAACATGGCTGAAACAGGCGCACCTATGGTGATGGGCACACACGGAACTAAGGTCGAAAGCGCCGCCCAGTGCGGACGCCGAGACAAGTCTGACGGAGGCCGCGCCCGCACATGCCGACAATCCAAGCCCGGGGGCTGACCAAGCGTTTCGGTGCCCAGGTCATAGCGGTGGACCACCTCGATTTCGACGCGATTCCGGGTGGGGTCACAGGCTTTCTCGGCCCGAACGGGGCAGGCAAGACGACGACCTTGCGGATGCTTCTCGGGCTTGTCTCGCCCACTTCGGGCACCGTACTTGTCGACGGCCACCCATATCGGGAGCTTCCCAACCCGACCCGACGAGTGGGCGCGGTGCTCGAGGCCTCGGGCTTCCACCCTGCCCGTAGCGCACGCAACCACCTGAAGCTCACCGCGTCGATGTCCGACCTCCCCTTTTCGAGGGTGGAGGAATGCCTCGAGCTCGTGGGGCTCAAGGAAGCGGGCGATCGTAAGGTTGGCGGTTACTCAATGGGCATGCGCCAAAGGCTGGAGCTCGCCCGGGCGCTTTTGGGCAAGCCTGACATCCTCGTCCTCGACGAGCCGGCAAACGGCCTCGACCCGCAGGGGATCGCTTGGCTTCGCGACTTTCTCAGGTTCTACGCCACAGAACGCACCGACCTCAGCGAGGAGGGGCGCATCGTGATTGTGTCCTCGCACCTGCTGTCGGAGGCACAGCTCATCGTGGACGACGTCATCGTCCTCACGGCGGGGCACCTTGCCGCTCAGGGCCGGCTCGCTGACCTGCTCGCTGGCACGAAACGGTCCGTCAGGGTTCGAACGCCGGACGCCGAGCGTCTCGTCCGAGCCCTTCACGCGGCGAACCTGCCGGCGTCAGCGCTTGACGGCTATGTCGTCTCCGAGGGCGCGACACCTGAGCAGATAGGCCCGGTGATGGTCGAGAACCGCATCGAGGTCCACGAGATGTTCTCGTCCACCGAGTCGCTCGAGTCGCTTTTCTTCTCCCTCACCGGCGGCGAACAGGCCTTCGCGGGACAGGCTGCGCCACCGGTGGGCGACTACGGCAGGTTCGCTGAGGCTCAAGCGGCCTCTCCTGCAACTGTCTCGGACACTGTGACCGGAGCTAAGTGATGGTCGGCCTGATAAGGGCGGAGGCCCGCAAACTCTGGACGATCTGGTCGAGCTATGTGGTCTTCGCCATTGTCGTGGTCATCGACCTGCTCTTCGGCTTCGCCCTCGCTTTCGCCCCCGGTGGGCGTCACGGAGGTGCGGCCGGCATCGTCCCGCACGGCTCGTCACAGTGGTTCACCAACGTGTTCTCGGTCCTCGACAACTCGAGGTTGTTAGCGCTCGTGCTCGGTGTGCTCATCATCACCGGTGAGTACAGGCACAAGACGGTAACTCCAACCTTCCTCGCCGAACCGCGTCGGGGCCGCGTCGTCACCGCCAAGCTCGGGATCAGCTTCGGCGCGGGCTTGCTGATGGGTGTGGTCACGATGCTGGCCGGACTTGTGCTCGGGCTCATCCTCGTCGCGGTTCAGGTGCACTCGTGTTTGTCACTGGCCGGCGTGAGCCAGGGGATGTCGCAGGCGACGTGCTCGGTGAGCCACGGTTTTTATTACGTCGCCAATACGCACGACATGTGGCACGACTGGTCTCAAATCGCCCCTGGGGTGATTCTTGGAACTGGGCTGTTCGCCATTTACGGCCTTGGCCTCGGCGCGCTGTTGAAGAACCAGATCGTCGCGATCGTCGTCGGCCTTATTTTCACTCTCGTCATCGAGAACATCGTCGGCGCCATATGGCCCACGATCGGCGAGTATCTTCCAGGCCAGTCCGCGACGGCGCTCGAGGATGCCGCCCGCAGCACTTTTGGAGGCAACAGCCCCCTTTTGCCGTGGTGGGGTGGAGCCATCATGTTATTGATCTACGGCGTCGCGCTCGCATTGTTGGGTAGCTTTACGACCCTGCGCTCTGACATCACCTGAGCATCGCTGCCAGGCGTCAGGCCAATTCCAGCGGCCACACCGGGCCGAGGCGCCCGTTGTAGACAAGGGTCTGTTGACGACGCCTGAATATGGCGAGAATGCTGACTATCCTCTCCCAAACCTTTGATGAACCGGTTTAGCTGCGTCGGCAAACTCTTGTAGATACCTGTACAGGGCTCCTTTTTGCTTTGTGCACTACCAATGGCGCTCAGAGACAGGTATTCTGTAGGAAGTGACGGATCAGAAAAAGAGGGGTTACGACATCATGACGAAAACCCTGACGGGGACCTGGCTCGCTGAGGTACGTGACGATTCGCTCTGGGATCGGGAGCCGTACTACCCAAGCCTTGACGAGGGCAACGGCATGGTTCTCAACGGCGAGTGGCCAGACGCACGCTGGGCACTGTTGAACCACCTTTCCGAGGAACTTTCCAACGTCGCCTCCCAGACCTGTGGGTCCTGCGAGGTGGTCGACCCGGACGGCAGCTTCGATCGACTGGAGACCAGGCTCGTGGGCGCGCTCAAATCGCTCCGAAAGGCAGAGCCTGGCTTGCCCTGGGAGTTCACCATGGACGGCTGTCGCTACCGGCTCTTCATCGCCGGGGAGCCAGAGGCTTCGAGCTCGGCGGACGAGAGCGGGGAGATCGTTGGCCCACTCGGCCCTGACGCCTTCGCATCGTGGGTCTCACCCCAGATCGTGCTCTGGGGAGACGCCAGCCGCCGCGGCCGCCGGCGGCGAGTGGGCGGCCAGCACTAGTCCTGTTCAGGCCGCGCACGCTTGCAGTTGAGCCCGCAGGCGAGGTTGCCAGCGGTGCGGGTCGTGACAGCGAGCTCAGCGCCGGCCTCTGACCGCTCGGCAAAAGCGCGGCCTCACCTGTTCTTGGTCCTCACCAGTTGGTATCGCCTGATGAGGGCCGACGGCAACGTCGAATGCTGGCCCGTCGTCGATGTTCCTCGCCTTGAGTTCGACCGTCTGAACACTCAGCTCACCCGAAGCGGAAAGGGCGGGCATCGCGAACGCGAGGGAGCGCTTAGATCTTCGAGCCGAACGGCCCAGAAGGTCATTCGGCCGCCCGCTTCGAGAGGAGAACCACTGGGGCGGTCGCTTTTCGAATGCGAGGTAGGAGAGGGTGTGGTTTCAGCGCCAGTCGTCGAGGACCCAGCTGGCGGGGGTGTCGTAGCAGTCCTCGTTCGGGCAGTGCATCGCGACTCCCTGGAATTGGGTGCGGAAGCCTTTGTCGCGAAGGGCTCCGTAGGCTCGTTCACGGGCGAAGCTCACCCCCGCTTGGAGAATGCCCGCGCCCGACGCTGCGCCAAGGTCGTGGCAAGCCTCTATCAGCCGGCTGAACGACACAGCTGCGTCGGGCCCGGGCTTGACCGCGGCGAATTTCAGGTAGCAGATGCCGCTCCCGGCCTCTGTAGCTGAACCGATGTGGCACACGGCGACAGCTTGCAGCCCGGAAGAGTCTTCGATCAGGACCGTCTCGCCGAGCCTCTGGTCGAACACGGCATCGATCTCCCGGCTGATATCTAGACCATCGAATATTGAGCCGGTGAGCTCTCGCACCGAGCTCGTCAAACCGGCCCGGTCGCGAGTGGCGAGCTCGGAGAATTTGGCGTAGGAGCCCGGTTGGGCCGGCGGGATCACGGGCGCCTCCATGACGGCTGTGAGGAAACGCGGCCAGAAACCGAAGCGCTGGTACAACACAATGTGCTTGGGACTGTGGGCGAAGGTGAACAGGCCCAGATGCTCTGTGCCGCGCGATCTGAACAGGTCCATCGTGGCCTCCATGAGCCGATGGGCGATGCCGCGGTCCCAGCAGTCGGGCCGGACCGTCAAAGGCCCGAAAAAGCCGAAGCTCCCCCACGTTGTGACAAAGTTGGACCCGACCAACTCGCCCTCGAGCTCGGCTGCGAAACCGGCTCCAGGATCCGCCAGCCAGCGAGTACGTACGAGCTCGGTGTCGGCGAAGATCTTCTCGGGCTCCTCGGCGCCGAAGAAAGTGCCGAACGCGCTCCGAAAGATCAAGTCGATCCGGCCGAGGTCTTTCTCGAGCACGGGCCTGATCACCACGTCACCGGAAGGGTTCCTTCGCTGGGTGGTATTGGAGCTCATCGGCCGATCCCCTGCTAGCTGTCCCTGAGGGAGGCTATCGGCGTGAGAGCGCTCAGGCCATGCAGCGAAGGGGCGTGCCGCCGTTCAGGGTGATCATGTCGTGAAGGGCGCCCATGATGTCGATGGGCTCACCGGGCCTGGCCCCCTTGCACTCGGCAAGGGCGCGATGCAGGTTGCCTGCGAGGCGCTCGGGGTCTCGGAGGCTCGCGAACGCGCCGAGGTCCAGCTCCCGGGCAGCTTCGAGTGGGGTGAGCCCGGCAGCGGCCGCCTCTTCGGCGCGCTGCTGGAGCCAGCGGAGGTACGAGCCACAGGTGTTGATCATCTCGATGCCCCCGGGCGGACCGTGGCCTGGCACTATCACTTCCGGCTCGAGTTGAGTTCCACCAGCGCGCTCAGGGCCTCGAGCGAACCGGACACAGACCCCATGAGAACAAACGGTGTGCCGCCGTTGAAGATGAGGTCACCGCTGTAGAGCACCTTGTGCTCAGGGATCCAGGCGACGACGTCGTTGGTCGTATGGGCGGCGGCGGTGAGATGGAGGAGCTCGATCTTGAGGTCGTCGACGTAAATGTCGAGTCGGCTCTCAAAGGTCACAAAGGGGGGCATGAGCGCGAGATCGCCCCACTCGACGTCCTCGAATAGCCCGTCGGTGCTCATGATCCCGGTTTTCAGCATCTCCTCCCGGCAGTGCTCGTGGCCGATCATGGTCGCGAAAGGAAGGAAGCAGTTGCCGTTGGTGTGGTCCCCGTGGTGGTGGATGTTCACCAGGACCCGCGGGACCTGCCCGGCGATCTCGGCCACCTTGGCCAGATAGGCACGAGTACGGCGTTCGGTCGAGCACGTGTCGATCGATACCACGGTGCGCTCTCCGCGGATGAAGCCGGTGTTGTTGATCCACCACGTGCCGTCGGGCTGAATGTAGGCGAAGACGCCGTCGGCTACCTCGCTCACCCACGCGGCCGAAAGGTCGGTTCGGTCATGATACGAACTCGACACGACCAGGTCCTCCAGTACCTGATCTCAACTAGACGCGACGGCTACGAGCTTGGCCGATGTGACCCGGAGCAGGTCCAAGGGCGCGATCGAGAACACGGCTCGGGGAGTCCCGGCAGCTGCCCACACCACGGTGTGGCTAAGAAGGTGCTCGTCGATGTAGGTGGCAACCGGTGTCGTGTGCGCCAGCGGTGGAACGCCCCCGATGGAGTACCCGGTGCGGGCCCGCACGAACTCCGCTGTGGCTCGCTCTACCTGCCCGTTCAAGACCTTCGCCAAGGCGTCCTCGTCTACGCGGTCGGCTCCCGAGACGAGCACGAGGACCGCCTCGTCGGCCGCGACCGAGCGGAAGATGAGGGACTTTACGATCTGGGCGACGTCGCAGCCAACAGCGGCCGCGGCCTCCGGTGCCGAACGCGTGCTGTCTGGCATCTGTTTCACCTCGGCCATGACCCCGAGGCGTCGCAGTTCGTCGGCAACTCGCGCTGGGCCACGGCTCAGTTCTTCCATCCCGACCTCCCGGCTCGATGCCCCGATGTGGTCTCAGCCATTTTCGCCGAACATTTCGTGGCCTGTCGTTGCTTCCACGTGGCTGGGGATCTCGCCGAGGTGACGGTCGCCCGTAGTCGACGTCCCGGACGGTTCGAACATGAGGATCGAGCCTCCGGAGGACGCCGGCTTGTGCTCGGTGCCCTTGGGCACGACGAAGATCTCTCCTTCGTGCAGCGAGACTGTTCGAACAGAGCCATCGGACTCGCGAAGCGACACGTCGAAGGTCCCCTCGAGCACAAGGAAGAACTCGTCAGTGTGATCGTGCACGTGCCAGACGTGCTCGCCCGCGACGTGCGCGATCCGCACGTCGTAGTCATTGACGCGTTCCACGATGCGAGGGCTGTAGAGGTCCTCGAAGGACGCCAGGGCTTCGCGGAGCTTTACCGGGCGGGGCACCATCAGCGTCGAGCCTTTCTCGTCGGGGGGCATTTAGACGATGGGAATCTGGTCCTGCAAAGCTACAGCCAAGCCCGCGGCGCCAAGCAAGGAGCCGGCCATTGCCTCGGGAGCTCGCGCGCGGCTATCGACTCGGCACTGCCGCCCAGGCCCGTACCGGGAAAGTGCCGAAGCCCGAAATCCGGGGTGGGGCGGCGCTAAAGCGTGCTCCCGTGGGCGGGAGGGCCTCGAGTCCGCAGAGGTGCTCGACGACCGGTATGGCTGCGGCCAGAAGCAGGCTGTGAGCCGGCCGGCGCCGGTCGGAGATGTCGTCGATGTTGACCGAGTCGATCCCCACGAGGCGGGCGCCGCGTTCGACGAGCCAACGCGCCCCACCTTCAGTCAGGTATGGGGCCTCGGTGGCGTACTCGGGTGTGCCCCAGTGCGCGTCGCCCCCTGTATGCAAAAGCACGGCGCGTCCGGAGACATCGTGGGCCGCAAGCGAGCCGATATCCACCGCCCGGGCGCTGCTGCCCAGTGTGCGGACCACGACCGCCGGTAGGTCGGCGAGCGCGCCCAGTTCCAAGTCGGCGAGGTCTGCCCCGTCCGCGTAGCGGTGGTACGGGCTGTCGAGGTAGGTGCCCGTATTGCCCACCATCGTCACCCAGTCGATGGCGAACTCAGTTCCCGGCGCGTAAGTGGCCCGGGAGGCTTCGCGAGTGAGATATGGCGAGATCTCTGGCCCGGGCAGGCCCGGGTACGTCGTCATGGCTGCTGTGATGACATGGCTGAGCTCGACCACTTGCCAGGGCGGCTCCGCATCGGGCCGGGTCCGGGTGTCGCTCGGGCCACCGCGGGTTCCCTTGTGGGCTTCGGGGAACACGCTCGCGCGCGAGAGCTCGACATGCTCGACCATCAACAGACCGAGGGCGGCTAGAAAAAGTGCCACCATCTCGTCCCGATCGACCTGCGGACCGGGCACGTCGATGCGGAAGCCCTGGGTGGCGAGCCTGCCTCCGTTGGAGAAGTACACCTCGGCGTCGAGCTCGGCGCGGTAGTCCGTCACAGCGCCAGTGTTACGAACCTTAAGCGCGATGACAAGAAGCCTTCTGAACGCTTCGAGTCCGGCCCGCCACGCCAGCTCGTATCGCCTGGCGGCCTACTCGAGGCCAGGAAGGTCGCTCGTCCAGGAGTGCAGGATCTTTAAGTAGTTGGCCCGCTCGAACGCACCTGCCTCGATCGAGGTCTCCTGCGACACAGAGCCACGTAACTCCGAAACCGACACGTACTCGTGGTCGGCGAGCCACGAGCGCAGCTCCAACTCGACGAGGCTGACATGGCTCGGTCCGAGCTGGAGCAGCGCCGAGGTCATCATGGCCACGTCCGCGCCGACGGCGATGGCCTTTACGACGTCGTAGCCGGAGTAGACGCCCGAGCTTGCGGCGAGAGAAGGTCCCCGTCCGAGCTGGGGTCGCAGGATGGCGATCCACCGCAGAGGGAGACGCAGCTCCCAACTGCGCGACAGCTCCACACGCGGGACGACGTCCATCGACTCGAGATCCAGGTCGGGCTGGTAGAAGCGGTTGAACAGCACGAGCCCGCCGACCCCGGCAGCGACGACCTTGGCGGCAAAATGCGCCATGGCCGAGTAGTAGGGGGAGAGCTTCACAGCGACTGGCAGCGAGACGGCGTCGCAGACGTTGGCGATAAGGGCGAGGTCCAGCTCCTCTACCTGTGTCGCGTTGAGCTGAGGGTCTGTCGGCACCCGGTAGACGTTCAGCTCGAGGGCGTCTGCGCCCGCCTCGGCGAGAAGGTGCGCGTAGCGCACCCAGCCGCCAGTCGAGGACGCGTTCAGGCTCGCGATCACGGGCACCTCAACGGACTTCTTAGTGTGCTCGAGGTGCTGGAGGTACTGGTCGACGGCACTCGTGAACTCGTGAACGGCAGGGAAGTAGTCGAGCGCCTCGGCGAAGTGACCGCTTCCGGCCTCGAGGGCGAGCGACAGCCCGACCTCCTCGGCGATGATCTCCTCCTCGAACAGAGACGGCAGGACGACCGCACCGACACCCGCATCTGCAAGAGCTTTGGCACCTTCGACCTCGCGCGTGAGAGGGCTTGCCGAGGCGACGATTGGCGATGACAGTTCCAGGCCTAGATAGTTCGTCCTTAGATCGATGTTGCTAGCACCGGGCATTACTGCACCTCCTCGTCGTCTTGGTATCCCGCCACCGAATCGACCTCGGGCTGCCCGTCGGGGGTGACCTGAGGAACCGTTCGATGCACCCCCGCCAGTTGTTCGTAGTAACGCCACCGCTCGGTGACATCTGCCTGATGGAGCTCAGCGAGCCGGGCTGCTTGCTGGGGGTATGTCCGGGCCAAGGTTGCATAGCGCGCCTCGGTGGCGACGAACTCCGCAATCGGGATCGAAGGTGCCTTCGAGTCGAGCTGGAAAGGCTGGCCCGTCTCTGCATCCGATGGGTGGAAGCGGTACAGGGGCCAGTAGCCGGAGCGGACAGCGTCTTTCTGGTGCGTCATCGACTTGGCCATGTCGATCCCGTGTGCGATGCAGGTCGAGTAAGCGATGATGAGCGACGTTCCCGGGTAGGCCTCGGCCTCGAGGAGGGCCTTTGTGGCCTGGGTGTCGTTGGCCCCCATCGCGATCTGGGCCACATAGACGTTGCCGTAAGAGCGCGCCACGGCTCCAAGGTCCTTTTTGGCCGACTCCTTGCCTGCGGCTGCGAACTTAGCCATCGCGCCGCGTTGTGTGGACTTGGACGCCTGGCCTCCTGTGTTGGAGTAAACCTCGGTGTCGAGTACCAAGATGTTCACGTCGCGCCCTGAGGACAGGACGTGGTCCAAGCCGCCGAAGCCGATGTCGTAGGCCCACCCGTCACCGCCAAAGATCCAGACACTCTTTCGCACAAGCGCACTCGTGAGTGCGAGCAGGTGCCTCGCCGCGACTGCGTCGTCCGCGTCGCCGGAGTCCTGCAGATGCCGCAACAGCTCCTCGAGCGTTGCCACCCGCGCCCTTTGGGCGAAGACTCCCTCCTCGTCTGACTGGTCGGCCTCGAGGATCGAAGCGGCCAGCTCCGGGCCGAGTTTGGCGGCGAGATTCAGGAGCAGGCCTCTCGCTCTTTCCTGCTGGGCCTCGAGACCCAGCCGGATTCCGAGACCGAACTCGGCGTTGTCCTCGAAAAGCGAGTTGCTCCATGCCGGGCCACGCCCCTCACCGTTCACGGACCATGGCGTCGTGGGCAAGTTCCCGCCGTAGATCGACGAGCAACCAGTGGCGTTGGCTACGAGCATGCGGTCGCCGAACAACTGGCTCGCAAGCTTCAGGTAGGGCGTCTCGCCGCAGCCCGAGCAGGCGCCGGAGAACTCGAAGAGCGGCTGCAGGGCCTGTGATCCCTTCACCGAGTCGTGCGGCAGTGCGGAGCGGTCCAGCTCCGGTATGGACAAGAAGAAGTCCCAGTGGCTGCGTAGGCGCTCACGGTGCTGGCTGGCCGGCTCCATGTTGATGGACTTGTGCTTGACCTCGGTCTTGGACTTCGCCGGGCAGACATCGACGCAGACGCCGCAGCCTGTGCAGTCGTCCGGTGCCACTTGGATCGTCATGAAATGGCCGGCAAGATCCTTCGAACGGAACGGCTTGGACATGAACCCGTCGGGAGCCCCTTGCAGCGCAGCGGAGGGGTAGACCTTCATGCGGATGGTCGCGTGAGGACAGACGATGGCGCACTTGCCGCAGTCGATGCAGATGTCCGGGTCCCATATCGGCATCTCCACGGCGATGTCCCGCTTCTCGTAGCGCGTCGTCGCGGACGGGAAACGACCATCTGCCGGCATGGCAGAGACTGGAAGTAGGTCGCCTTGGCCGTCGATGATCATGGAGGTCACGTGACGGACGAAGTCAGGAGCTAAGGCAGGTACGGGAATGCCGATCGAACCACCTGCAGAAAGCTCCGCCGGGACGGCCACCTCGGCGAGGTTCGCAAGAGCGGCGTCGATGGCGGCGAAGTTGCGCTCGACGATGGTACGGCCGCGTTTGCCGTAGGCCTTCTCAACCGATGCTTTGATCTCTGCGACGGCGACGTCGGCAGGCAGGACGCCGGAAAGGGCGAAGAAACACGGCTGCATGACGGTATTGATCCGGTTGCCCATCTGCGTCTCGGCTGCGATGCGAAGGGCGTCTATCACCCAGAGGCGGATGTGCTTTTCCTGCACCTGACGCTGCACCTTGGCGGGAAGGTGACTCCAGACCTCGGCTGGGCCGTAGGGGCTGTTGAGCAGGAAAGTTGCCCCGTCTCCAGCGACCTCAAGTATGTCTACCCGCTCGAGCAAGTTGAACTGGTGGCACGCAACGAAGTCGGCATCGCTGATCAGATAGGTCGAGCTGATGGGCTCGGGCCCAAAGCGCAGGTGCGAGGCGGTCATGGCACCCGACTTCTTCGAGTCGTAGACGAAGTAGCCCTGCACAAAGTCGTCTGTTGCCTCGACGATGATCTTGGCGCTGTTCTTGTTTGCCCCGACGGTGCCGTCCGAGCCGAGACCGTAGAAGACGGCCTGGACCTCGGAGTCGGGACGCGGAGGACGGAAGTCCTTGTCCCAGGCAAGCGAGAGCGAGGTCACGTCGTCGTAGATGCCAACGGTGAAATGGCGCTTGGGCCGGTCGTTCTTGAGCTCGTCGAGGGCGGCCTTTGCCATGGCCGGCGTGAATTCCTTGGAGGAGAGGCCGTATCGGCCCCCGATCACCCGTGGGGACGCGGCGAAAGGCGGTTCCTCGCTGTCCATCGCTTCATCTATGGCCGCCCGAACGTCGAGGTAAAGAGGTTCACCCACCGCTCCGGGTTCCTTGGTCCGGTCCAGTACAGCGATCGAACGGACGCTCGGCGGCAAGGCGGACACGAGCTGCTGTGCCGGGAAAGGCCTATACAGGCGCACGGTCAGCATGCCGACACGCTCGCCCTCTTTGACGAGAGCGTCCACTGCTTCGCGCGTGGCCCCGACACCCGAACCCATGAGCACGACGACCCTTTCGGCGTCGGGCGCGCCCCGGTACTCGACTAGACCGTAGGAGCGACCGGTCCTCGCGCTGAACGCGTCCATCGTTTCCTGCACGATCCCCGGGACTGCGAGGTAATAGGGATTGCAGGCTTCACGAGCCTGGAAGAAGACATCTGGGTTCTGGGCGGTCCCGCGCACGTCCGGCGTGTCGGGGTTCATCCCCCGCAGTCGGAACTCGATGAGAGCGTCCGTGTCGATGAGAGCTGCCAAGTCCTCGCTACTTAGGATGTCGATCTTCGCCATCTCATGGGAGGTCCTGAAGCCGTCGAAGAAGTGAAGGAACGGTACTCGGGCCCTCAAGGTGGCGGCGTGAGATATCAGGGCGAAGTCGTGGGCCTCCTGGACCGAGCTTGCAGCCAGCATCGCCCAGCCCGTCGCGCGGGCATGCATGACATCGGACTGATCACCGAAGATCGACAGGGCATGGGTCGCGATTGTGCGGGCGGCGACGTGCATGACCGCTGGTGTCAGCTCGCCGGCGATCTTGAACATGTTCGGCACCATCAGCAAAAGACCCTGCGAGGCCGTGAAGGTTGTAGCAAGGGCACCTTTTTGCAGGGCGCCATGGAAGGTTCCGGCCGCGCCTGCCTCCGACTGCATCTCGATGACGTCGGGTACCTGTCCCCAGAGGTTCTCCCGCCGGGCTGTGGCCCAGTCGTCTGCGTGCTCGCCCATGGGCGAGGCAGGTGTGATCGGATATATCGCGATCACCTCGGAAAGGGCGTATGCAACTCTGGCAGCGGCCTCATTGCCGTCGACACAGACCCATTGACGGACGTCCACGCTGCCTCCTTGGCTTGCCGAACTCCTGAGCCCTTTCTAGCCCTAACTCGCTCAGGCTGAGAAATCCGTCTCGCTTTCACCCAGCAGGCTTCCAGCGCTAGAATGCGTGGATCGCTCCTGGGTAGTTACTTGTTTTTCGCGTGTTTCAGGCCGTCGGGGTCGTCTGTCGACAGTCAAAGCCGTCGCGCGCTTGGGTGAGCGTCACGAGGCAGCGATCGAGCTTGGACTCGACAACGTCCTCAGCTTCGAAACCAGCCCGGGCTTATCGATGTCCAGTTCGAAGCGGACCTGGCCCGTGAGAGCGTCGCGAAATTCCGGATCGCTCATGAACACGGCCCTGCCTGTGGCGTAAAAGGCCTTGTCATGACGCGTCGGCGGGAACGTTTCACGGTGCAGGGCGAACCGGCTGTCGCGCCGGAGGTCGTCGCGCTTTGGGCTGGGGATGATGAACCGTCTTTCGTCACAAGTGGACAGATCGGGTCGCGGACCACCGTCTTGTCTGACTGTGGCGAGAAAGCGCAGGCCCATCAGGCCGCGCTCGTAGAGCAGCGCCTTGCCCGCGGCCGCGAGGTCAGGGCATAAGTGTAAGAACTCCCCCCAAGCCGAGCACGCGACGACTCTGCCGATTGAATTCGGGAAAGCAAGGGCGGTGCCGATCGTCTCCACTGTTGTTGGGGGCGAGCTCACTCGGTCTTGCGGAATTCAGCGATAGCGATGCCGATCATGGCAACTCCCATCGCAGCCACGATTCCGAGGGCGAGCCCGACTGGGACCGTCCAGCTGCCCCAGGTGATGTTCGGAGCGAGGCGGGCGGTGGCCGACGCGGGAAGGTTCAGGTGGCTGAAAACGCTGTGGCGCATCGGTCCGATGACGTAGGTGAGTGGGTCGATCCGCGTCAACACGCTTAGCCACCCTGGCAGGCCGTTGAGCGGATAAAGGGCGCCAGAGAGGAAGAACAGCGGCATGACGAGCATCTGAGTCAGTGCCATGAACGACTGGAACTGCTTGATCCGGGCCGCCATCATCAGGCCGAACGCGGTCAAAGTGAAAGACAGCAACAAAAGCTCGCCAACGAGAGTCAGCAATAGCAGCGGGCTGTAGGGGACGTGGGCGAACCACGCCAGGGCAAGGAAGACGACGCCTTGGAAGGTGGCGATCGTTGCGCCTCCAAGGCACTTGCCGATCACAAGAGAGGCGCGACGCACGGGGGCTACGAGCATCTCACGGAGAAAGCCGAACTCCCTGTCCCATACGATCGAGCCTGCCGAGAAGACGGCGGTGAACAGCACTGACATGCCGAGCACGCCCGGATAGATGAAGGTTTTGAAATTCACACCTGGTGGCATGCCACCTTTTGCCAGCGTGGACAGTCCAGTGCCGAGCACGAAGAGGAACAGGAATGGTTGTACGAGCGAGGTGATGGCTCGCAGCCTGTCGGTGCGGAACCGGATCAGCTCGCGGCGCCACACGATGCTCACGGCCCGAAGGTCGTGCCCGAGGCCGTGCTCGGGCAGACCAACCCTGATCTCTGCGACCAGCTCGGCTTCGGTCTCGCCGGCCGCTGTAGCTTCGACCAGCTCTGTGGTCATCGCTAGCGCCTTGCCCCACGCCAGTGCGCTGCCCGCTGGCGCATCACGTCGCCGCTCGAGGCTTCCGCATCGCGAATCGTGCTTCCGGTGTAGGACATGAAGACGTCATCGAGTGACGGACGAGAAACGCTCACAGTGCGGATCGGCACCTCGAGCTCTGCGAACAGACGAGGAACGAATTCCTCTCCGGAAGCTACTGAGAAGGTGACGGCGCCGTCGTGCATACCCGAATCGAGACCGAAGTGAAGCCTCAAGGCGGCGATGGCCGCGGGGTCATCTGCTGTCTGGATCTGGATCCGGTCCTTGCCCACGCTCGCCTTCAAGGCTTCGGGGGTGTCGATGGCCACGATCTTGCCATGGTCGATGATCGCGATCCTGTCGCAGTTCTCGGCCTCGTCCATGTAGTGAGTGGTCAGGAAGATCGTGATGTCCTCGCGACGCTTGAGGTCATTGATGTACTTCCAGATCGAGGCTCTCGTCTGCGGGTCGAGTCCGACCGTCGGCTCGTCCAAGAAGAGCACGTGGGGCGCGTGGAGAAGGCCCCGGGCGATCTCGAGGCGACGCTGCATACCGCCGGAGAAGGTGCTGACGAGATTGTCCTTGCGGTCCCATAGCCCAACCATATTGAGCACTTGGCGTGTCCGCGGCGCGATGACTCTTTTCGGGACGGCGTAGAGAGCGGCATGAAAGCGAAGGTTCTGCTCCGCTGTCAGATAGGTATCGAGCGTGGTGTCCTGGAACACGAGCCCGATGTTGCGGCGGACCTCGTCCTGTTCGCTGCTTGCATCGTGGCCAGCGACCGTGGCTGTACCAGAGGTCGCTCGGGCAAGGGTGCAAAGGATCTTGATGGTAGTTGTCTTTCCCGCCCCGTTCGGACCGAGGAAGCCAAAGGTCTCTCCCCGCGCAACCTCGAAATCGATCCCTCGCACGGCCTCGATATCGCCGTAACGCTTCGTGAGGCCGCAGACCGATATCACCGGCCTCGTTCTGCTGATCTGATCGGCCCGCGGCTGCATGCCTGCGTGCGTTGCCACCTGGGTCCTCCCTTGAGTATCGCTGACAAGCCTAAGGCGCGTTCGTTCGGTCCCGTCCTGGCGCTGATGGGTTGTCGGTTCTACGAACATGGCCGAGGTACGAGATAGCGCCTGCCACCGTCGGTGAGTGAATAGCTACGAGGAGTGAAGAACTATGTCGCGTCGCAACCGGTGCTTGTTTGCGGCACATGGCGATCTCGAAACTCGCCACTGGTCACAAATCTGCAAGTGGCACGGCCATGCCAGGAGGTCAGGTTGTGAGAGCGACCGGATATGAGCCGTTGAGAGGGAGCAGGATCAGATTCATAAAATGGCCTGTAACTTAAACGGTGTCTCGAGCGAAGGCCACGTGGTCCGGCTCTGCCGCGCGATCAGAATACGGGAACGAGCTTGTTCTAGGCGCGGTCTCATCAGTCACCGGCGCTTTGGCTGATTCTTCGTACTCGCCCGCGATGCGCGGCGAATCCGGGGGTCCCCGGCGAGCCCATTGCTCGGTTGGAGCTTGACATTCCAGAAGGATTCATCTACAAGTTTCAATTGCGAGGGAAGCATTGATTGTCGGTCCGCAATTGTGGTCGCTTGGACTGGCTGGAGCTAGTAGCGAAACCGTCCTCGCTCGGCAGAGAAGTATCAGTAACTGCGAGCGAAGTGAGCAAAGAATCGGTGAGCAGCCTCCAGCGGTATCCCAAGACTTCAGACGGGTGTTCAGGCTTTCCGCTTCAGCATTCATGGCCAGACGACCGTCGTTCCTTCCGGCTGTGTCATTTGACTTGGTGTCGCGCCCTGATGCTCGCGCCCACGAACACCTTCATCATCCGATCCAGCGGCGACCCGAGCGCGACGCCATATCGCGCCTGGGCGCGCACGATTCGATCGTCGAAGTGCCCGGTGGCGGCCCTTCCTGCTACCACGCGCTTCGGATCACCCGCTGGGGGGAGTGTCCCGGGATGCGAGGACCGGACGCTCCCCTCCGCGGAGGGGCTTCAACCGCCGATCTCGATGAATCAGGAGGCCCAGGCGGGTCACTCGTTGCCGAAGAAGAAGTGTCCTTTAACCATTGAGCGATCGGAGGATGAGGAAGATGACGCCTGACCACGGGGGGCGCTGTGGGGGGCACCTCAGGAGCGTCAGCCAACGCGAAGAGGCATTCACGCTCGTCGAGCTTCTTGTTGTGCTGTTGATCATCGGCATTCTGCTTGCGATCGCCATCCCGACCTTTTTGTCGACCACATCGAGAGCGAACACGACTTCGGCGCAGTCCAATCTGCAAATCGCCCTCACGAGCGCTGACGCCTACTACACCCAGGCGAATCAGACCTACGCGGGCGTCATCACCGGATCGGATTCTGAGGTATCGGACCTCTCAGCTATCGACACCAACCTGACCTTCTACAGTGGGACGAACTCGACTGGGCTAAATGTGATTTCGCTTTGGACCGACAACTCGACCTCCTTGGTGCTCGCGGCCTATGCGCAAGGAACCCAGGACTGTTGGTACGTCATAGACCTGAAAGCGCCCAGCGCGACTGTGTGGGGTGGGCTTGGCACGGGCACGTACTATGCGCTCGACCAAGGCGTGGACGCAAGTGACTGCGTGGCACAAGAGACCGCACCAAACGGCGCTTCGGCAGCGCAGACAGGTGGCTGGCCGGCCAGCTAGAACCTAATCTCAGACCAGGAAGCCTTGCTCGATTCGAGATCATCTGCAATGGGAGCATCGAAAGATGTCCGAAGTCGCAGATGATTGGCGGATAGAGCTCCCTGGGCTCGGTTCGTAGCGCGGGTCTAAGAACACCTAGACAAGCGCGACGGGTGCACGGCCCCAGCTTCCCTCGCTAGGCCAGCGGGGTCGTGCACTATTTATGACTATCGGCGCTCGAAAGAGAGGTCTTGAACGCGGTGGCGAGCTTGACTCGGAGAGCCGATACGAGCGGACGATCGACTCGTGGTAAGTGCTCTCCCGACGGCCTCTGGGCACGAATCATGACCTGATACCGGGCTGATGCCAGCCCTCGCGGGCGAGGTCGCCCCGGTACCGCAGAAGGTACCGGGGCGACCTCACTACAAGTACAGCGACCTAGAGCTCCAGGAATGGAGGCTGCAGCTGCAGACAAACAGGACCGTCACGATGTTGCGAGCGACGGGCTTGGCACGAGAGATCCTCTTTTTACGGTCGCCGGATCAACACAACCGACTTCGCGGTTCTAGGACGAGCCCTCCCGACGCGGATAACTCTGCCCGATCGGCCTGCGAAGCACGCTGACAGCGAAGCCGGACTCACGCGTCCAGGGCCGTAGGTCCCAGGTGGCAAAGCGCTGTTCGAGCACGAGCCCGGCCCCGGCAACATCTGCGTCGAACTCGGCCATCGCGTAGCCGCGATCGGTGCCGAATCCGACGACGACGATGCCGTCAGGGTGGACGTGCGCACCGACGTGCTCCAGCACGGTTCTCTCCGTGCCGAGTGCTACGAATGTCATGACGTTGCCAGCCAGGACGGCAGCGTCGAAGGGTTCAGGGTGACCGTTAGCGGACAGATCGAGTTCGGCGAGGTCCGCAACGAGCCACCTTGGCCCGGGATGATCCGTCTCTGCGGCGGCGATCAGCACGGGGTCGAGGTCTACGCCTACGACATCGTGACCACGCTTGGCCAGTTCTGCACCAACGCGCCCCGTCCCGCACCCGGCGTCAAGGATCCTCGATGCTGGAGGGACCATTGCGTCTAGAAGTCGTGCTTCGCCAGCGAGATCGACTCCGTCGCCAGCCATCTTCCGGAACCGGTCGATGTACCACTGGGAGTGCTCAGGTCCGGTGTTGGTAAACCAGCGTGGGAGGGTGCCCATGGAGGAAAGATAGACGGGCGGGCCGCGAGGGCATGCACCAGGCTCAAGCTCGTGCCCGCACGCGGCGCCGCCCACGGCGACTGGTCGGTCACCGTGGGCGGCTTGAGCAAGTTGTGCGCTAGAGGTTCGCTGCCCGAGAGCAACTGCCCAGGGCTTGTCGTAGCAACCGTCGCCGTGGCTGAAGTGGCTTCGGTTCGTCCTCGCATTCGACTGCTCTTTCGGCTCGCCCCCAGGTGTCCTAGCAATCTTCGCCGTGCTCGGCGGCCATGATTGCTCCCCGCATTCGACACTTTGGTGGCTGGTCGCCAGACTTGCAGCTTCTAGCCGAGCTCCCCGAAACAGAGGGGAGTCGCCAGGCTCCAGCTCGTCACCGCTCGATCTATAGGTTTCCCTCCAATTGGCATCTTGAGGACATCGCCTGGTTGAACTCTAAAGAGCGACCCGGGCGCGAACAAGGCCCGCGTACCCGTCGGAGGTGAGTATTCCTACTCTGTTCGTGACCACGATCACTGGATGAAGTGGGCGAGGCGACCGGCACGAGAGGGGCGAGTTGAACTAGACCACCCGCCATGGAAGACACCCGTACCGGGTTCCTCGAAAGGATCGGGGACGAGGCCCGGTCGGCACTCCTCGGGGCTGGGCGGCGTCGGCCGATGCATAGCGGCGAGACCCTCTTTCGGGAGAGTGACGATGCCTACGAGGTTCTGATCGTCCTAAAGGGGATTGTCAAGATCTGGATCGGGGCACCTTCTGGGCGCCAGGTGATCCTGGACGTCCTCGACGCCGGGACCGTTCTCGGAGAGCTCTCCTCGATCGACGGAGCTCCCCGCTCCGCGAACGCCGGTGCCCTTGAGAAAGGTGAGCTGCTGGTGGTCCCCATCGAGCGCTTCAGGTCCGTCGTAGAGGAGTATCCACGCATCGGGCTCGAGCTGCTTCACCTCGTTGCCGAGCGCCTGCGGGTGGCTTCGCGTCGTCAACTCGAGTTCAGTGCCAGCGATTCGCTCGGCCGACTCTGTCGCGCCATCGTCGATTTCGCTGATCGCTACGGCACCTCGAAAGACGGAGTCCGTCAGGTGCTCGTACCCATGGGACAAGGTGACCTTGCGTCGTGGAACGGTCTCTCGCGCGAGGCGATCGTCAAAGGGCTCAGGGCTCTGCGAAGCCTTGGCTGGGTAGAGGGCGACGGACGCCGTCTGCGCCTCACAGATGAGCAAGCTCTTCGCGAGCGGGCCCAGAGCTGAGGTCAAAGTGTTCGGCCAACAGCACGCCTCACAGCGAACCAATGTCTTGTTGATCAGACCTAGACGCGGGGGCTTATGCCGTGAAGCTCAAGCTTGACCTCCACGAGATCTATAACCGCGGGGACGACATCGATCGCGCCCTACGCGATCTGATGGACGAGGCAGAGCGAACCAAGGCGACACTTGTGGAGATCATCCCTGGCAAAGGATCAGGTCAATTGAAAAAACGCGTGCTGCGCTTTCTCGACCAAACCGAGATCAAGGCCAAGTACCAGCGCGTCGAGAAGGACTCACACAACTTCGGGCGCGTGTTCGTCCACTTCCGCTGGAAGTGATTGAGGCGGCTGTATCGCGATCAGTTAGTCGAGGCCTTGCGGATGCGCCTACCCGTCACGACATCGGGCACAAGGCAGACGTACCGGTCCGCCACACCTTCGGACGTCCATGACTCGAGCGGCAATTCTCGTGCCCGGTCGAGTTCTTCACTGTCGGTCACGACGTGAGCCAGACCCTGGACCATGACACTCCAGCCCTGTGCATGGTCCGGCTCGTAGTGGTCCGCTTCGAACGCCACTACGAAGTCGCAACAAGCGTCGTTCAGTTTTGTTCCCTGCGCCGACCGCCAGACGATGTCACCACCGCTTACGGCGAAGCTGACAGGTAGCACAACAGGCAGCGCCCGCGCCGTGAGGGCGACGTGACCTAGCGGCTCTTCTCGTAGCAACTCAAGACAATCCTCCGGCCCGAGTTCCTCGAAAACCGGTAGCTGGAAGCACCCCACGTCTTTAGAGTCGGCTTTTCCAACCCCTCGCGGTTAGAGGCGAAAGTCATGTTAGGAGGGGACTTGCGACCACAGCAGCTGGTGCTGGCCGTCGTTTGGAGTCCTGATTCACCGGTGCTCGCGCTGTCGTTACCAGCCAGTCACCCCTCTGGGGCTGCAACTAGTAGGTGAAATCCAAGTTGGGCGCGATGAGCAGCGCGACGACACGATCCGGCAGTGCAGCGGACCACTTTTGGCGAGTTCACGCGCCCATCGCCATACACTGCGCCGGCGTCGCGGGCCGGGGAGCCAACTGGCGCTCGGGGACAAAGGAATATTCGTTTCCGGACTGTGCTGAGGCGGCTGCTGCTCGCAGCTACGGTCTCGGTCGCTCTCGTCGCCTCCTCGGTCACCTGTGGCGATGGTCAACTCCGCTCTCAGTGCAAGTGAGGACCGAGCTACGCCCCATTCGTACTCTGGCCGGTTGTCCTCGATTCGATCGTCGCCCTAGCCATGGTGGTAGTGACATCCAGGATGCTCATGGCCCTGCACAAGTCGCCGGCTTTGTCCGCAGCCATCGCGGTTTTGTGCGCCCTGTTGTCGCAGGCTCGGTCGCCTGGGGTTACCGCCAGTCCGCCTAGCGGCACCACCCCGTTGCGGAGCCCATCTCGGTGATCGAAAGGCTCAGGTTCGACGCGGACCTACGTGCAGGACCGCTACGTCGAACGGTTGTCAACAACGCTACGCGGCACAACGATGTTGATAGACCCTGTGCGTCTGGGTGTGCAGGCCCGTGCACTGTCTCACTCGTGGTGTTCCTCAGGTCCTGATCGACGGACGGGCGGTCCGTTGCTCGACTACTGCGAAGCGGACGTCTCAAAAAGTCGCGTCGGTGGAAACTCAGTTTGCGTCATCTTCGTCGTTGTGTCCGCTGAGGCCGAGGATGAGGAGTCCTACAAGTAGGAAGACGACGACGCCGACGCCGACGCCGAGGGAGATCAGGGTGTCGTAGAGGTCCGTAGTCGTCAGGCTGGTTAGGGTGAGATGCGCCGAGGCGCTGAGAATGTCCCGCACTCCGGCGAGAATGCCTATTACGAGGAACGGTCGCACGGGGAACACCGAGGATCGCAGGTGGCCGAAAACCGTGTGGGCGATGTCGAGGAGGATGATCACCACCAGGATCCCATCGATAGCGCCAACGACCGTCTGAGGAAAAGCGCTCCAGTGGCTCAAGAAACTGATCACCGTCCGCACCAGGACGATGCCGGCTACGAGGAGCAGGCTCGAGACGATGGCGTACTCGATAGCGATGATGACCCACCTGACGAGCGCGTCCATTCCAAAGTCTGTCTGTTTCCGCCCGCTCGTCCCCCCGGCCATAAGACATGATGCCAGGCGAGCGGTTTCGTGCCTAGCTTGCTTGCGCCGGCCGTCAGGTCCAAGGAGCCTGTCGGGCCGAGACAACGCCCGAGCGCGTGAACCTGGGACGTAGCCGCCTACAAGGTCCCAGCCCGACAACGCCGTGCCTAGGTCGTGTCGCTCTCTTCAAGAGGGGCACACGAGCCAGTTGTCCGTCGTTGCATGTCGGGAGATGTGGCGGTGCCAAGATGTTCGGTAGCCCAGAGCCCGAGCTGGTCTAAGGCCGGGCGAAGAGCCTCACCACGCTGGGTAAGACGATATTCGACGCCCACCGGCGGCCCCGCTAGCACTCTCCGCTCTATAAGGCCAGCAGCGGTCAGCTCGTTGAGTCGTTCCGATAAGACCCGCTCGCTGACACCGCGAACTTGCCGAGAGATCTGTGTGAACCTTGCCGGCCCCGACAGCAGCGTCCCGACGATGAGGCCGCTCCAGCGCTTGCCGAGGAGGGCAAACACGGCAGTCAAAGCCTCGCAGCTGACCCTGTCACCGGCGATGGCGTCAAGTTTCGCCGCCCCGGTCATTGGGGACGCGTGTACAGCAGACTCAAACATAGCAACTTATATTATATTAGTTACTGACAACACGGAAGAAGGGACGACTACCATGCACGACTTCGCCCTTTTGGGCCTTCGGGTGACCCTGGGCGGGTACCTGGCCGTCCACGGCGCGCAGAAGTTGTTCGGGAGCTTCGACGGCCCCGGCCTCGACAAGGCGAGCGTTGGCTTCGATCATCTCGGCCTTCGACCCGGCCGGGCCTTTGCGATCTTGGCAGGTTGTTCTGAGCTCGGCGGTGGCATGCTCACCGCCGCTGGCGTGGCAAATCCGCTCGGGCCGGTGGCCATAGCCGGAGCAATGGCAGTCGCCTCCGTCACTCATGCGGACAAGGGGCCGATGCTACAAAAAGGCGGATTCGAGTTGCCGGCTATCAACCTGGCGGCCGCAATGACTCTCCTAGGTGTCGGGCCCGGTCGCTACAGCCTGGACCGGCTCCTCGGCCTTCGTCTTCCGAATGTCGTCTCGCGTCTTGGTTTCCTCGGTGCCGCCGCACTGAGCTCGTATAGCGCCGCACAGGTGGTCCAGACGAAACTGTCTGCTAGGCACAGCACGGGTTCACCGGCTACGACAAAGGTCGCGTCAGCCTGAGTGATGCCCTAACTCAGCCACAGACAAGCTCGGGCTGCATAGGCCCGCTCCTGCAGTGTCTGTCTCCGTACTCGTCTCAGTATCTCTAGCTGCGAAGACATCTCGAGCCGAGTGCACTTTCGCGCTCAAGCCAAGACCGACAAAAGCCGATGGGACATGAGACAAATTGCGAGGCTGGAGTCACAGGTGACACTGACGCTGACACACGGACATAAAAGGGCAGTAACCCGTCCGGCTGACGGTGGCACGCTCGCGCCGTCTGATTTCGAGTCCCAACCGTCGAAGTTGTGGCTGAAGTTCCTTGCGGTTGAGGCAGTCTTCGCCTTGATTTACTTCCCATTCGGGATCCCTTCTGGAGTGCCGCGCATGCTCGGCTTCCTTCCTTGGATGGAGTGGCCGGGACAGGTGTTCGCGTGGGCACTGCTCGGGCTTTCGGCTGTGGGCGCCTTCGTCTACGGCATCACTCGCTACAGGCCAAAGGCGCCGGTCGCCTGGTGGTTCCTCGGTGCTGGCGTGTTCTTGTTCATTACCGGCGACACGACCTACAAGTTCTGGCACCAGATCATGGGGCAGAACAACATCCCGTTCCCCTCGTTCATCGACGCCATCTACGTGACGATGTATCCGGTGCTCGCGATAGGACTGCTTCTTCTCGCACGCGCGCGTGTACCGGGAGGCGACAGGGCAAGCCTGCTTGATTCTCTAACGGTCACACTCGGCGTCGGCTTGCTCTCATGGATCTTCCTAATCGGCCCGAATGTCCGCGCTCCGGGCGGGATTCTCGTAAGGCTCACAGCAGCGGCATATCCCCTCGGCGACGTGCTCGTGCTGGCGATGTTGGCCCATCTTTGGGGCTCCGGCGGCCTTCGTCACACTGCAGGCAAATTGCTTGCAATCGGGGCGCTCGGCACGCTCGCTTCTGACTCGCTGTACGGGTTGGCCAACCTGCACCCGAGCTGGGCTTGGCACGACGGAAACCCCGTCGACCTTGGCTGGATCATCTTCTACACGTGCTGGGGTGCAGCTGCCTTGCACCCGTCCATGCGGGCGTTGTCGGAGCCAAGGCCGGCGCGGCCGCCCGGCACGAGCCGGGCCAGGCTGGTGTTGCTTGCGACCGTCTCCCTGATCGCTCCGGCCGTGTTGTTAGTGGAGACCGCGCTCGGCAAGCCGATCGACGCACAGGTGATAGCGGTCGTCGCGGGCGTTATGTTCCTTTTCGTACTACTGCGCATGGCAGGTTTGGTGCAGGCGCACCAGCAGGCAATGACGCGCGAGAAGGTCTTACGTCAAGCGGCCGGGGAGCTGGTTGCGGCGTCCGGGCGCGATGGCATTTATCACGGAACGATCGCGGCCGTCAGCGAACTCGTGGCCGGGCAGTGTGACGTCCTCGGGGTGACCCTCGCCGTTTCGAGCCCTGCTGAGGGCTTGGTCGTGGCGGCGGAGTCCGGGAGGATCAGTGAGAAACTGATGAGCCTTCTCGGCTCGCGAGCAGACCTCCGAAAGTCTCTGAGCGAGGGGCGCACCGCGCGCTGCCTACTCGAGGCGACCCCGAAGCCTGAGGGCGCAACCGAATCGCAAGCACCGACTGAGCTCGTGATCTGCCCATTGGTTGCCAAGGACCAACTTCAAGGAATCATCGGAGTCGGCAGCTTGCAGGTCCTGCCTGTCGAGCTCACCAACACGATCGAGACGATCGCCGCCCAAGCTGAGTTGGCGCTTGACCGCGAGTCGCTGACCGAGGTCTTCCATGCCCGTCGCAGCGAGGCACGCTTCCAGACGCTGGTGCAAAACGCCTCAGACGTCATCTTGATCGCCCGTCCTGACGCGACCATCACATATCAGACTCCGTCGGCGACCCGGATCTTCGGCTATGAACCAGGATCGCTCGAGGGCCGGCGCATAACCACCCTCATTCACCCCGAGGACGTAGAACAGGCTTTGGCGGTGTACACCGGGGTGGCGTTTCGCGCCGGCATGTCTGTGACAACGCAGTGGCGTGTCCGTCACAGCGATGGTTCGTGGCGTCACGTAGAGGTTGTGGCCAACAACCTCTTGGGCGACACGACTGTCGAAGGAATCGTCCTGACATTGCGCGACGTGAGTGAGCGCAAGGGTCTCGAGGAGGAGCTCAAACACCAGGCGTTCCATGACGCGTTAAGCGGGCTAGCCAATCGTGCCCTGTTCCTCGATCGACTTGAGCACGCCCTTGCCCGAGCCGCCCGGTCCCAGTCGCTGCTAGCCGTACTTTTCCTCGACCTCGACGACTTCAAGCTTGTGAACGACAGCCTCGGCCACGCCGCGGGCGACGACTTGTTGATATCTGTCGCCGGGCGCGTCGTCAGCTCTTTGCGCGTGGGCGACACCGCAGCACGCTTCGGTGGGGATGAGTTTGCGGTCCTGCTCGAAGAGATCTCGGATATCAGTGAGGCCACCCAGGTGGCAGAGCGGATCATCACCGAGCTGCGCGCACCGCTTGCGATCGAGGATCGCGAGGTCCAAGTGCACGCCAGCATCGGGATCGCGCTCCCCTCCGGGAGCGAGGGTCCAGCGGAGCTGCTGCAGGCCGCCGACGTGGCCATGTACGCGGCCAAATCCAGAGGAAAGGGCCGTCATGAGGTCTACCAGCCGGCTCTGCAAGCGGCGATGGTGGAGCGGCTCGAAAGGACTGCGGATCTGCAGCGTGCCGTCGACGAGGGCGAGTTTGTGATCCACTACCAGCCGATCGTCAGCCTTGAACGCGGGACCACTGTCACAGGTGTCGAGGCGCTCGTGCGTTGGGAGCACCCCGAACGCGGGCTGCTGCTGCCGAAGGAATTCATTCCGCTTGCCGAAGAGACCGGGCTAATCATCCCGCTCGGGCGTTGGGTGCTTCGCGAAGCGTGCTTACAGGCGCACAAGTGGCAGTTGCACTACGGGCTTGCCGGCCGATTCCACATCTCCGTGAACATCTCAGCGCGGCACTTCCAACACGACGGGCTGGTCGAGGACGTTTCTCAGGCCCTCACAGGCTCGGGTCTTGACCCGGGGAGCCTTGTACTGGAGATCACCGAGAGTGTGCTCGTACAAGACGCCGAGTCGGTGATCGCCCGCATGCTGGAGCTGAAGCTGATCGGCGTCGCATTCGCAATCGACGACTTCGGCACCGGTTACTCCTCGCTCAGTTACCTGAAGCGCTTCCCGATCGACATCTTGAAGGTCGACAAGTCCTTCGTTGACGACGTGGGCGAGTCCGCCGACAGCGGAGTGCTTGCCGAGGCCATCGTCCAGCTCGGCAACACCTTGCACCTTCAGACTGTCGCCGAGGGTATAGAGCAGGCACACCAGGTCGACGATCTCCGTGCTCTTGGTTGCCAGTTCGGACAGGGCTTCTACTTCGCCAAGGCACTGCCGGTCGATCAGATTGACGAGCTGTTGGACAGGCTTTCGCGCAACGACCCCCCCCATGACCTCACCGCGCCCAATGAGGAGGCCACCTAATGAATCCGGTTTCGACAACCACGCTCGGCGTGCAGCCAAGCAACGGGCATGGTGTTACGACGAGTCCGGAGCTCACACGTCGCGACGAGCGCTGGGAGGACCTTGAGCGGTTGCGTGAGTCGCACCCGATGATGGATGCGGTCATAGACGAGGTGCGCGGGCGCAGGATCCGTATCGGCGATCAGTGGCTGTGTGATTTCGCCTCCTGTAACTACCTGGGCCTCGACCTTCACCCAGAGGTCATCCAGTCGGTCGAGCGTGAGCTGTGGCGCTGGGGAACTCACCCGAGCTGGTCCCGGCTGCTCGGTAATCCACGGCTGTATGTCGATATCGAGGAACAGCTCACGGATCTGCTCGCTGCACCCGACTCGCTCGTGCTCCCGACGATCACGATCATCCACACCTCGGTCATCCCCGCGATTGCGGGCAAGGGAGCGGTTCTCGTCGACGCGCAAGCCCACAAGACGATCTATGAAGGAGCGACGATCGCGCGTGGCGCCGGAGCGACGCTGCACCGCATCCGCTCGAACGACTACGAACACCTTGAGCAGACCCTGCGCGCCTTACCGGCGGGCCAGCAGCGTCTCGTCTGCATCGACGGGGTGAACTCCATGACCGGTAATGTTCCCGACCTGCCCTCCTACGCCCGAATCTGCCGTGAATACGACGCGCTCTTGTACGTCGATGACGCCCACGGCTTCGGAGTTATAGGAGAGTCCCCCACACCGGAGGAGCCCTATGGGCATCGGGGCAACAGCATCGTGCGCTATTTCGGGGAGAGTTACGACAACCTTGTGCTCGTCTCGGGGTTCTCTAAGTCCTACTCGTCTCTTCTTGCTTTCTTGGCTCTGCCGACATGGATGAAGAACCACCTGAAGGTCGCTTCGGCCCCGTACCTCTACTCGGGGCCTTCACCAACTGCCTCTCTTGCCACGGTGCTCGCGGGCTTTCGTGTCAATGAGGCAGAGGGCGACGACCTTCGTGCGGCTCTGCGGACAAAGACGGCCCGCGTGCTCGAGCGGATCGCGGAGCTCGGAATACGCACTTTGAATTCCTCGGGGTTGCCGATCATAGAGCTCCCCCTCGGCGACGGCGACGACATCGACGAGGTCGGGAGGTTCCTGTTCAAGCGGGGCATCTACGTAACTCTCGCGGCGTACCCGCTCGTGCCGAGATCGCAGGTGGGTTTCCGGGTGCAGGTCACCGCGGCCAACGGAGACGACGAGATCGAGCAGCTCAACGATGTCCTGGGCGAGCTCGCGGCTCGCTTTGACATGCAGCGGGCGCCAAGCCTCGGCTGAGCCGTGGCAGGCCCTGGATGAACACGAGGCTTGTGAGCAGGATAGGACTCGTCGCGCCTTTGCGTCACCGCGACTTCCGCCTGCTGTGGACAGGCCTGGTCGTCTCGCTCCTCGGCGATGGCATCTTCCTTGTCGCGGTCGCTTGGGAGGCCTACAGGCTCGACGACCGGCCCTCTGCCCTCGCCGGTGTAGGACTGGCCACCTCCGTACCCCAGCTCGCCCTTCTTCTTTTCGGTGGTGCAGCCTCCGATCGTCTCCCGCGAAGGATTGTGCTCATTGCTGCCGACGGGGCGAGGGCGTTCGCGGTCGGCTGCCTCGCCGTGCTGGCATGGTCAGGGCACCTGAGGCTGTGGGAGCTGTGGGCCGTTGCCTTTGTCATTGGTGCCGCAACAGCCTTCGCGGCCCCGGCCTTCGATGCCGTCGTGCCCATGCTCGTGCCGAAGGAAAGGCTCATGCAGGCCAACGGACTCGACCAGTTCCTGCGACCTGCTGCGCTGCAGCTTCTCGGGCCAGCTCTTGGTGGAGTGCTTCTTGCCGTGCTCGGCAGCAGTGGCGCCTTCGGGGCTGACGCCCTCTCGTTTGTCTTCTCGGCTTGCTGTGTCGCCCGCCTGTCCCCGGTGGCGTCCGCGGCGGCGGCCGAAAGGGCGGGCTCGGTGTGGCGCGACATAGGCGACGGGCTCGGTTATGTCCGAAGCCAGGTGTGGCTTTGGGGCACCTTTGTCGCCGCCACCTTCACCTATCTGTTGTTCCTCGGGCCCACATATGTGCTGGTTCCATATCTCGTGAAGAACGAACTGCACGGAAGTGCAGCCTCGCTCGGTCTCGTCCTTGCCCTCGGTGGGCTCGGCGCTTTGATAGCGGCGGCCGTCACGGCCCAGCTCGGCGATCGCGGCCATAGGCCGATCACGTTCATGTACTCGGCCTGGACCGGGGCGACTCTGCTTGTCGCGGGCTATGGGCTCGTAACTCTTCAATGGCAACTGGCCGGGCTCGTGTTCCTAGTTGGAGCTCTGGAGGCGGCCGGCACGGTGGTCTGGGCGACACTCAAGTCGCGCCTCGTGCCGACCGAGCTGCTGGGCCGTGTCTCGAGCATCGACTGGTTCGTGTCAACCGCGCTCATGCCGCTCTCCTACGTGCTGACCCCGATTGTCGTGCGCTTCGTCGGTGTCACCACGACATTTGAACTGGCCGGAACCCTCGGGGCGGTCGTTACGTTCGGCTTCCTGTTCCTGCCAGGCATGAGGGTGAACGACCACCCGAGCGCCGAGCCCCAGGTCCTCGGGAGGTAAGTGCAGACCATATGGCCCAGGCGTTCGTCGCATAGGATCGGGTTTGGTAGAGATGAACATGGATTTGCTCATCGCACTAGATGACCCTGCCGCCGAGGACGTGCGGGATTTGCTCGAAAGTCACCTCCTGCTCGCGCGCGAACTCAGTCCGCCCGACCACGTGCACGCCCTCGATGCCCTGGGCCGGCTCGATCCCGCGGTCACGTTTTTCAGCGCCCGTCGTCAAACCACTCTGCTCGGGGTGGGGGCGCTCAAAGAGCTCGCGGCGACTCACGGAGAACTGAAGTGGATGCACACCGAGCAAAACGCAAGGGGCCAAGGTGTTGGCCGGGCGATGCTCGAGCATCTGCTGTCAGTGGCGGTTACTAGGGGGTACCGTCAGGTCAGCCTCGAGACCGGGACGATGGACGCGTTTGCTCCGGCCCGAGCACTATACGCCAGCGTAGGATTCGCTCCCTGCGCACCCTTCGGCGAGTACACGGCCAACTCTTACAGCGTATGCATGACACTCTTTCTCGCTCCCTCGGACCCAGATTGAGGCCGCCGGGCCACAAGAGTGGTACGGGGTTCTACGTGGCACTCCCGATCGCTCCTGGCGGTGGCTGGCGGCCCGGCGGGGTGCTTTCGGACAGGGAAGGCTTGGCCAGCAACTGCGAGCTCAGGTTCTCCGTCCCCACGACTCAGATGGCGCCGCTGCTCCAACGAGCGGTGCGCAGCCCGACGGCAGGCCGCGTGTCCTCGGTTGCCAAGCCCTCGGGCGAGCTACAGCCAGTATTGGTGGTGGGCATGGTCGCTGTGGCCGGTCTGGCCCGGCCCCCCTATTGGTCGCGCAGGACGGCGAAGGCGATCTCGAGCAGGTCCAAGTCGGCGAGGACGAGTCCGCCAAGCTGCTCCTCTCCAAACCAGGCGAGGTCATCGTGCTCGTGAGGCGCCTGGTTTGCCGGCTCTCCGGACCATCGCCGGAGCGCGAAGACACGGGCGTCGTACTCAGCGCCGGTCAATCGGCCGACAAGGCGTGCATCGGCAGAGCTGAAGCTGATTCCGAGCTCCTCGTTTAACTCACGGGCGAGGGCTTCAAGATCAGTTTCGCCGCGCTCGAGATGACCGCCGGGCGCATCCCAGCAGTTCGGCGCCCACAAGCGTAAGGCGTTCCGGTGCACGAGCAGTACGAGGCCCGATCTCACGAGGAGCCCGCAGACGACGTTGTTGAAGACGTGGGCGGTCTCGGCCATGAGCCAACATATTCCGCCACGCGGGCCGGTGCTGTGCCGAGCTGAGGTTCGCCCAAGTTAGAGAGCCGCTCGGCTAGGTGGTACGACGCACCGCAAACAGGCGGTTCATCACCGCACCGTCCGGACGGAATGTGATGTGAGGCTGCCCAGAGATTCTGGGCAGATGCGCTAAAGGCTGGCAGAGCCGAGCCAACGCGAGCTCGGCTCTGTCCTGCGGCGGGGAGAGGCTCGCTTAGGCTGTGGGCGATGCGACTTGGCCCACCGGCGCGTCGCGCCAAGACGCCGGCGGTCGTTCCGCTCGTCCTCGGCGCGATCATGCTGGGTGGATTGCTCGGGGGATGCGCCGGATCATCGACGCCTGCGCCCGGAACGACGGTCCGATCGTTTCTCACGAACTGGGCCCGGCGGGATTGGGCCGCGATGAGCCGCCTCGTCGAGCGTCCTCCAGCCGACTTCGAACAAATTAACGCAGCCGCCCTCTCGGACCTCGGAGTCACAAAGGCCCGGTACATCGCTGGCTTGACCACCCAAGATGCGGGCGTAGCCGAGTCCAGGATCACCGAGGACTTGAACCTCGCCGGGTTTGGCAAGTTCGTCTTGCACTCGACCCTGCGCCTAGTGCTCCAGTCGGCTCGTTGGCGCGTCGAGTGGTCTCCGGCGACGATCTCCCCGGCGCTGAACAACGGTGGCCACTTCGTCGTCTCGATGGTGTGGCCGGTACGAGCCCCGATCCTCGGCGCGGACGGAGTGGCGCTCACGACTGAAGCCCCGATTGTGACGGTCGGAGTTGAAGGCATGTACGTAAAAGACCCGGAATCGCTGACAGCGGCGCTGACGGCCGCCGGGGCGCCTTCCTCGGCGGTCAGTCAGGCGCTTGCGGCTGCCAAGCAGCACCCGACATGGTTCGAGCCCGTCTTTACGGTCACGAGAGCTCGCTACTTGGAGCTAAAGCCAAGTTTGTACCCCCTCGCGGGTACGGTCTTCCAGGCCAGCGTGCAGCGCAGCGCGATCACGCCTGGGCTCGAGGCACAAGTGGTCGGCCGTGTCGGGCCGATCACGGCTCAGGAGCTCGACGAGCTCGGCGCGCCCTACGGTCCTACGAGTTTCGTCGGCCAGACCGGCCTGGAACAGGTCTACGAGCGACAGCTCGCTGGCAGCCCGGGGGTGACGGTCACCGTCTCGGAACCGAACGGGAACACCGAGGAGACTCTTGCTGTATCTGGACCCAAGCCAGGAAGGCCACTACAAACGAGCATCGACCCCGTAGTCCAAAAGGCGGCGGAGGCGGCCCTTGCAGGCCAGACCAAGAACGCCGCCCTTGTAGCCGTGCGCGCCTCGACCGGTCAGCTGCTCGCAGTTGTAAGCGATCCGAGTTCAGACGAATTCGACCAGGCCCTCGACGGCGCGTTCCCACCGGGATCGACCTTCAAGACCGTTACCAGCACGGCTTTGATCGAAAACGGCCTCTCACCGTTGTCGCCGGCGAGCTGTCCTAGCTCGCTCACGATCGATGGAGAGATCTTCCACAACGCCGAGGGCGACGCGCCGGTCCAGGACATCGCTCAGGCATTCGCCGAGTCGTGCAACACGGCCTTCATCGCCCTTGCCACTTCCCATCTCGGAGCCTCCAGCTTGCCTGCTACGGCGGCCCTTTTCGACATAGGGAAGGTGCCGGCAATGGGCCTGGCAGCTTTCGGAGGAATCGTTCCATCTCCGCGAGACGGCGCCGACCTAGCTGCAAGCGCAATTGGGCAGGGTCGGGTGCTCGTGTCTCCTTTGGAGATGGCGATGGTGGCGGCCGCAATCGACTCCGGTACGGTCCGCGAGCCCAAGCTCGTTGTCGGTGCGCCAGACGACCATTCCCCGACACACTCCTTGGAAAAGGTGGTTGTGAACGACCTGCACGAGATGATGGCCGATGTTGTCGCGAACGGGACGGCTGCAGGCACCGGACTTCCTCCTGGTACCTACGCGAAGACCGGGACGGCCGAGTATGCGAGCGGCAATCCGCCACCGACAGATGCTTGGCTGATCGGGTTCAACGGCGACATCGCGTTCGCGGTCGTGGTCATCAACGGGGGTTACGGCGGCCCTACCGACGGCCCGATCGCGTCCAGGTTCCTCGACGCCCTCGGCGCGGCCAAGTAGAGATTGGTGCGCCCGTCCGGCCGCGTCGGCTGATCGCCCGATCGTTTCCGACATCGGGCCATGACCTGCTTCTCCTGACGCACACCAGGCCGGAGCGGGCGCAAGGTCAAGTAAAGTCCCCGATCCTGTGACCAAGCTTGGAGTCTCCTAGTAAGCCACTTCGGGAGGGCGTCATCGCGCTGGCCTTCGCGGCCTGGTTACGGACCCGCCTCCTCCTCGAGCTCAGTAAAACGCGTACGGGAAGCCCTTCGGTCCACGCCCAAGCGGGACAGGAGAGTGGCTGCAGGATCCGGGGCGCGCAGGTCGAGCAGCGAGTTGAAGACCTTTTCGAGGCCTGGCTTTCGGCTCCGTCGGGCATCAGGGATGCTTGTAAAGATCGCCTTGGCGCCAGGCGTGAGTCGCAGTCTGGTCTGGGTGCGGACCCTTGGGGGGCCAGCTGCGATCCCAGGCTCGATGCCGATCGCAGAAAGAGCTTCGGCGTCTAGGTCGGCGAGGACTCTTCGGGCGGTCTCGAGATCGCGCCCGATCGCCTTTGCAGCCGGGGAGGCGGGATCGACGAGCAAAGCCAACAGGAGGTGCTCCGTGCCGATCACGCGGTCGCCGCGACGCAAAGCTTCGTCGCGGGCGTCATAGTAAGTGGCCCCAAAGCTGTATTCCGGGCCGTAGCGCTGGTCTCTTGTTCGAGAGACGCGATGTTGAGCCAGGTGCCTGATCATCACAACGCTGCTCCGTACTTGGCGTGGACCGACTGGCGGGTCATGCCTAGTACCTCAGCTATCTGCTGCCATGACCATCCCTGCTCTCGAGCCCGGGCGACCTGCTCGGCCTCGACGCGTTCGGCCAGCCTCCGAAGCGCCAACACCGCCCGCAGTCCGAGCGCGGGGTCGGCTGGCTTTGTCTCAGTATTCTGCTCGTTCGTCATAGATGTCAGTGTAAACTGACACTGCACCTGCGTCAACACAGACTGACAGAACGTGGGAATGAACAGGCGGCCGGAGGAGAGGCGATTTGCTCGGCCTCCCGATCGATGTCGACATCGATACGAGAGGGCAGATGAAATGCGCCCGGCGGCCATTGAGCAACTATCTTCATATTTCAGTGTCCGACTCCACCGAGGTGAGCAAAGTCCCGGGCGGCGTCGGCGAGCAGAAGCTGTCCTCGATCGAGCGGATCCAACGTCTCGAGAGACTCGAGCTGGAGCGCCTGCAGGAGAAGGAGCGCCGGGAGGCGTCCCGTCGTCAGAGGATCGCAGGAGCCAAGCCCACCGGTGGGCGCCACGACGTAGTCGACCGGATCGAGGACGTGACGAAGTACCCCATGGTCCTCTTGGGGACCGCCTGGCTTGTCATCGGTGTGATTGTTCTCACGACAGACGTGAACCACACGGCCTCCCAGGCCCTCGTTGCGATTCTGTTCGCGCTGTGGGCGATCATGCTCGTGGAGTACCTCGTACGTCTCGTAGTCAGCCCCGACGCCCGGGGCTATGTCAAGCGGCGTTGGGTGGAGCCTGCGACGGTCATGTTGCCCCCGCTGCAAGGCTGGCGGCTGGTTGGCATCGAGAAGATGGGCCTGCTCGTGCACGAGGCGGAGTTGCGCCTCGAGTCGATTCTCAAGCACCACAGTCTCTTCCGGGTACTTCTCGCCGCGATCGCAACGCTCGTGCTCGGAGCGTGGTTGGTGCTCCTATTCGAGGAGAACACCAAGGGCTCGAACATCCACAGCTATCCCGACGCCCTCTGGTGGGCGATCGTCACGGTGACAACCGTCGGCTACGGCGACCGGTATCCGGTCAGCCCAGGCGGCCGCATCGTGGCCGCGGTTTTGATGCTCGTGGGGATCGGCCTCATCGGCGTGCTCACCGCGACCGTCGCGTCGGTGTTCATCAAAGAGCACACAGACGCCAATAGGCAAGAGCTGAAAAAGAGCCATGCCGATCTCGGCCAGCAGCTGGCGGTTATTAGTGACCGGCTCGGAGACGTCGAGCGCCGCCTCGGCGCAACCGCTGGGGACTTGGCGGCTGTCGATGCGACCGCAGACGAGGAGGCGGCTGCGAATGGACCGCTAGGGCCGCCACCCGATAACGACACATCCGACGCTTGAGAATGAGAACATCGTTCTCATGAAGGGGACTCTCTCTCAGGACGGCAAGACCACAAGTGTCACTTTGGAGGCAATAAATCAAGCCGTCGCCGGGGGCGAGTTCTTTTGGCTCGATCTAGACCTGCACGACCCGGGACCGGATGCCGACGTCAGTAGCCTTTTGACAGGCACCTTCCACTTCCATCCGGTGGCCGTCGAGGCGGCGGACCAATTCGGCCAGAGGGCTCGCATCGACGACTACGAGGACTTTGTCCACATCGTCACTTTCGGCATGGCCTCTGACGGCAAGAACGTGGCCGAAGTCCACTGTTTCATCACCGCGAAGTTCATCATCAGCTTGCACCAAGGTGAATGCCCGGCCCTCGCAACAGTCGCCAGCCGAATCGGCAGCCACCACTCCTCGGACTCGGCGGCACCCCAAGTGGTTGTTTTCTACCTGATCATGGACTGCCTCATCGATTCGTTCTTTCCCGTTCTCTCCGACTTTGACGACTCGATCGACACCCTGGAGAGCGCCATCTTAAAGACCCCAACCGAGCAGCAGCTGGGGACCCTGTTCGACATGAAGCGACAGATCATGGCCATCCGTAAGGTGATCACGCCTCAGCGGGACATGATCTCCAGCTTGAACGCCGGAATGGTCGCGATCCCTGGGATGACCGACCAGGGATCGGCATATTTCCGCAACCTCTATGACCACCTCATCCGGATTAGCGACATGGTGGACGGATACCGGGACCTCATCGGCGGTGCCATGGACACGCACTTGTCGATGGTCTCCAACCGGTTGAACGTCGTCATGAAGCAGCTCGCGATCATCGCCACGATCTTCATGCCCCTCGGGTACCTCACCGGCTTTTTCGGTCAGAACTTCGCCTGGCTGACCGGACACCTTCAGGAGAACTTCCCTCTGTTCGTATTCCTCGGTCTCGGCTCCGAGATTGTCGCAATCGTCTTGCTCGTGATCCTGTTCAAGAGGCGCGGCTGGCTCGGCGCCGGCCCCACCGCCTGAACGGGGCACAGGCACCCAAACTTGGCCCGGGGGGGCGATGGAACGCGTAAACGAAACCGAAAGGGTCGAGGCTTTCAGCGACGGCGTAATGGCCGTGATCATCACGATCATGGCCTTCGACGTGAAGTCCCCGGTGGGCACCTCGTTGACTGCGCTTCACCGGGTTCTGCCGGCTTTGTTTGTCTACGTCCTCAGTTTCGCCATGATCGGCATCTACTGGAACAACCACCATCATCTTCTCCGCGCGACAGACAAGATCGACGGAGCGGTCATGTGGGCCAATCTCCATCTCCTGTTCTGGCTTTCTCTCATGCCAATCGTCACGGCCTGGATCGGCCACTACCCGATACATTCCCTGCCGGCGGCCTCGTACGGCGTTGTCGGCCTCGGCGCTGCCGTCGGGTACTGGATTCTCGTGAGGAGGATCATCCACGCGAACGGTGACAGTTCGACTGTAGCCAGAGCGATCGGATCGGACCTGAAGGGAAACATCTCGCTCGTCTTTTACGTGGCCGGAACAGGGCTCGCGTTCGTGGCGCCGGTCGTTTCCTATGTCCTCTACGCGGCTGTAGCGGTGATGTGGTTTGTTCCCGACCGGCGCCTCGTCACAGCCGAGGACGCCTCCTAGGGCGTGGAGACATTGAATCTCGGCTGGCCGGAACCCTGGCCGGCCTGCCGAGATTCAGCAACTGAAAGCGCGTTAGGGCGCATGTGCCCAATGCAGTCCGGGTCTCAGTCCCTCTCCGCCTCGTGAGCTGTGTGCTGAGCACCCCCGCCCGTTATGGCCCGCCGCAGGCGCAGTGACCCTCTTTTGATCCCGCCGAATCGTCCTTGTCGCGTATGCGCGACGTCGTGAAAGGGCCAAGCAGTCCCTTCGATGGCAATGCCGGTTCTTCAGAGTTTCTCGAGTCGTACACACGACGCTCCCTCCTCAGCTGATCGGGCGATCCGGGATCTCCGGGTCACTGTCAAGGAGTATGGGCGCCGAGCCTCAGAGCAAATGGGGCGCCGACTGTGTACTGAATGTGAGAAGGCCGCACCCGGCGATAGGACCGAGCGGCGGCCATCGCAGACGGTATGGTCGAGCCGCAGAGAAGCCTTAACGGGCTTCGGTTGCGAGGCGTACGCCGAAGCCGATCAGGACCAGACCGCTGAGTCGCTCGAGCCGCCGCCGGATCTTCGGACGGCTGAACCATCCCACACCGTGACCGACCATCGACACTAAGACGATCAACCAGGCGCCGGTCTCCAGAGCGAACCACATGCCGTACAGCAAGGAGAGCTCCCTCACCGACTCCCCGGCGGGAATGAAACCCGGAAGGAATGCCACGAAGAAAGCCCCGATCTTCGGATTGCACAAATTCGAGATCACGCCGTTGACATACCCACGGCCAAGGCCCGCGCTCGCGACGGGCAGGGTCTCTTGAGTCCCGCCCTGGTCGACCTGGCTCGGCGCTCCTTTGCGTCGCGGCCACAAGCTCGTCGTTCCCAGCCATATGAGGTAGCCAGCTCCTGCGACTCGCAACACGTCGTAGCCGATGTGGCTGGCCGCGAGCAGTTCGGAGAGGCCCAAGGTCGCGGCGAGTGCCCAGCCCAGCAGTCCGGTCACGGTGCCAGCCGCGGTGCACAAGCCGATGCGTCGCCCGCCTTTGAGGCTGTTGCGCATTACGAGCATGCTGTCAGGGCCGGGAGCAAGGATCAGCAACGTTGCTGCAACAGCGAAGCCCAGAAGAGCACCTGTCATTGGACGACACTATCGGGTCACCTGTGTCCCCGAGCACAGCGTCCGACGTGTACCTTCTCCCGCGGCCTTTGCCTGGTCGTGTTATCCCGTGCTCCGATACCGTCGCGACATGATCCGCCCAGCAGCCCCAGCTGACGTCCCCGTCCTTGTCGAGTTGATCGTCGAGCTCGCAGAATTTGAGAAGGCCCGCGACCGGGTCGAGATAGACACCGCGGCGCTCGAGCGTGCCCTGTTTGGTCAGGAGCCGAGCGCCTTTGCGAGGGTCGCGGTCGATGCTGACCTGGTCGTGGGGATGGCTCTTTACTACAGAAGCTTCTCGACCTGGACGGGACGCCCGGGCATCTACCTCGAGGACCTCTACGTCCGGCCTAGCCACCGCGGGACGGGGTTTGGCAAAGCCCTGCTGGGGGCGCTGGCCCGGCTTGCACTCGAGGAGGGCTGCGCTCGTCTCGAGTGGTCTGTCCTCGACTGGAACGAACCTGCAATCGCGTTCTACCGCTCGATCGGGGCTGTAGCAACGGACGAATGGACCCGATACAGGCTTGATGGGCCAGCCCTGGCCGAGTTCTCGCTCGCAGCGAGCAATTAGCGACGCGTGTGCTTCGGCAGACGGTTTGAGCCCGAAAATGCGGGCACCAAGCGGCGAGGTCTCGGTCGATCCGGCGGAATCTGGTCCATTTCGGACCAGGTCAGGCGACCCTTAGCCTTAGAGGAGGCACGAACAATATCGATGGTGCCGCGAATACCCAAACATGCCTGTACAGGCTCCTGCTGTCAGCCGACGAACGCTCTTGGATCGCAAGTGAGTTGGAAGAGGTACACCTTGAGGCGATCTGCTGGGTGTGTTTCCCGCTACGAGCTGTGATGTCGCTCCTTGCCAAGTGGGCATCACCGCGGTCGAGGTTGTCACGATCGGCAACGAGGGGCTCGTGGGCGGCTTACTTTTGGGGCGCCCCAATTCTCAATCTCGCCGACTTCCTGCAGGTCCAAGTCCTCGGCAACGCCGTTCCCATGAGTGAGGCCTTCAGACCGAGCCGGCGAAACGGCCGACGTCGTGCGACGCTACACCTAGGCTTTTGTCAGAGAGCTGGGCCGGCAGGTTGTGTGCGACGCGCTGCACTTAATCGAGGAATGTCGCGCGCGCTGGATGCTGCTCACCCACGATCGTGTCAACACGGAAGGTTCGCGCTCACACAAGAGATCCTTTCCCACATGCTCGGCGTCCGGCGAGCGTCGATAAGCGTTGTTGCAGCACGTTTGCAGCCCGGAGGTGTGATCCGTTACTAGCACGGCCGTGTCAACAGCGGCGACCGTGCGTACCTAGAGGTCTCCTCGTGTCTTGCTACCGCGTCCTGAGTGAGGTTTTTGACCGCTTGCTGACTTAAGTTGCAATCTTGCGGCAACCCCCCGTTGACTCGGTACGGTACCGCACGCAGGTGGTTAGATTCGCACCTGTCCGGACTGTTGAGCATCGAGGCGAGAGACGGTGCGCCTTGATGCCTGACGACAGGAGGGGGGACATCCTTGGTCACTGCCGAGCCACCTCCGGCGGGTTCTGACCTGGCCGAGCCGGAGCTCTCCAGCTCCAGGCTGGTCAAGCACGCGTCGCGCCCTGTCGGCGTGATCGTCGCCGTCACTGCGCTTGGGCTAGTCATCACCTGCCTTGTGACATGGGCATCATGGCTTCTCGAAAATCGCAACGAGTCCCACCTCCTCAGGCTGCAGACCGAGCAAGCCGGGGAGGTACTCACGGCGGCAACACCCGACACCGAGACGCCGCTGTCTACCGCCGTTCAGATCGCCTCTGTCTCGGGCGGGAACGAGCGCGAGGTCAGCAGGTATCTGACGCCTTACGTCGGGCCGGGTAAAGCCTTCGCGTACGCATCCCTCTGGCAGATGACCGGGACAGGCCTCCGCCAACTAGCTACCGTCGGCGCGTCCTTCGACTTTGCGAGTCGCGTGCAGGAGCGCAGCTTGGTAGCAAATGCGGTTCGGGGCGCCGGTCTTGTCGTCAACAAGATTTTCCGCGGGGGTCGTGAGCGACTGGGCTTCGCCCTGGCGATGCCCGGCGCCGCCAGGAGCTTCGCCGTGTACGCGGAGCATGCAATCCCTGTCAACCGGAGGGCCTCAGTCGCGAGCAATTCTGCCTTTTCGGACCTGAATTACGCCATCTACATCGGCCGCTCCGAGATCCGGGCCAATCTCCTCACCACGAGCTTTACCAACCTTCCTCCCACGGGGCCGAACGCGAAGGTGACCGTGCCGCTTGGCAACACGGTCCTCACATTGGTGGCCTCGCCGCGAGGCCAGCTTGGAGGCACGCTGCCGGCACGGCTCCCCTGGATCCTCGGAATACTCGGCATAGCGTTAAGCCTTGCTATGGCTTGGACCGCCGAGCGACTCGTACGGCGCCGGCGATCAGCTGAGCACGACGCGAGTGAGATCCGGCGGCTCTACAGCGAGCTCGGAGCCCTCTTCGGTGAGCAGCGCACGATCGCCGAGACGCTCCAGCGGGCGCTTTTGCCCCGAGAGACTCCGGACATAGCCGGCGTGGAGGCGGCTGTCCGGTACGTCCCAGGGGCAAAGGGCATGGAGATCGGCGGCGACTGGTACAGCGTCATCCCGATCGACGACGGGCACTTCGGCTTCGTCGTCGGAGATGTTTCGGGACGCGGCCTGAGCGCGGCAACCGTCATGGCGGGGCTGCGCTTCACGATCCGTACCTACTTCCTCGAGGGATACTCTCCTAGTGCCATCCTCGCGAAGTGCTCGAAGCAAATCCATGTTCTCGACGACGGGCACTTCGCCACCGTTCTCGTCGGGGTCGCTGACACCAGTCGCGCCGAAATCACGCTCGCAAACGCAGGCCACTTCAATCCGCTAGTCATCGACGGCGAGCAATCGTCATTCATCGACACCGTTGTCGGCGTTCCATTGGGCGTGTCTGGCGGCAGTTACGAGTCCGTTACCGTCGAGCTCGCGCCCGGGGCAACCCTCCTCGCCTTTACCGACGGTCTGGTCGAGCACCGAGGCGAGAGCCTGGACGTGGGCCTTAAAAGGCTCGAAGAGGTCACTCGTGGGGCAGACTGTCCGCTCGATCAACTGCTCACAAACGTGATCGCAGATCTCACCGATAGCGGATCAGAAGACGACGTCGCGATGCTGGGGCTCAGATGGACGATGTAGTCGATCTCGGTGGCGCGAAGGCTCGGCTGGAGGAGATTTACGACCCCTCAGGAACGCCAATCCTGAAGCTGAGCGGCGAGCTCGACCTGTCTAATGTGGGATCGTTTCGAGCGGCCAT
>JBEKVJ010000020.1:0-59770 GCA_049514105.1 Acidimicrobiales bacterium
CGCAGCGACTTGCGCCAACTCCTCGGGGCGGGCGTAGTACGTCGAACCGTTGCGACGGACGTAGTACTCCGGCCTGTTGGCGTCGAGCACGAGCGCGTGGAGAGTTCCGCCGCCAGGACTGACGTCGACCCTGATGACGTAACGGCTGCCGATCTGCTGGCCGGAGATGTGGAAGATTGGAGCGGGGGAAATGCGGTCCCGCACAAGGCTGTTGAGGCGACGCAGAAGTTCCGCTGGTTTTCCGGTCAACCCCACAACCGTACCCGTGTCGTCGTCTCCGTCGACGCCGAACAGCATCGTGCCGCCGTCACCGTTCGCGAACGCCACGACGGTCTTGAGCACCTTGCGTTTGCTCTCGGGATTGTCTTCGGGTAGATCCCGCTTGTATTCGAGATACGTAGTTTCCCCCTGGGCGGCGAGCGCAGTGATCTCGGCAACCGGGTCTTCCGATATCTCGAACTCGACGTCGGGGCTCTGCCGACCGCCCCATTGCCTGATCGGGCGGTAGTCGATCCAGTCGGTGCCGTCCTTGAGCCACAGCCACGGGTCGTCGCCGAGACCAGAGCCAAGGGGGAGGGAGATCTTTCCACTTCGCTCGATCATCGTCTCCAAGCGGTCCGTGGAGCTATTCAGCTCCAAGCGGCAGCCACCGACGTTCCGGCCATCGGCCCAGACATCGACCGACGCGGCACGGACCAGCACCCGCCGAATGCGCGCCCTCCCGTCGACGATCCGTACGGCTATCTGACCAAGGGTCGGTTGACTTGCTCCCGTCTGGCTCCACTGGTCATAGAAGAAGGCGCCGTAGGCTCCAGCGAAGGTAGGGAACGAGGGTCCCTTGCTCCCCACGAGGTAGCCGCCGGGAGGGTTGGTCTGCCCGTCGACCATTGAGACCGTCACCGATCGGGATGGCCATGGCACCTCGATTCCACCGTACTGCTGGCGACTTGCGTGCCGGAACCACTGAGCGTTCTCGGAAAGAGTCAAGGAGCAGTTCATCTCGCCCAGCTCCAGTTCGTGGGTCTCGCCAGCTGTCAACCAGGCCGACACTGCGCGAGCCGTCATTTCGGCCGTGGCGAAGCTCCAGTCGGGGTAGATCCAGCGTCTGGACTCCCAGCCTTCGGGCTTGGGCCCGACGATGATCAGCCCGGATCGGATAGGCGCCACCCCGTCTGTCTCGCGACCGAGCAACAGGCGGACCCATGCCCTCCGGCGATCCCGCGTCAGCGTTGCCCACAGCTCATCAGTCGTCGTGATGCCCTGGTCCATCGCAATCCAACGGTACCGACCGAGGGCGGTTCTGTCGACGCAGCCCGAGATGTTGCCCCGCAACCGTTGCCTCCGAAGGCTCACTAGAGTTGCAACGGATATGGGGCGGGGCGTGGCGCGCCTAGACGATTCGAGAAGGCTGGCCGGGGGAGGGTCGTCAACCAGAGGAGTCGGAAATGGCTGATCACAGCTCGATCGAGTGGACCCAGGCCACATGGAATCCAACGACCGGCTGCGACCGCGTCTCGCCGGGATGTGACCATTGCTACGCACTGACCCTGGCAAAACGGCTAAAGGCGATGGGCAATCCCAAGTACCAAGCGGATGGCGACGCGAGAACCTCTGGTCCGGGTTTCGGCCTGACCGTCCACTCCAGCGCGCTAAACCTGCCTCGCCAGTGGCGGCACCCGCGCACGATCTTCGTCAACTCGATGAGCGACCTGTTTCATCCCGATGTTCCCACCGAGTTCATCGATGAAGTCTTCGCTGTTATGGCTGACACGCCGCGGCACACATTCCAGTTGCTCACAAAACGCTCTAAGCGGATGGTTGATCTAGCTGATCACCTGACATGGCCCGTGAATCTGTGGGTCGGTGTGAGCATCGAGTCGGACCCCTACTCGTACAGGGCAAACCATCTCAAGCGCGTTCCTGCGGCGGTCCGCTTTGTCTCTGCCGAACCATTGCTCGGTCCACTGCCGTCACTTGATCTCACTCAAGTTGACTGGCTGATCGCTGGCGGCGAGTCGGGCCACCATGCGCGTCCAATGCATCCAGAGTGGGCGCGAGATCTCCGAGACCGCTGTCGAGACGCAAACGTGGCCTTCTTCTTCAAACAGTGGGGATCGTGGGCGCCTGCCTATGGGCCGACAGCAGTGACGGTCGCCATCGACGGACGGACGCGTGTCAACTCTGATCCAGAATTGGCCGATACTGCTGTGAGAATGCACCGCGTCAGCAGGGCAACGGCTGGACGCGTGTTAGACGGCGATACCTGGGATCAACTACCTGAGCCGTGGTCCCACATGGTAGTTACGAGGGCAGATGGTGGAGCAGGTCGAGAACGTTCGACAGTGGGGACCGTGGAGCGTCTGGAAGACTGAAATCGTCCTCGGCGCGTACGCTCCGCAGTTTCTTCGAGCAGCGACAGGTTCCCGCGACCGTATCTTCATTGACTGCTTCGCGGGCTCCACGAGAAACATCGAACGAGGAACCGGACGACCAATCCGAAGCTCGCCGCAGGTCGCACTTCAAGCAGGCGACAGGAGCACGTTCACTCACCTCGTTCTGTTTGAGCTTCCCGAAAAGGCTGCTGCGCTCCAGGAAACTCTGTGTTCTCAGTACCCGAGTCGGCGGATTCACGTTGTCCCTGGTGATTGCAACCTCAACATCGCCGAAGGGCTGGCGTGGCTCCGCAAACAGGGTGGTCCGAGATACGGACCTCACCTGGGGGCCGCGCTTGCATATCTGGATCCCAACGCGTTGGAGCTCAGATGGTCGACGGTGCAGGCGTTGGCGAGCTGGTGCATGAATCCTCCCGAAGGCGAGTACCGCCGTCGTAACCGGGTGGAACTGCTGATTCTGTTTCCGACCGGCCCGCTACGTCGCAAGCTTCCCCAGGCAGGTAAGGACATCGCGTCAGACGAACAGCAACTAGAGGTTGATCAACTCTTCGGCAACTGCGACTGGAGGGACATTTACCGCGCCCAGCGCGACCGGTGGATTGGTGGCGAGGCGTCCTGGATGCACTATGTAAACCTCTACCGCCTGGGACTGTCACGGCTCGGCTACTCGTACACCAGTGCCATCGAAGTCCGAAACACAAAGCGAGTGGTCCAGTATCACTTGGTCTTCGCCACCTCGAACCAAGCTGGGCTCAGGATCATGAGCGGAGTCTTGCAAAAGGCTCGGGAGATTCTCCCCCGGATGCTGGCTGCCGAGCAGCGGAGACTTCGCCGTGGCGAACCGCCGCTCTTCGAAGACCTGGAGGAACTGCGTCTAATCGCTGCCGATCCAGACCAATGGGCGAGTTTCATTGACCAGACTCCGACACCCTTTGTCCGAGAAAGCTACAGGCCGGCGTTCTGTTACGAACCGCTTCGCTTCGATGTGTAGGCCACTCCCTTCTTGCTGACACCAGCCGGCACCTCGATGAGGGCTGTCGCTTTCGTGCTCCGGTGATCATGCATCCCACTTCAATCACCCCAGATGGCGAAGCCGCCGGCGCCGCTCAGGCATTGTCCTTAACCAGCACGTCGAGCAGGTGGGCTCGTTCCTCTGCGGCCGTTTCGTCTCCATCACCCTCGTCGTCGCGATCCGCGATTTCGTCGACTTGTTCCATCCAGGAGCAATCGTCCGACGACAACTCCCGGACCGGCTCGGCGGCCAACACACTCCCCAGCACAGTCTGGAGTACCTCGTCCCTCCGTACTCGATTCATCCGATCGCTCGCAGCTCTCTCGACAGCACGCAAGTACTTCAGGGCTTCCGCACCCGAGCCCAAATTGAGAAGCGGCCTAATCGACCGTCCCTCAGCCTCCTCGCGCTTAATGTCGTTAACCAACGAGGAAAACTCCCGAAGCCGTCGAAGCATTTCGGCTCCCTCATCAGCCGGTAAGGGCAACCGCTCCGCGTTTGTGGCCAACACGACAAAAAGCGAATACAAGTCCGACTTATTTCGAAATCGTGTACCTCGTAATGAACCAGCGACAGTGCTCAACTGTTCGAACACTCTTCCAAATCGCCCCGCCAAGTCCTCCAACACTCCCTCTGGTATGCCTTGCTTCTCATACGACAGAAACAGCTCATCCAGACCTTCCTTCTTGTTCGGATAGGCGCGTGACACGAGTGCTAGGGCAATTTCCGCCACAAGCTCGTCGCTGCGTCGCCGTAAGTAGTCCCGCCTCGTGAATACCCCCAGCTCCTCGAGAACGTCTGACGACGCCGCCTTCTCTACAAATCTCAAGAAAGGTCCCGTATACGCAGCGTGCCGCAGCTCCTGAGGGAGTAGCGCCTCAACGTTCTTATTGAGACGTCGAAAGATCTCTCTCAACGTCGCGTCGTCACGATTCGGCAACTTCCGAACTAGCAGTTCATAACTTCGAAACCGCTGCTGAAGACTCCTGTCGAGCTCCGAAAAGACTCTGTTGCGCCAACGAGGGTCGAGCGGCTCGTCACTTCGGAGCCTCAGTTCGTCCGCTAGGAATCGGAGGCAAGCGACAATTCTTTGCTGTCCGTCAACAACCTTTACTTCTTCGGCACCGTCGGACGAAGTGCTCATCTGAACGTAAATCTCAGGGATCGGTAAGCCCCTCAAGACAGAGTCGATCAGAAAGCTTCGTTGCTCATCGTTCCAGACGACGTTCCGCTGGAAGGCGGGTCGGATGATGAGACTCCCCTCCGCGTAGTATTTCTGAAATGTGTTGATAGTCCAGTTAGAACAGGTCGATGCGAGCTGTTCCTCAAATTCAAGATCAGGCACGAGTGGTCATTTCAGTTTTCTTTGGCATTTCACAACTCCTTCTGATACATAGTTTCTCACGCTCCAGTAATCACGGTAGATCCATATGCGAACATCGACCTCGCGCTCCATGACTCGAGATATAGTTTCGGTGACTTTAACAATCGAGCTGATCCACTCATTACCGAACGAGAGTACCGGCAGTAACTTGCCAGTCAAGATCGCTCCATCAAAAAGACGCTTGCGCTGGTGCGAGATATGCTCTTGAATGAGCTGGTTCCGCTCTTCGAGTGTCGGTTGAGAGGCTATTCGTAGATCTCTCCACGCCGTTTCGAAATGAGCAGAGGATATGACGGCAACGTCAAGATCGGATTGGTTGTCAAACGGCTTGAGCCGCCCATCGGAGATCTTGTCAGGGTTGAGAGAGAGGCCGATGGCGCCTGAGCCTGCGCAGTATATGCCGTTGGCATCCACGCTCAGTTGGTCGGAGATTAGAGAGATTATCGGCCGGAATCCCACCTCGCGGAATGCAAATGGATCGAGTCGAAGATAGTGCTCATCGATCCACCGAAGGACGGACTTTGCCATCATGACGTCATCCTGAGTCGGATATGGCATGGTCAGCTCTCGTTTGGGCACCTTTTGTCCGCGTTCCGAACGCTATCTGGTTCGGAGCGTGGGTGCGGCGTGCCGGAAAGGTGGGACTCTGCGCGCGGTCAGCTCTGGAAGGCGCCTGCATTGGTGAGCCACTCGGCGGTGTCTCGGTCTCGATCCCGAGCTCGACGGTTGACCACGGACGTCTACAGCGACAAAAGGCTCGAGGCAAGCGAGAAGGTTGTTTTTGGCTCGGCATACTCCGGCTCCGCTATATGAATCGCTACGACTTGGGACGCCGGTGGGTGTCGAGGGGCTCGGCGATCGCGCGGCAAACTGTCTCGTCGACTCTCAAGCGACGCTCGACTACCTGCTTGGCGAGATCAGGTGGCAGGCATTCGGAGAACTTTAGGTTCTGCATCGCGTCCGCGTTCATCCACGGAGCAAGAGCTATGTCAGCCACGTTGTTCGAGGCGACCGTCGCGGACACGGCTCGTCCATCTACCCCGAAGTCGAGAGCGATACCGAGGTCGTCGATCGCCGCGACGTCCTGGCGCAACTCGTTCACCATTGCTGCAAGCCACATGTTCGCTCGGCGTCCTGCGAACGTCCACCACTTGCTGCGCCCGTCCGCCTCGACAACGACGGTGGTTGCATCGGGTCGTACGAAGGCCATTTCTCCTCTCACATAGGCGAGCCGCTCCGCGGCTCGTTTGCTCAGTACTGCTTGAACCGGGGTCGCACCGGTCAGCGCCTCTCGCACGGCTCGGGCAACCGAGTCGCTCATCGCAGATCGACCACCGCTCCAGCGAGCAACCCCCGGTTCGTCGGTGGGCTCCACCTGGATCACGCGGCGACTCCAATCGACATCGCGAACCTGCCAGCTTCGACCACCGAGCAACAGCACCATCGGGCCATGTGCGCCACCGGGCGGATGGACAAGAAGCGCTTCGTCGGGTACGAATCCGATCTCGAGGCGGCCGTGTCGCACCGAGAAGAGCGGCGCCTCACTGAAGACAGCCAGGAGTTCCATGAAATGACGACGCCCGAGCTGGCGCTCGGCCGTGTCGCCGACCGACAACATGCCGCCCGTGTCGATCAAATAGCCCTCGGCGACTAGGTGGTCGAGCACTCGCGGCGACTCGAGCAGCACGTCGTCGCCAAAAACGAAGGGCTCGCCGAACCAGTCGCGCCAGGTGTAACGGCCGATTTCCCCGTTCTGCAATGCCAGCGCGAGCAGCTGTTGCGCGACAAGGTGGAGAGGCAGCGCGAGTGGCTGCGAGGGTTCAACGTAGCCCTCGCTCCACCGCAACAGGACTGCGGCCGCGCGCAAGAAAGCATCGTCGGTGGTGGCGAGGACCGTCGTGTTGCGCGTCGTCTGGGCACGACGCCCGCTGCGCCCAAGGCGTTGCAGGAACGATGCGACACTGGGAGGCGCGTCGATCTGAATGACGCGGTCGAGGTCGCCGACGTCGATGCCGAGCTCGAGCGTCGACGTCGCGACGATCACGCAGTCGCGTGCCTCCGCGAAGGCCTTCTCGGCTTGTCGGCGCTCGTCTACGCCGAGCGATCCGTGGGACACGAACGTCGTGGTGCCATGCTTGCGCAGCGCGGCAGCGAGTTGCTCGGCGCGTGCTCGGCTGTCGACGAAGGTCAGTCGCTTCTCGCCACGATGCAGGCGTGAGATGACGAGCGCGGCATTCGTCAGGCTCCCAACGTAGTCGAGGATGATCTCCGGCGGTGGCGCCACGGACGCGGGCGGGTTCACGATCCGGCGCGGTGCTCGACAGCCGGTAGTCAACCATTCCATGACCTCGTCAGGGTTGCCGATCGTTGCCGAGAGCCCCACGCGCTGGAGCTCGCGCTGGGCCAGGTGGCTAACTCGCGCGAGGACTGCAAGCAGATGCCAGCCGCGGTCGTCAGCTACGAACGCGTGCGCCTCGTCAATGATCACCGCGCGGAGATTCGCTAGCCATGACGCCGCATCAACGCGAGCCGAGACGAGCATCGACTCGAGCGACTCGGGCGTGGTCAGCAGCACGTCCGGAGGGTCGGCGAGAAGGCGGGATCGTTGTGGTCCGGTGACATCACCGTGCCAGAGTCCGACGCGGCGACCGACGAGCTCGGCGTAGCCGCTGAGCCGGACGTCAAGGTTGTTCAGCAGCGCCCGCAGTGGACAGAGGTACAGCACGCTGAGTCCCTGCCAGTCCTCAGTCAGCATCCGCGAAAGGACGGGGAGGAAGGCCGCTTCGGTCTTGCCGCCCGCAGTGGGAGCCATTGCGAGCACGTGCTGACCTTGCAGGATCGGAGTGATCGTCTCCTCCTGCAACGCGCGGAGCGAGCGCCATCCCAGACTGTTGACGACGTGATGCTGGAGCGCGGGATGCAGGTGGCCGAACGCGCCGGCCGAGGCTCCGTCGTCCACCTAAACGTCCAACTCGACGTCGTCGACACTCGCGGCTGCACGCGCGTTGCGCTCGATCTCCGTCAGCTCGCCCTCATTTACGGTGAGGCGATAGTCGACGCGAGGGTTGAACTCGCCGAACTGATCGACGCGATCGAGCACGTCGGTGACAAGCTTCTTCAGGAACAGCCTGGGCGCGATCCCGACCCGCCCACCAAGGTCACCGGTAACGGCTCGCGCCAAAGTGTCGATGTAGGCGTCGTCGCACACCGCTCGAAGCCGTTCGCCCTGCGGGCTTCCGTCGGAGTACAGGTCGCGGACGCGCGCGCCGACTTCGTAGAGCGCGGCCAGGTCGAAGCCGGGTAGGCGGAGCTGGACGGCGCGCGGGTTGTCGAAACGGGCGTCAGTCGTGAAATCGGTGTGGAGTCGTTGCGCAAGAGGTGGCAGGCGACCGGCGCCTTGGGGTCCGTCGTAGAACGACGGGGTACCAGTGATCATCAGGTACAGGCCGGGGAACCGGCCTTGGTCGATCTCGTCGATGAGCTGGCGCAACGCGTTCAGAGCCCGGTCGCGGGTGTCGGAGCGCACGCGCTGCAGCGTCTCAACCTCGTCGAGCTCGAGCACGAGGCCGACGTATCCGGCGCCACGCAGAATCGTCAGCAGCCCACCGAGGAACGCGAGGGCGGCGTCGTGGTCGAGGTCGCCGCGGATCCCAGCGGCGCGTTTGATACTCGCCGCGACATGCGGCTGGCCGCCGAGCCAGGCGATAAGTCCCTCTGCGGTCGCATCGTCACCGACCGCGAGCGCTCGACGGTAGGCCCGGAGGGCGGCAGCGAACGCCGGGGTGCGCGCTGCGATGGCACCGAGGCGTTGTTCCGCGAGCATGTTGGTGGCCGACAGGAGGGCCTCGCGATCCTCCACGTTGGTGGTGCCGGCCGTCAGCACGTCGTCGTGAATGGTGAAGTACCAGGCATCGACGATGCTGCGGAGCGCCCCGCCGTTGGGCGAGTCGGTCGTTGTGAGCTGCTCGCAGAGCCGCCGGTACACGGACTCGAGGTGATGCAGCGGCGTCTCGCCTTCGCTGATCTGCACCTCGGCGGTCGCGAAGCCGCGCACGCGCGCGTGCTCCGCGACCCACCGCACGGTGAAGGTCTTGCCCGATCCCCACTCGCCGCGGATCGCTTTGAAACCGGCGCCGCCAGCCGCGACAGCCTCCAGCTCCTCGTTGATAGCGGCGGCGAAGCGGTCGGTGCCGACAGCGAGTGCGTCGAGTCCACGCTGGGGCACGGTGCCGCGCCGGAGGGCGTCGATAATCTCGCGGCGGCGCTGCGGCGCGATCATGAATGCTCGACCCCGAACTGGAACGCGAGGAGCTCGGCGTCGAGCCGTACCGATTGGTCGGAACCGATGGTCAGTATCGCTGCGCCGTCGAGGTTGAGTAGGCGCTGGACAAGTGTTAATGCCATGCGGAGCTGGTCGGCGGGTTCGCCGGTGCGCTCCGCCAACGCAGTGAGCGGGATACTGCCGCCGTTGGCGTCGATGGCCGTGAGATAGCGGATGATGCGATCGTCGTCGATCGGGCGCGGGAGTCGAGCTTGCGCGCGATGCGATGCGAAGCTTGTTGCGCCGAGCAGTTCCTCGATCCACAACGGGGGGGAAGCGGCAGCTAGCTGTGTCGCCACGTCTACCGGGGGCTCGAATAGTCTCGGCTGACCTACCTGTCGTCCCGTCCTTGGCGTGGGAGCGGCTGTCAATGCTGCGCTCGGCGCCGGTACGGGCGGGCGGCCCGTGCACCATGCCGGGATGGCCATCGGACGGTGCTCCCATCCGTCGGGCAGCGTTCGGGCGAGTACGGCGACCGGCACGAGTACCTCTTGTGGCGTCGCACCACCGTGGTAGCCGTACTTGTTCCCGCCATAGCGCAGCCGCTCGTCGGTAGGCAGAACCACATGGCCGCCCTTGAGTACGCGCGGCCCCGTGAAATCGAACTCGTCCTTGCCGGGCGGTGCCGAGGGAACCGACGGACGCCATCGTTCGCCGCCGCCGATCTCGGGAGGCCGCAGCACGGCACCGTCCACGTGCGCAACGTGGCCGTGGTCGGCGGTCACGATGATGACTCGGTTCGCTTCGGCCGCGGCGTCGAGCAACCAAGCGAGTGGCCGCATCGAGTCGAGATCCCACCCAACGCGTACTTGGTGGCCGCGATCGAGGTGGTCGTCGACAGCGTTGACGACGGCTCCCACGACGCGTTGGTTGGGGTCAGCGACAGCGACACGCACATGCTCCGGAAGAGCGCGACCATCGGGTCCGACGAGCTGGGCCTTGTGGAAGAGCACCGGCGGGCGATCGACCGCAGACCGGCTCCGGAGCGCGGCATGCGTCTCGAAACCAGCGCGCTCTTCGGGCTGGCCCCCTTCGATCCGCTGCCCGGCGAGCAACGATGCCCGGCTCACCTCGGTGACGGTCGGCAGCATGGCGATGCCGGTCGGCCACGGGGGTGCGTACGCCGGTGCCGCGCCGGTCCATCCTTCGATGGCGAGGTCGCGTAACAGTCGGTGCGCGACGGGCAGTCCCATACCGTCGCAAACGATCACGAGGATGGGTGCGACCGCCGCGATCGGCGCCGCGATCGCTTCGAGCAGGAGCTCGACCGGGACGAACCCCTCGTTGTGGACGGGCTCGGAGCGGCACCATGCGGCCAGCAGCTCGGCGAAGATGCGAGCGAATCCGCGCCGACGCGCGTCAATCGACTCGCACTGCGCACCGTAGACCTCGGCGAGCGCAGGCAGCGGGTCGCCTTCGGCTATGAGGGCGCGCGCATCATCGAGCCATGACCCATCGGCCGCGTACGCGACGATCGCGTCAGCGAACGTGCGCGGGAGGTGGGCTGGCGGCGCTGCGTTCCACCGAGCGATCTGCAAGGCGGCGCGGGCCGCATCGACCCGAGCGCCGCGCCGGACGGCAACCTGGTGGGTTTCGACTGCATGCAGCGCGCTCGTCGCCGCTTCGACGTCACCTGCAGCGAGCGAGCGTGCGACGCGACCAAGTCGAAGCTCGAAGCCGTGGGGCAGCCAGTCGGAGAGCTCGGCGAGCTCCGCGGCAGCGGCGTTCGCCAACGTCTGGTCGGCGCGATCGACGACGGAGGCCGCCGTCGGATGCTTCTCCAGTACCGCGTGCGCGGCGGCCGCCCAGCGGGCAGCGGCCGCTGCATCGATCGTGTCTCGGCCGAAGAAGCTCTCCAATCGCGCGCGGCCGACGCCCTGCAGCGCTGCGAGCGCGGGATCGTCGGTAGTCGCCCACAGCGCTTCAGCGACGAGGCCGAGCTCGACAAGGTGGCTGCCGTCGCCGACGGCGATGCGATCGAGCAGAACCTTCGTTGGGCTCAGGCCGTCGAGCCAGCGTTCGGCCAGGCGTGCACGATGTTCGGCCGGGAGGTCTTGAATCGCGCGCGCCTTGCCCGGATCGTCACCGAGCTCAAGCAGATCGATAACGTCGGCCGGAGAGATCATTCCTGGCAAGCGATACGCCTGCCAAACCGACCACGCCAGGTCGAGGCTGAGAACGCCATTGACCGGTCGTTCATCGGGCCATCCGCCCGTTGGTGCGGTCGCGACCAGGTCGTCGATGAGCCAGCGCTCTCGCACAAGCAGTGGATCGACCGTCGTGGCGCGAAAAAGGGCCATCGCCGCGCTGAACGGGTCGACGGAGAGGACCCGTCCTTTGATGCAGCGCGCCAGCAAATCGGGGCCTAGGTCGCGTTCGGAGCACGGCGTGAGCACCACGAGCACCGCCGCGTCATCGTTGCCGTTGCCCATAAAGTCGGCTACGGCAGCGCGAACAGCAAGCGGCGACGGGCACGGCGCAACCTGTACGGACGGATCACCGTCGATCACGTCGACGCCGTTCCAGACCGCCTCGGCGCGCACCGCGATCACACGGCGCCGGTCGCCCGCGCGGTAGACGGCCGCGACCAACGCGCGGAGCTGCAGAGCTTCAAGCGTCGCCATCGGCCTCGTACTCGACGAGTTCCCATCGGAGGTCGAGCCGCGCGTCGGCACGTAGGCGGGCACGTATGTCTTCGAGCTGACGTCCGACGAGGTCGCGCGCGATCCGCCGCTTTTCGTCGAAGCTGAGACCCGGATCCGACAGTGGGGCGAACTGGGTCGGCGCCATATCCCCCAAAACGGTTGGAGAAACTGTCGAGATCGGCGCGACAGCGGCTTGCGCGAGCAGATCGGTCGCGGCTCGTTCGGCGTCGCGCAAGCGCGGTACGAGAGCGATCGTCAGTTCATCGGCTGCCAGCGCCTCGGTGAGTCGCTGCCTCAGCGAGCGAGCCGCAGACTCGTGCGCGCCGCCTAGCGCCATCGCCCGTTCGAGCAGCGGCTGGTTGACCGATTGAAGTTCCCGAGCGAGGTCGCGTGCTTGGGCGATCGAGGTGCCGAGAGCGGACGCGGTGGTTGGGATAGCTGTTGCGGCTAACACGGCCACGGCGCGCTCTGGCCCGCGAGCCAACTCATCAATGAGCGCAATTGCCGCGCCCGCGGTCCTCCACCGCACGCAGTCGTCGGCGACGCCGACGAGCTCGGCTATCGGGCGCAACGCCGCGGGAAGCTCGCGGACGGCAGCGGCGCGATCGCCGACGATGTCGCGGTGGATCCGGTCGGTGAGATCGACGACGGCCGTTGCCGTCCGCAGGCGGCTCGCGAGTACCACTCCCATGTCTGTGGCTCGGCGTACGGCTTCGTCCCACACGTCGACCGCGGGAAGCTCCTGGGCGCGCAGCTCCCAGTCGTTACGCAACCTGCCAATGTCGGGCACGGTCACGGGCCGCCCGGCCTCGAGCAGCGTCCGGTCCGTCGCCGCCGCGACGCACAAGATCACGAGGTCGGCGACCTCACCGGTGAGCCCACGCCGTTCCATCGGTATGTCGGCGCTGTCGAGCCAGGCCCGCACCTGTCCCACGGTGAGCGTCGTGGTCCCCGACTCGGCGCGCCGCCGCTCGATCAGGTCGATCCAGCGCTGCATGTCGGCGACGAAGTGCGCCGAGTACATGGTCCCGAGATCCAGCGGGCCAGCGACGCGGGTGAGAACCCTACGCATCGTGCTCTCGACGTTCTCGAGACGGCCGTTCGGCTGACCGAGCGCGAGCCGCACCTGCTCCAGCGTGTGCCGGAGATCAGCCATGGTCACGCGTTCAGTGAACTCGGGATGGCGCGGGAACCGGTAGCTGTAGAGCTGGTCGACGATGCCTTCGGCATAGGCGCGCATCGAGGTGCCAACGGGTGGGCGCAGGCTCAGTGCCGGATCGAGGGTCTGGAACTGGTCTGCCGGATCGAGCTGGTCATCGACCGCGCCAGATTGCGATTGCTCCACGCCGTACGCCTGACGCACCACGGCCATCACTCGTTCCCGCACGGCCGACTGCTCGTTCGCGAGCTGTGCGCGCGCCAACGGTCGCTCGCTCGGCGAGAGATGGCCGGCGAGACGCTCGAACGTGTCACCGGTCAAGACGTAGTCGAGGCGCACGAGACGGCCGAGAAGGTTCGCAGATGCCTCGGTCAGGAAGTTGGGTAGCCACACGGCGGTCCATTCCGGCGACCGCTCATGGCGGAAGTCGTCGACGCGCGCCCGGTCGTCGTTCGGCGTGTAGCCGTTACGGTCCCACGGGTAATCGATTACGAGCTTGGCGTCCGCGCTCGCTCGTAGCGACTCGTCGGGCAGCTCGAACGGGTCGCGCACGTTTCCAAACACGACTGACACGGTGCGCAGCGTGCCGCGCCACAGGACCTCGATCGTCGGATCGAAGCTGTCAGCGGCCTTCACGGCGAGCAGTTCGACGAGGAGCTCCTTCACGCGCCGCCGACGCTCGCCGTCGTTGTCGACCGTCTTCGCCGCGTCGACGATCGGGCCGGTGTCGATGCCTGCCAGCGTCACCGAAACGGGCGGGTCGTGCTCGTCATCGCCAATCCGCAACTCGCCGATCTCCGCCGCCCACATTCGCAGCTTCTCGAGCACCTGCTGGCGCTCTGTGCCCGGGATGAACGCGCGCACGATGCCCGAGTTGAGCGCGGTCAGCCGGCTGACAGTCAGGCCGCGCAGCGGCCCGACCTCAGGCACGAGCGCAGCAATCAGCAGCGATTTCACGAGCCTTGCGTCGGTGACAAACGCATGCTGCGGATCGAGGCCGGCGATGCTGTCGGCGTCGAGCTGGTGAACGCGCAGCAGCATCGGAAGGAAGCGCTGCGTCCATAGTCGCCGGGCCTGCGCGAACTGCGCCCGCATCACTTCGGTGAGCGGTTCGTCGCCAGCGTTGATTGCGTCGAACAGATCGCCGAGCGGAACGAGCTGTCCCACCTGCAGCCGCTCGCGATTGTCGACGAGGAGTTGCAACATCACCTTGAGTGCGGTGCGTTCGCGCTGCATCGCACCGGAGAGCGCGACGAGCGCGTCGACGAGCGCGGGGCTAAACGGATAGAGCCGCCGAAATGCGCTGAGATCACCAGTCTCGGTAAGGAGCACGTCGGTCTCGCCGCGTTCGTCGACCGCGCGTTGAACGACCCTGAACGCGTCGTCGAGCTGCTGGCGGGCCTGTTCAGAGCGTGGCCGCAGGAGCCGCTGCTCAGCGATAGCAGGCAGGTTGCGGTCTTCGAGCGTGATTGTGTCGAAGCGGCCCTCAGAGTGGCGCAGGATGTCGATCGCGCTGAGCGACTCGGCGCCTAGCACATGGTCGCCGACCAATTCACGCAAGTCGCGCTGGCGGGCTATCAAACTCACGATCGGTACCGGCCGCTGCGCTTCGTCGCCTTCGACAAGCTTGACGACCTTGGCGCCTTCCCGGCTCACGAACGCCACGTCGCTCATGCGCGCAGCGAGCCACAACACAAGCTCGTCGAGGAACAGCACGACTGCGTCGTAGCCCAGGCTCTTGGCGTGACGGCTGATCGCTTCGATGCCGTCGTCGATTGGTACAAAGCCCTCGGACGTTGCCTGCGCCTGCCCGGGGACGGCCCGGTAGTGCGTGTGCAGCAGAGCGCTCACGAGCTGGTCGTGTTCACTCGAACCCGCGTCAGCGGCGAACGCTGCCTCGAACCGTGTTGCGTCCCACCCGACGCCGTAGGTACCCCATTCGTCGGCCATATCACCTTCTGAGAGCAGGCGGAAGAAGGTTTCGTCGCCGAGCTCGACGCGCTTAATGCGAGCGTCGGCAAGAATTCCATCAGCCACGTACACAGCCGGCAGCGGACTGTCTGGGTGCAGGGCGCGGACGTATTCGACGTAGCCGCCGAGCACGATCTGCTCCAACGAGCTCGCACCGACGGCCTGGTACGGCACGAGGAGGAAGCGGCGGCCGTCGAGCGCGCCCGCGAATTCGGCGACGATCGGCGCGAGCTTGGCATTGGCGCGGGCCGCGGGGACACCAGCGAGCAACAGGTCAGTGACTGCCATAAACGCGCTCTTGCCCGCACCAAAGCTCGCATGCAGATACGTCGCCTTGCTACGACCTTCAGCGACAGCGCTGGTGATGAGCCCCAGAGCGTGCCGAAAGCACGCGGTGAGCTGGTCGGTGACGACGTACTCGGCGATCGTCTTGTCGGGCTCTTCGATCGCGGTTTTGAGACTGATGACGAAGTCCGACTTGTAGACCTGTTCGGGGATGTCGATGAGTTCGCGCAACAGCGTCATTGGCGGGACCTTCCTCGGCGCTCCGGCGCCGGGCGCCAGGAGGTGAGATCGTCGGGAACGAGATGCAGGGCCCGCAGCTCGGCATCGACGAGGGCGGCGATCTGGGCGCCGGGCCGATCGAGGGCGGGATCGAGGTTCGGGTCGTCGTGCCACTGCAACAGCCACGGGACGAGCTCTGCGAGACCAGCCAGCAGCGGCCGAAGGTGCTGTGTGTCGCGGCCGTCGCGCTTCGCCTGGAGGTACCAGGTGGCCAGTGCCCGCGCCCGTTCGAGGTGATCCCAGCCCGCCCAACCTATCGGCAACGACGCGTCGGTCTCGCGCTGCGCGCCGGGATAGGAGATGAAGCGCTCCTTGGGAACATCAAGTTTGCCGCGATGCGTCCACGCGACCCCTTGGAAATCGGCCGGCGTATAGTGCGGCGGGACGGAGTTCTCAGTAACATCTTCGCCCCGGTCCTCCCGGCGTTGCATCTCCCACGTCTGCAGCCACTGGGCCCACTTGCGCAGCCCAGAGTCTTTGTAGCGGTAGGCGGCGAGATACGGGACGGCTTCAGCGGTCACAAGCTCCTTGACGACGCTCGCAACATCGACGTCGTCGCGCTCGGCCCACAGCCGCGCGGCAGCCATGAAGTCACCATCGGCACGCGCCCGTGCGGCCAAGCGCGCTGTGCTCGTGATCGCTGCAGCTTCCGGCCAGTAGGCGGGCGACTCCAAACGGTCAAGGAGCCAATCGCGCAGCGCCGAACGCTGCTGTTCCTCCCACGGCGTCGCTGACCAACGTCGCTTGTATTCGGGCTGTTCGATCAGGCTGATCTCGGGTTTGGTATCAATCACCTCGATGCGGCGCTCGACGAGCACCCGATAATCGGCCGGCCAGTCCCCTGGAAGCTCAGTGATAGGCGTTGCGCCGTGCCGAACGAACCATGCCGAGGTTTCTTCACCCGCGGCGATGCGGCGCGCGAGCACGATCTCGAACGCGCGCTCACCGAGCTGCAACGGAGGCTCGCCACCAGGCAGCGTAAGAGGTTCGTCAAGAAGCCTGTAGTGGCCGTAAACCTCCCAGTCGAGTTGCTCCTGCAATCCGATCATCTCCTGATGCACCTGATCATGTCGACCGCGGGCCTCGCGTAGTCGCACGCCGGTGGGAGCATCCGCCGTTGCGACTGCCACAGGCGCTACTGCCGCGAGCTCGGCTGCGCATCGATCGAGCGCGGTCGCTGTCGCGAGAGAGTACGACGCGGGAAGCGGGAACGACTGCAGCTTTGTTCCATCGAACTCAAAGCGCGGCTCCCACTTCTCGTCCCCGATTCCTCCACCGATGCCACCGACGCCTTTGTTGCTGAATACCTGCTTCATCCAAAAACACGCTGTCGAACTATTCAGTACACCGAGCAGCTCAAGGTGCCGCTCGACTGTCGAATTCTCCAGAAGTTTGATTGCGGGAGCGTGAGGATTCAGAACGGATCCGCATCGCTCCAGCACGAAATGGTTATGAGTCGCGACGTTCGCAAAGCAGATAGACAACGGCTGTCGCAGTCGCTGTAACCGAATCAAGTGCCACTCGTACCACGGTCGTCCTTCCTGTCGATAAGTCCTCTTGGCGAAGGTTGCCCTTGACAGAAGGACTTCTCGAAGCGGCCACAGGTACTTGAGCCAGCGCGGATATGTCTCTAAGTCCACAAGTGCTTCATGCCTGTACGGGACGAACGCGGCTTCAAGCGAGGTAAGCCCCCAGTCGCGGACCGCTTCTCCTACCACAAGTGGCCTTATGAGATCCTCTTCAAGCCCGAATCGTCCAGGGACGCGCTCGTCAGAGAATGTCATCGCTTCGTCGGCATTCGTCTGGCCCGTGTATCCGATGTGGTCGATGGCAGACTGCAGAACGGAGACCGCGCCTGCGTCAAGACGATCCTTTAGTTCCGCTGCGCCGCCGCCGCCGATGCTCCAGGGGTGTGAGCACAACCGCTGCCGTTCGAGATCGGTGACACTCACGTACTCGGACTGCGTGCCGGGTTGATCAAGGAGCTCGACGATGCTTGTCCACACGAGGCCCTTCGACGCGTCGGCCGGAGTAGTGGGTTCGCCGCGGATGCCCATCACCGCGCGCACAGTCGTAGCGACTGGTCTGCGGTTGCGTCCGAAGAGGATCACGGTGGGTGTGCCATGGCCGGGGATATACGCTCCGCTCGTGTCAATCACGTGCGTGACGTCATGGGTTGGGACCCAGTTCTCGATCAGCTTCTTGCCAAACTCGCGCTTCATGAACGAGTTCGCTGTGATCATCCCGACGTAGCCGGCGCGCTCAGGTTCGCGATCATGCCGAGCGAGCTGCCAGAACCGCTCGGTGAACGGCACACCGAGCGAGTATTGACGGTGGCATGTCACGTAGCGCTTGCGGTAGAGGTCGTTGAGGGCCGGGTCCTTCACCGTGATGTACGGCGGGTTACCGACGACGACCGCCCACGGCCGCGACAGCAACACTCTTGCTGCTTCGGCGTCCTCGGTGGCGTAGCCGTGCGCGGCCGCGGCAGCAAAGTCGTCATCGCGGCCGATGCCGTCAAGCACGAGCTGCGTATCGCGATGCAGCAGCGAATCGCCGACCGCGATGTGGATCGGGTAGCTGGGCGCGTCCACGAGCCGGCGGTCGCCGCCGGCACGCAACGCGGCGACGAGTAACCGAAAGCGTGCAACCCCGACCGCGAAAGCGTTGATGTCAACTCCGGCGACGGCATCGAGGGCCCGGCGGGCTAGCACACGCCGGCTAGTACCTGGCTCGCTGTCGACCCAATAGGCGAAGAGCCGATGGAAGGCGCCGAGCAGGAAGTGGCCGCTGCCGCACGTTGGGTCGATCAGGTCGGTGTCACGCAGCCCGAACGTGGCGATAGCCGGTTCGAGCGTGTGGTCGAGGATGAACTCCTCAACGAAGACCGGGGTCTGGAGTAACGCGTACTGCTTCTTAGCGTGCTCGGAGAGGTCCTGGTACAGGTCGCCAAGAAAGCGAGTGCTCCACGCCGAGTCAGTGAAGACGTGGGCGATTACGCCCGTCTCGGGGTCAATGCGATGGAATGCTTCGAGAAGAAGACGCGTGCCGTCAGCCGATGGTTCGAGGAGCCACAGTGGGTTGTGGCCGCCGAAAATGTCGCCCGTCGCAGGCAGCGCGCGGTAGTGGGTGAAGACGTGGCGCAGCCAGTCGCGGTCGTCGTGCGCGGGGTGGTCACTCAGGTATGCAGCGCGCTGTTCGCGGGCGAGATCACGGCGGTTCCCCGGTCCGCTCAGTAGCGCGTCGTCGACGAGGCCATTGTCCTCGCAGAAGCGCACGAACATGCATCCGAGCACCCAGGACACCGCCACCTGCGCATACAGGCCCTCGGCCCACTGCGGTTGCGGCAACGAGGTACGGTGCGCGTTCTTGGCCAGGTCGTACTCCGCGCCGACCACGGCTGGGTCCGCGGTCACGCGTAGGTCGTCGACAATTGTCCGTACAAGCGACTTCGTGTCGGTAAGCAGGCCGGCGGCATCGATCACGTCAGGGCTCCCGTCGGCCGTTGCTGGGTGTGGTGCAGGTTCTCGATCCATGCGTCGCTCAGCGCGAGGTGCTCCGCGCCCGTGGTGATTGGCACCGCGTGACCGGCGATCGTCGGCAGTGCGCTCGGGTCGTCGGCCGCGACCACCACCCACAAGGTGCGCAGTATCTGTCCCGCCTGTGGCGCGCGCGTGAGGTCGCGCAGCTCGTCGAGCAGGCCTAGCAGGTCGTAGCGCCCGAGCAGACCCGGGTGCGTCAGCACGGCGTGCTCGACCGCGAGCAGATCAGCACGGACCGACGGGATCGAGTCGCGGACGACGGCGAGCAGCTTCGGCCAGGCGCTCCCGGCGGGGCCGGCCACGTCCGTTGCGATGATCGCGTCGTCCCATTTGATGCCACTCACTGCCGCACGGTCGCGCAGCGCGGCTACCAGACACGAATCGAGGTCGATCTCGGTGCCGCCGTAATCGCGTAGCTGCGCGATAGCCCGCTCCTGCGCGCGAGGGTTGACCGTGATGACAAGGTAGCCGCCGTACGCAGCGTGGCGGCGAAGGCGGTCGTCCGCGGCATCGGCCGTCGCCCGGCGTTCGTCTGGCGCGCCGGAGACGGTGCCGGTTCGATACCGCGCGCCCGAGCCGCCAAACGCGGTGGAGGGCGCGGCGACGGGCGGCGGCGGGACGCGGTAGCCCGCCGGGAGCACCAGGCCAGTGGGGCTCGGACCTTCGTCAAACCATTCGAGACCGACGGCGTCATGGAGAAGCCGATCGAGCTGCGGACGGTATGGCAGTGGCGCGGCGGCGGGGAACCGGTTGCCAACCCGACTGCGGACGTCGTCGACTCTCAGCGTGCCGGCGCCGAGGAGCGCGGCGCGCGCGAGCCGTACGGCTCGGTCGGGCGCTAGGCCGCGCGGATAAATCTCGAGTCGGCTCGATGCCGCGGCCGTCGCCGAAACCGCGGCCGCGAGGCGAGCGAGGCGGAGGTCGGCGAGCGGCGGAAGGCCCGCCGGTGTCGGGACAGCACGCAACCGTTCGAGAATGGTTGCGGGCGCCGGCAGCGGATCCGACGCGGCAAGCTGGTCGGCGACGCTGCCAAGATTGGCGGCGAAATCAGCGAGCTCCTCGGCTTCGAGATCGTCGCGACGCAGTGCGACGACGATCGCCCCGCCGCCGCCGAGGCGTCGCCATGCGAAGCGGTTGTTGGCCCGTGCGGCTTCGGTCTCCAGCGCGGCGCGCACGACGGCGCGCGCTCGGACTAGTCGCTGTGCGCCAGCGGCGATCGAGCCACGCTGGACAAGTAGCGCGTGGGCGATCTCATCGCCCGGTAACACGCTGCCAGCGCGTTCCAACAGCTGCGCGATGTCGTCGCGCACTTGCGTGATTCCGGGCTGCTTGACCCAGCGGGCGCGCCCGCGGGCGAGCAGCGCGTCGTAGTCGTCACGTGCGAGGGCCGAGCCGGCAAATACTTCGGCTCGTGCCGGCCACGGCGTGCTCGAGAGCGCTTGGCCGAACTCGGCTTGAGTGGACAAGCCGAGCAGCAAGCTAAGCGGGACCTGGTCGGCACGCGCCTGCGTTGTCGTCGGACGAGGGATGAGCATCGCCACGAGGCGATCGATGTTCGCTGCGGTGTCGCCGGCCTCGGGTTCAACGTCGATGCGGACTCGCAGGCGGTTGATGGTGTCGAGCACCTCGCGCCGTAGCCGCAGACCGACGCCGGGCGCTCGGTTCCAATCGATCGTCGGGTAGGCGAGGAGCTGTCCGACGGTGGCGATGCCTAGCCGCTCGAGCGCGCTAAGCGCGATCCCGGAGAGGCCGAGTTCGGCGACCGGAGTTGTCGTGTCGGCTTCGTCGGCGAGTCGTTCAAGCGTGTCGGCGTCAGCGCCGCTGTCGTCGGTCGAGATGACGTTCCGAGCTGCCGCGGCAAAAATCCCCCGCCAGGCTTGGCGCATCTCGTCGGTCGTGTCAAAGCGCTGGGCCGGCTGACGGTGCAGCGCACGTTCAAAGAACTTGACCATTGGGGTGCGAACAGACGGGTCGAACAGCTCAGTGTCGAGCCGCGGCACGACGTCGTCGACATGCATAGGGTCGGTTCGGCCATCTCCCCATACCGGCCGGGTGCCGGTCGCCATCTCGTGCAACGACACCGCAGCCGCGTAACGGTCGGCAGCGCGGTCCCAGCGCTTCGTCGGTCGCTCGGCTAGGAACGGGTCGACGTAGCCCGGCGTACCAGCCGAGAGGCTGGTGTCGGGCGTCTTTGTCAGCGACAGGTCAAACAGCACTAGATGAAGGCTGCGGTCACCGCGTCGCGGTCGGACGCCGAGGTTGTCGGGCTTGATGTCGCGATGAGCGATCCCTTCGCTCTCGAGGTAGCCGACGACCTCGAGCAAGTCGTCACCGAAGCGCTCCAGCAGGTCGAGACCGATGCGGCCCTGTGCCGCGAGGCGGTCGGCGAGCGTCATTCCGAGCTTGTCGTTGGGGTCACCGGCCAACGCGAGCCGCAGCGTCGTGCGCCCGCCGACGCGCTCGACGCCGAAACACGCCACGAGGCACGGGTGCGTGAGCTGCTCCAACGCCTTCGCCTCGTCAACCAGGCGCTGTGCATGTTCCTCGTCCTTTGCGACCTTTAGCACTTCCGGCTCGGTGCTGCCCGGCCGCTGGCACAGCAGGGCGACGGCGGTCGAGCCGCTGCCGAGCCGGCGCTGCACGTGCCAGCCGCCGTCGAGCACGTCGCCCTGATGCGCTTGCAACGGGTCGAGCGCGCTCGCCACCTCGTCGGCGTCAGGTTCCAGTGGCGTCGGCGCTGTGAGCTCGTCGAGCGCCTCGTCGAGCAGGCCGAGCAACTCGCGGATCGTGCCACGGCGACTAGGTACCGGGTCAGTCGCCGTCCCTACGAAAAGCTCGAGACTCTCGGGCAGCCCGTCGACCACTGCCGCGAGTGACAAGCCACCCCTATCAGCAAGGAGCGCATTGCGAGCGGTGAGGTCGGGAGCCGGCGGCTGTCCACTCAATAGCAAAAACGCGAGCGACCCCAGCGAGAACGCGTCGAGCGCGACAGAGTCGGGCTTCTCCGTGGTGAACAGCTCGGGTGCGAGGTACACCTGATCGCTCGCAACGAGGCGCTCAGCGAGATCGCTGCCGAGCGAGGTGGAGGTCGTGTCGTGCCGCGTGAGACTCGTAGCGAGATCGCGCGCGCCAGACTGCCAGTGCCCCATCACCAGACGAGGGCACGACCCCGGGCCGGGTCGAACCAGCACCGACCGGGCGCTCAACATTCGGTGCGTCACCTGATGCGCGTGCGCGTGGGCGAGCGCTTCGCCGAGCTGGCGCAATAGGTCGACGCGTTGTTCAATGTCGAGGTCGCCGAGGCGATCCTCGGCCCACAGGTCGAGACGCTCCTCGCCGTCGACACGATCGAACAGCAGCGCCGGACCGCGGTCCGACTGCACGAGGTCACGGGCGTCGGCGATGCCTTGGTGGCGGAGACCGTCGAGGAGGCGAAACTCCCGCTCCGCTTCCGCGCGTAGGCGTTGCTCCTCTTCCCTCGTGGTCGCGGCGCCGGCGAGGTAGACGCGGACCCGACGTTTCGTGTGCGTGCGCCGGCGGGTGCCGAGGAAGTCCTGCCAGCCCGGCCCCTCGTCTAGCAGCTCGCTAAGCTCCCAATCGCCGGCTCGGCGGCCGCGATTCGCCGGCTTCAAACCGGCTCGCTCAATCGCAGCGGCGAAGCGCGCCGACATCGGTCGGCTGATCGCGTTAGTCCGCAGGTTGAGGACTGTCGGATCTTTCAGCGCGGCGACAATGTCCGGCAGTGGCTTCCACGCAGGATGAGTCGGCTGGTTGTTGCCGCCCGTCTCTGGGTCGCGTCCGGCGACCGCCGTGCGACCGACGTCGCGCACCCGGCACTCGAGCTCGGGTGACGAGAGGAACACCATCGCGGTGATCCACGGCGGCTGATCGCCCTTGTACTCGCGTTGGCGCGCGAGCAGCGATCGGAGCCGCCTCGCCTTGGCGTTGGCGAGGATGAGCGGATGATCCAAGAACGTCTCGGTACCGTTCGGTCGCCGCAGGCGCCACTTCTGGCCGTCGCCAAAAAGGATGCCTGGCCACGATTTGATCTCGACGAGCAGCACGCCCTTCGGCGTGACCGTCAGGAGGTCGACCTCGTTGACCGAACCGTCCTCGGCGATGAACTCGACGTTGGTCCAGGCTCGGTAGGGCTCGTGGTTCGGTATACCAGCGCGGATGAATGCGAGTGCTTCGCGCTCGTGCGGCCACGGCGACGCACCCTCGGACCAGAGTGGCGGATCGATCATGCGCCGTGTCGCTTGGCCTGATGGGTGCGTGCCCACTTCTCGATCTCGGGTCGCCGCCAGAGCCGTACGTGGCTGCGCTGCAGCTCCACCACGGGGCGAGGGAAATCGTCGTAGCGCCTCAAATACGTCGCCACACTGGAGGCGTGCGCCAGCCCGAGGATCTCCGCCACATCAATCGACGCGATCAGCTCACTCGGATCAACCTCCCACATGACCGGCAGTCTAGGAGCCTCGACAGAAGCCTGCATGGGGCGTCCAATGGCCGGTCGCGATTAAGCCCCGATATTCGCGTTGACTGCGACTACGACCTTGCATGCACGGGCCGGGGCTTTCGAGCTCACGTCGTGCCGGGACGACTTGAGAGCTGCGTAATGTGCCCAGTCGGTGCCTGCGAGCGCGGCGCGTGCACCGTGGTACCGAGCGAGCAACCGGACGCCTTGGTGACGAGCGATGCCCGGACCTCACCGCCTGGCCAGCCACACGGGGCGATCGTGTCGGGGGTGAGCATCTGCGCGTGCTTAGGCACGACAGTCCACCTGGATCACTTCCGGGATGAACGAACTCACGCACAGAAGACGGTCGGGATTATGGCGTCCGGCGACGATCACACGCTCGCCAACGTGGATGGATTCGCTGAGGTCGCTCGGACCGACCTCGACGCCCAGCCAGGGCTGAGGACCGTCGCTTCCTACGTCAAGCTGCCATGGGAGGGCACGCGCCGGCACCCTTGGCGCCTCCTGCGTCTGCTTTTGACCTGCCCGTGAGGCACATCTGAGACACGAGGAAGGGATGAGCCCCAGGATCGACCTCGGAGCAGGTCTAGAACTTGCGCTGACGGCTTGCATCGGCGTCACAACACGGGGCATCCGAGCAGCACACGCTATGCACAAGGTGCCAGGAGGAGGAGGAGGCGGCGGCGCCAGGCGCGGACACTCGAGCGTTACGGCGTTCCGACACGGCGTTCCGTTCACGGTCGCGCGCGTGGTGAGCATAGTCACTTAGGAGGTCGCTCGGCACCGACCTCAGAGCTGGATTTGGGCCGTCGCCTCGTCGACCATCCGCTACTCCGCTCCGAGGGCGTCAGAAAGGCGAAGGAGCGTCCTCTCGGTCGGGAAGACCGAGCCACGCTCGATTCTGCTGATGTCGCCCTGGTCGATGTCGGTCTTCTCGGCGAGCTCGGTCTGGGTGAGGCCGAGAAGCTGCCGCCCCTCCATCACCTGAACCGCGAGCTGGTAGGTCCGGCCGAAGACCGCTCCGTCGCTCCGCGCCGCGACGGGCAGGCACCCACGGCGGGTCGCCGAAGCCTCTTCATAGCTACGAGCCATATCGCCTCCGCTGATCATTATGGGCTTTCACCGATAGCACGCCAGACGCGATCATGGCCGTGCGCCGGGCCGTCAACGACAACGGGAGTGACCACCGCCGCCCTGTGCGGCGCTCCGACCGAGCCTTCCACTCACAGGGCTGTGAACTGGGACTGTGAGTGTTGCTGTGAGTGTTGCTGTGAGTGTTGCTGTGAGTGTTGCTGTGAGCTGGAGCGCGCAGACCCTTCCACCGCGTGATGGTCGAACCGAAGAAATCGTCCCGCGATCTCGTCTGTGAGCACTGCTGTGAGCATTGCTGTGAGAAGTGCTGTGAGTCGATCGGCGCATCCTTGCACGATGATTCGGCTTCGCTCCGCCTATGGCGACGCCCGATGACGGTGTCATAGTGAACGAACCAGCACCCCGCCACGCCATCGAGGGTGCTCACGTCCACCACGGCCTGGACGACATGAGCATGGAGAAACCGCCGGAGACGGATCAGCGCGGCGACGAGCAACTGCACCCTGCGGAAGACTCGGACCAGTTCGACGGAGGTCGGATCAGACCCCTTGGAAACCGCACTTTGCCATTGCCGCTGGTCTTGAGCGTCTCACAAGCGGCTTTCATGCTCGGCATCTCGAAGGACCTCGCGTACGACCTCATCGCCCGGGGAGACCTGCCGTCGCTGCACTTCGGAAGGCGCGTAGTCGTGCCAACAAAACCCTTGCTCACGCTCCTGAACGGCCCGGACACCCCTGAAAGATCAGCCTGACGAGCGAGAAGAGGACCGGTCAGGGAGAAGAAGCGGGTGGCAGCTCAGAGGTAGGCGGGACCAGAACTCGTCCCATCACCGCAGCCGCTGCCCGGTCCCGTTCCTCCAGAGCATGGCTGTAGACACGCAGGGTCATCGAGGGATCTGTGTGTCCGAGACGTCCGGCGACCGTTCGGACATCGACGCCGGCGCCGATCAGCTGCGTGGCCGTGAAGTGCCTCAGATCATGCAGCCGCACGTCCGGGAGCTTGAGCTCGTCTCTGACTCTGATGAAAAAGTTGGTCACGTTGTCGGGCCGGAACGGCAGTGAGCCGTCGACGTAAGGGGAGAAGATGAAGGCATCGAGCCTCAGTTCCTCGTCGGCCAGACGTGCCCACTCTTCGACCCGTGCTCGATGAGTCCTGAGCACGCTGAGCCCCACCTCGTCGAGCGCCACACGCCGCGTCCGGTTCGTCTTCGTCGTCTTCTCTCCGAGTCCGCCCGGGACGAGCACGACCGACCGGGCGACCTCAATCTGACCCTCGTCGAGATCGAGGTCGGACCAGCGGAGCGCACATAGCTCACCCCGGCGCATCCCGGTCAGCGCCGCCATCATCACCAACGGTGCCAAGCGCGGGTCACGCTCTTCAGCAGCAACCACGAGTTGTCGCACGGCGTCAACCGAAGGCGGTCGGACGACACGCTGGGTAACACGTGGCGGTTTGGCCATCTCAGCCACGTTTCGCCGGACCCACCCCCACCGTACGGCCTGGTGGAGCGCAGCCGCGACGAGCGCGTGGTGATTACGGACGGTCTTCGGCGACGAGCCCTTTTCCTTCATCGCTCGGTACAGGTCGTCGAGGTCCTTCGCCCCCAGGCGTTGGACCTTGATCGAGCCCAGGGCTGGTCGGATGGTGTGCTCTATCTGTGTCCTGTAGACACGGATGGTCGTGGGTGACAGATCCATGCGCTCGCACTCTGACAACCAGGCGTCGAGGAGCTGGCCGACCGTGGCCCCTGCGCCGTCGGAGCGCCCGGGAACCTGCTGCTCGATCAGGTCGCGTAGAGCCTCGTCCGCCTCCCGGGCTGTCCCGTAAAAGGTCTTCGACACCTGTTTGGGATTACCGGTAACAGGATCGCGCCCGACGTAGGCCCGCAGCTCCCAGACTCCCACGCTCCGCTTCCTCTTGGTTCCACGCATGGATCCCAACCTAGCCACAAATTCCTGGAGTAGGGATAGGAGTAGGGATGACACCAGAAAAACAAGAAGAGCCAGTGCTTTCGCACCGGCTCTGACCTGCACTTTCTTTGGTGGCGGGGGAAGGATTTGAACCTTCGACCTTCGGGTTATGAGCCCGACGAGCTACCAGACTGCTCCACCCCGCGATGGATTAGTGAAGAGTTTAACAGCCTCATCCCCTTCCCCGCCTGGCCCGCGCCGCGGTTTGCCGAGGACGCACCGATCGCAGTCAAGTCCCGGCTGTCACTGCTCCCGCTAGCACCAGGTCGTCCGCGGCTACGCCACGACGAGGGGTGATGATGTCGTCGATTAGCCCGTAGTCAAGCGCCTCCCGGGCGGTCATGAAGTAATCGCGGTCGATATCGTGCTCGACCTCTTCGACGCTACGCGCACTGTGAAACGCAATGATCTCGGCCATGCGACGAGTCGTAGCCAACACCTCGCGAAGCTGGATCTCCATGTCCCGGGGCGCGCCCCGCGCGCCGGCGCTTCCCTGATGGATCATGATCTTGGCGTTCGGGAGAGCGAGCCGCTTACCAGCCGCGCCTCCCGCGAGGATCATCGCCGCCGCCGACATCCCCATGCCTACGCAGATCGTCGACACCTCCGGGCGCACGTGTTGCATGACGTCGTAGATCGCCATGCCCGCATAGCCGAGACCGCCGGGCGAGTTGATGTAGAGGGAGATGTCCTTCTCAGGATCGTCGGCCTCGAGATAGAGGATCTGAGCGACGATCAAGTTCGCGATCTGATCGTCGACCTCTTGTCCAAGAAAGACGATCCTCTCTTTCAACAAGAGCGAGTACAGATCGTACGCACGATCGCCGCGACTCGTCTGGTCGAGCACCGTCGGGATGATCGACTGGTTCAAGGATCCTTCTCGCCACACTTCACTACCCCCTGGCTCCGTAGTGTTATATCATTTTCAAGATATCAGCAACGCTATGAGGAGTCGGCAGCAGCGTGACTGAGCGTAAACACGAGCCCGTGTTCCCAGGTTTCGGCGACATGGCTCGAAAAAGGCGCGAGCTCGTCGAGGACCTCGTGGCGAGACGTCACGCAAGCGGCCTCAGTCAGACCGAGGTCGCCGCCATGATGCGGACATCCCAGTCCGCGGTCGCCCGCCTCGAGGCGGGCTACAACGACGTCAGGATCTCGACTCTTGAGCGTTACGCCGCAGCCTTGGACCAGCATCTCGATTGGCGCCGTGCTCTCGGGCCGGATCAGGACACCAAATGAGCAACGAACCCGACGGCTCCTGGTTGCAAGAGCGCCTCTTCGAACGCCGGATCGTGTTGTGTCGGGGTCTCCTCGACGACACCGTCGCCAACAGGGTGGCGGCTGAGCTCATGACTCTCGATGCCCTCGGCGATGCGGCCGTAGAGCTCCGCCTCGACTCCCAAGGCACCTCACTCGAGGCTGCCTGGAGCCTCATCGACGTGATCGACCTGCTCGGGGTCCCGGTCAATATCGTGTGCTCGGGACGCGTTGAGGGCGCCGCAATCGGATTGCTCTCCGCTGGCACGAGACGGACATCCCTCCCGCACGCGAGATTCCGCCTCACTGATCCGGAGCTGGAGATCTCCGGTCGCGCAAGTGAGCTCGCGGCACTGTTGAACCACCACTCAAGAAGACTCGACCGCTTGCACGAGCGTGTGGCTACCTCAACAGGGCGACCCGCCGGGGAGGTGGCAGCGGACTTTCGCGCCGGACGATCACTTGACGCGCTCGAGGCTGTCCGCTACCGGCTCGTCGACGAGATCGCCGGGGATAACGTTCCTATCCGCTCCATCGCCGACTCACGTCGCCATGCCACCCACAAGAGACCCGGCACCAGCGGGCCGCTCGGATTCAGGCCGGAGCCGAGGCCGCGAGGCTCCTGAGCTCACCGCGCTACGCGGGCGAGCCCGCCGTCCTTGCCGGCTTCAGCGCGATGCCGTGCAGGATCTTCGCCGCGGTCGACTTTGTCGTCTTCTTCAGCTCCTTGTTTGCCTCGGTGATGAGACTGCCAACGAGCTTCATGTCGGCTGAGTAGGTCGCCAGGTCCTCGTTCTTGAGGGCCGCGAGTGCCTGTTGGTAGTAACTCTGCGCGCTCGAAAGTAGGGCCCGCACCGTGGCTGGTATCTGGCCGTTGCCGCCTCCCACGCTGCCTGTGGCCGCACCGAACACTCCCGCCAGAGCACTTCCGAGCGTGGTTCCCATGTTGACGTCGTTGCCGTAGACGACGATGTAGCGCGTCAGCTGCGGGTAGGCGTTCTGCGACGAGCTCACATAGAGCGGGCGAATGTAGATCAACGAGTCGTCGATGGGAATTATGAGCGTCGTCCCGAGCGAGACGGTCGAGCCTGCCCTGCCGAGCAGAGTGACGTACTGGGAAACTTGAGTGTTCGACTGGATCCGCGAGTTGGCAACCGCAGGCCCGGGCGTTGAGCTGCGCGCCGGAGTCTCGTAGGTAGCGAGCTCGCCGTAGTGCTGGTAGCTACAAGCTGCAGTCATGAGCGCCGCCAGAGTCTGGATGCGGTCACCCTGCGAGAGAGGGTCCATCGGCTCGATTGCGGTAAATCCGGTCTGGCTTGCTCCGGGGAGCTGCAAGATCTCGTATTCGGGCACGAAACGCAACGTGTTCCCGTACGCGTCGGTCGGAAGCGCCGCGTCGGGCGAGCCAGTACCAGAGGTGGGGGCGAGTTCCCAGGCGTTGTTGGCGATGTAGAACGACGAAGGGTTGGTCAGGTGGTACCGGCCGTACATCGACGCCTGCACCATCAAGAGCGCTTCGGGGTAACGCAGGTGCGCGCGCAACACTTGGTCCATCGCGCTGAGCGGCTTGAACATACCAGGGAAGATCGACTTCCACGTGTTCAAAATCGGCTCGTTGTTCGTCGTCGCATAAAAGGTCATGTTCCCGGTGTAAGCGTTGACGACGACCTTCACCGAGTTGCGGACATAGTTGACGTTCGAGTTCACGAGGCCGCTCCCGCCCGGTAGCTGGGAGGTGCTCGCCTGCTGGGCGTAGGGGTAGTAGCTCGTCGTGGTGTAGGCGTCAACAACCCAGTCGATCTGGCCGTTATCGATGACGGGATACGGGTTGTCGTCAACGGTGAGGAAAGGGGCCACTTTCGCAACCCGGACGCGCACATCCTGGTTGAACATCAGCCGGGACTTCGACCCGACATCGCTTGAGATGAGCAGGTTCAAGTCGTGGAATCGCAGGGCGAAGGCGGCCTTGGTCCACAACGACCCGATCGGCACGCCGCCCGATCCCGCGTAGTGGCTCGAAGTCACGTTGCCGTTGAGGTCCGAGTAGTCCACCTCCTTTTGGGAGGTGTCCGCGATGACATAGCCCGTCTCGCCGAGACCGAAGTAGACCGCGGAGCCAGTCTGGGTGAGCTTGGGGGCGCCGGCACTCGATTGCGGCGGGACCCCGGAGATGTCGAAGACGGGGTTCCCACCGTTCTGCTGGTTCGCGGGCGAAAGAATCGCCCCGAATCCGTGGGTGTACTGCAAATGGGTGTTGACCCACGACTGGGTCGGCAAGTCTGCCGCATTGACCTCTCGCACGCCGATCACGAACGGCGTCAGCGTGCCGTCGACGCGGTAGCGGTCAAGCGAGAGACCAGCGATTGTAAAGCCGGTGCCGTTCTGTTGGAGCTTCTGGTAGGTCTGTGAGGTGATCGTCGGCTCCCAAAGCGGCAGGTTGTCAAGGGTCGAAGCGGCTCCCGCGACGACGCCACCGGTCAAGTTCGAAAGGCCGGCGAAAGCATGCTCCTCAACCTTGTTGAGCCCCATCGCAACTCGAGTCGCTTGGATGTTGCGCGTGATGTAAGGAATCTCGAGCGTGCTCTGCGCGGGGGTGACCTTGAGAGCCTGTACGAGCGCCGGGACGATCACACCGGCGGCGAGGGCGACGAGCACCCAGAGCCCAGCTCCGATCGCCGGGAGCGCCAGGCTGCGCTGGTAGACGTTGAAGACCATGAGCGCGAACACCGCGAGGGCCACGACTGCGAGCAACTCGATCGCCGGAAGCCGCACGTGGACGTCGGTGTAGCCGGCGCCGTTGACAACGCTGTCTTTGGCCAGCACGAGGTTGAAGCGGTCGACGTAGAAATAGCCCGCGGCCCGCACAAGCGCCATCGCGGCCAGGATCGCCGAAAGGTGGGCAATGACGCGCGGGTCGACGCGGGGCGCGGGACCTTGGAACCTGAGCCCGCCGTTTAGGTAATGGCTCACAGCCGAGACAATCAAAAGCAACAAGAGAGCGACCAGGGTCCAGTCCACAAGGAACGAGAGGAACGGCAGCTTGAACACATAGAAACCGATGGCCTTGTGGAACTGGGGGTCGCTCACCCCGAACGACTTGCCGCTCCTGAACATCAACCAGTGCTGCCACTGGCCGTCGGTCGAGACACCGAGGATCAAAGCGAGTATGAGCGAGACGACAGTACGCAGAGCGAAAGCGTGCCCGCCGACTATCTGCTGATAGCGCCGGACGATCTCGAGCTCGGGCGAGACCAACAGCGCCCGTGGGGCGATGCGGTCGACGACCCACAAGCTGACCCAGCAGGCTACGAAGAAGGCGACAACGAATATGGCGGCCAGCTCGAGCTTCGTCTCGATCATGAGTCGCCAGACGGCCGTGAAGTGGACCGAGCGATACCAAAGATAATTCGTGTAGAAGTTCGCTAACCCCTGGACGACTATGACAGCGACGATGAGGAAGACGACCGCGCCAAGTACCCACAGCTGGTATCTCCTCGCCGGCCGCGACCGGGCTGAGACATCCGTCGGAACTCGCACCGGGTGGAGCCTACGACCGAACGGGCACGAGCAGGCAACGGCACCCGGGATGGACCGGCGGATGCGAGTGTCCCGTCGGGAAAGCAGTCCCGGGCAACAGCGCTCCAGCCAGGGAGTTGTCGTCGCAATCAGGGCACGAGCCACCGCCGTCGTCGTCCTCGACAGCCCAGCGCACGAGAGGGGCTCCACCGTTTACGACCGACTCCAGCACGGCAAGTTCGCCCACCGCGAAGGCTCTCGTGGTGAAATCACCGGCGAGCCCCTCGACCCGGGAGCCTTTCCATTCGCGATACGCGACCCCTGCGGCGTCAGCGGAGCCCTCCGCGGAGCCCTCGAGCTCCGACAGCGCTTCCTCTATCCTCAAGCGAAGCATCCCGGAGAGGTCGTCAGCTAGCTCCGCGGCGAGCTCGACACCTGCTTTCGAAGCGCTCTCCTCGCTCGGTGCCGGCGCGCTGACCGACGGCCCCTCGACGGCATCGCCGGCCACCAAGAAGGCCGCGCCCGCCTCGTAGGCTTTGGCGAGCTGGTCGCTCGCGGCTGCTGCGAACCTCTCGCGCTGTTGCGAAGGCGGAGCGAGCTCATCGAGTACCGGTTTGCGGTTTGTCTGGCGCAGGGCGTTCAGAAGATCGTTCTGATCGTCTTGGAGCGCTCGCTTGAGCGCTCGACCGAGCTTTGCCGTTACGGCCCCGAGTAGGTGATCGCGTCGCGCGAGCGACTCGACGTCCGGCTCGGTCATAGCGTCGGGACCGAGAGCCGCCGCCTGGCGGATCGCCGCAGCCTCGAGTGCCGCCTCGGATTCGAGCGCCACCTCATCATCTACGGTTTCGTGGGCCTCGCCGGTCCCGGCAACCGCGACGCCTTGCACGGCCGCATCGGGGCCTCCGGCCTGGTCCTTGCCAGCTGCCTCGGCAACGGTTGCTGGGGCTAGGTCGGTATCGTCGAGCTCGACTACGACGGCAACAATCCCGGCGGTGTGTTCAGACGCACCCGCGAGCGAGAGGCGGCTCGCTTCCTCCTCCGCGGGTGACAGTGGCGCTTCAGTTATCGCCTGCCCGGCGATACTGGCGGTCTCGGCAGGGTCCTCGACCGGCTCCGCGGTCGTGGCTGGCTCGGCCAGTGCCGCCGTGGCAGCGGCCTCCTCGGCCGCGCGGCTCGCCCGGATACGGGCGAAGAGCTCGTCGACACTTCGGCGGCTCGCGCTCGGGCTGGCCTCGGCCGTGCTTGGCTCTACGGTCGAGGCGGCTGGTTCGCCCGACGACTCGGCACCGTCTGGCTCCAAGGTCCCCGCCACGCTCGGGCCCTGGACGGCCTCGACCTCCGCTGCCTCGGCAAGCTCGGCCTCGAGCTCGCCAAGCTCGTCATGGCCTACCTGGAGCTCGGCGCGCTCGCCTGCATCCTCCGCGGCGAGGCGCGCCTGGTCCTCGGCCGAGGCGAGACGGTCTCGAAGCGTCTCGACAGCTGTCGACACCGAGTCGACGACCTGGCGTAAGGAGTCCTTCCCGCCACGCAACTCCTCGAGCTGCACGCGAAGTGCGGCCCGGCGCGCCACGAGGTCTGCCAGGGTGCGGTTCCTTAGGTCGCGGGCCTCTGCGACCATGCGGCGGCACTCCTCTTTAGTCGCGTCCAACAGCTCGACCGCGTCCGTGTGCGCCTCGTCGGTCAGCGCCTCGGCCTCTGCCTGGGCGAGCGCGGTGTACTCAGCGACGTCTTTCGAAGCCGCACTTCGAATCTCGGCCGCGGCTGCCTCGGCAAGGGCGACCTGCTCGGCGAGCACCCGCTCCGACTCGTCGATCAGCTCGGCGGCACGCTCCTCCGCCTTCGCCACGACATTGGCCGCGGCCTCGTGCGCCGTCGACAGGATCTTGGCTGTCTCTATGCCAATTGCACGCGTGAGTGTCGCCTCATCGAGCTCCGGATCCGCCGCGCGACGCTCAGCTTCGGCGAGGCGCTCGCGAAGCGCCGCCTCACGTTGGAGCAGGTCTCTAAGCTCCGCCGCGACCGTAATGAGAAACGAGCGCACGGCTTGGCTGTCGACACCTTTTCGCGCAGCCGGAAAAGACTGGCGAACAATCTCGTCAGGGCTGATCGAGACGCTCGAAGGTATCGACACGACTTGTGGTTCCTCCGACATTGGCAACAGCCTACGACGATGCTCTTGCTAAGCGCGGGTGCGCGTTATCCGCCCGCCGAGTGACTCCAGGATCCGGACCGCCTGGCCAATCGTGTTGACGGCATAGACCTTGAGCTGACTGCCGGCGTGCGCTTTTGCGACCGAGTACTCGGGCGAGGGTACGAGGAAGACCTTGGCCCCCGCGCCCCGCACCGCGATCGTCTTCTGGGCGACCCCGCCCACGTCTCCGACGGTCCCGTCGATTGACATCGTCCCTGTAGCAGCGACCTTGAGCCCGCCTGTGAGATCGGCCCGATCGAGTTCTTGCATCAGACCGAGCGTGAAAGCAAGGCCTGCGGAAGGCCCGACGATCCCCTCCGAGGACAGGTCCACCTTTATCGGCAGAGGTCCAACCTTAAAGGCTGTGCCGTCTATGGCGGCCCCGCCGCTTCCCTGGGGATAGATGCCAAGGCACGCGAGCGGGCGTGCCTTGGCGCCTGAACTCGCGTGGTACGGGTAGATCTTGTATTTCGTACCCGTACCTTCGGCAAAGCAGTTCAAGCTGTTGGGGCTGGTGAGGCGGAACACGCCCATCTCCATCGTGACGGTATGAGCCTTGCCGGCCGGGTAAGCACTCACCACCAAGTGGACCGTCGCCCCCGGGGCGAGCGCCTCGAGTTTCGCGGAGAGCGCAACGTAGCTCGGCACGCTGAGGCCATTGACCGCGCTGATGACCTCGCCTACCTTCAAGTTGGCCGCGGCCGGGGAGCCCGGCAAAATCCCGTAGATCAGCGCTCCGAGCTCCTTGACGGGCACCTTGTAGCCGAGCTGTTCGAGGGCGACGACCGTCGCTGCCTGCTGGGCTGTCGACATGTCGATCTCGCCCTCTGTCGCGTACTGCGCCGCGGTCTCGGTGCCGAGGATCTCGCTGCTCGGATATATCGCCGCGTTCGGATCCAACCAGAAGAAGGGGTAGTAGAGCGCACGCAGAGAAGTGAGCTCCACGTACACAAGCAGAACAGAGCCGCGATGCGAATGGCGGTCGCTGGAGGGGACCTTGATGAGGCCGCTCACCTGGGGTGCCTGTCCAGGAGTCAGCGCGTAGTAAGGCAACTGGATGAACCAGGCGACTACGGCTGCGACGAGGATAAAGGCGAGCACTGCCAGCGCGGTGTGACTCCAGCCCCAGCGACGCCGGGACCTGGTGGCTGCGCCGCGCTCGTCCCCGGATTCGCCAGCAAGGCCGGCGACCTCGTCGCCTTGGCCGCCCGCGAGGTTCTCGCCCTCTACGCTCGATGAATCGTGTACCGAATCCACGGAGCCGTAGCCTGCCATGGCGCTGCCACGCGCGGGCGCCGCTTGTGACTGACAGCCCGCCGGACCCTGTCGAAGCAGCCCGGCGGCGTGGAGAAGTCGCGCTCGCGGGGCACCTCGGCGATGAGCCCACAGCGCGGGCGTTTCTAGCCGACGCGGACCCGCAGGTGCGCGCGGCTGGCCTTGGGGCGCTCGTACGGATGGGCCGGGCGACGCCAGCAGACGCCGGCGCCGGTCTCGCGGACCCCGACCCGGGCGCGCGCAGGTACGCCTGCGAACTGGGCGTAGGCCTGCCCGGTGCCGATTTCGCGCGTCTTTTGGAAGACGGCGACGCCATGGTTGTCGAGGCGGCCTGTTACGCCGTTGGAGAAGTCCGCGACGCGACAGCCCTCCCGGTCCTCGTTCAGATCGCGTCCGGTCATGCAGATGGCCTTTGTCGCGAGTCTGCCGTCGCTGCCTTGGGCGCCATCGGCGACCCGACGGGCCTGCCTGCCATCCTTGAGGCCCTTGATGACAAGCCTCAGGTAAGGCGCCGGGCGGCGGTCGCGCTCGCCGCTTTCGACACTCCTCGGTCGCAGGCAGCCTTGAGAAGATGTCTCAAGGACTCGGACTGGCAGGTGCGTCAGGCGGCCGAGGACCAGCTCGGCGTCACCGGAGACGACGCCTGAGCGAAACGGTGCTGTGGCCCGTGTCGCTCAAACAGAGCACGGCACCCTTGATGGCGCAGCGCTCCGGGGCCTCGACGAGGTGAACCGGGATCCCGGTCGCGCTCGCGAGGCGTTGCGCGAAGCCGGTCAAGAGGGCTCCTCCACCGGCGAGATAGAGCCCGCGGTTCAAAAGGTCGTTCGCGAGGTCCGGTGGCGCGGAGGCGATGCAAGAGACGGCCACCTCGAGAATCCGGTCCACGCGCGCGGCGATCGCGTCGGCAACTTCTGCCCGGGAGATGACCACGGTGCGCACAATCCCGTTCGAGGCGTCCCGCCCGCGAACCTCCACTTTGTCGTCGTCCTCCACCCAGGCGCTGCCGATAGTGCATTTGATGCCCTCAGCCGTGCTCTCGTCGATCACGAGCTCGAGGTTCCGGGCGCAATAGCGCCTGATCGCGTTGTCGAAGTCTCCGCCCCCGAGGGGCACCGAGGCGTGCGTCACAAGGCCGCCGAGGGCAAGCACACCGATTTCGGTAGTGCCGGCGCCGACGTCGACGACCATGGAGGCGACGGGCTCGGCGATCCGCAAACCCGAGCCGAGCGCGACGGCGACGGGCAGCTCCACAAAACCGACGCTCTCGGCACCAGCCTGCTTAAAGGCGCGGTCAAGAGCCCGCCGCTGCACGCCCGTCGAGCTGCCCGACGCGCAACAAAGCACCGTGGGCGGGCTGGCCGACCAGGCCCTCGCCCGGCGCAAGAGCTGCCTGGCAACCGCCGATGTCAAGTCGAGATCCGCCAGCTGGCCGTGGCTTACCGGCCTCACTATCGCCACCTCTCCGGCACTACGTCCGCGCAGGCCCACGGCTTCGGTGCCGAAAGCCAGAAGACGGTTGCGGGCGAGATCGACCGCGGCAACAGTCGGCTCGTCGACGACGATGCCCTTGCCGCGAACAGCGACAAGGGTACGCGCGGTCCCGAAGTCGACGGCGAGATCGGCGCTCACGGTTCGGTCGTCCGCGTGACGGGCTCAACCGGGCGGGCCGCCAGGCTCCAGTCAGTCCCGCCCTCCCAGGTTTCGTGCTTCCAGATCGGAGCGGTCGCCTTCAAGGTGTCGATGAGGTACCGGCACGCCTCGAAGGCCTCGCCCCGGTGAGAGCTTGACACGACGACCACGACGGAGGCTTCGCCGAGCTCGAGGTGACCGACTCGGTGCCACACGACGACGGCTCCGAGGTCTGCCCAGCGTCTCCGGGCGCCGGCCGCGATGGCCTCGAAGCGTGGGAGGACCTGGTCTGTGTAGGCCTCGTAGTCGATTGCCTTCACCCCGGTGTGCCCCTCGGCGTTGTCGCGCACGATCCCGACAAAACACGCCAGCGCGCCGCAAGAAGGTCGTTGCACCCATGCGAGCGCGCGCTCGCTCGAAAGTGGCTCAGCGGTTAGCTCTAGCCAGTCGTCGCCTTGCTCCGGAGCCACCACACCGGCCATGGTATGCGACCTGCCTGGACCTGGAGGGTTCGCAACAAGGCCCCGACACCCCGCGTCGGGCTCTGTTGGAATAACCTCAGGGACGTGGTCGAACCGGCAGACGACTTCGACGACGCGCAGGATGAAGCCTGGTGCGGCCCTCTCCTGCCACCCGAAGATCGTCTTTGGAGGCACCCCTCCGAGCTGGGTGATCACGCCGTGCCGGTCAGCGCCGAGGCACTTTCTGCTCGTCGCAGCTGGATGGCCTCTACGCCGTCGAGAGCGGGGGCGTGGTCGGCCGGCATCGTCGGGGCTCTGCTGGCGACTGGTGTCGTCCTCATCGGCGGTCATTTGACCCACCTCCTTTCCTCCTCGACCAAGACAGCGACGCTGCCGATCACCAGCAGCGTCGCGAACTCAAAGCTCACCGACCCGAGCTCGACCCTGGCGGCAACCACGACCACCCTTGGTACCGAGCCAGCCCTCTACAAGATGGCGCTCGGCATCGCTCCGGCGATGCCGCTGGTGTTCATAGACCACAAGCTCAACGGCGTCGGGATCGTCGTGAGCTCAAAGGGCTACGTGCTTGTCCCGGCCTCTTTGATCGGTGACTCCGACGACATCGGGATTTACATCGACGGCCAGGGACTCCTTCCGGCGAGCGTGGTAGGGGTCGACTCCGGCACCGGGCTCGCCGTCGTGCGCGTGCATGCCCTCGGCAATTTGACCGCGGCCCGTTTCGAATCTGATACCCAAGTTGGATACGGCTCGTTCGTTGCCCTCGTCTGGGTCGACGGTGCTGGCGCCCATGCCTGCTGGGGCTCTATCTCCAACCTCGACGTCAAGTTGAGCTCGAGCGACGCCAGCCCGCCTCTGCTCGAGGCGCTGCAGACCATGGACGGGCCGAGCGAAGTGGCAACCGGTGGCATCATCCTCGACGGAGCCGGTAGACCGATCGGGATGGTCACCGGCTCTTCCGGCAACGCCTTGATCGCGACGCCCGGTTGGCTGGCGGCAGTGGTCTCAGGTGAGCTCATCTCCGGCGGGCGCGTTGCCCACGGCTGGCTCGGCATCAGGGGCCAGACGGCCGTGCTCTCACCATCTGAGACAGCCGTCAAAGTTCTCTCGGTGAGCCCCGGAGGAGCCGCCGCCAGGGCCGGGGTGCGCCCCGGCGACATGATCGAAGCTGTCAACGGCCAAGCGACGCGGACAATGTCGGACATGGTGGCCGTCTTGTACCCGCTGCCCCCCCAGCGAGCCGTCATGATCGAGCTCGAAAGGCACGGTCGTGTCCTCGAAGCTCGAGCCAATCTCATGGCGGCTGCCTGAGCCGGACCCTGTCCAAGCAGGGCAGGCCATTAGCATCGGTCGCGTGAGCGATCCCCTCGCACCGGGTGGTGGTGACTTTCTACGCAACATGCTCGGCGACCTCCTGCGGCTCATCCGCACCGAAGGCCCCCTCCAGTGGGAACTGGCCTTTCAACTCGCAACAAGCGTCGCCGCGGGCGACGAGCCCGACCCCAATCCCGATCCGATCGCACGCATCCGCCTCGAGGAGCTGAGTTCCATTGCCCAGCTGCACGTGGCCGACGTCACCGGCATGGTCCTCGGCTCGGGTGGCTCGGACCCAAGGCTCGTCCCGACAACGCGCGTTGAATGGGCCCGGCGCAGCCTAGAGGCATGGCGACCGTTGCTCGACCGTCTCGCCGCGGTGTTGAACTCCGCCCCGGCGCCTCCGGCGGCCTCGAGCCCGAAGGCGGGGCCACTTGGCTTCGGTCCCGGCCCGGGAGCGAGCAGCCCTGACGCCCAGGGCTCGGAGGGCTTCGAAACAGGAGCCGCGACGAGCGACGAAGGTGCCTTGCCGCCCGATCCGTTTCTCGGCGAGCCAGAGCTGTTGCAAAGCGCCGGGTCCGAAAGCGACGACGAGACCGGGGATATAGACCTCGCCGAGATGATCGGCCGGTGGACCTCGGCGATGGCTCCCGCAATGGCGGCCATGCAAGTCGGCTCTGTCGTCGGCCACCTTGCCCGACGATCTCTCGGCCAGTATGACCTCCCCCTCCCGAGGACGTCCTCGAACGAGATCCTTGTCGCTGTGTGCAACCTGGACCGGTTCGCGGCCGAGTGGAGCCTGCCCATCGACGATCTGCGACTGTGGCTGTGCGCCCACGAAATGGCTTTTCATGCCGTGCTCTCGCGCCCTCACGTCGCCAGGCGTCTCGAGGAGCTCGTCGTCGCCCATGTCCGCCTGGTCCGGCCCGATCCGCGCGACCTCGAAGGCCTGCTGCAAGGCATCGATCCGAGCTCAATCCCAGGTCTCTCTCAGCTTATCGGCGATCCCTCCCTGATGGGTGAGGCCACTCACGGCCCGTCCCCAGAGCTCGAGAAAGTGCGGGCTCAGCTTGCGGCGCTGACGGCGACGATCGCCGGCTACGCGGAGTACGTCACCGGCGTCGTTGCGTCCCGGCTCATCGGGTTGCATGCGCCCATCAGCGAGGCGATGCGGCGCCGGCGCGTCGGGCGCGGAGAAGGTGAGCGCGTCGCGGAGTCATTGTTTGGCTTGCACCTGGACCAGGAGGACCTTGATCGTGGCGCTGCCTTCGTCCAGGGTGTGCTCGACCGTTCCGGTGAGCTAGATCTCGCCCGCCTGTGGACCGATGCGCAGCACCTCCCGACTCCGGCCGAGATCGATGCTCCCGGCCTGTGGCTAGCGCGGATCAACCTCGAAACAAGCGATACCTAACCATCGGCGCGATAGGTCAGCTCAAGCGAGCACTACCTCCTCTTCGGGCACGCCGAAGTCCCATTCCAAGATGAGGTTTTCGCGTTCCGCGTCTCTGACGATGCGCTCCCGGTTCCTGCGGAACTGCGGATCGTGCGGCGGCAGCAGCACGAGGCGCGCGAGAGCGCGCTGGCGGAACTCCTCGATGACCGCGCGGTCGCCGAATTCCGACTCCACCTCCCAATGGGGTGCGACAGGGCCGAGATAGACCATCCGCACGTGCCCCCTCGGGGGCTCGGCCGGCTGGGGATCCTCTGGGTTGACAAAGCTCATCGTCTCTCCTTGGCGGAAGAACCGGGCGAAGTGTACCGGGCTGGGCGCCTTTGAAGTTGTGCCGCAGCCGGCGGACGACTAGTCAGGGCCGGATGGGATGGTGCAAGATCTGAGCGGCGACGGATTGGATCTCGTCGACTGCGATCGCGAACCCGACGTTCTGGGCAGGCGCGTTGCCTTGCGAGCTCGTCGCTACCGCGGTGTTCATCGCAACCACCAGTCCCGACGCGTCGACAAGTGGGCCGCCGGAATTGCCCGGGTTTATCGGCGCGTCGGTCTGGATCAGTCCAGTCAGGTTCTCGGTGGTCCCATCGTCGGTCGTGGCAGTGAGAGACCGGTTCAGCGCCGACACGATCCCTTCTGTCACCGTGTCCCCGCCCGCGAGCGCAAGGGCGTTGCCAATCGCCAGGACCCCGTCTCCTTGTCGGGTTGAAGCGGAATTGCCAAGGTGCACCACCGGAAGTGAGTCGCCTCCACCCTCGAGCTGCACGATGGCGATGTCCTTTTGTGCGTCGACACCGATGACCCTGGCCGGTAACTGCTTTGACTGGCCGTACAAAGTGACCGAAACGCTTTGCGCCCCAGCGATGACGTGGTTGTTCGTGAGCACGACGCCGCTCGGCTCGATGATCATGCCGGTACCGGCGCCCTGCACCATCTCGCCGCCGTTGCCGGTGCCTCGGATGTCACTCGTGTCGATCGAGACGACCGCCGGAAGGACAGAGGCGAGGATGGACTGAATGTCGCCGACTTGGACCTTGTCGGCTTTGCTCGGGAAGTACTCCCGGACGATCGTTCGCGGCGTCCGGCTTGCGAACACCGCGACGACACCACCGCCCGCCGCGGCCCCGATGAGCGCGGCGGCCATGACCACACCTAGCCACCCCGGCAGCGACCGCGGCGGTCGCCGCGCTGGCCTCGGCCGCTGCGGCTCTCCATAAGCCCACGGATAAGGCATGGGCGCCTGGGGCCAGCCAGATTGGGTCCAGAATTGGCCTTGCACGGGCGCACCGTAAGGTCCCTTCGGATCGGCGTCGGCGCGATGGCCGCTCGAGACCGCGTCGGGCTCGGCCGATCTCCCCGGAAACGACTCCCATTCCGATCGCAGCGGTAACTCGGCGCCGGGCCCCGAGGAGACCGGGCCGAGTTCGTCTCTGGCCGACTCCCCCTCCAGCTCGGGCCCTTCATCACTTCGGCGGCTGTGGACAATGGTCGGCTCGAGGGTCGGACCACCTGGTTCGGGAGTCTCCCCGCCCGCGTGGTACTCCTCAGTGCCCCAGCTCAACATCCGGCTCAGCGGGTCATCGTCACCTTTGTCGTCACCGGGGATATCCGACACGACACGAATCTACCGGCAGTCAGAGTCTCCGATTGGGCCGTGTTGACAGCCCGGCACCGCTCACTTAACCGAAATTGCGCCCTTTCTTCAACCGGAATTCTCAGAATTCACTGGGAATCTTCCTGAAGTCATGGCGTTTCTGTCCTGAACAAGTCACAATGGAGCCGTGGACACTTCCTGGATGGGGCGGGGTAAGTGCCGGGACATGCCGCCGGACACTTTCTTTCCAAGCGACGGCGTGGGGGTGGAGGTAGCGCGGCGAATCTGCGCCGACTGCCCCGTCAAAGAGCCGTGCCTCGAGTACGCAATGGTCAACCACATCGACCACGGTGTCTGGGGCGGTACTTCCGAGCGCGAGCGTAGGCGGATCGCTCGGCACCGCAGACTTCTCACAGTTCGCGCACGCTGAACAACTGAGCAACATCGACAAAGCGTTGTTGGGCAGCGACAGCGCGCCCCTCGAGTGTGTCATCAACGTGAGCGAAGGGCGCGCAGCCAGCAAGATCGAGGCCATCGCGCTTGCTAGCGGATCTTGCCTGCTTGATGTCCATACTGACCCCTGGCACAACAGGACTGTTCTCACCCTCGCCGGTCGCGACCTCGAGCAGTCCACACGTGCGGTCGCCGAAACCGCCGTGGCGCTCCTTGACCTCAGCAACCACGCCGGGGCGCACCCGAGGCTCGGGGTGATCGACGTGGTCCCCTTCGTCCCCATCCGTCCCGCGCCAGTGGCTGAGGCCGTCCCCACCGTGGCCGACATTGGGCCGGCGGACCTCACGCTCGCTCTTGAGGCACGGGACGCCTTTGCGGCCTGGGCGGCAGCGGAGCTAGCTATCCCGTGTTTCATCTACGGGCCAGAACGTTCATTACCCGAGGTTCGCCGTCGCGCAGTTGAGAGCGCGCTGCCAGAGATCGGCCCGCGTACTCCTCATCCGACCGCGGGGGCAATCTGGGGTGGCGCACGCGACGTCCGTGTTGCCTCCAACCTGTGGCGCGCTCTCGACGACGTGAACATCGCCCACGAGAAGCAAGGACGTCAGGGCGCTCGGGCTCGACCTAGGCGGGCGGGCCCAGGTGTCTTGCAATCTCGTCAATCCCTGGATCTTCGGTCCGACAGAGGCATTCGACTTTGTCGCTAACCGGGCACCAGTCGCCCGCGCTGAACTGGTGGGCCTCGTGCCTTCCAGCGTCCTGCAGTCGATCCCGGCGGAGCGCTGGGCGGAACTGGACCTCAGCGAGGACCGGACGATCGAGGGACGCCTACAAGAGCGGGGCTGAGCCTGTAGCTGGGCCGCCCCTACCCGATTCGGGGTAGCCGGTCCTATGAAGCCGTGTTGGCAGCCTGGGCCAGGACACGTGCGCGACGCACCCTGCGTCGCTCGCGTTCGCTCATGCCTCCCCAGATCCCGAATTTCTCGCTGTTCGCGATCGCGAACTCCAGGCAGTCCTCGCGCACAACACAGCCGCGGCAGACCTCCTTGGCTTCGCGGGTAGATGCACCCCGTTCCGGGAAGAACAGCTCGGGATCCACACCCATGCAGTTAGCGCGGCGCTGCCAGCTCCGATCGAGGCCATCTTCGAACAATGCTTGGAGTGCCATCTCGGGCGCCCCCTCCCCTTACAACTCGCAACCGTGTAGTTACAAGATGGTGATTATCATGAACCCTGGCGCCAAATGATGCAAGAGGGAGTTTTGCAAGCGCACCGACACGTGCCAGCACCTGCGGTTTCTATACGCCGGACCCGGAACGCCTCTAGCCTTTAGCAGTGATTGAAAACCGCGGCGGTACTGGCCTCGCGTCCCTACAACTGCGCAAGAATGCCCTTCGGACGGCTCTTGCCTAGCTCACAAAGAGCAGCCGGGGGCCCAGGGAGCCACCCATGGCCGCTAGGTCTACAGCTGAGCGCCTGGCAAGGCGTGGCCGGTTCGCCCGGCCGACAGATGCCCTCGCCGAGCAACAAGGCGTCTAATAGGTGCGCCTCAAGCCCCCCTGGAATGCCTGCGGGCGAGCTGGCGCCGGTTCTCGATGAAATCGACGAGGACGTAGTCGCCCAGAGTGTCAGGCGTCGTGAAAAAGGCCCTGCCGCGGTTGAGCTGAGTGATTCTCTCGATGAAGCTGCGAAGGTGCCCGGTCGCGTCAAGCGCGAAGGTGTTGATCCGGATGCCTTCCCGGGAGCAGCGCAGTACCTCTTGTAGGGTCGCCTCAACAGTCGCCGGAACGGGCGGGTATTTGAAGAAGACCTCGCCGTCCTCAAGCAGGTGTGCGGTCGGCTCGCCGTCGGTGATCATGACGATCTGTCGCGTGCCGTGGTGGCGACCGAGCAGCCGGCGGGCGAGGAGCAGGGCGTGGTGCATGTTCGTGCCGTACACGTAGTCCCACGAGACGGCGGGCAACTCCTCCGGCCTTATCTCGTGGGCGCGCTCCGAAAAGCCCACTATCCCGAGGTAATCACGGGGGAACTGGCCCGAGATGAGCGACTGCATCGCAAGCGCGACCTTCTTCGCGGCAAGGAAGTTGTCTCGCAGTGGCATCGAGAGCGAGAGGTCCAAAAGCAGGACGGTCGCGCACTGAGTTTGCTGCTCGGTGCGCTCGATCTCGAAGTCATCGGGAGCGAGCCGTATAGGAAGCTGCACCCCGGGCCTGCCGCCAAGCACCGCAGCGTCTGACGCGCCAGCGGAAACCTGGCGCTTAAGGGCGTTGCGCATCGTCCGCTCGATGTGCAAGTTGAACGGGTCTCCGAGCTCGTAGGCCTTGGTGTCCTCCGCGCGCTCGTGACCTAGGCCAGGGCGCGCGATGCCGTGACCACCGAGGCGGTCTTTGGACAAGTGCTTGAAAAGGTCCTCCAGCGCCCGCTGGCCTATTCGCCGGAGCCCTTTCGGTGTCAGCTCGAGGCGGCCATCACGTTGTTCGGCGATGCCCGCGTCCTCGAGGCGACGCGCCAAGTTCTGCAATTCCGCAAGGGATGCAGATGTGTCCTCGCCCATGAGCTCGCGGACTCGATCGAGATCGACCTCTACCAGCGCTCCGGGCTGTGCCGCCCCCGAGAGCATCTCGGCGAGCTGGTCCAGCTCGCCGAGACGTTGGAACATGTCGGTCGTGCCTGACAAGCCGAGGCGCTCGGTGCCACTAAAGGACGTGCGACGGTCCCATTGCTCGTCTAGGTAGGCGGCTCGCAGGTTGCCCGCGAGACGGTCCATCTGCCAGGAGAGGTCCATGTCGCTGAGCAGCTCGTCCATGAGAGCCTGCAGCTGGGCACGCTGGCCGGCGGTCATCGAGGCGAGCATCGCTGAAGCTGCCGCCATGCGCTGGGCCAGCTGCTCGAGCAACTCGTCAAGGTCCTGCGGGTCCCCGGGGAACAGATCGCCGAAGTTCTCCATGAATTGGCCAAAGCTCGGGTCCAGTGCCTCGCCCGCCGCGCGCTGTTCCATCATCTTGTTCAAGGCGTCGAGGGCGTTGCGGATGTGCTCACGCTCTTGTGGACCGGTGGCCGACGCCGCTCCAGCGACCTGGTCAAGGTAGGACTGCACGACCTCCTCGCGCAGATGCTCTAGGAGCTGCTCGAAACGTTCCCGGGCCTCGCTCGAGGTGAACTCGTAGCCAGTGAGACCCCGCACACGTCCAGCCAGGTCGTCAGGGAGCAGCCCGAGCTCGGCGCGCCGCTCCCCCACGACCTCGTCTGTGACCTGTTCGCGCCTCTCGTCGCCCGACGAGCGCGCCTCAGCCTCTATCTCGTCGAGCGCCCGGTGTTCCTCGTCGAGGATCTCGTTCAACTCCCTGGCAATATCCTGGAAGGCCCCGCCGAGGTCATGGCGTTCACGTTCTTGGCGCCGTCGCTCGCGGATTCGCTCGATGAGCTCCTGAAGGCCCTCGATGTGGCGACCGTTGCGATCGGAGAAGCCCTGCTGCAAGAGCCGTCGCAGGGCATAGCCGAGGTCGCCGTGGTACATGAGATCGTCCTTGATCTCCGACAAGATCTCGTCGGCGTCGAGGTCGAACCCGCCTTGTGTACCGTCCCAACGCGAGTACTCGTAGATCGCCACCTCGGGCCTATCTCGCCCTGTAGGTTGCCCGCGACCCGGCGGCTTCCTTGTTGAGGCGCTTGGACAAATGCAGCCCTTCGAGAACGAGCTCAAGGGCGCTCGCGACTGCGGCGGGGGTGTCCGACTCGGGCGAGAGCACCTTGACCGGGGTCCGCAGAGCCGGGATCTCCTCGAGCATGCGCACGTAGTCCTTCGAGGCGACATCCGGGCCGGCGTGAACCACCTTGCCATCCTCGAAGCCGCCTACGACCTGGCCGAGCGTCTCGGACGGGCAGTGGTCCCGGAAGGTCTGCAGGACTGCCCCCTTGATCAGCTTTTCAACGACCTCTTCGTCTTCGCCCTCCTCGAGGGACTCGATCTCGAGCTTGCCTAGGGTCGAGGACACAAGTGCACCGAGATCGCTGACGCGCGGGACGGCCTCGCTGTCGCCCTGGCGCAGGGCACGTCGGATCGCAGCCGCGCCAAGGGTTTCCTGGTTCGTCACGCTAAGGCGAACCGACACGCCCGAGTGCTGGCTCACGCGCGGGTTGCGCCGAGCAAGCTGGCTCACCCGGGCGACGATCTCGGACATGTACTCGGGCATGTAGAGCCGGACCGGGGCGGCGTCGAACCCGCGTGCCTCCTGGGCGATGATCGTGAGCTCGGTCTCTAGGTCCTGGGGGTAGTGCGTGCGAATCCGAGCTCCGAAGCGGTCCTTGAGCGGCGTGATGATGCGCCCGCGGTTGGTGTAGTCCTCAGGGTTGGCCGAGGCTACGAGGAGAACGTCGAGAGGCAGGCGCACCTTGTGGCCGCGGATCTGGACGTCGCGCTCTTCCAAGACGTCGAGCAGGCCGACCTGAATTCTCTCGGCGAGGTCGGGGAGCTCGTTTATGGCGAAGATCCCCCGATTTGTCCTTGGCACGAGCCCGTAGTGCAAGGTGAGCTCATCGGACAGATACCGGCCCTCCGCGACCTTGATCGGGTCGACCTCGCCGATCAGATCCGCCATCGAGGTGTCAGGTGTGGCGAGCTTCTCGCCGTATCGGTCGCTGCGGTTCACCCAGGAGATGGGGGTGTCGTCACCAGCTTCGGCGACTAGGTCGCGAGCCATTCGCGAGACGGGACGGTATGGGTCATCGTTTATCTCCGAGCCGGCGACGACCGGGAGCCACTCGTCAAGTAGGTTCACGAGCGCGCGGATCATCCGGCTTTTGGCCTGGCCGCGCTCTCCTAGGAAGATCACGTCGTGGCCGGCGATGAGGGCGTGCTCCAGCGCTGGAAGGACGCTGTCGGAATAGCCGAGGACCCCGTCTACAACAGGAAGCTGCTTGGCGACGCGCTCTAGGACATTGCGCCTGATCTCCTCTTTGACCGGCACCGAGCGCCACCCTGAGGCGCGCAGCTCGCCGAGGGTGGACGGGCGCGACTCCTGTACGCGCGCGCTTGCGACCAGCGAGGGGCGGGCCAACACGGTTGCTTCGGGTTCTTGAGGGTCCAACAATTCGCTCACTTGTCGAGACTAGGCGGAACATCTCGCCCCACGTGCCGCGCGGTGCAATGATGCGTGGCGGGTCGGTACAGACCAGGTGAGGAACTGTTCGACCTACAGTCGGACGAAGTCGATCCCCCACGGAGGCAACTGTTGAGCGCCGAAGACTTCCCATTGCCAGGACCTCAACCGATTCCCGTCCGCATCGGCGCACCCCGTGCGGGACCTTCAAGAGCGGTGGTGCTACGAAAGGACCGCTGGTGGGTACAACCCCTGGCGGTCGGGCTCGGCCTTGGGGCCTTTGTCGTCTATGCGACCTGGGCGGCTTTCCGCAATGGGCACTACTTCGTCGGACTGGACCTCGGTCGCAACTACCTCTCCCCGTTCTACTCCCCGTGCCTGGCGAGCAGTTGCCCGCCGGACGTGCGCTGGGGGCCGGTCATCCCCTCGAGCTGGAGCGTCAGCCCGGCGATCTTGATCCTCATCTTCCCCTTGGGCTTCCGCCTCACGTGTTACTACTACCGCAAGAGCTACTACCGGTCCTTCTGGCTCTCGCCCCCGGCCTGCGCGATTGCCGATGCCGGATCCGTCTCCGACAAGCCGGGTGGGCTCCGCAAGCGCTACAGCGGTGAGACGCGGTTCCCGCTCGTGATGCAGAACATCCACCGCTACTTCTGGTACTTCACGCTCGTCTTCGCGGTCTTGTTGACCTATGACGCCATCGAGGCTTTCCGATTCCCAGGTGGCGTCGGGATGGGCATAGGCACGCTCATCCTCGTGGCGAACTCCGTGCTCATCTGGTCCTATCAGCTTGGCTGCCACGCCTGCCGGCACCTCATAGGCGGGAACATGAAGAGGTTCTCCAAAGCGCCCGTGCGGCTCTGGGTCTGGACAAACCTCACGACACCGTTGAACAAGCACCACCAGCTGTTCGCATGGCTTTCCCTCACCTCGATCGTGGTGTCGGACCTGTACATATACCTGGTGTCTTCGGGCGCCTTTAACGACCCGAGGATCTTCTGATGACCGACAGCGAGCGGCACGACTTCGACGTAGTCGTGATAGGAGCCGGGGGTGCGGGCCTACGAGCTGCCATCGAGGCACGCCAGGCGGGTGCCCGTACCGCGCTCGTGTGCAAGTCCCTCCTCGGCAAGGCCCACACCGTGATGGCCGAAGGTGGCATAGCAGCCGCCTTGTCCAACGTCTGGCCACAGGACAACTGGGAAGTCCACTTCCGCGACACGATGCGGGGCGGCAAGATGCTGAACAACTGGCGCATGGCCCAGATCCATGCTCTCGAGGCGCCCGATCGTGTTCTCGAGCTAGAGGAGTGGGGGGCCCTGTTCGACCGCACGGCGGACGGCCGTATCCTCCAGCGCGACTTCGGTGGGCATCGATACGCCCGGCTCGCCCACGTCGGTGACCGCACGGGCCTCGAGATGATTAGGGCGCTCCAGCACCGCGCCGTGTCGATCGGCGTCGACGTCTTCATGGAGTGCAAAATCGTCCGGCTCCTCCAAGACGACGCCGGTGCGGTGAATGGAGCGGTCGGTTTCTGGCGGGAATCGGGCGGCTTTGTGACCTTCGGCGCCAAGGCGGTCGTCATTGCCACCGGTGGGCTCGGCAAGGCGTGGAAGTTCACGACTAACTCGTGGGAGTGTACCGGCGACGGGATGGCTCTGGCCTTGTGGGCCGGGGCCGACCTCATCGACATGGAGGCGATCCAGTTCCATCCGACAGGCATGGTCTGGCCACCGTCCGCACGCGGGCTTCTTGTGACAGAGGGCGTGCGCGGCGACGGAGGCGTGCTCAAGGATCGCGACGGCGAGCGCTTCATGTTCAACTACATCTCGCCATTCTTCGCGGCAGAGACTGCATCTAGCATCGAAGAAGCCGACCAGTGGTACGGGAACAAGGTTGACTTCCGGCGCCCGCCGGAGCTCCTCCCGCGCGACGAGGTCGCGCGGGCGATCAACTCAGAGGTCAAAGCCGGCCGGGGCAGTCCCCACGGCGGGGTCTTCTTGGACATCGCCAGCCGGCGTACCCCCGAGGAGATCCGGAGGCTGCTGCCGTCGATGTACCACCAGTTCAAGCAGCTCGCAGACATCGACATCACCACGACCCCGATGGAGGTCGGACCCACCTGCCACTACGCCATGGGCGGCGTGCGCGTCGAGGCCGACACCGAGGAGACGACTGTTACGGGTCTTTACTGCGCGGGCGAGGCGGCAGGAGGAATGCACGGCTCGAACCGGCTCGGGGGCAACTCGCTCTCGGACCTGGTCGTTTTCGGGCGCAGGGCAGGGGCCTCAGCCGCTGCACGGGCTCTGGCGGGGCCGGGTCGCGTGGAGATCTCCGAGGCACAGGTGTCCGAGGTCGTGCGCCACGCCACCTTCTATTTCGACAACGAGGGTACCGAGGACTCATATGCAGTCCACCGCGAACTGCAAGAGACGATGCAGGATCTCGTGGGCATAATCCGGGTCGAAACCGAGCTCCTCCAAGCCAGGGAGAAGCTCATCGAACTCGCGGCCCGGGCCTCTAAGTGCACCGTCGAAGGCGGCCCGCGCTTTAACCCGGGCTGGCACCTGGCCCTCGACCTCGAGTCGATGCTCGCCGTCTCCAACTGCACGACGCTGAGCGCGATAGAGCGCAAAGAGAGCCGGGGCGGTCACACCCGCGACGACTACCCGGGCTTCAGCCCGGAGTTCGAGAACATCAACATGGTCACACGTCTAGTCGGCGGCGAGTATGTCTTGACGAAGGAGCCGAAGCCACAGATGCCCGACGAGTTGGCAAAACTGTTCGCGGAGGAGGTGCACTGATGGCGATCGACACTGAACCGGCCGCCGTAACTCCCCCGAGCGTGCCCGCAGATCTGCCGGCGCAGGACCTCGTGATGCGCCTGTGGCGCGGCGACGCCAATGGTGGGCGTTTCGTGGACTACAGCCTGCCACCCCAAGAAGGTGAAGTCGTCCTCGACGTCGTCCACCGTATCCAGGCGACCCAAGCTCCCGATCTCGCTGTGCGTTGGAACTGCAAGGCGGGCAAGTGCGGCTCGTGCAGCGCGGAGGTCAACGGTAAGCCTGCTCTCATGTGCATGACGCGCATGAGCACGCTGCCGACCGACCAGCCAATCACGATCTCGCCGATGCGGGCCTTCCCGATCATGCGCGACCTTGTGACGGACGTCTCGTACAACTTCGAGGTCGCGAAGCGGATCCCGGCCTTTAGGCCCAGGCCACGCGACCCCGACGGCCTCTATCGCATGGCCCAGGTCGACATTGACCGAGGCCAAGAATTCCACAAGTGCATCGAGTGCTTCCTTTGTCAGAACGTCTGTCACGTCGTAAGAGACCACGAGGAGAACAAGCTCCACTACGCCGGGCCAAGGTTCTTCGTCCGCCTGGCCGAGCTCGAGATGCACCCCCTTGACACACTCGACCGACGCGACTACATCCGCCGGGAGATGGGGATCGGCTACTGCAACATCACCAAGTGCTGCACGGAGGTCTGCCCCGAGGAGATCCACATCACCGACAACGCAATTATCCCCTTAAAAGAGCGGGTCGTTGATGCCCACTACGACCCGATCGCCTGGTTGGGGCGCAAGATCACCGGGCGTCCAGCGCCATCGCCCGCTGAGCAGGCCTGGGAGTTCACAGGAGCGGCGCACGCACAGCCGCCCGCCGAGGTCGGCCGGGGTGGCCCTCCCGCTTTTGAGCCTGGTGAGCACGGCCCTGGTGCCTGAGTTCCTCGACGAGGACTGGTTCGAAGCCCTGGGCGCGGCCCTCAAGGGCCTCTCGGGAACTGCGAGCGAGCCGGCGGTTCTCGAAAGTGCCCTCGGCATCGGCCAGATCGTCACAGAAGTCCCTGGAGGCCCAGCAGCCGCGGGAGTCGATGAGGGCGAGATTCGCTATACGATCGTGCTGAGCGAGGACGGCTCCGCGTCACTAGTCCGCGATTCAACTGAGCCGGCACAGGTCATCATCGTCGAAGACTGGCTCACGGCCCGAGCGATCGCATCCGGCGCGTCCTCAGTGGCAGAGATGCTGAACGCCGGCAAGCTCAAGGTGCGCGGAGACGCAAGAGCCTTGGTCGCGGCGGCGGACTTGCTCGCCCGGGTCGCCCCCGTGATCGCGGCAAAGCTCGCCGACCGGCCACCCGAGGCCTGAGGGAGATCTCGTGCAGTCGCCTCCGGGCTCTCCCGACTGGCTGGGTGCATTCACGGCTGCAGAACGCCCGGATCTCTGGGCCCTTGCCCGAAGCGAGCAGGCCTTTGACGGCCTCTGGCCCGAGTACAACAAGCACGGCAACCAAACCAACCGCTACTTCGGCGCGTTGTTCCCCCGTTTCGCGCATCTTCAGGTGCTCTTTGTCGACAAACGTTGCGACCGCCTCGTCGCCCGGGCCCGGACGATCCCGATGCGTTGGGACGGCACCCTCTCGGACCTGCCCCGAGGTATCGACGCGACCGGGAATCGGGCCCTGGACGAGCCGGGCGAACCGACCGCCCTCTCGGCGCTCGCCGCGGAGGTAGAACGCGACTTTCAGGGCCGGCACTTGAGCGCTCTCGTGCTTAGGGCGATGGCTGCTGTCGCGCGCGAGAACCTTCTCGCACCGCTGCTTGCTCCCGTGCGTCCCTCGTGGAAGGACCGCTACCCACTCGTCCCGATCGGGCGCTACGCCGCCTGGTGCCGCCGCGATGGCCTGCCCTTCGATCCGTGGATGCGAGTCCATGCCCGTCTCGGCGCCCGTACGGTGCGCTCCGAGCCCCGTTCGCTGCAGATCTCCGCTGGCGTCGAGGACTGGCAAGCCTGGACGGGAATGTCCTTTCGCGAACAGGGCCGCTACATATTTCCCGGAGGGCTTGCCCCCCTCGAGGTGAGCGGTGGTCGTGGGGACTACTTCGAGCCCAACGTCTGGATGCTGCACGAGATCTGAGCGCCAAGACTGGTCCCTCCCTAGTCTTTTGCGCATGGACGACGCTTTCGCAGCTGCAGACACGTTCTTGTTGAGCCAGGCGCGCCTGCTCGAACGCAGGTTGTTCGCCACCTGTTTCCTCGGCGCCCCGGCACGCGCTGTCGTGGAGGTGCTTCGCGGATACCAGAACGAGGACGGCGGCTTCGGCCAGGCCCTCGAGCCCGACACGCGCTGTCCGGCCAGCCTCCCGGTCTATGTCGAAGCTGCCTTCCAGGCTCTTGCCACTGCCGGCACGGTCGATCAAGAGATGGTCCAAAATGCTTGTGACTATCTGGCCAGTTGTGCCCGAGAGGCCGGTAGCACAGGCGCGGTTGCTCTCGCTTCGCCGGTTATCGAGTCGTTCCCGCGTGCCGGGCACTGGACCGAGTGGACCTACGTGCCGGGCCTAAACCCGACGGCGGGCCTGGTCGGTCTGCTCTACCAGCTCGGAATCGAGCATCCCTGGCGGGACGAGGCGGCAAGTTACTGCTGGGCGCAGCTCGAGTCCGACCCGGTGCCCGAGGGCGTGCACAGCGTGCTCGAAGCGCTCGTGTTCTTGGAACATGTTCCCGAACGCGAGAGGGCAGACGACTTCGCGGCCAAGATCGCTGCCCACCTCGAGGAGATAGACGGTCTGCACCTCAACCCGGACACGCCCGGCTACGGCCTCTCGCCCCTGCAGTTCGCCCCCACGCCGACCTCGCGCTGGCGAAAGCTGTTCACCGGTGCCCAGATCGTCGCCGCCCTCGACCACCTCCAGCAGAGCCAGCAGAAAGACGGCGGGTGGCCGATCGCTTGGGAACCGCCGAGCGAGACAGCGACGCTCGAGTGGCGCGGGGTCCTTACTCTCCAGGCTGTGCGGACTCTGGTTTCCTACGGCCGTATGACACCAGGGTTCTAAGGGTCCAGCTTTTCCGCCGCAAACGACCTGTGCGAACAAACCAGAGCCTTCAGTCTCTGTGGGGCGCCTCGACGAACGCGGCCGGTGTCATACCAGTCTCACGCCGGAACGCAGCCACAAAGGCGCTCGTGCTGTCGTAACCGACGCGCCGGGCGACCTTGCCGACGGCCTCGCCCCCGGCGAGAGCGGGCAAAGCTGCCTGCAATCGCGCCAAGCTGCGCCAGCGGCCGAAAGTGACACCTGTGTCGGCGAGAAAGGCCCGGGCGAGCGTCCGCCCACTCGCGCCGACGGCGCGACCCCACTCGTCGATAGTCCGCTTGTCGCAGGGGTTGTCCCCCAGTAGCTGAGCGACCTCGCGGGCCCGCTCGTCGCGAGGCGTGCGTACCTCGATCGTCGCCAGGACGACGGGCTCGAGAAGATCGACAAGGACGGCCTCGGCGCGCTCTCGCCGAGACCCATCAAGCACCTTCTGGTCCAGGTGACCGATGAGCTCTACGAGAAGCGGGCTCACCGCGACAGGTGTTGGGTCCAGCCAGCGGATTGGACAGCTCTGAGGCCGGATGTAGAGCGTGCGCATGGTCGCTTGACCCGAAGCGAGGGTCTCGTGCTCCAGTCCTTGCGGAATGAATAGCGCCCGGGTGGGTGGCAGCACCCACGTCGCCACGTCAGTGACCACGGTGAGTACTCCACGCGAGGCCCAGGCGAGCTGATGGTCCTCGTGTGTGTGCCAGGTGAAGCTCGTGCCGGCGCTCATCGCGAACGTCGCGACCGTCATCGACCTGGCTTCGGCCCCTCGCTCCGAACATTGTCCGTCCAGCGACACAACTTGGCAGCGTAGGCCATAGGAATCAGAAGGGCGGCTCCGTAGCCTTGATCCTGTGAACGAGAACCACGCGAGGTTGTGCTCGAGCCCCGAATGGGCTCAGACAATCCAGAACGAGCTTCTCCCTTCGCTCGCTAAAGGCGTCGAGCTCGGAGACGAGATGCTCGAGATCGGCCCGGGGCCGGGAGCTGCGACCGAGTGGCTGCGCGGCAAGGTCAGGCGTCTCGTCGCGCTCGAGATCGACCCGAACGCGGCAAGAAAACTGGCGATCAGGTATGCGGGTAGCAACGTCGAGGTCGTGGTCGGAGACGTCGGCGCGATGACGTTCCCGGACGCTTCGTTCGACTCCGTGGGCTCTTTCACGATGCTCCATCACCTGGCGAGCGCCGCCGTTCAAACAAAGGCACTTTCAGAGATGCACCGGGTGCTGCGCCCAGGTGGCGTCCTCGTCGTCTCCGACAGCCTCGCGAGCAACGAGCTGCACCACTTTCACGCTGGCGACACCTACACCCCTGTCGAGCCAGCTGCCCTTCTCGAGCTCGCCCGTGTCCTCGGGTTCTGTCCCATCACACTCGGCATCGAGCGCGCCCTTACCCTCGTCGCCCGCCGGCCCGCTTGTGACAGCGCGGCCACGTCGCGGACCGTCACGAGAAGTTCTCTTATGCCAACCAAACAAGGAGGTACTGCCAGATGAACGAAGTCCAGGAACTGCGCGCGGCCGTGATCGGGCTGATCGCCTTCGCTGGCATGGAGGAACAGACGCTCCTCAGACGACCTGGGGCCAGTGGTGCGAAGCTGGGGAGCGCTCATTTGTGGGCGGCTTGCCCGATTGTGGCGCACGACACGGAGTTCAAAGCCCAGCAGGTGCAACGCCTCGAGGCGGTCCGCAACCACGAGGTACCACCGGAGTTCCCCGACACCGACCACCGCAGCGAGGATGTCTACCGCCGTTACGCCGAGCTAGCTGCGCACGAAGTCGCAAAGACGAGCCGAGACACGACTCGGGCACTCATCGACGAGGTCACGGCGGCCTGCGACGAGGACCTGACCGATCCCTCCCGGAACCCCTCGCTCGCCGGGCGCCAGCTATGGCTGCAGGTCGCCGTCCGCGGCTTTTGGCACCCGATGGGACATTTGGGCGAGTACCACCTGAGCCGTGAACAGCCCTCTCGAGCTCTCGAGCTGCATGAGCGCGCAGCTGTGCTCGCCGATCTGTTGGCGGCTCCCGAGCCGATCCGCGGGATGGCCTTTTATAACCTGGCCTGCGCGCAGGCACGCTCGGGGACGCCGGACGGCGCCGTGCAGACCCTTGCTGAGGCGATAAGGCTCAACCCACAGCTTGTCACCAACGCGAGTCGAGACACAGACCTCGAGGCTCTGCGCCAAGAAGGCAGGCTCGGGGCGCTCGTGGGCTCGGGCTAAGGAGGGACACCATGCTCGAGACCAAGGACGATATCGAATGGCTGAGCGATCTCCTCGAGCGCTCGCATCGACGATCGGGCCCGCACTTGCGCTCGATCATCCTCGAAGGGGAGCGCACTCCCACAGCCGGTCAGGTCGTGAAGGCCCTTTGCGGCATGCGAGTGCTCGTGATAACGACGCTCAGCCCTGGCCACAGGCCGCGATCGAGTGCGGTCGACGGGCACTTTGTTCAGGGCCGGTGGGTTTTCACAACGAGCGCAGACGCCGTCAAGGCTCGCGACATCGCCCTTTGGCCGTGGGTGAGCGCGGCGTACGTGGACGGGGAGAGATTCGCCGTTTTCGTGCACGGCAAAGCCGAGACCGTCGGGGTTTCCCATCCCGACAGGGACGTGATCGAAGCGCACCTCACCGCGCACTACGGCACCTCACCGACCACGTGGGGTCCCGAGATCATCTTTGTCAAGCTGGAGCCTTCCTGGATGGTCGCCTACGCCCCCGACGCCGCCGCGCTCGGCTCCGCCGAGGTCCGCGACAACTGAGAGGGCCCGGCGGCCGGTCCGTTCAGGGCGTTCGCGCGGTTCACATAATCGTCACGCGAGCGCGATCTCTGGCCCCTGTGGTGCGGAGTACGCTGGCTCAACAACGTCACGAGAGGGAGATGAGGAATGACCTTGACAGGCGTGGTCGACGATCACATGCTGAGCCAGTACCGCGTGCTGCTCGATCGGGAAGATGAAGCGTTCGACGAACTCGAGCATGCCTACGAGGACGGGGACCGCGATCATTTCGAGGTCGACTTCAATGACTGGATCCAGGCCATGAGCCGTCGGCTCGCTTATCTGAGGCGCCTTGGCATCGAGGTCAGCGCCTGAGGCTGCACCCTTTTCCTCCGCAGGACAAAACCCAGCCCCAACGCCGGTGACTGGCTCCGCCCAGCCGCTGCGTGAACAGCGCTTGGTGTTCGGTGAGGTCGCGGATCTCTACGACCGCCAGCGCCCTTCGTACCCGGCCAGGGTGATCGATGCCATCTTGGACTTCGCCGGCCTCCAAAGCGACAGCACGACCCCCGTCGTCGAGGTCGGCGCCGGCACCGGCAAGGCAAGCGTGCTCTTTGCAGCTCGCGGGCTCGAGCTGACATGTCTCGAGCCGAGCAGCGCGATGGCGGCGATGGCACGAACAAACCTCGCACGGTTCCGAAATGCCAAGGTACGGGAAACCTCCTTCGAAGATTGGCAGCCGACTGCCAACAGCTACGGCCTCGTTCTTGCAGCCCAGTCCTGGCACTGGATCGAGCCCGCGGCTCGTTATGTCCAAGCAGCTCGGGCCTTGAGATCCGGCGGCGCGCTCGCGCTCTTTTGGAACGTGATGCTCCACAGAGGAGACGAGCGGCTGCAGCTGGACTTGACTGCGGCCTATGGCGAGTTCAGCCGGGAAAGATGGGCCATGGCCCAGACAGAACGCGCCGAGGTGAACAGCTGGGTCGAAGAGGAGATCCGCGCCTGTGGGCTCTTTGTTCCAAGCAGCCCCACAGTTGTGCGCGAACCGTGGCGGCGCAGCTACGACACCGAGGCGTGGATCGAGCTCCTCTCGACCCAGTCGGACCACCGCATGCTCGAGGAGGACGCCCGGGCCGCGCTCTTCGAGCGGGTGAGGGCCGCCGTCGAGGCGAACGGCGGCAAGGTCGAAGTCGACTACCTAACTGTCGCCTACCTCGCTCGCACGCTCTGACAAAAACGGCCATGAGAACCGAAAGATTCGCGCCAATAGGGACGGACCTGCCCCTTGCAAGCTGGTCGTTTCGCGCCCTCGGAGCCGTTGCAGATGCTGTCGTCGTCGGGATCCCCACTTACCTGATCGCCCTCGGCGCAGGCGTTCACACCAGGACTGGCTTTGCCTACCTCGACCTTGCAGTGAGCTTCGTGTACTCCTTCGCCCTCATCGGGTTCTGGGGCCACACGCTCGGCATGGCCGCCTTGAGGCTCTACGCCGTTGACGCCTACGAGGGCGGCACCCCGATCGGCACGCTCAAGGCCGCCATCCGATCGGCCACAGCGGGCGTGCTCCAGATCATCCCGCCTGCAGCTGTCCTTGATCTGCTTTGGCCTCTTTGGGACCCTCGCAACCAGACGATCCACGACAAGGCGGCCGGCACGGTCGTGCTGCGCCGCGAGGAAAAGGGCCTATCTGCCTAGGAGCTCTAAGACCTCGGCGCGCTCGCCTTCGAGCTCGTGTGTCGTGGCGCGGATCTGGCTAGCGGCGAACTCGCTATGAGCAAGGCCCGTCACGACCTCCCACGTCGTGACATCGGTGCGTACCGGGAAACCGAACTGCAGCCCTTCGGGCACGCCGTACTCGCCGCGTGAGACGACTCCGAGCGAGACCGCTCGGCCGGGCGGAGTCGGGCGCATGATGCTCGCGACCGAGTCGATCACCGCATTGGCGGCGCTTGCAGCCGAAGACAGACCCCGCGCCTCGATGATCGCCGCGCCGCGCTTTTTCACGGTCTCGAGGAACTCGCCCTCTAGCCAGGCGCGCTCGTCGATGACCTCGAGGACGGGGCGGCCGGCGATGAGGGCGTTCTCGTAGTCGGGGAACTGGCTCGAGGAGTGGTTTCCCCATACGACGAGGTTGGTCACTTCGCCGTTGGAGACTCCGGCCCGGCGAGCTAGCAGGCTCTGAGCCCGGTTCTGATCAAGGCGCATCATCGCGAACCAGCGCTCGTCGGGGACCTCCGGCGCGTTGGAACGGGCGATCAGGCAGTTGGTGTTGCAAGGGTTGCCGACCACGAGCACGCGAACGTCCGAGGCGGCGTTGTCCGCAATGGCCCGGCCCTGCGGCTTGAAGGTGGCTCCATTGACGCCGAGCAGGTCCTTGCGCTCCATCCCTGCCTTTCGTGGGACGGCCCCGACCAACAGGGCGAGATTGGCACCGCTGAAAGCCTTTCCGGCATCGCTCGTCGCCTCGATGCCGCAAAGGAGCGGGAAAGCGCAGTCTTCAAGCTCCATCACGACGCCTTCGAGCGCCTTCATCGCTGGCTCTATCTCGAGCAGGCGCAGCACGACAGGCTGATCGGCGCCGAGCATCTCGCCGGAGGCGATCCGAAAGAGCAAGGCATAGCCGACCTGCCCGGCAGCACCGGTGATGGCGACCTGCATGGGTGTTTTCGCACGCCCCCCGGCTGCGGGGCTCGGCGAAGGTGCTCTTGAGGCGGAGGCGTCAGTCACGGCCTCGAAGGATAGTTGGTGGGCCTCATTCCGCAACGGCGGCGGGCGGTGGGAGCCGAACCTTGGTCCTCAGAGCCGAGCGACGATTGCCTGGGCGAATTCGCTGCAGCGAACCTCCCGGGCGCCTTGCATCAAACGGGCGAAGTCGTAGGTGACGATCTTGTCCGCGATAGTCCGCTCGAGTGCAGCGACGATGTCGTCGGCCGCCTGCTGCCAACCGAAGTGCTCGAACATGAGCACTCCCGACAACAGCAGTGAGCCCGGGTTCACCTTGTCCTGGCCGGCGTACTTAGGGGCGGTGCCATGTGTTGCCTCGAAGACGCCATGGCCCGTCACGTAGTTGATGTTGCCCCCGGGAGCGATCCCGATCCCGCCGACCTGGGCAGCGAGTGCGTCGGAGAGGTAGTCCCCGTTCAGGTTCGTCGCCGCGATGACATCGAACTCGTCCGGGCGGGTGAGCACCTGTTGGAAGGTGATGTCCGCGATGGCGTCCTTGACGAGGATCTTGTCGCCGGGCTGGCCACCGCAGTCGTCCCAGCCAACTGCCACCTCGGAGAACTCATCTCGGGCGAGCTCGTAGCCCCAGTTGCGAAACGCCCCCTCGGTGAATTTCTGGATGTTGCCCTTGTGCATGAGGGTGACGCTGCGGCGGTTGTGCCGCACGGCGTAGTTGATAGCGGCACGGATGAGGCGCTTGGAGCCTGTCTCGGAGATCGGCTTTATCCCGATGCCCGAGTCGGGGCGTATCGTCCAGCCGAATTGCTCCTCCAAAAACGAGATGAGCCGACGTGCCTCCTCGGTTCCCTCCTGCAGCTCGAGGCCGGCGTAGACGTCCTCGGTGTTCTCCCGGAAGATCACCATGTCGACCTTCTCGGGATGAACTACCGGCGAGGGCACGCCCGTGAACCAGCGCACCGGGCGCAAGCACACATACAGATCGAGCAGCTGGCGTAGGGCGACGTTGAGCGAGCGAAAGCCGCCGCCTACAGGCGTCGTAAGTGGCCCCTTGATCCCGATCAGATGGTCGCGAAAAGCATCCACTGTCTCGTCTGGGAGCCACTGGCCGGTCGCCTTGAAGGCCTTCTCGCCGGCAAGCACCTCTTTCCAGGAGATGTGCTTGCCGTATTTCGCCGCCGCCGCATCCAGCACGTGCTGGGACGCCGGCCAGATGTCGACCCCGATCCCGTCACCTTCGATGTAGGGGACGATCGGCGCATCGGGCACCGAGAGGAGGCCGTCTGCGGACATCGTGATCCTCTCGGCCATGGACTAGGCCCCGCCGATTGCGTGGGCCCGCCTCTCGGCGGCGAGGACGGCGTTGCGCAGCAGCATGGCCCGGGTCATGGGGCCGACACCTCCGATTCGCGGCGTCATCCAGCCCGCGACCTCGGCCGCTGACTCCTCGACGTCGGACAAGAGCCGCTTGCCCTCTCGGGACACACCCGCTCCCACGACCGCGGCGCCCGGCTTGATCATGTCGCGTGTCACAAGATTGGCGAAGCCGGCTGCGGCCACGACGATGTCGCCCTGGCGGACGTAGTCACCGAGGTTGGGCACGCCCGTATGGACGACCGTGACGGCGGCGTTGAGCCCCGGGCGTTTCAATGCCAGCAGCAAGGCCAAAGGCCGGCCGATCGTTAGCCCGCGACCGACGATGACGACATGCTTGCCG
>JBEKVJ010000021.1:0-42441 GCA_049514105.1 Acidimicrobiales bacterium
CCATCCTCGCGGCAGGGGTAGGCCAGCTCCCCGATGCGCTTGCAGGCGCACGGAAAACAGAGCCCAAGACCGAGAGCGCACCGGACGCGACGGAACCCTGATAGGGCCCGGTGCTAGCCGGCTACGGCCTTGGCGAAACGCTCGAAGTTGCCCAGGAACCGGTCGAGGTCAGAATCGTCGTGCTGGACCCCGATCAGCCACTGCTCGGTCTTGCCCCACGGGGGGAGGAAAACCCCGCCGTTGTGCTGGAACAGCCAGTGCGCATGGTTGTACCGGTCGTCGATCTCGAGGAATTCGCGATAGTCGCGCACGGGTGTGCTCGAGAAGGTGACGCAGCCCTTGCCCCCGACCGAGACGACATGGGCGGGAAGACCGGCGTCGGCGATCATCTTTTCCAGGCTCCGGTCGATCCGCTCATGCAGGGCGCCGATGCGCTCGTAAGCCTCCTCGGTGGCGATCTTCTCGAGCACCGTCCGGCAGACCGCGACCGACATCGGATTGCCGTTGAAGGTGCCGACCATCGCGTAGACGCCGTCGGCGACGTACTTCATGGCCTCCTCGGTACCCCCCACGGCCCCAAAGACCAGGCCGCCCCCGATCGACTTGGCCAGGCAGACGATGTCGGGTGTGACCCCGTAGAGCTTCGTGGCGCCGCCGTGGCCGACGGTGAGGCCGGTCTTGACCTCGTCGAAGGTGAGAAGCGCCCCGTGCTCGTGGAGGACCTCTTTCAGACCCGCCAGGTAGCCGTCCTCGGGCTTGATGATGCCGGCGTTCATCATGATCGGCTCGATGATCATGCCGGCGATCTGGCGCGGGTGCGCCTCGAGGAGGCGACGTACGCTCTCGACACTGTTGAAGGACGCGATCTTGGTCAGTGCCAGGATCGCCGCAGGGATGCCGGTGCTCGCCGGCGCGCCGATGGGATGCTCGGCGGGCCCGATGTCGTCGGCCTCGGGAGTGACCGAGACCTGCACCGAGTCGTGGTGGCCGTGGTAACACCCCTCGACCTTTATGATCAGGTCCCTGCCGGTGATGGCCCGCATGAGGTGAACGGCGTCCATAGTCGCCTCGGTGCCAGTGTTGACAAAGCGCCACAAGGGCAGGCCCCAACGTTGGCCTAGCTCTTCGGCGACGATGATGGCGTCTTCGGTCGGCTGGGCGAAATGCGTCCCTCGCTTGACCCGAGCGCTCACTGTCTCGACGATGGCGGGATGCGCGTGCCCGGCGAGCCCGGCGCCGTATCCGCCGTGCATGTCGACGTACTCCTCACCGTCGACGTCGTAGATCTTCGAGCCCAATCCGTGGTCTATCCAGACCGACTGAGGACGCGTTATCTGCCAGCTCGAGGTGACCCCACCGGCAAGCGCCTTGACGGCACGCCTGCTCATCTCCAAAGACCGGGGCTGGCGGTCAACGAAGAGCTTCTCCTGCTCCGCAATGACGGCTTCGAGCCGTTGGTCGACCTCCGAACTGGTCGCGCGCGTGGACTTGGGCAATTGGACTGCCATTGTTATCTCTCCGTTCGGGCGGCACCGGTGTCCATTCGGCACCTGTCGGCTCCACTGACCTTCGGGTCAATGGGCGTGGATTATTCGTTATTTGAAGTCTAGGTCCCCATCTGAGGAAAAAGGGTAGGCCGGTGCAACAATCGAGCGACCCTGGCATCTAGCTACGCAGAATGCGTCCGGGCGGCTTCATGGCGGCATGGCACTCCCAAAGTCGTGACCGTTCTTGAGCTTGTGATCACAAGCATCGTCACCTGCTTCGTGCTGGCCGGTTGCGCCAACAACGCGGCCACAGAACACCCGAGGACTCGCCCTGTCCAACTCGCCGAGCCGGCGGCTCTGTCGTCAGGCACACCCTCGACACGATCGACAGCATGTCGGCAGCGCTCTTTTAGTTCGCAGACACTGTTGCAAATCAGCCCGCTCGTGCGTGTTCCTTATTGTGAGGTGCGCGAGAAGGAGAGTCCACCGTGGGCGGCTCGGAACCGGGAGAGGAGTACGAACGGTTCTTCCGCGAGGCGCGCCCGCGCCTTGTCGGTCAGGCGTACCTGCTCTCCGGCAGCCTCCAAGAGGCGCAGGATCTCGCCCAGGAGGTGCTGTTGCGGGCATGGCAGAACTGGTCACGTGTGCGCGATCTGGACGACTCGCAAGCCTGGGCCCGACACGTCTTGCACAATCTCGCCGTAAGCAGCTGGCGGCGTCAGCGGCTGCGACTCAAGCACCACGGTCTCGCCGGGCCCTCGACGACGCCCGGACCTGGTGAAGGCCATCTGGATGTGGCCTCGGCGATCAGCACTCTGCCCGCCAAGCAACGGCGCGCCCTTGTGCTCCAGGCCGTTGTTGGTATGAGCACGGCCGAGATCGCCGTCGAGCTCGGCGCCTCCGAGGGCACTGTCCGGGTCTGGCTGGTCCGGGCCCGCGCGCATGTCGCCACGCAACTGCGAACGGGCCACGCGCCACTAGGTGTGAGAAGTGAGCACGGTGGAACCACCCGATAACGATCCCGACCGTCTCCGAGAAGAGATCGACCTGCTCGCGAACCAGGCTGCATGCTTCGCTGCCGAGCAACCGTGGGACCTCGGCCCGCAAGATGTCGCCCGTGACCGCAAACAGAGGTCGGTGGCTCGAACCCGAGGACGCATCGTGACCCTTGCCGTCGCCGCCTTGATCATCGTGGTGTTCGTTGCGCCCCTCCCCCAACTGCACCTATTCGGTGCCAGCAAGCCCGCCACCACGCGTCCAGGCTCACATGCCACCTCCACGACCCTCGCCACAGCTTCGAGCACGACTCGGCCGACCTCGACGACGACCCCGGCCAGCGCCGCAGGCCCACCGCTGGCGTGCGGAAAGCTCGATCTGTGGACCACAGCCGCACGGAGCCGGGTCCGTATCGCGACCGCTCTCGGGAAGGTGGCCGTCGCCTTGACCGGCACGACGAGCCAAGCCCCCGGCGGCGACGCGGCGCTTGTTCACCCCGTTTTGAGCCTGAGCGTGAACGGGCGCGGTTTCTCGCGCGTCGTCACTGCGCCTGCAATGGCCGAGGGCAAGGTGATCCTGTGGGGCATCGCTCCTCAGCCGGCGAACATCAAGACTCCGCAGAAACCCAATTCGGATGCATTGTGCCTGGCCCGTTTCCCGGGCGGCGACATGCCGATCGTGCTCATCGGCCTGTTTACGGGCGGTGCTCACTGCTGCACTGTGGTGAGGGCTGTGCAGGTGTCATCAGCAGGGCCGGGCTCTTTTCTTGACGACAACCTCGGCAATGCCAGCGCCTCACTTGGGCGCGACGGGGACAACGCCCTGATAATCACGGCCGACAACGCTTTCGCCTACGCCTTTAGCGACTATGCGGACTCGGGAATGCCGATACGGGTACTCCAGTTCCAGCGCGAGGGCTTCGCCGATGTCACGGCGCGCCACCCCGGCCTTGTGGCGAGCGACGCCTCGCTCTGGTGGAGTGGCTTCGGTCATGACCGTGCGAACGGGCTCGGCCTGCTCGCGGCCTGGGTCGCCGACGAGTGCGTCCTCGGCCAGGACCATGCCGCCTGGGAGACGGTGGACCATCTCCAAGCCGAAGGTAGGCTCGTCGCACCCGCGGGTTGGCCCGAAGGGGCAACCTACCTAAAGGACCTCAAGAGCTTTTTAACCAGGCACGGCTATTGCAGCTGAGGCTCGCTGTTCAACTGGAGAAACGGACCTCCGTCCACGACACTCCCCCGTCGGAGGACGCCCAGAGCTGGTTCGCATACAACTTCTGACCCGGGGCGGCGATCAGATAGGCCCGGGAAGAGGTTGCAAAACCGGCCCACAGTATTTGCCGCGCACGTCCGGGCTGCGGCAACTCGCCTGTAAACACGGTGCGGAGCCGGCGCCCGCCGTCTGTCGTAAGGGCCAAGCTGAGTGTCGGCGGCGAGGGCCACAACAGCGCCGTGCTCGTAGATAACGGACCAATCTCAAGGCCGTTGGTGAACTGGTCGTGCCCGGCCGCCTGCCAGGTAGTGCCTTCGTCGCTCGAACGCCACGCCTCGGCCTGCATCCCCGTTGGGCACGATTCCCAGAGAACGCCCGCACCGATGAGAGCGCCGTAAATCGCGCCACTTAGCCCTGGCACGCACGAAGAGGCCTTGACGGTGAACCTCGCACCACCGTCGGTGGACACCATGAGGACCGACGCGAGCTTGCCGAGACCGCTCATTACGATGACGGTCCGGCCCTTCAGCACCAAGGTGGAGCCCCAGTCGAGTCGTGCCGGGAGACGCACAGCGCGAAGGGCGCCGCTGCGCTGCGGTGCGCGCATCAACTCCATGCCTACGCCGTCTAGGCAAGCGCTCAGACCTCTCGTGCAAACAAGGGCGTAGAGCTCGCCGTTGGAGGCGGCGAGGTCCATGACGGTTCCCTGCACGTGCAGATTCGTCCAGCTCGTCCCGCCATCGTCGGTCGAGAAAAGCCCGGGACCGTAGATCCAACCGTGAGACGCGTCCGCGAAGACGATCCCGAGGTCCTTGAAGAGCTCGTTGCCGACCTCGACTCCCGCACCGGGTGCGCCGATGCGTGAGTAGCTCCGGCCAGCGTCCGTTGTCCGCACCACGACCGGGCAGCGTTGAGAGCGACGACAGCTGACCGATCCGAGCACCCAAAGCTCGTCGGCTCCGAGCGAGGCGAGCGAGAGGGGGTCGAAGCCGGCCGGGACCGCTGAGAGCAATGTGGCCGGCCCTGTTGGGCCCGCTGGCGTGTAGATGAGCCCGGAAGGAACCGAGGCGTCGCTGCCGGACTGCGGGCAATAGATCACGACGCGGTCGCCAGCCCAAATAGGCGTCGCCCCACCGTCACAGCCGAATGGCGCAGTGGAGAGCCTTAGCCAATGGCCCGTCCGCGGGTCATAGAGGGAGGCTGCACCGGGACTCGTCGAGGCGAATCTGCTGTCCGGATCGAAGGAGAAGAGGGACTTGCCAGTCCACAGGGAGGAAAGGAACCCGGCCATCGCAAGCGGATCCGAAGTGACCGTTGTCCAAGTGTTCGTGCCAGGGTCATAGAGATCGGTCGCCTCTGGCTCTGGCGGGTGCGAGCAAGCGCCACAGTTGTACTGCGCCCCACGAACCACAACGAGCCGCCCGGTCCACAGAGCTTCCTGCGGTGCGGAGATGGCGTTCGCAGGTGTCGGGACGGGGCGCCAACGGCCGGTCGCAAAGCTGTACGCGAACAGGTCGGCGCCGCCTGACAGCGCGTAGGAACCTCCCCCGAGTGCCTTGTTCTCGGACCAGTCCGAGAAGGCCAGCAGCTCATCCCCAGTGCTGGCGCCAACCTGCCAGTTCAGCTGGTGGCCCTCGGGGGGCCTTGGCGCTGAGATGTGCTTCCAGGTGTCGCTGGATGGCTCGAACAACGCGCCGTCGCTACAGGGCTTCGCGCTCGCTGTCGTGCCACCGAGCACCATGACGGCTCTGCCGGTCCAAAACGCCATCGCCCGGGCCCGGGGCGTCAATGGCGCGGGCGCAAGCATTCGCCAGGTGTTCGTCGAAGGGTTGTACGCGGCTGCGGTATTGGTGTCCCGGGACCCGATCAGGTCCGACTGGAAGGTGTAACCACCGAAGATCACCAGTTCTTTGCCGGTCCACACCGCGCTCGCGTAAGACCTGGGTGACAAGGGCGAGGGCGCGAGCGTGTCCCATGTGTTGGTCGTGGGGTCGTACGCTGCCCCGTCGCCATAAAGGAGCGGCCGCCTGGCCGAGCCGCCCAAACCACCCCAGATGATCAGCTCGCGGCCTGTCCAGATCACCACCGCGCCCGGCCGTTGTCCTGGGACTATCGGCTCGGGCGACATCGTGGACCACCGGCCGGCGACGAGTCGGGCCACCGACACTGGGGCGGCCTTTGCCTGCGACGACACGACCGTGCGGTTGTGACTACCCGGTCCGAAGTGGAACAGCTGCGGCACAGGTACGACGAAAACAGCCACCACGAGCACGGCGATCGCGACAACGGAAAGGGCGAACCTGACCCGTTCCGGGATGCCCGAGAAGTAGCCACGCCCGCGACTTGCCACTCGGCCACGACCGGGCGATGTTCGCGATGTTCCAATCTCGGCTTGTGCGGCGGCGAGGAGACGCTGCCTCATCACCTCGACGGTTTCAGAATCGGGACCGGGCTCGGCGGCCAACTCTTCAGCGAGGTCGTCGAAGACATCCGAGGTCATGACGGGTCTGCTCCCTTCGTGAGGGGATCGGGCTCCGGCCCGAGTTGTGAACGGACCTGGTTTCGCGCCCTCGAAAGTCGCGAGCGCACTGTCCCGAGCGGGATCGCAAGCGCCGAGGCGGCTTGCTCGTAAGTCAGGCCGGCGCCGGCCACGAGCACGACGACGTCTCGTGACTTGGCATCCAGCGCGCCAAGAGCCTTACCGATGACTGATCGGCTGGCGATCCGCTCGACGAAATCCTCGCCTGCGCGCAGCGGTGACTCGCGAGCTGCCACCTCGCGATCGATGCGAAACCGACGCTGCTCGTCGCGTCGGTGATGACGCAGGAGGTTCGTCGCGATCCCGAACAGCCAGGCAGCGACGTCACCTTTTGATACCTCAAAGTTCCACCGGCCCTTAAAGGCGCGAAGGAAGGTCTCCGCTGTCAGGTCGTCAGCCAGATCTGCTCCGACACGGTAGGAGAGATACCGGTGGATCTCAGACACGTGCCGCTCGAATATCGAGGTAAATCGTGCCGGCTCAGTGAGCGAGGCGAACAGGTCCTCCTCGTCCTCATCCGACGCGCGCATCACCCAATACTTGCCCTAGCCCAGCGAGGAGGTTCCATCGACATCGCGCGCGACCTGTGACATGGCCGCGCGCCGGGTCAGCTAGCGCCGAACCACTGCTCGCGCAAAGGGAACAGATAGCGGTCCGTCACTGCGTTGAGGACTCGACGCGCGTCTCTGAAATGCTCGGCGACATAGCCGGCAACGGCCAAAGACGCCGTCAGAGGCGTGCCGTTGGCGGCGGCCGACGAGACCGCCGCCGCGTACCACCGGGCACCGAGTATCTCCAGGATGTCTTTGCTCCCGAGATCCGCGACACGGTCACGCCCGAGCGCCGAGAGCCTCAACAGCCGGTCGCTAGCCGCGCCGCTGCCCAGCACTGGAACGTGGTCGGGAAAGACGCCCAACAGGAACAGGGCCAGGTCGCCGAGCCGACGGTAGACACCGGAGCGCTCGTTGATTTCAACGACCTCGAGTAGCTCGGCGAGGCGCGTGGGGTCAAGCTCGGAAAAGCGGCGCCTGCGCCAACCCCGTGCAGTACGCGTCCAGGTGACCCCGCTCGTGACGCGTGTGTAGGAGGCCAGCAACTCGACGAGGAAATACCGGCGAAGCGGATCGGACACGAGCGCGCGCAGCGCGGCGGTATCGAACACCGGAATGCGCACGCGCGGCGCCCATCGCTCCTCGACGAAACTGGCCGTCTCGAGCAAAGCAGCTGTGCGGTGCACGGCGGTGGCAAAAGCCAGAAACGGTGAGACACCGACTGAGACGAAGCTGTGCTCGGTGTGGTCGAACACCACCGCCTCGAGTGCAGGCAAGGAGAGCGCGACGCTCACCGGTACCTCGGTTCCTGCGGTATCGGACAACAGTCTGCGATCCGTGTCGCTGAGGTGCTGGCGGTACAAGAGCTCGACGTCGACCATCTCCACGCCGAGATTACAGAGACTGCACAACCCTTTAGCCCCCTTTATGGGCCGTGCTGTCGTCCGCTCAGGATTTCCGTACCGAAAAGGGGGTGATCGCGGACAGGACCTCAAGTTCTAGGCGCAACCATGATCACCTCTTTGCCAGCGCTCTCGCCGTGCTGGCGAAGCCGGCAGCAACGGCTGGTCCGGACATCTTCCATCGGGCCCGAGCCGCCCTTGTGAGAAGCGCCACCTGAGGGCACCTGGTCCTCGTCGAACTGGTCGAGCTAAGCCGAGACGGGTCACTACACCTTGGTCAGAGCGAGCTGGGAGCTCCCTGTCGTCACCGTCGACGCCTGGCCTCAGGACCCCGGCCGCGCGACATCATTCAACTCCTCGTGCAGATGCAAAGCCGCTGGCTCCGACGAGCTGAATTGCGCGGCCCGGAGCAACTTTCAAGGCATCCCGGGAACACTCGGCGAACTAGCGTCTGGGCATGCCGACAAGCGGTCGTCTTACGGCTTTCGCCCTCACGGCGCTGGTGATCATCGTGATCCCTGGCCCGAGTGTCATGTTCGTTGTCGCCCGCGCCTTGAGCTATGGGCGCAAGGCCGCCGTGCTGACGGTGATAGGCAACACCCTCGGCGAGTACCTCCAGGTCGTCGCAGTTGCCTTCGGGGTCGGCGAGGTTGTCGAACGTTCGGTTGCGGTCCTGACCGGTCTCAAGCTGTTTGGTGCCGTCTACCTCGTCTACCTGGGGGTGAGAGCCATAAGAGACCGTCGGTCGTTGCTCACGATGCTGGAGCCGGGACAAAGGCCGTCACGCCGTCGCTTCTTGTTGCAGGGTTTCGTTGTCGGGGCGAGCAACCCGAAGACGGTGGTGTTCCTCGTGGCCATCCTCCCGCTGTTCGTCGACCGAGCCCAGGGCGCCATCCCTGTCCAGATCCTGGTCCTCGGAGTCGTTTTCTCTGCCATCGCCATCGTTAGTGACAACGTCTGGGGTCTGTTCGCAGGGACGGCTCGGGCTTGGTTCGCAAGATCGCCCAAGCGCCTGGAGCTCATTGGTGGCATCGGTGGCTTGGCCATCATCGCAGTCGGCGTTCGCTTGGCCCTGACTGGTCGCAAGGACTGAGCCGAGTCACAAAAACTGCAATCACGAGAACCCGGGATGGCACGCCATGGGAGCCGAAGCGTTGGCGACAGTACCGAACACGGACCTCGCGCACGCGCTGTCAGTGGGCCGTGGACCTGGAACCAAGGCATGCCGAAAACCACGATCGTCCAGTTCCCGGAACAATCGTGCCGAAGTCTTGCTGGACATTTAACCTTGATACATGTGCCGCAACATCACGACGCTGCGTGGCCTGGAACCGCCAGCGACTCCTGAGGAGATCGAGGCCGCAGCTCGTCAATTCGTCCGCAAGGTCTCCGGTGTCCAGTCCACCTCGCCTGCGACCGAGCTTGCCTTCGACAACGCCATACGGATTATCGCAGGCGCGACCACCGAGCTGCTCTCCGAGCTACCGGCGCGACGCCAGCCTCCCCCCACACTTCCGCCTTTGAGGCGGAGGGCAACAGCCGGGTCCTCAGACCCGAACGCGCGGCGGGTCTAGCCCGCGCGCTTCCTGCCATCGAGCCATATGGTCCAAGGCTCGATGGCACCGATCTCCAACAGGCCCATCGCCGCCCACGGATCGTCGCCGAGCCGCTCCGCGATCTTGGCCTCGTCGCCCGCCTCGATGACCAGCATGGCGCGTTCCCCATCGCCCAGCGGGCCACCGAGAACGACCAACCCCTCCTCGACGAGAGCGTCCATGAAGGTGGCATGCGCGTCCCATCTGAGTTGTTCTCGAATTCCGCTCGTGGCGTCCCAGTTCGGGCCATGGACCGTCGTCACAACGAAAAAGGCCATTGGCTGAATGTAGCGACACAGGGCTCGCCACGTGGCGCCCCGACTCAGGTCCTCGGAGTGCTTCCCGATAGCACCTGAGCGAGCATGTCGGCGTCCACGTTCCCCCCGGTCTGGACGACTGCCACCCTCTTGGCTTTTGCCTGGGACCGTTCCTGGAGCAACCCGGCTAGGGCGAGGGCGCCCGCAGGCTCGGCAACGTTGTGCGTGCAGGCGAACATGATCCGCATTGCCTCAGCCGCGGCGTCCTCGCTCACTGTCAGGACGCGAGAGGCACCCCCACAGATGATCGAGATGGCGTCGGCGTCAGGGACCCGGCAGGCGACCCCGTCGACGAAGGTCTCTGCCTTCTCGGTCGTGACAACCCTTCCCGCTGCCACCGACAATGCCGTCGCCGGCGCACGCTCAGCCACGACCCCGATCACCTCGGTACCTAGCCCTAGGAGGTCCCGAACGCCGATGAACGCGCTGATGCCGCTGCCCATGCCGACGGGGACATAGACGGCATCTAGATCTCCGGTGGCACTAAACAGCTCACGAGCATAGGTGGCAACGCCAAGCACCAGATCTGGGTGATAGGACGGGACGACCTCGAGCCCGCGCTCGGCACCGAGGATAGCTGCATGTTCGCGCGCTTGTTGGAAGTCGCGACCGTGAACGATCACCTCGGCACCAAAACCTGTCATGGCGGCGTTCTTGTCGGGACTGTTCCCCTCCGGCACGACGATGCTGACGCCAATGCCTGCCGCCCTACCGGCAAAGGCCAGGCTTTGGCCGTGGTTGCCGCGCGTCGCGGAGACAATCCCTTCCACGTGGGGCCGCCGGGTGCGCAGGCGCTCTAGGTATATGAGGCCTCCACGTACCTTGAACGCCCCCGTGGGCGTGTGGTTCTCGTGCTTGACCCACACCTCGGCACCGACGTTGTCCGCCAGCAATGGCCACAGGTATTGGGCCGTGGGTGCGACTGAGCGCCCTACGTGCTCGGTCGCCCACGCAAGCTCTTCGGAGCTGAACAACATCCTTCTTGCTTATCAGCTCGGATGATCCACCGACGTCCGCGGCCGTAAAACAGGCCCGGTCGTGCTCGGGCACTTGACGTCGCTGATCGGGTTCGAGGTCGCAAGCATTCTGTCTCGCCAGCACCCCAGACAACTGAGGGTCGCTTCCCACAGAGTTTGCGGACGGCGCTCGAAACTCGTCCTACCGGCTGCTGATCGGCAGGGAAGGTCGGGACACGATCGAGTGCGCTGGAGCGCCGCTCTGAGCGGTGCTGAGGTCGAGGTATCATCGCCCCAGGTCGACTACGCGAGGGAGGCCATGTGAACATCGATCGGTCGGGGATCAAGATGGCCGCCAGACTCCTCGCGAAAGCAGAGAGCACCGACTCCGACCCCGAGGCAATCGCACTCGTGGAGCGCTCCTACTCCTTACTCGCGGACACGATCAACGCCTACGATCTCGTCTCCGCACAGCAATCTGGTCCGCGCAGGCGCGAACGCCGGCGCCTTTTCGACAGGCGGTCAGCGCGTCGCTCGCTGACCGACCCAGTTGGGATCGGTCCGGAGGCCGAGCAGGCAAGCGCCGTGAACGGATATCTACGCCTCGGCGACGGTGGCACCGAAACGCGGCGCTCGGTCGACTTCTCGCTATGAGGTGCTCGCCTGATGGGGCCAACAGCACTAGCACCTAAGCGTTATAGACATACGCCCGTCCGGCACGACCCCCGTAGCCGTAGGCACCCACCACGACAGTCGTGCCTGAGATCGCGGCCGAGGACCCGAGAAAGTCAGCTTTGGCGATGTTCGATCCCGTCAGCTCCGCTGTCTGCTTCCAGCCGGAGACTTTCTGCTTGAACAGGTATGCCCGACCCGCTTGCTTGGCGCTCTCATAGGCGCCGACTACGACGGTAGTGCCCGAGATCGCGACCGATACGCCGAAGTAGTCACCCGCGCTCGTGTCCGAGCCCTTCAACTCGGCGGCCTGGGTCCAAACCCCATCGGTCCCGGTAAAGACATATGCCCGCCCGGAGCTGGCGGCGTGGCCGTACGCGCCGACGACAGCCCTCGAGCCTGAGATGCCCACCGAAGCACCGAAGGAGTCGCCGTCGGCGGTGTCGGATCCCTTCAGCTGTGCGACCTGGGTCCAGCCCAAGAGCGATTTGGCAAACACGAAGGTGGCGCCGGCCTTGTCAACGCCTTCGGCACCGACGATGGCAGTCGAGCCCGAGACCGCTACCGAGGTACCGAAACCGTCCTTCGCCTTCGATGGGGAAGGTACAAGCTCTGCGGTCTGGGTCCAAGCTGAGCCCGTCTCGCTGAATACATATGCCTTTCCTGCATAGGCGTGGTAGCCGACCGCGCCGACGACGATCGTTGTGCCCGAGATGGCCACCGACCAACCGAACGACTCGTCGGCGAGAGTGTCGGAGCCCTCTAGCTCAGCGACCTGCTTCCATCCGCTGGAGGTCTGCGCGAACACGTAAGCCCGCCCGGCGTTGTCGGCATGCCCGGGCGCACCCACGACGATGGTGGTGCCCGAGATGGCCACCGAGCTTGCAAAACCGTCCTCTGCTTTGGCGTCAGAGCCTTTCAGCTCCGCGACCTGGGTCCAGCCGGAGGCGGTCTTGCGGAACACATACGCTCGCCCGGCGTCGCTGGCGCCCGCAGTGCCGACCACGGCCGTCGCGCCCGAGATTGCCGTCGAAGTGCCGAACATGACGCTCCCGATCACGTCGGAGCCTTTCAAAATGGCCTGCTGGCTGACGAGGCGGGAGGCCGGCGGCCGCGCGGCCGTCGATGTGCAACCCGCGAGAAGCGACACAAAGACCGCACCGAGCATGACGGCCGCGGGCACGCTCGCAACCTGGGACCTGCGCATGTGATGTCTCCAATCGAGGGCTCATGCCCATATCAGCTACGCGTGGCCCGTCAATGGCGAGCTGTGGGCGCCGCGTAACGCCAAGTCTCACTGCCCGCTGTCGAAGGGCACAACGCCCTGGCTTCCAGGGAGAGACGTCGTGTCATCTGGAGCGTAGTCCGTCGGCTCGATTGGCTTCATGCACGCCGAGCGAGAGCCTTGTCGAGCCGCCGCAAACACAGGTGCCTATACGGCCGCTAGTACTGTCCTCGCTATGGCTCCAGCCAATGCCATCTGGCCGCCGAAAATCCACGCCGGGCGCGCGAGCGCGAGCTCGGTCAGATAGCGGTCCACCTGGTGGGTCATCTCGCCTGGGTTCGGCGCGCCACACCGGGAACAAGAGCGAGCTGCGCTGCTCTGGCGCTCGGGCTCGCGGCCGTGGTCGTAGCGCTCTTGTTACCGCTCGCCGGGCCTAACGGACTTGTAGGCATCGCGTCCGGTCACCGGGCACCTATCCCAGCGCGGGATTCACGCCAGCGTTTCGGGGCGAAGTTCGCGTCCGGACTCGCCCCGAAGCTGTCCTTTCTTGCCGAGCTGCGCACCGCGTCCGCACCGGTGTGCCTCGAGTCCTGGGCGCGCGCTGACGGCCTCGGCGTACGCTGGCAGCCTGGCGACACCTGGGTGACAATCACCGGGCAGCCCGCCGCGGTCGATCGCGGTTTCGATGTCTCGATCGACACCCGCCGCGACCCAGATGGAATGGTGTTCTGGGCCGCGAACCACCCTGCGACACCGCCCCGTGGCACCTGTGGCGAAGTCGCCGGAATCGGTGCCCTGCACTCCTTCGTCCGCCCAACGAGCCTCGGAGGCGTGAGACTCCAGGCGTCCTCGCCCGGCCTGAGCCCGTCGCAGCTCATCGGTGCCTATGACGCCACGCCACTGACATCCAGGGGACTCACAGGCCAGGGGGAGACCATCGTATTTTTCGAGGCTGACGCCTTCAGCCCCGCGGACCTAAGTGAGTTCGCGGGTGCCATCGGCGACCCGCTGGAGCTCGAGGTGCCACTGGGCAACCTCGGCAAGCAGGAGGGGGAGAGCACGATGGACCTCGAGACGGCACACGAGATCGTGCCGTCCGCGAGGCTCGTCGACGTCAATTTGTTGTCGTCCAGGTTCGAGAACATGTCGACGGCTGCGACCTACGAGACCGCCTTCGCGTTCGCGGCACGTCGTTGGCCAGGCGCGATCTGGAGCATCAGCCTCGGCAGTTGTGAGAGCGACACGACCATCTTCGATGCCGCGGATCTCATGAGCATGAACGGTGCAGTCGCTGGAGCAGAACAAAACGGGACGACAGTGTTCGCTTCGAGCGGTGACACAGGTGGCCTCGAGTGCATGCCGGCGAACGATGCCGGAAAGCCGCCCCTCGAATCATGGCAGGGGGTGTCGGTGCCAGCGAGTCTTCCCGCGGTCACATCTGTCGGTGGAACGACGCTCTCGACGACCGCCACAGGCCAATACCTAGCCGAGACAACTTGGACCGAGCCGTTGCTCCTACAGGGATCCGGCGGGGGTCTGTCGAGGGTCTTCGCGCGGCCCTCGTGGCAGGTCGGCCCAGGCACGGGGGGCTCGTTCGACCCATCCGACATGCGACAGGTCCCAGACGTCGCCGCAGACGCGAACCCGGCCACGGGCAATGACATCATCGAGGATGGGCACGTGACGACCGGGGGCGGAACCTCGCTCGCCACACCGATCTGGGCGAGCTTTACCGCTCTCATCGACGAGTATCTGCGCACGCGCGGCGACAAGGCGCTGGGTTTCTTGAACCCTGAGCTCTACCGCTTCGCCGTGACCACGCCGCCATTTGCGCCACTTCATGACATCACTGTGGGCGGGAACGACTTTTACGCGGCCACGACCGGATACGACATGGTGACCGGACTCGGGTCCCCCGACGTGTGGAACCTCGCCCGCGACCTGGCATCTAGCGGGAAGTGACATGAACGAGGCCGACTTGAGGGCAATATCAGTGGCGGCGGTTCGCACCGTGCACTGCCCGTTCTGCGATGAGGTCGTACCCGACGCGCGCTACTGCGGTGCCTGCGGAGCGCACCTGACGCACGCTGAGCACGGCGGCTCACAGCGCCTGCACTCCTACGCGGCCTTCCCGGACGAGCCAGTCGCGCGCCTGTCGATCGTGTCCTCGCTGTTTCCTCACCTGTCCTACCGCTCGAGGGTGCCCTTTCGCGCCGCGCTCGGCCTCGTCGTCTCGCTTCTGATCATCTTCTCGCTCGCCGGCACCTCCGCCCCTTTGATCGCCGTGTGCGCCCTCGGAGTGCCGTTGCTGTTCGTCCTCTACATCATCGAGGTCGACCCCTACGAGGGGACCTTTGTTCTTTCGAGTGCGGTCGCCTTCGTGCTCGGGGCCGGCCTCGGGGTGGGCTGGGCGCTCATCGCCGGCCCGTATGTCGACCAGGCGCTCCAGCCGATCCCGTCCGCGAGCCTGACGAGCGGTCATAGCCTTGTTGCGGCGGTCGCGATCCCAGCGGTCGCACTGGTCCTCATGTGCGTCCCGATCGTCGCCGTCCGGGCGATGCAGCGCGGGCGGCTCGAGTCCCTCGACGGCTTCGTCGCCGGGGCTACAAGCGCCCTCGGCTTCAGCGTTGCGGCAACGCTGGTGCTCTTGTCACCCTTGCTCAAAGACGGGCAGCTCCTGCACCAGTCCTTCATCGCGAATCTGTCCCAGGCCGCCGAGCGCGGCTTGAGCCTGCCTCTCATAAGCGCTTTGAGCGTTGGACTTGTCGGAGCGGCCGTCTGGGTTGCACGAGCAGATGCAAAGCCCGCACGTGGCCGGTGGCTCACCTCACCCGTGCTCGCATTTTTCATCGCAGCCGCCGTGCAGATCGGATGGGCGTTCGGGAACCTCGCTGTGCTGCCCGACGCCGACGTGCTTGTCATTCAACTGGCCGCGATCGGAGTCCTGACCGTCCTTGTGAGATTGGGCATCCACCACGTCTTGATCCACGAGGCCATGGGGGCGAGCATCGGGGCGCCGCGGGTCTGTGAGCATTGCAGCCATCTCGTGCCGACGATGTCGTTCTGTCCGCAGTGTGGTGTGGCAGAGCGCGCCATCGCCCGACCGAGGCGCGGCCCGGGGCTCGCTCAGCGGGGACCGTCCTCACCAGATGCGGCCCGTTCCCAGTCGCCCGAGCAAGCTCCGGTGAGACCCTGGCCCACGAGTCCACCCGACACGCCAGGGCCCCAGGCGGCATTCCCCGAGGTGCACGAGACGGCCCGGCATCGTCCTCGCGTGGGCCAGCTTGCGACGCTAGGCCTTTTTTTGACGGGGCTCGCACTGTTGAGCGCAATCTTGGTCGTCATCGCGGTCGTGGCGCCTAGCGAGCCGCCGGCACCCTGCCCGCCGCTTGGATGCCAGGCGCCCCCGATCGGAGCCGTCGGCCCGCAGTCTGTGACGGGTTCTCGCGCGGCCTCGCCGGTCGAACAAGGTCGGCTCTACAGCAACTCCCAGGGTTTCACGGTCCGCTACTACGCGTTCCCGGGCACGACGATCTACCCCGGTGTGACGACCGACGCCGACGGGATCACCCTGAGCTTTCCCTTCAAGTCCAGCTATGGCGGCACCTCGGAGCTGGCTGTCGTAGGCGAGCTCGACGCAGGTGCGACGCCACAGCAGATCGTCGATGACGAGGTGAGCAGGATCGCTCCGAACGCACAGGTTCAGTTCCAGATGCCGGAGGCCTACGTCGGCTACTGGCCCGGCTACGGCGCGGCGTTCGAGACTGAGGTTCCAAGCGCCGACGGCCACAGCGCCACATACGAGCTCGTCGTGATGGCCGCGGTCCACGACGGCTTCGGGATCGCCGTCGTCGCCTCAGGCGAAGTGCTAAGTAGCGTCACACCGGGATCGACCTGGTGGGACGGTCACCCATCCCCTACCGCGATAAGCGTCGCTTACCTTGCCGACAGCACCGTCAATAGCATCACCTTCCCCGCCGCAGGCTTTCCATGATCCAAGCCGATCCAGACAAAGAGGCGCTCAAGCTCACGAGCCGGCGTTCAGTTACCTGAACACCACGCGAATACAGGCATGCCTGGCGAGTCAGCCTCCCCTGTTACTCGCCAGACACACCTGATGCGACCGGCGCCGCGATAGCGGGCCGGAGATGTCAGCTAACCCGAGAAACCCGAGTCGGTGATCAGGGCATCCATCCTCGGAGTCCCGATACCTGTTGCCTCGTCGTATCCCGGCGTCGTTGGGAACAGCCCATTGTTGTTGGTGCTCTGGTGGAACCCGGTGATGTCATGGAAGTACAACTGCGGGGCCGTGTTGAACAGCTGGTACAAAAGCGGGTTCGCATTTCCAGTTCGATGCCCCACAAACCCGTCGCGATCGGCGATGATGCCTGACCAAAGCGGCGAGGAAAGGCTCGTGCCTCCAATTCCAAACCATCCCGAGGGGTTCCCAGAGATCGTCGCGCAGACGCTGAAGGGCGTCGTTGCATTCCCTGTGCAGTACTCCGCGTAAGGCGTGTACTCATCTGCGTTCGCGGAGATGTCCGGAACCTCCCGACAAGGCGTCCCGATGCTGGCCAGTGCACAATGTGTCGTGCCGTTGGCGTAGGTCGTGTTCGGGTTGTTCACTCCCGGGCCGAACTGGTAGCGAGGCCGGCCCCAGAACTGACTGCTCCCGCCGCCGCCCGCGCCTGTCGCTCCGCACCAGAAGAAGCCTGATTGACCTCCCTCGGAAGGCCCATCGCTCGTGCTGTTGTTGCAGAGGTTGTCGACGTTCCAGACCGTCTCGACGCCGTTGGGGTAATAGGCATTCGGGTTCGCGCCCGGATTGTAGGACTCGAGCGAAGTGCCGCCGACGCTAGTCACCCAAGGCTGTGCCGGCGGGTCGAGGACGTTGACGATGGTCGTGCCGTCGCTCCTGATGCACGAGAAGGCACCGGTGTCACCTTCGGCACCGAACATGGACTGACCCTGGGCGGCCATCTGCTCGAAGACCACGTTCTCGGCTCGCGCGAGTGCCGTACCGGCGTCGTTCTCGCAGACGGACCAGCTCGAGCTGACGACGTCCGCAGTATCGTCTTTGGCGATCTGGGTGTACTCGTCCAGCTCGGTCTGGCCCGTGTAATCGTTCGGGGCGTTGTAGACAAGAATGTGCCCGGCGTCGGGCGCGATCGATAGCTGCATCTCGATGTCTGCGTCGACCTCGATGTCCCCCGCGTACCCGTTGAAATTCGCCGGACAGGTGTCGCCTGTAGGACACACCGGGCTGAGCGGACCGCCATCGACAGTGACGTTGACGAGCGGCGGTGTGTAGTGCCGGCCGTAGAATGTCTGGGCCCAGGTGTCGATGTCTGAGGCCTGGTAGGCCGAGAGCTCAAACACGGCAAGGTTCACGCCGGCCCCCTGCACACGCGGCCCGCCGTTAGGCGCGTCGTAGATCGAGTTGGTCTGTGACGGCGTCAGGCCGTTGCAGCCCGGACCCCCACCGTAGCCATAGGGGAACAAGACGCCGTTGTTGACGGCGTTGAAGAGCTGTGCAGCAGTCGGATAGGACGTCTCACAGCTGGGAGACGGTCCCGACTTGCCGTAAACAGGACGCATCACGTTATCGATGCGCGCGACCATCGAGCGCTCACGAACAGTGTTGGAGAGCCCGATAATGCCGAGCACCCCATCGACGAGCCTCGTGGGCAGCTTCAGGGTCGATGCGTTCGAGAAGTATGTGATGCCCTGCGGGTCTCGGTAGCGGAGAAGTTTCGTCCGGAACGCTGTCGAAATTCTGGCGCTGGAGGCCTTCGCGCGCACGAGGAACGGTGACGACGACTTCTCGAGGACGAGCCCGCTTGCTTTCAGGTACGCGGTGACCGCGGAGACCTCAGCCGCGCTCGGAGCGAAACGTGAATCGAATTCGCCCTTCTTCAGCCAGTGTTGGTAGGTCGAGCTCTTCGAGCTGTACATGCTCGCCAGAAGGCTCTGCAGCTGTGCCTCGTGGCTCGGAGCGAGCGCGAGCTCGACCGACATCGAATTGGCGTGGAAGGCTCCGATGCTGACGTCGGTCGTCCTCGCGAGGCTGCCGGGAAGCACGGAAAAGGAGCGGACAACGCTGTTGTGGGCCGAGTGCGACGCCACCGCGACCGCCGGTGCCGCGAGCACTCCTGTGGCTGCAATCATGGCCGCGCCAATAACCCCAGCCCGCAATGAAAGGTGTTTCAAGGCTCATCCCCCCGATCTCATGAAACCCATTCTCCGTCCGCTCTCTGACGGAGCGACACGGATCTTGTCGACGGCCACTCGGGCTCCCCGGCAACTGGGGCTTTGTATCCCGAGTATGCCGGAGGTCATACTCCCGCCCCGCTAATCGCGCGTCAAGAGTTAATGCGGACAACAAAACGCCCCTATCGTGGGCGAAACCTCCGAGTGGCGACTTGCTCAGCGCACTCGTTGAAAACACATACGCCATTGGCAACATGCCGAACTTCCGGCGCCCAGTGCCGAGCGCTGAGATCGTCGTCAACTCGCACGGACCGCTGACAGACCCTGAAAGACACCGCGCTCGCCCGTTCTCTCGCGAGAACGCGGTTAGAGCCGCACCCTGGGGAGGGCTCGAAGATCAGGCGCCGAACAGGTAAGCGCGGCCGGCACTTTTCGAGTGTCCGTCCGCGCCAACCACAGCAGTGTCTCCAAAGATGCCGACCGAGTATCCCAGATAGTCACCGGAGACCGTATCGGAGCCTTTAACAGACGCGAGCTGCTTCCAGGCTCCGTCCGATCGCCCGAACAGGTACAACCGGCCGGTGTTCTTGGAATAGCCGGGAGCACCCAACGCGAGCGTTGTCCCGGATATGGCCACGGCGTAACCGAAGTCGTCGGCACCCACGGTGCCGGATCCCTTCAGCTCGGCAACTTGTGACCAGCGCCCTGCTGAGTCCTCGAACACGTACGCTCGACCGGTGGCGCTCTTGTAGCCCGGCGCGCCTATGACAGCAGCCGTGCCTGACAAAGCAGCCGCAACGCCAAAACCGTTGTCCGAGACTGTGTCGGATCCTTTCAGCTCGGCAACCTGGCTCCAGTGTGCCCCTGAACCAATGAACACGTACGCCCGGCCCGAGTCCTTGGCGTGATCAGGTGCACCCACGATGGCGGTCGCGCCGGAGACCGCTACGGTGTAGCCGAAGCCGTCTTGTGCAATCGTGTCAGAGCCCTTCAGCTCGGCCGCTTGCTTCCATCTTGTCCCGGCACCGCTGAACACGTACGCCCGGCCGGCGTTCTTGTCGTTGCCGTCGGAGCCCACCACCGCGGTCGAGCCGGAGACGGCCACCGCATCGCCGAGGTAGTCACCCGAGACGGCGGAGCCCTTCAGCTCGGCGACTTGGCGCCACCGGGTAGTCCCTCTCCGAAAGACGTATACGCGACCGGCGTTCTTGTGGTAGCCGGGCGCGCCAACGACAACGGTCCTACCCGAGATCGCCACTGCATAGCCGAAGAAGTCACCGGCGACCGTGCCCGAGCCCTTCAACTCCGCCGTCTGCTTCCAACCGGTGGCCGTCTTCGCGAACACGTACACGAGACCGACATCCTTGGCGTGGCCAGGCGCCCCCACGACCGCGGTGGTTCCCGCGATTGCCACCGATACGCCGACGGCATCACCAGAGCCGGTGTCGGTGCCTTGGAGCTCCACGAGTTGCTTGCCCACCGGTGGAGTGTTTCGCGGGCTGTCAGTTGAGGCGTTCGAAGTGCCAGCAAGAACTAGGAGAAGAACCGCGAGGGCCGAAACGAGCCCAGAAAGGCCGGCGATCCACGAATTACGCATGTGAAGCCTTCCGATCACTTTTTGGGGTACTCGACTCAAGTCAAGCTTCGCACCCGCGATCTGGGTGCGCAAAGGCTCTCCGAGCTACTCAGAAACAAGCAAACCCGTCGAAACTGCCTGCAGCGCGATGTCCGTCTCAAGCGTTGATAGAGCTAGGACGCCTGAAAGTCATCGGGTACCCACAAAAGGAGAGTCGTGCCAGCAGCCTCACGAGCGGCCATCACAGGGCCTGACATGTCGGGCCCTAAGTTGCCTCGGGCTCCCGACAGCCCCGTCGGCCGCGGGCGGGAGCAAGCCAGGTGAGACTGGCGATGCGGAAAGGTCGGCTGTTGGCAGCAGCTGCCGTGCTCGGCTGCGAGGCGATCCTTATTCCAGCCGCCGCCCATCTCGTCGCGTTGCCCGCGTCGGGAGCGGTCGCAGTCCGGACCTGTTCAGCAACCGATAGCGGACCCTGGGCTGCGGAAGGCAACACCAAGGGCGCTACCTACTACGACTTGGAGCTCCCCTACCCAGTGAGCCAGCTCTGCGAGGTGGGTGCCTACCCGCGGGCCACCCTTGCCACGAGTAGTCCGAGCGAGGTCAGCTCGAAGCCGCGCGCGGGCTCACAACTGATGGTGGGTCGAGCGTCCTGGAGCGCTCCGAGCGGCCAGGCCCTCGCGTCCGTCCGCCTGCAGGCCCTGGCATCTGGTCTCTCCCCCGAGACCCCAAGCGAGGCAGCCGTGGTGCAATACCTCCCCCTTCGGGTCTGTTGCGAACCGTTTTCGGTATCGATCCTCCCGTTGCGGTCAGGGACGGGCGGCGCCAACGACCGCTTGTCTTGAGGACGCGACGTTGCTGGTCAGCGAGCAGAGCGCTACGACACGTCCTGCTCCGTCGGCCACTCGCCGGCGCCCCCGCCCCATGACGACCCGGGTGAGCGACAAAGACGTCTTTTGCCGAGCGCAGACCTCTGCCAAGCGGTGTAATGGGTGGGGAGGTCTCATGGCAGTCGGCGGTACTGACCAGTGGGAGTTCGAACAGTGGTACAAGACATCGCGAAAGGCCTTGACCGGCGCAGCTTTCCTGTACGTCGGCAACATGGACGAAGCCCTCGACCTGGTCCAGGAGACTTACGCTCGTGCGTGGCAGCACTGGGACGTTGTCTGCGTACATGCCAACCGTGACGCGTGGAGCCGCCTGGTGCTTCACAACCTGGCCGTTAGCCGGTGGCGACGGCTTGCACGCGAGAGGGCTCTCATAAGACCGACAGAGCAGGCTCAGCAGGCTCCAGACGCTCACGACGTCGATCTCGCCCGACTTGTCGCCCGACTTCCCGCAAACCAACGGCGAGCCTTCGTCCTCCACGTCGTCTTCGACCTGAGTATCGATGACGTGGCCTCCGAGATGGAGGCACCTGCGGGCACGGTGCGATCTTGGATCCACCGCGCCCGGACAACGCTCGCAGCCCAGATCGAATCCGACACCCGACTAATGGCTCGGAAGTGAAGAAGATGGACGAAAACCCGCACGGCATAGACCACCTGTTCAAAGAGACCGCCCGGCATGCGGCCGGGCTCGCTGAGGCCCTTGAGCCCACCAAAGCCGTCCGGCTCGGCAGCAAGCGGCGCGTGCGCGCCCGGCGTCGAAAGATCGCGCTGTCCGGGGCAGTTGTCCTCGCAGCCGTCGTCATCTTCCTCGTACCGCTGCCGCAACTGCACCTATTCGGCTCTAGTCCTAGGCGTGTTGCCACTAGCTCGAGCTCTACAACCTCGCTCGTGTCGGGCAGTCAGGCTCCCGCAACCGGGATCCCGAAGGACTTCCAACCAGGTTCGTTCACCGCCGTGAGCCTCGACGAGTGGTGGCTGCTGGGCACCGCCCGGTGCGGGTCCGGGTTCGGCGTCTGCGACTCAATTCTTCGCACGACCGATGGCGGCGCCAATTTCGCCGGCATCGCGAGTCCTCCGGTTAGCGCGACCGATGTGACGCAATTGCGCTTTGCCAATGCACTGGATGGATACGCCTTCGACCCGGAACTCTGGGAGACGACCAACGGAGGCGCGAACTGGACCAAGATCCCCACTCGGGGACCTGTGACTCAGCTCGAAGCGGCCGATGGCGAGGCCTACGCGCTCGGCTGCACGGCCGCGAATTGCCCCGGGACCGAGCTCCTGCGGGCGGCGATCGGCTCGCTTGGCTGGCAACGGGTGCCAACGCCGATCCCACTCAGTAACGACCCGAACCTGGCTCTGAACCGCAAACGCCTGTACCTACTCGCTGGCGAGATCAACCCAAGCCGTGCCCGCGCGTTCCTCCTCTACTCCGACAACAAGGCGGCGAGGTTCACAACACGTGTCGATCCCTGCTCCGCGGTCCTCGGCGGCTCGGTGGCAGCCGCCGCCGACGGGACTTCGTCGATCTGGGCCGCCTGCCCCACAGGAACCGAGGCGGAGACGTGGCAGTCGGTCGACGGCGCGACGAGCTGGGCAGCTAAGCAGGGAGGGTTCCCCAACTCTGTGCAACTTGCCGCAGCCTCGTCGTCGATCGCGCTCGCGTCGAGGTCACAAGCTAAAACAGGGATACCTCCCGATGCCCTGGAGCGGACGACTAACGGCGGGCGCAGCTTCTCGGTCGTGCTCTCCGAGTCCGCCTTTCACGTCGCTTGGATCGGGTTCAGCGACGCGATGCGCGCCTATGCCCTTTTTGAGTCGGACGACTTGGGCGCGATGACGACGCGGCTGTACGAATCGGAAGATGCCGGCGCGACGTGGAATCTGGTCGTGATCAAGAGCTAAGCCTCGTCCGCGACAGCCGCGCGCTACATAGTTTGCCGGCGCGGCGGGCTAGGCCTTCTTGCAACAAAACTGGTCAGCTGGCTTCGGCGGTCAGTACCAGGCGATGGTGAGCTTCTCTCTCTGCAACGACTTGGACTTGTAGCTCTTCGCGTACCGGGAGGTCCACGGCTGTGATCTCTGGTCCGGAATGCTCGCCCAGCCTGTTCCGGGCACGCAGTAGTAATTCAGTGCGACCTTGCCGATCTCCACGCCCGTGCCTGTCGCGGTGACACAACGTATGCCGTTGTTCAATTCGTCGGCCCACACCCACGGCTTGGCGTTCGGGTGCTTGGCCGACCTCGGTATAGGAGCCGTAAGGTCAAAGAGCGTGACCTTGCCCCAGGGCGTGGCCATGCAGGCCAGTTGCGCGAAGGTCTTGACCGCAGGGACGAAGCAGGGATCGTATATGAACGACTTCGCCATGCAGCGGTAGGCGTCACTGCTCGAGACAGCGATCGAGCTGGTCCAGCAGGTGCCCTTCACGGTTCCGGCGACCTTCAGACCGGCCTCGAGCTTTCCGCCCGCGCTCCAGGGATAGACCGTCTCTCGCTTTGTTCTCGCTGTCGCGTTGGCACCTGCCATCGGTGCCGCGCCGACCAGGGCGACAAGTGCCACAACCACTGCGCCGCCACGTCGCGACCACTTCCTAGCTTTCATGCTCCCCCTCGGTCGTCATCGGGGATCGTATCGCCGTCCCACAAGATCTCGATCTCAGTACTCCCGCCCGCGGGAACCTCGGGAGCGGTCGAGGCATCCCACAGCATCACATTCTTTCAACTGTGTGCAGCTGTGCTGCGAAGGGCCTTCACGCCTCAAAGAGGTAGGCGCTGCCAGCACCTTTGGCATGGCGGAAGGCGCCCACGGCGACGGTAGTGCCTGAAACGGACACCGAGCATCCGAAGCTGTCGCCCGAAGCTGTGTCGGAGCCCACGAGGGCGCCTGCCAGAGACCAGACGCCTCGTGTCCTCGTGAACACGTAGGCCCGCCCGGCGTTTTTAGCTCGGAAGTTTGCCCCAACAACGACGATCGGGCCTGAGACTGCCACCGAAGCACCGAACAGGCCACCGAAAATCGTGGCGTTGGATCCCAGCTCGGCGATTTGTCTCCATCGGCCCTTTGCCATCGTGAAGATGTAAGCCCGACCCGAGAGCTTGGCATGGGCATAAGCACCAGCGACGATTGTGGTACCCGAGACCGCAACTGCCGAGCCGAAATAGTCGCTCCCGGCCGTGTCGGAGCCGCTCAACTTGGCCGTCTGTCGCCACGTTTGCTTCGTCTTGCTGAACACATAGACGCGGCCACCGCCGCTCAGGTCTCCGCTCGCGCCGATTGCGGCAGTTGAGCCAGAGATTGCGACAGAAGCGCCGAACTGGCCACCGAGTGCCGTGCCGGAGCCCTTCAGCTCTGCGGTCTGGCGCCATCTTCCTTTCGTCTCGGTAAACACATAGACACGTCCGGCTTCTTTCGCCTGGTTCGTCGCACCGACCAGGGCGGTCTCGTTTGAGATGGCCACCGAGGTTCCGAAAAAGCTCCCGCCAGGACACAGATCTCCTTGGCAGGCGACACCGTCGTGGGTGTCGGAACCCTTCAACTCGGCGACCTGTTTCCAGGTTCCCTTCGTCTCGGCGAACAGATAAGCGCGGCCTCCGCCTCGGGCGCGACCGGGCGCGCCGATGATGGCGGTGTTGGCCGCGATGGCCACCGAGGAACCGAAATCGTCAGGCGCAACGGTGTCGGAGCCCTTCAGCTCGGCTATCTGGCCCCAGGTGCCGTGATGCTCGGCGAACACATAGGCCCGACCGCCTTTGGCATGCTGCCATGCACCGACGATTGCGATCTTGCCAGAGATAGCCACTGGAGCGCCGAAGCCGTCGCCGGCAACGGTGTCTGAGCCCTTCAGCTCTGCTATCTGCTTGCCCATTGACGCCTCGCTGCGTCCGCTTGCGGCCAACGCAGTCCTCGTACTGGCTATGAACGAAAGGGAGATCGTCCCCAGGACGACGAGAACGCTCCAGCTGGCGATCAGGGGTTTACGCATCGTTACTCCCTCTGGGTGCCGCGCCCAGCCGAGCCTAGATCAGCCTCTGTCCAGACGCTGCTGGCTAGGAACGCGCGACTCCCGCCAGGGATACCGTGGTGCTCATGTTCCAGTACATCATCCACTGGCAGGACCGGACCAGAGCCCCAGAGACAGTGCTGGCCGACAGGTTTGAGGACGAAGGGGACAACTACGTCTTCTACGCGACCGTGGTAGGCGGAGTGGAGCAACGTACAGTGATCGCCCAGCGCGAGGTTGAGATCATCACCCTCGAAGGCCAGCTCGGCGTCTGAGCGTAGCGAACCGGCGGAACCGTCGCTCGATCGAGATGGAGACAGCGGCCGCGATCGGGTTTGTCCTTTTGATCGGACTCGTCATCTTCTGGAGGTCGGCTCTCTCGATCGCAAAAGGCCGCCCTGAAAGGCGAGCGAGGAACCGTTGTAAGTCATGTCGTTCACGCTTCGTAGGCATCAGGGGCAGCGACACCGGCGCATGCCGCAGGTGCGGGGCACCCTACAGCTGATCCCCGGAATGCCAACGGAGCACAAGCCCATCTGCGCCGTGGGCCGACAACGCCTCGTGACACAGTTTTTTGGCCCGAGCCCGACGTCCAATTCCTCGCTGGCGGTGGTACAACATTGCTACAACGTCCCTCCAGCAGGTCCCACTTTCTGGGGGGCGTTGCCGCGTCCGGAAAGCTGCTGAGCGCGAGGCGCCGACGCGAGCTGACCGGGACGCGAGGTCGCTCCCGTCGAGCCAGTTAACGGACTCTGTCTAAGCTCAGGAAGTCACCTGGCTATGGACCTCGAAGGTGGTCTCCTGCGGGGGTCCCGTGAAGCCGCCTGCGATGCCCGCAGACATCTTGGGCACAAGGGTGTTGTCACGGAACTGCTCCCAGCTTTGCTGGGGACTCGTGGATGGCGACGATTGTCCAGCCATCGGCTGACGGACCCGCGGCATGAAACACCTGCCCGGCGGGCAGGCTGCCGTCACTTGGGTGAACAGCAGCGAGTGAAGCCTTGTACCGTTCCTCGGTGCCACCAGCGAATTGATGCACTACGGCATAGGCCATCGGTTCCCCCCTAGATTGTCGGTCCTGCCGCAGAATGTCCGGCAAGCACGCGGTACCGTACACGACGTCGAGGCGGCAAAGGCTGTGACAGGACTTCGCGACTGAGTCCATGGGCTGGCGGTGCGAGAATCTGACGGTGGATCGCGCGGCTGCTTTGGCGATGGATCTGGGTGACCCTCTCGCGCCATATCGCAGCCATTTCAACCTGGACGGGCCTATCTACCTCGACGGCAACTCCCTCGGTTGTCCCTCTAGGTCCGTGGTCGAAGCGCTGGAGGGGGCGGTTCGCGACTGGTCCGAGAACCTTGTCGGCGGATGGTCGAGGTGGATCGACCTTCCCGCTGCGGTAGGTGACCGGGTCGGCCGTCTGATCGGTGCTGCCGCGGGGCAGGTGGTGGTCTGTGACAGCACCACCGTCAATCTCTACAAGCTGGCCGCAGCCGCCTTGACGGCCCGGCCGGACAGGCGGGTCATCCTCGCCGACGCAGACGACTTCCCGACCGACCGCTACGTCTTGCAAGGGCTCGCCGAGGCCACAGGCCATGAGCTGCGTCTTTTGCGTGCCAGTTCCGTCGACGGGTTGGATGCCGACGAAGTGGGCTCGGCAATCGATACCGACACCGCGCTCGTGTGCCTCTCGCATGTCAATTTCCGTTCGGGTGCCCGCGCGGACCTCACGGCTGTCACCCAAGCGGCCCACCGCCGTGGTGCCCTGGTGCTGTGGGACCTGTGCCACAGCGCCGGTGCGGTCCCGGTTGGCTTGGACGAAGCGGGCGCCGATCTCGCTGTGGGTTGCACATATAAGTACTTGAACGGCGGACCCGGCTCACCCGGCTTCGCGTATGTGAGAGCAGGGCTGCAGGACCAGCTGCGCCAACCGGTGTGGGGTTGGTTCGGCCAGCGGGACCAGTTCGCCATGGGCCCGGACTACGACCCGACGACCGGGATGGGACGTTTTTTGGCTGGCACCCCACCGGTGCTCGGTCTGCTTGGCGTGGATGCCGCGGTAAAGACACTTGAATCAGCCGGCCTCCTGGCACTGTGGGCGAAGTCTCAACAGCTCACTGCCATGTTGGTGGAACTCGTGGGAGACCTGCTCGAACCCCTCGGTGCGAGCTTGGCGAGTCCGACCGACCCGGACCGCAGGGGTGCTCATGTCTCGGTCGCCCACCCCCAGGCCTGGCCGTGGTGCCGGGCCTTGATCGATCGTCACATGGTGATCGGGGACTTCCGGCCACCAGATGTGATCAGGCTCGGCCCTGCACCGTTGTACACCCGCTTCGTCGATGTCTACGACGCCGTCCAGTTTATGGCCGAGGTGCTAGCGGCTGGCGTCGAGCAAACGGACGATCGACCCCGCGTCACCTGACCGGACCCTGCGCACCGTCTGTACCGTCCCTTAAGCACGTCGCGCATCGCCGTCTGGCATCGCTGCACGATCGCGTGCTCGAGGCTCTGCACAATGGCAGGTCGCCGGTGGCAAACCGGTTTGACCGTGGCGGGCTCGCGCTAGTTCGGCACTATCTGAGCTCCCGTGAACCGTCCGGTGTCTATGAGGAACACGACTATCTCGCTGCAGCTCTTGCGACAGAAGACTCAAGCTTCAGGGTAACGAGTCGATTTAATTCAGATGCGAGGACTGCTGGCGCGCGGGCCGAGACCTAAGCCAGCGCGAATCGCACCTGCAGTGGCGATCGCAGTGACCGCGATAACAGCCGTTGCACTGTCTCTTTCGCCGGCGCAAGCTCAGGTCCCGACAAGCTCGGGGCCTGCTGGTATGGTTCTATCTCGCCTGGGAGCGTCGCGGGGGGCTCATCTGCCCTTCGCCGGCAGTTTCCGGGCAGTCTGCGCCAAGCCGGGCGCCGGTCGCGCGCAGTGCCTCGCCGATGTCCTGCATCCGAGCGGTGTGGCACCTGAGTCGAGCACTCCAACGGGCCTGTCGCCGGGGACGATAGAGGGCGTCTACGGTTTCACGACCACCGCCGCGTCCGGTACCGGCCAGACGATCGCGCTCGTGGACGCGTTCAACGATCCGGATGCCGCGAGCGACCTGAACGAGTTCAGCGCCGAGTACGGCCTGCCCGGGGAATGTACCGGTGGTTCCTCGCCACCGTCCTGTTTCGAGTTCAACCAGGTGAACGAGACTGGCGGGAGCTCCCTGCCCTCAAGCGATGCGAGCTGGGGCCTGGAAATAAGCCTCGACATCGAGTGGGCCCACGCGCTCGCCCCGGCGGCAAGCATTCTGCTCGTCGAGGCCTCGAGTGCCAACCTTGGTGACCTGATGGCGGCCGAGCAGTACGCCGCCGCTCACGCGAAGTACGTCTCCAACAGCTGGGGATCGCCAGAATTCTCCGGCGAGGAGGCCTTCGACACAAGCTTCACCGAGCCAGGCGTCAGCTACTTCGCCGCCGCCGGGGATACGGGCGGAGTTGTGATCTGGCCGTCGGCTTCGCCGGATGTGATCTCGGTCGGAGGTACGAGCCTCACTTTTAGTTCCGGGGGCGCCCTCGCCCAGGAATCCGCCTGGAGCAGCGGCGGGGGTGGTTGCAGCAGCTACGAGAGTGCCAGCCCCTACCAGTCGACCGGGAGCGTTAGCTGCGCCGGCATGCGCGCAACGCCTGACATCTCCCTGGACGCTGACCCAAACTCAGGTGTCTCGGTGTACGACAGCTCCTATAGCGCCCAGAGCGATTGGTGGACCGTAGGCGGCACGAGCGCCTCGACGCCCATGGTGGCCGCGAGCGCGGCGGTCACCGGCACTCAGATGAACGCCCAGAATCTGTATTCGAGCACTCCGGATATCTCGATCCGGGACATCGTCACAGGCAGCAACGGGTACCCGACGCTGCCCGGCTACGACCTTGCAACCGGGCTGGGCGCCTGGTCCGACACCCCGGGTGCACCGGCTCTCACAGCGAAGGAAGTTGCAGGTGGCGTCACGCTCACTTGGAAGAACTCGCCGAGCAGCGCTTCAGCTGGCGACTACACGATCTGGCGAGGCACAGCCTCGGGCGACGAGACGACCGAGATTGCAACGGTCGTCGCGCCGACAACGACCTACACCGATACCTCATTATCGGTTGGCTCCACGGCCTACTACGAGGTCCAGGCGGTCAACGACCTCGGGGTCAGCCCGCTGTCCAACGAGGTATCCGGCAGCCCGCAGGGACCGGACTTCACTGTCACCTTCGCCGCCAACGGCGGGACAGGGACCATGGCCGCCGAGGTCGACAACACGCCGGCCGCGCTAACCACTGATTCATTCTCTCGTGCCGGTTACAGCTTCTCTGGTTGGAACAGCGCCGCCAACGGCTCGGGCACCTCGTACGCTGACGGCGCCATCTATCCCTTCACGACGAGTGCCACCCTCTACGCCCAGTGGGTGGCAAACATTGCTTACACAGTCACCTTCTCCGCCAACGGCGGGACAGGGACCATGGCCGGCGAGACAGACAACCAGCCGGCCCCGCTGACCATTGATTCATTTGCTCGCGTCGGTTACAGCTTCGCCGGCTGGAACAGCGCCGCCAACGGCTCGGGCACCTCGTACGCTGACGGCGCCATCTATCCCTTCACGACGAGTGCCACCCTCTACGCCCAGTGGACCGCTACGGCATACCGCGTCTTGTTCAACCCAAACGGGGGCTCGGGGATCATGGCCGACGAGACCTACAGCAGGCCGGCTCCGCTTAGCGCCAACGCCTTCACGCGCAGTGGCTACAGCTTCTCCACCTGGAACACCACAGCCAACGGCTCAGGCACCTCCTACGCCGACGGTGCCATCTACCCGTTCACGGCAGATGTCACCCTTTATGCCCAGTGGACGGAGGACAAGGCCGCTCCTCCCCCATCGGCGCCAACGGTTACCGCCGTTTCACCGGTGGCCGGCCCGGTATCTGGTGGCACCTTGATCACGATCACCGGCACAGGCTTCTCCACGATCGCGGGCGACACCGAGATCGAGTTCGGCTCCGCCGCAAGCCCCGCGACGTCATGCTCCTCAACCACCAAATGCACCGCCGTCGCGCCAAGTGAAGGCGCCGGGACGGTCAACGTTGTGGCCAGCACCCCACAAGCCACCTCGGCGACCTCGCTCGCCGACAGGTTCAGTTATGAGCCGGTCCCTACTATCTCCAAGCTCACACCCCGCAACGGGCCTACAAGCGGTGGCACGAAGGTGACGATCCTGGGAGCGAGTTTCGTCGGCACTGTCTCTGTGCACTTCGGCAATCAACTCGGGAGAAACATGCACCTGCTCTCTGCATCTGAGATCACCGCAGTGGCGCCTTCCGGCTCGGGCACCGTCCTTGTCACCGTGTCCGCGACCGGCGGCTCAAGCCCGAGAAGTACCGCCAGCACCTTTTCTTTTGTGCCCTCTCCGACGATTGTCCAGGTCACACCCAACAAAGGACCAAAGAGAGGTGGCACAAGAGTCGTTGTCTGGGGCCACAACTTCGTTGGTACGGTGTCGGTCTACTTCGGGGCGAAGCGGTCCCGGGCCGTTCAGGTAATCTCGTCTCACGAGCTCACTGCCATCGCCCCCGCGAGGCCTGGCACTGTCTATGTCACAGTGATCACCGTCGGTGGGCCAAGCAGAAAGACGGCCGCAAGCAGGTTCAGCTTCGTCGCCCCGCCGACGATCACCAAGATCACACTCGCCACAGGCCCGACGCGAGATGGCGCGAAAGTGCTTATAAGGGGTCACAACTTTGTTGGCAAAGTGTCGGTGTATCTCGGAAGCCGGAAGGCTTCAGGCGTCCGGGTTCTCTCGCCGTCTGTGATCACCGTGATCGTGCCACCAATGCCCCGGGCGGTGTACGTCACAGTGTCCGCTGCTGGGGGTATCAGCAAGAAGACCGCGGCAACCAAGTACCTGTACCGAGCTGGTTAGCAAGCCGTTCATTCGCCGGTGTTGACTCCGGCGCACCGGTCTGTAGCGACTCAAGAAACTACCGCCAACACGACCACCACCGGGCGAGCAGTAACAACTCCTTCACCCGCTACGAGCCCGACATCTGGAACACGACTTGCTCGCGTCCGCTAGCAAAAAGGTGACCTGAGCATTTCGGCGGACAGGTCCAGGTCGCTACTGCCAGGCGCCTGTGTGACCTTTCTGCCTGGCAGCAGCTCGACGAGTTAGGGCCCTGGGGTGTCTAGCCGAGAATGAACCACGCAATCGTCAACTGAGCGTCCACTGGCCTCGTCAGATAGATCGTGAAGGCGCCGGCTGAGACGTCCGGCACGACAGCTGCCACCGAGACGCCAGCGAGGTAGTCCTGAGGGGTAGCAAGGATCAAGCTGGAGTCGCTGAGATCGACCCCCGTGACTGTTACCGATGTCTTGGCAGCGCCTGCAGCTCCCGCCACGACTGCACTCCCGCTTCGGGAGAAACGCGCGACTCCCTCGACACGAAGTGCTGTACCGCTGCCGCTCACCGCCAACACTCCTACTCCTGTGTCACTCGCTCCTTCCACGCCGGTGCCTTCCTCCTGCGAGATCCCGGAGACGGCGGTGCCGTTAGTCGTGTTGATCATGGTCGTGGAGTTGGCAGAGTTGTAATACCCCAGCAGCACGGCGTCGCCGTTGCTCGCACTCGCCGGTTCGGCCGAGATCACCGAGTCCGCCACAAGACCTGCCAGACCAGCGGCCGCGCCTGCGATTACAGCACGTCGGGTTGTGAAAGCACCCGTCCGGTCGGTCTCGTCATGCCCAGTGGGGTCGGTTACCTGTTCCTCTGTGCTGCGATGCGTTCGCCTCATCGTTCTTCCCCCTCACTGGGGCAGTCTGCCAAAGATGAGCACCTCTTTGCTTGGCGAATTCTCCCCAGCCCCATGACCGCCAGGGCGCCGGCCCACTACGCAGATTGCAATGGGAAAGCGCGAGGCCGAACGGCGGTGTCACAGCGAGCTTGTAATCTCCTCCGCTACCGGATCGTGTCGGTGATCCGAGACTCGGCCGCCCCTGTGCTTGTCGTGGTGGTGCAGTCTCTCGCCCGCGCCAAGTCTCGCGTATCGCCCCCCGCGGAGCCTCGTCCTTGGGGCTTTCAAGCCTGACGCTCGCCAAATGATCTCGCGGGCCGCCCGCGGGCGGCTCTTTGTCTGAGGAGTGCCATCAGCATCGTGTGGAAGGAATTCACGTGACCACAAGAAACAGCCGCGAGGAACTCATCGCTCAGCTGACAGAAGGGATCAGGAACCTCACATCGTCGATCGAATGGCGACGATATCTTGAGATCCAGAGCCGCTTTCACAACTACAGCTATAGGAACGTTCTCCTCATAGCCGCTCAGTGCCAAGACGCAACTCGGATCGCCGGTTTCAACACCTGGCGCAGGCTCAATCGCTCCGTGCGTAAGGGGGAAAAAGCGATCTGGGTCCTCGCTCCCATGCTCTATAAGAACCCCGAGAACACTGAGGGCGATCGAGTGATCCGCGGCTTCAAGCTCGTAGCAGTCTTCGATGTCGCGCAAACCGACGGCGATGAGCTGCCCTCCATCTGCGTGCGGCTCAACGATGACGATCCGGCAGGACGCTACATCCAGCTCGTAAGAGTCGCCCAGTCAATCGGCTTTAAGGTCGAGGACCACGAATTCATCAGCCAGACGAACGGTGATTGCTGCCATGTTGAGCGCCGCATACGCATCGAGACTAGGAATTCAGCCGCACAACGGGTGAAGACGCTGGCTCACGAGCTCGCCCACGCCCTGCTCCACGAGAGCTACGGCAATCGAGGCCTCGCCGAACTTGAGGCTGAGTCCACGGCGTACGTCGTCTGCCGGAGCCTCGAGATCGACTCCAGTGGCTACTCCTTTGGCTACCTCGCGACCTGGGCCGGTGGCAGTGACAAGGCGGTCATGGGAATCAAGGCGTCTTGTGAACGCATCCAAAAGACCGCGGCCCTCATCCTGCAGGCCGTCGAGCCCGATTTTGACTATGCCAAACAGAGCCGCTTTCCAGCCTCAGTGACTGGATCACCTGGTGCTGACCTGGCGGATCCGACTTCAGTCTCAGTTGCTCAAGATGCGTCGGTACTGGCCCGCGCGGGAGCCGGTTGATCTAGAGCATTCCGGTCGCTGTTGTTCATACGGCGGCGTAGCTGCACGATTCTCAACGAGGCGGCCACGGCTGCCAGTAGCACGCCACCCACAGCAGCAAAGAGCAGGGCCACGCCAAGAGGCAGCTCCCCGCTGGCAGTGAATAGGGAGACCTTGACAGATCTTGTGTTCTGAAGGACGAAAACAAGCAAAAGTGCCAGCACAAGCGACCCAATGATGATCCCCACCCAGGTCCCCGAGATTCGCGTCGCGACCATTGCCAAGGAAGGTGACTTCGTCAAATGTTCCTCGATCGGCGCGAGCAAGCCATCGGCTGAATTGTTCTCACCTGGATCGCTGTCGGCCAGTCCTGCTTGAGTCTCGGTCATGGCATGCTCGACTAGCTGTGCACTTGTTCATGCACGGCGGTCGAAAGGCCTCGTGAGTCGGTCGCCTGACGGTCATAGATGTGCTTGCCGCTGCCGACAGGACGACGCGAGGTGGCAAAGACAATCCCCGAGGCAGCAAGCCCGATCGCCCCGACGACCATTAGGATCACACCGACTGTGGAGAGCCGGAAACCATGACCTTGGGAAGTCACTGCCCAGTACATGACCGCGCCCGCCGCGATTGCGAGGACGCTGAAGAACATTCCTGTGCGACCCATTTCTCACGCCTTCCGTCTGTTGCCGTAGCTCTTGGCCATTTACGGTCGGCGACGACTCTTGGTTTGAATAATGACGAGCCTACTCTAGTGTTTTGACACTAGCAATGGAGTTCTTCCGTCTGATAGTGTGAAGACATGGGACAGTGGAGCTTCCTCACAAACCATGCCCGCGTGCTCGTCTGCATCGCCCGTGACCCCGGGGTGCGCCTGCGCGACATCGCCACAACGGTAAATATCACAGAACGCAGCGCCTACGGCATAGTCGACGACTTGGCGGCAGCCGGCTACGTCGTAAAGGACAGGGACGGTCGTCGCAACCGCTACCAGATCCAAGCCCACCTGCCTCTCGGAGAATCGATAGGGCGAGAGCGGACCATCGGTGAGGTGCTTGAACTCCTGGTCGACAGGAACCTCGCCCAGCCGGCCCCAGGAAGCCTCCGATGATGAATTTCGTGGGCAAACCTGCCGGATGGTGGCAGGAATCCAACGTCCCCCCGCGACCATCGGAGTCATACCCGAAAACCTCGGCAAGGTCGCGCCCTCTGTGACATCGAGGCTCGTCAGGGGAGTTTGTCAGCATGGCGCCTAAGGATCCCAAACTGTTCCAGGCAACTGGCACGCTCGAGTACGACGGAGTTCGGACTGATGGGACAATGAGCCGTCCGAGACGAGCGAGGCCTGCGAGGGCGCCAGGGCCCTCACGCCGCGAGCGCTACGAGATCGGATGGACGAAGGACGATCCTCCTCGAACAATATGGGGACTTAGCCATGGTCACTTGGCAAACGCGATAGACCAGTTCTCAAATGGCCCTGACGAAACAGCACAGGAGTCGCTGATATTTGAAGCTACCGCAGCTCAAACCGGTTTCGTGCGATTGGTCGAGCTTGGTCAGCGCTTAGAGGTGACTGTCCCGCTCGCAACGGTGTCTGAGGAATTCCTGAGGGGAATCACCACGGGTGATCGAGAGCTTGCGGTGCACGCCTATTCGGGCGCGGAGATGCTCATCAGTCGACTCCGTGAGCAATTCGGCGAGGATCTGGGCCGCTCGTGGAACACCCAGGCCATCGATTGGGAATTCGACCAGGTGATCAACGCCTCTGCGATCCTCGTTGATCGACTCTCGCACGAAAATTTGACCGCCACCGATATTGCCAACACATATGAGCTGGCAGTCAAGATCGCCCACGGTTGGATGCGCCTCGTGCACGGAAGTTACTTCCTCATCTACTCGGAACCGTACTCAAAAGCAGCTGAGACAATCGTCTTAGGGATGAGAAACCACCGGCCGACAGAGGTTCGGGCGGGGACGGAGACGATGACCGCACTGGCGACGCGGCTATCTCTCGGTTCAGCCTCGATTGTCACAGGCGAACAACCCCGCAAGGGCGACCCAGTCGCGTACGCCAACGGCGTGCCCGGCGGCCGGTACCTAGCGACGGCCGATGGAAGTCCCATGGAAGGCTTTCCAGATCAGTGGTCTGTCGAGGTAGTCCTCTGCGACCCTCGCAAGACCGCGTCCTCGGTGACGCGGCGCCGCTGAGGAGTAAACGCGACGACACTCGGTGCACACCTCGGTTTTAGGTGGGCACACAGGACCCTGGCGACATCTCCTATCGCCTGACAAAGCGGTCCGTTGGCTGTGGTCACCTGCATCTGACCGATCGCCAACGACACTGAAGCCAAGCATTGTTCAAAGAACCGAGCAGTCCCTTTTGAGAGCTGGTCGATTGGCACACGTCGCCATAGGGCGAGGTCCATAACCGAGAGCCCATACGTACTCTCCGGGACTAGCCAGTCAAGCTGTACGTCTCACACCTACCGCGCGGACGGGTCTGTCAGTCCGGACCGTGGCGCCCGATCCAGGTCTTGCACCCTATTTCGTGGCCTTTCCAGGCGGCTCCCTAACGTCTTCCCAGACGAGTCCACGGGTTGCCTCCAAGCACTTCTCACACGTCTGTTGCGTAAGCTCCGGCCGGCCCTCCACCCGAGCGAGCCAGTCCTTCCAGGTTTCGCCCTGAACGACTTCAACCTGAAGTCGCGAACCTAAGAGCTGTTCTCCCCCCGCAGAACGTACAGCGTCATCGCGATACTGAGACTTCGCCAACGCGCCTTCGGTGACCTTGACGGCGTGAACCTTTTTGGAGCTGGGATCGGGGTAGTCCTCGCCCCCACCGTTCCCGTACTTGTACCGCTCAAGAGCGAATGTGGTCGCCACGCAGTACCCATTCACGATGCGAGGCTCATACACGCTTGGAGCCTAGACCTCCACGCTTTGTGTTTGGTCAAGCACGGGTCGCCGCGGCAGCATCGACGTTGGACCTCACACCCGAGAGTCGCCGCGCGGGGCGAGACAGCATTAGGCGCCTCTTATGAGCTGTCGGCTTCTTCTCTCTGCTGTTCACCTGGTGTCCGCCCGCGCGATACCCGTGAGGCAAAGGGCTCCGCTCTCCACCAAAGGCGCCTCGCGCGGAAGACCGATCAGGCACGTGCGAACTGGCACTAGGTCATCTAGGGCCGAAGGTCCTGATGTGCTCATAACTCGATGTCAATCTGTCGAAAGGTACCTACGTGCGAGCCGATAGCCGGCGCCCGCGTGGAGGACTCCTCTGGAGCAGCCAGTGAGTCTCAGCACTCACGCCTCGGGAGCTGTCTTACACGCCAACTCCACGCGCGTGCGCCGGCACGGCACCACACCGGTGGCTGCTTTCGGGAATGACGAGCGCGCCAGGGAAGCCCGACCGTTCTAGCTTGGGCATCTGCCACTCGCCGACTCTGACACGGGTACAGACGGTGATCTTCTGGTCGGGCACGTGCACTCAGCGGCCTTTTAGTGATCAAGCTCTCGTTGCAGCCGGTCGATAAAACAAGCGATGACGCATCGGCCGTCTGAGCTCACTGCGACTGCGTCAGAAGAGACGCGCGAAACAGCCGACGACAGCACCTGTCTCCCCAGAGATCCCGCCCTTCCCCTCTTGGGCGAGATCATCTCGATCAGACCCCACGTGCCAACGGAGACAGGTGATGCGCTCCGAGACAGTGCCGCTCGCTTGCGAGCCCTGCTCTCCTCGCTCGACGATCTCGTGTTCGAGCTTGACGGCAAGGGCATCTATCTGGCCATCTGGACGACGAACGAGACCTTGCTGATCGCGCCCCCAAATGAGTTGCTCGGGCGCTCGGTGCGAGACGCGCTCGGCGACGAAATTGGTCGGCGGGTGACCCGTGCCGTACACCGTGCGCTTGAGACGGGCCGCCCAGCGCTGGTCGACTACTGCCTCGAGGTTCCTGCCGGCACTCGGTGGTTCCAAGGCCGGCTCGCTCCAATCACGGGTTCCGCTTCCCCGAGCGTTTGCCTCCTCGTACGTGACATCACTGAACAAAAGGCGGCCGAGAGCGCGCGCGACGAGGCCGAGAGGCTCTTGCGACACCTTGCGACCCACGACGTGCTCACTGACCTACCCAATCGGGCCTTTTTTAGAGATCGTTTTGATCACGCTCTCAAGAAGGCCCGACGACGGCACGAGGAGCTTGTCGTACTCGTCCTCGACGTTGACCGGTTCAAGGACATCAACGACACATTTGGCCACATGGCGGGAGATGAAGTGCTACGAGAGGTAGCCCAGCGCCTCGCCGGAGTGACAAGAAACGGCGATTCGATCGCGCGCCTCGGCGGTGACGAGTTCGCAATCCTGCTTCCCTGCTCCGCCAGCGCAGACGCCATGAAGGTCGCCGCACGAGTCACGGAGTGTCTCGAGGAACCCGTCGTGATCGGTGTCGGCTCCATCAAGGTCGACGTCAGCACAGGTCAGGCGATCTTCCCCGGACAGGGAACTGACGCCGAAACTCTGTTTCGACAAGCCGACGCCGCCATGTACGTCGTCAAGAGGGAACGCAACGCGGCCCGGACAGCGCCGTGAGAATCTCACTGCTCGCGTACTCGTGGTCAGTTGACCGGTGTTCCTCGATTGGACAAAAGCCCTCAGTTGGGAACGCTCGCCTCGAGTAGTCCCCGCCGATCCAGATCGAGGAACACCTTTACCAGCTCGGGATCAAAATCCCGATTCGCACGTTGCCTTACGAACTCGACGCCCTCTCGGTCGTTCAGCTGACCGGCTCGATAGCCCCTCTGGTGAGTAATCGCGTCAAACACATCACTAATGGCGGCTATGCGCCCAAAGAGAGGTATGTCGAGTTTGTCCACGCCGTCGGGATAACCCGAACCGTCCCAGCGTTCGTGGTGAGCGCGAATCGCCTCTGCTAGCGGCCTGAGCTGTGGGGAAACGGCAAGTATTAGCTCCGATCCTATGACAGAGTGCTTCTTGACCTCTGCCCACTCGAGCTCAGTGAGAGTCCCGGGCTTACGCAAGATCTCCACAGGGAGGGCGAGTTTGCCGAGGTCGTGCAGAATACCTACCCAATTCATGACCTCAACGTCCGCCGAGTCTAGACCCAGGGCCTGACTCATCGCAGCGCAGATTTTGCCGACCCGGGTGGAGTGCTCGGCGGTGCCGGGACAGTAGATGGCCTCGGCGCCGAAAAAGGCCGGGAGAAGATCCAGACGACTCTCAGGTGTGGCATACATGATTCTCTGAGGTCGGTATCGACATCGGGCCGAGCGAACTTGATACTAAACACGTGTTTGTTCCTACTCCTCTCGGACATCGTCACGCGCGCACTACCAGCGTTGTGCCACGGGGCGAATGTGACCAACCTGCGGTCGTCTCGCCGAGCAGTCACTTCTGCCTCGCGGTGATGGGACCCCGCTCAGTGTTCCGAAGGCGAGTTTCCCCACGGATGTGAGGGGGCCTTGCCCTCTGCCACGACCCAACTTCTGATCGATCTCTGTCAACGCTGGTCGACTAGCCAACTGTGTGCACGCCGGCCGAACACCTCTCAGCGCAACCGATGGCATCGCTGTTCAGGCTCCCGCAGTTCGCACGTTGTTCTCCCGGAATGGCTACCTGGCGGCGATGCGGCCAGAATCTAGACGGAACCAAGACCGCTACTCTGCACCGCATGCGGCCGAAGCTCCGCTGAGGCGGCAAGCCTGGACACTCCTCGACCCACTCCTGGCCTGCGGCGACGGACCGAGAACGTCCCGTTGAGCGTTGTTAAACGCCTGTTATCTGAGGTAGCGGACAATCCCAGGGTTAGGCCATACCATGAGCTCACGCAGGCAAAATGATTAGGTGAACGATATGGACACAGATACAGGGGCTTGCCATCACGTGAGACGTCTGCGAGCGCGAACGCTAGGCCCTTTCGCGATTGCACTTGTCGGTCTCGCTGTTGTCGTTTCCGCATGCAGTGGTGGCTCGGCCTCGCCGGGCGTAGCGAGCCTTGGATCGACCACCACGACGACGAATGCCGCCTCGGCAGCTCAGAACACGAGCAAGGCGACCAACTATGTCGACGCGGTCGCCTACGCACAGTGCATGCGTACCCACGGCGTGGCGAACATGCCCGATCCCACCAGCAACGGAAGCTTCCTCTTCAACCGTGGAGCCCTCAACGGCGCGAGAGGAATCGACCCGGATTCCTCCCAGTACCAAAAGGCGGACACACTCTGCCGACACCTGCTTCCCAACGGTGGCCAGCCAACTCCGGCTGAGTTAGCCCAAGCGGTCGCCCACGCGTTGAAATATGTTGCGTGCTTGCGCGATCACGGCTTACCGAACATGCCAGACCCCGTTGAGAGTGGCGGCGGGATCGCGCTGCACGGGCCACCCGGCATTGGTCCCAACTCGCCTCAGTTCCAGGCCGCGCAGAAGGCCTGCCAATCCTTCCTTCCCGGCGGGCCATGAGCCGATCGTCACCACACAACGCGAAACAGGAGACTGCGTCGCCAGACTCTTACCGGCTAGCGCCTGCTCAGCAACGACGCGGCCTACTTGTCGCAGTCTTTCTCGGCGTCGGTCTTCTCGCCGCAGCCTGTGGCGGCTCAACCTCGCCTGGCGTGGCGAACCTTGGATCATCGTCCTCCACCACCGTGGCGGGAACGGCGGCCGGCAACAGCGGTTCCTCGACGCTGACTCCGCAGCAGCTGCAGACGATCACCGCTTTTGCCGTTTGCGTTCGCGAGCACGGCCTTCCCGGCTTTCCCGATCCCGCGTACTCAGACGGTGAGCTCAACAGACTCGGGTACAGGAAGTTGTCACCGCGGATGGTGGCAGCGACGAACAAGTGTCCTGCACAAGCCCTCGCGGCGGGGGTCGTGCAGACCCCTGCGGAGATCCAGCAGCACCTCGAGCAAAGGCTCCAGATCACAAAGTGCATGCGCGCCCATGGGATCATGAACTTCCCGGATCCCAATGCAAACGGCAGCCTTACGGCCCCGGTCGGCACCCCGTCCTCCAGCATCAATGTGAGCTCGCCCCAATACGCGGCCGCGGCCAAGACCTGTGGTGGACCGCCGGGGTAACCGGGATGGACAGCAACTCGTCGACTGGGACGGCGTGAAAACGTCAAAGTCATTGGTGGGCACGACCGGAGACGTGGTGTTCCTGTCTTCACGGTTGGTCCGGCTCTTTCGCGCGCGTCAACATCAGCCGGCTCGCCGCAGCTTGCTGCAGCGCCACACCTAGGCGCGAGAGTCCTATCAACGAACATCTTGGCCCTCAAGTGCCGCAGCTGGCAACAGCGGCCCGCCGCCACGGCGGGCAATCAAGCCCATCTCGCGTGCAGCGACTGCTCGGGATCGAACACGTCGCAACCAAGGTTGCTCGGAGATGGTGAGCGAGGACTCCGCCGGCCCCGCACACCCACCGGAGCGACAACAGCGCTTCGGAGTCGAGTCGGGGCTCAAGCGGGGCAGCGGTTAGTTGCCTCGCATCACTCGAACTGCCTGTTCTCGCCTCCGGTGCGGACGGACTACGGCGACACCGCCCTGACGGCGCCAGTTTCCTGCTGGAGGGCACCCTGCCACGGCAGGCTCCCGTCCCACTGAGCGCAACGTCGCTTCTCCTAGCCCAGATCGTTCAATAAGCCGCGGTCACGGTGTCACCGAGGGCATTGTGACCTGTCACGGTCTGCCGGCCGGCACTTGATCGACGCGGGGGTGTGCGAGAGAAAGGGCGCATGGATCTTGTCCCGGCTGGAAGGGTCTGCGGTCGCCGGCGCCCGCGAAGAGGTTTGTTCAGCAGCGAAGCGGGATCGCCCTCAGGCGGCCGAACGCGGTAACCAGCTCGTTCGCCCATGGCCAGGTCGCGGCGAGCCGGAGCCGGGTGCACCGACCGGATCGCGCGACCGTGCCGGCCGCATGCAAGAGGCAGTAGCGGAGCCGTTGAGCTCGCCCGTAAGGCACAAAAGCCTCGTCCAAGCAAGGAGGTCCTGGGCAATGAGACTCACAACGAGCCAGCTCGAGTTGATGGCGAAGGACTCCGAGGGGAACTTGCCCATCCCGGTGTCCTTCCCGTCGCAGATGCGGCGCTCAGCTCGGCCGCGACCGCGATAGAGCGCCTCGAGATAGGCGACGTCGGGATCTTTGAGATCGGTCAGGAAGACCTGGAAGCGATGGCCGTCGACGTCAGTGAAGCTCAACTGGGCGCCGGCATGCGGTTCCTCGCGCCGGGCGATCGCCCTCGTCCCCTCCGGCCAGCTGGAGAGGTTGATCAAGTCGCTCACCTCGGCAACTTCTGCCCCCTCGCGCTCTTCGGCCCCGTCGGGGGAGAGGGCGGGGACCCAGCGCTCTTCCGGGAGCGATACGAGCACGGTGGCCACCGATCTCGTGAGGTCGTGGCCGACGATGAAACGGACCCCGCGCTCGCGGCAGTGGTCCAAAAAGCCGTGCGTCAGCCCGGCCGAGTCGGCACGCACGATCACCTCGTGGTCCTTCGGATCCAAAGGCAGCTGGTCGAGCGCCTCGTCTAACACGACGAGATGGTCGCTCACGGTGTTCGGTGCTGCGTTACCCGGACGGAGCAGCCCGGCGAGAGCCTCACCTGTGGCGTCGAGATAGGCGACGAGAGGATGAAAGCCATAGCCGTGCTTGTAGTTGGGGGCGGCACCTTGTTTGTCCGAGTGCGAGGTGACCAAGGTGGCATCGATGTCGATCACATAAAAGCCCGGGTCGGCACCGTGTTCCCAGGCGGTGGCCCGGGCAGCGGCTCGTGCGCTCGCGATGGCGGCGAACGCGTCTTTATCGATCGCCTGCAGACTCCGCCAAGCCGTCGGGCCCGAGGCCACCTCACCGAACAACCTCGGCTGGTTCCGCAGCACCGCCAGGTCCGAGATCGCCTCACCGCCGCCTGCGACCATGACGGCCAAGTCGACGAGAACCTCTCCTCGATCGTGACCGCGGCGGCGACATTTCGTCGGAGCCATCGCCTGCGATAGGCCGTCGGTGAGACCGAGTACGTCTGCGAGATCACCGAGCAGGCGAGCACCCGAGTGGTTGACGATGTCACGCCCATCCGCGATCACCCGGATCGGTGGGCGGTGCCGGTTACGCTTCACCAAGGAAGTGCCCTCCTGGTTTTGGAACTGTGCCGTCGACAAGCAACAGTTTCCCTTACCAGGAGGGCGATTTCGCGGTTTTCCCCAGCCCAGTCGAGATCGTTAGTGAA
>JBEKVJ010000022.1:0-40830 GCA_049514105.1 Acidimicrobiales bacterium
GAACGAAAAGCGATTGCGTGAGCTCGTCCACGCCCTCGAGGAGCTGAGCCTTTCCATCGCCGAGACGGACCCCCGCACGCCCAAGCGGCGCTCACGCCCCAAATCCTGAGAACCGGAGACCACTCCAGATTGTGGGCTGTGCTCGCTTAAGCTGTGGGTGTACCAAGAGTTACGCGAGGGCCGTCCAGGTCAGACCCTTACGTGAACACCTCACGTTTTCTTCAACGCCGAGCGATAGGCGAAGTAGTGGGGGACTTTCGCCGCCATTTCGCCGGGCAGCATTCCCCGAGCAGGAGGAATCGTGGTAGCGGACCGAGAACCGTCGCACGCTTCATCCTTAAGGAACGTGCAGGTACAGCTTTTGGTCAGACGTGGCCGGGCCGCGGTGGAGTTCTACAAGGTCGCATTTGGAGCGACAGAGATCTTCCGCTTTAGTGGAACCGACGACAGCGAGGAGGTCGTTGCCCAGCTCTCCGTCGGCGATACCGCTTTTTGGGTGGAGGATGAGTCTCCCGAGCACCACAATCTCAGTCCTGAGACTCTCGGGGGGTCCTCTGAGCGCACGCTTCTTCTCGTTGACGACCCTGACGTCGTGGTAGCGCACGCGTTGCAGGCGGGAGCGATCGAGGTCTATCCGGTGAGCGAGCGGCACGGGTGGCGGTTGGGACGGACCGTGGACCCGTTCGGCCATCACTGGGAGATCGGCAGACCTCTTGCCGATTGGCCTCCTCAAGACAGTGGCAAGGACAGTCGACAGTCTGATCTTTAGCGCAGGATGCTCTACGCGCTAGGTACTGTGCCGCAGACGCCGACGATCCATCCAAGGGCGGGACGCCTTATTTAACTTGGGGGACCTGAACCTTAGATCCCTGTATGTTCGGCTCGGATAGGGTTCGGGTCTGGCACGTGCGGCATGAGGGCGTTGGGGGGAACGGTGCCGAGACGCCCAGCTTCGAAGTCTTCAAGGGCTTGGACTATCTCGTCTCGAGTGTTCATGACAAAAGGTCCGTAATGTGCGACCGGCTCACCGATCGGCTGGCCACCGAGCACGAGGACTTCGAGGTCGGCCGTACGCGAGTCCTGAAGGTCGTCTGCCCGGACACTTAGCCAATCACCTTGACCGAACGACACCAGTTGGCCAGTTTGTACGGGTCGGCCATCACTGCCTACGCGCCCCGACCCGGCCAATACGTAGACGAGAGCGTTGAAGCCTCTGTTCCAGGGCAGTTCGAACAAGGCACCCTGCGACACGGTGGCGTGCACAAGTGCCATCGGTGTATGGGTTGAGCCTGGGCCGCGGTGTCCGCCTACCTCGCCCGCGATGACGCGTAGCAAAGTGCCCCCGTCGTCGGAGGAGAGAAGCGTGACCTCGTCAGCCTCGAGTCCCTGGTAGGCGGGCGGGATCATCTTGTCCTTCGCAGGCAGATTCACCCAGAGCTGGATGCCGTGGAATAGCCCACCGGAGACCACAAGGTTCTCGGGCGGCGTCTCAATATGCAAGATCCCACCGCCGGCTGTCATCCACTGAGTGGCCCCGTTGGTGATAAGTCCTCCGCCACCTTGGGAGTCCTGGTGGGCGAATGTCCCATCGATCATGTAGGTCACCGTTTCGAACCCGCGGTGAGGATGCCAGGGGGTTCCCTTCGGCTCTCCTGGTGCATAGTCGACCTCGCCCATTTGGTCCATGTGCACAAATGGGTCCAGCTCACGCATGGCCACGCCTGCAAATGCACGCCGAACAGGGAATCCCTCACCCTCAAGCCCGCTCGGCGCGGTGGTCACCGACTTCACAGGACGCTCGGTCCCAGACCTCGGATCGCGAGCCGGGACCTTCGGGAGCTTTGAAAGGTCGTTCACGGTGACAGCTGGCATCAGTACCCCCATCGATGTGTTAGCGGTCGCTACGGGGAGTTTTGCACCATGACGAATCGGTGGCCAGGGCCGGGCTCAGAGAGGCTTGGACGCAGGTTGCGACGCCACGCACGTTCGCGGTCGCGCCGCCTCGCGTATCAAGTCAGCTCTGGTTAGACGGGGGCCTCATCGACGCGGTGTGAGACGCCCGGGTGAGCGAGGCAATGGCGCCGCAAAGGGCGACACCTGCGCCGGTGAGCATCGCTAGGTGATAGCCGGTGACGTAGGCCGCGCTAACGGCGGTGCCGCGGGCGCGTCCGGTGAGGAGCACGGCCTGTCCGCTCGCTCCGAGACGCGAAGTAGCCAGTGCACCGAGGATCCCATCGAGAGTGTCTGTCCGAGAAAACGCATCGTTCCTAAAGTGCCGGACGCAACCCCTAGCTGTGACCTAGGCACCGAACCCATCACCGCCGAGGTATTGGGAGAGCTGAACGCGGACATGCCGATCCCCGCGACGACTAGGCAACCGACTAGGCGAAACATGCTCGGATGAGTGGGAAGCCTCGACAGCATGATCAGGCCGGCACCGATGACTGCCATGCCCCCGCTTGTTAGCCAGCGTGAACCGACCAAGTCGGAGGTCCTACCCGCCAGCCACGAGAGCGCCACCATGGCTAGCGGGGTGCAGATCAACAAGAGGCCTGCCTGCTCGGGGCTGCGCCCGTCCACTATCTCCAAAAAATTGACTCGGCGACGGTCTACGCGCGATGGCGGCAGCCGAGAAAAGTCCTCAGTTGGCGTCGGTGTACGTGCGACTAGCCGAGGTCGAAGAGCGTCATCTGTCGTTTTGGGAGGGCGAGTCCGGCGACCAACGCGAGCACTACTGCTTGCTACGATCTTGGCTTCGAACCGGTGGGCGAGAAAGACCATGGTGCGAGCCCGCCAAGACGCTCGTCGCCGTTCCGGCTCGACTCCTATAGAGCATGTCTTCTGCGCGGCGGCCATACCGGTTCACTTCGAGTAAGCCCCAGGCACAAGGGCTTCGCACGCCTTCTGCGCGCCCTGGTATTGAGGAGAGTTCTGATCTACTCCGATGAGGTGCACAACTGCGGCACTGGTCGGATCGGGGAAGTTCGAGACGCCGTGCGACCGCATGCACTGCGCGAACTTCAGTTCCTTGGCGAGGGCCTGCTGGTTCTGCGCGGGGGTCGGTGCCCTGCCTGGGAGGAGGTGGTGGCACGTCTCGTTGGCGGAAATGTACTGCGGCGACATTCGATCGATACCGCTCGAGGCTGGTGAGCCGCTCTTGCCGCCGTGTGCGAAGTCGACGTTGATCTGGCCATCGCTGGTCGGGTCGGGGAACTTCGACACGTCATGGGAGCGCATGCAGTCGACGTACGCGAAAGCGGCCTTGTACTTCGCGGCGGCACTTCCGCCACTTCCCGCTGTCTGCGACGATGATGTCGGGGTTGTGGACCTCGCAGAGCCGAGGTTTGCAACGCCGGCCGACGGTGACCCGCCGCAGGCCGCGCCTATGAGGCCACCTGCTGCGAGGGCGAGGATGAACAGTGCTTGTTTCAGTGGTCTCCGCGCGATCATCTGTTTACTCGTTGTCTCCGTCTCCCCGATCGGCGTTCGGAGCCGGCCAGTAGGCAGTCGTAGCATTTCTGAGATCGCAGCAGCGTCACAATTGTGACCTAGGTGTGACCCTCATGTCCGGCGCGGTCGCGGACGATCACGCTCAGCCGCGGGTGCTGCAACGGCGATCTCGACCCGCTTTCATTTGGCTTTAGGCGCGAATCAGCCACGAGGTGGACAGTCCGCCTCGTCAGCACCGAAGAAGTCGCGTAAGAGCGTCGGTCGGGGGCGCAGTTTGCTCCGGCCGCCTTGCGCTGGCGCCGGAGAGACCGTCCATCGGCGCTCAGCCTTCGGGAAATGCCTGTCGGATCCTCACGGCGATGAGCTGCGCTACGAGCGCCTTGGGAAGCGGGGCGTCAATAGGGAACTGCAGCGTTCCCTTCGATGTCGTGTAGTCGCGTACGAGGTCGTCGAGCTCGGGGAGCACCGAGCCACTATGAGGGAAATAGCTCAGGTGATTCTTGAACGCCGCGAAGCCCGCGACCACCTTGCCGCGGACTTTGAAGGCGGGCATGCCGTACGAGATGCATTCAACGGCGTCCGGGATCAACTCCAGGATCGACTGGCGCAATGCGCGCAAGCTCGACCGCTTGGGTTCGTCCAGGGCTGCGATATATGCCTCGACCTCGTCCAAGATCGAATTATCCCACCGATTCGCACTGTGAAAGGCCGCAAAGACGGCGCTCGCGGCCAATCAAGGCCGCGAAGGTTCTCCGTGCGATTACCTTCGCGGCGGCGACGTTCAAGGTTCTCTGGTCGTGGAAAACTAAGTCACAGGCCGCGACCTCAGGGCCGAAGGGGGCATAGGTGTTAGAGACGATCTCCGAGCCGGGAACGCTCCTGGGCAGGGCCGCGAGCTGATGGATTACTGGGAGCGTTACTCCCGCTTCGCACAGCGCCGCGCCGCTGTCCAGATCGCGAATGTGGACGACGCCCGCCGACGAGCACGTCGGCGGCTTCCTCGGGCGGTGTTCGACTACATCGACGGGGGCGCGGGCGCCGAGTACACCCTACGGGCGAACCGGGCCGTCCTAGAGCAGGTCCACTTCCGGCCCCGGGTCGGCGAAACCCTGGGAGTGCCCGACCCGCGTTTTTCAACCTCCGTACTCGGTTTCGAGGTCACGATGCCGGTGCTCATGAGCCCGATCGGCTACACGCGAATGATGAACCCGCGCGGCGACATTGCGGGTGCCAGGGCCGCTTGTAAGGCGGGGACCGTCTTTACGCTCAGCTCGATGACGGGCCACCAGATGGACGAGGTCGTAGCTGCCAGCACGGGACCGGCCTGGTTCCAGCTCTACTTCCTCGGGGGCAGGCCAGGAGCAGAGCAACTCCTAGACCGCGCGAAGAAAGCCGGGTTCGGCGCTCTCGTGGTGACATTGGACACCCAGATCACCGGCAACCGTGAGCGCGAGGCGCGCAATCGCCTGAGCCCACCGTTGAAGCTCGACCTTCCAACCATCTTGAAGATGGCGCCCCAGGTCGCTCGCCGTCCGGCCTGGCTTGTCGACCTCGCCCGGGACAGGTTCCAGCTCGAGCTCGTCAATGCCGCAACCCTCGGTGACCCCCTCAGTCCCCTGTCGGTTCAGGACGTGTGGCGCCAATGGGAAGAGGCGCCGCCGAGATGGGAAGACTTCGTATGGCTGCGCGAGCAGTGGCAGGGTCCGATCCTCGCTAAGGGCGTCGTCACCGGCGACGACGCCAGGCGCGCCATCGACGCGGGTGCCGATGCGGTCATCGTGTCGAACCACGGCGGGCGTCAGCTCGACTCCCTGCCCGGGGCGCTCGTTTCCCTGGCCGAGGTCGTCGACGCAGTCGGCAAGGAGGTGGAGGTGCTGGTGGACGGCGGGTTCCGTCGTGGCCAGGATGTCGTAAAGGCGATCGCAATCGGGGCTCGTGCCGTCATGATCGGGCGCGCCTGGGCTTATGCCCTGGCGGCTGGTGGCGAGCCCGCGGTAGAGCGCGTCCTGGCGCTGTTTCGAGCTGACATCGACCGCACCTTGAGACTCCTGGGCTGCGCCTCACTGGCGGATCTCGACCGCAGCTACGTGCAGCTCCCAGCCAGCTGGTAGAGATCCCGGCACCGTTGCGAGCCGAACGGGGTACTATTGGCCTGCACCAGTCGCCACCACGCAGGCTGAGTGCTGTGCTGGTATCCATTACTGGACTCCCGCTCTAATGTGCGTGGAGCAAGAGGAGTTCCAGAGATGGCAGTAGGTACTGTGAAGTGGTTTAACGCCACAAAAGGCTTCGGGTTCATTGCACCCGACGGCGGCGGCGAGGACCTCTTCGTCCACCAGTCAGAGATTCAAGCGCAGGGCTACCGCGAGCTGCTCGAAGGCCAGCGGGTCGAGTTTGAAGTCACCCAGGGCAAAAAGGGCATGCAAGCCAGCAGCGTCCGCGCGATCTGAAGTCCCCACGCCCGCAGCCGGGAGGCTGCGGGCGTGAATCGCAGCTAAAAGGAGCGCGACGTGGCAAACAAGTCGCCACAAAAGGACTCGGCGAAAAAGCCTGGGAAATCCCTGAAGGAAAAGCGCCAAGCCAAGAAGGCGAAGCAGGCGCCGACCAAGATCGGGACGACTAAACCAGCTTGAGCCAACGCGCCGCGAGGCGAGCAAGTCCGGCAAGATCAACTCATAGGTCTATAAGGTCGCGGCATTGATGCGCGAAGGTGCCGATCTGCGAAACTGTCACGATGAGCGACTATTACGAAGATGGCCCGCCCGTGGCTGAGAAGCCCGACCCCTTCGTCGCGCCCGACGCCGCAGAAGCTGTGTCGCTCGACAGCGAGATCGACTTCGACGACGAGCAGGACGACGACCAAGCGCCCTTGGACGTCGTCGAGGCGCTGGAGGTCGGCGTGATGCTCGACGACCCGGAGGTCGTCGACGACGACGAGCCCGATAACGCCTGAGCTGGAGGGCTCTAGCCCTCGGCCGAGAGCCGAGGGAGGATCAGACCCCCGTCGGATCGGAGTAGGGGCTGACAGTTGAGGTCGGTGAGGAACTCGCCGAGGTGAAGTTCGCGCTCGCGAGGACGCCCTTGTTCGTCGCCACCCACGCGTTGCGGATTGGGCCGGTGCCCGTCGCCAGGCTCACGCCCCAGGCCCCGTAGCCGCCATCGAGCCAGAAGCTCCCGAGCGAGAGGTCCTTGCCGTCGGCGAGACGTACCTCACAAATCGCCTTCCCGGACCACGAGCCGACATCGAGGCTCATGTAAAGCCACCCCCCGCCCCCCGAAGCAGTTGGCGTCCTGTCCGAGTAGACGGTGACATAGCCGAGCACGTGACCGTTCGCGAGCAACGACCGGGTGGAGACCTGTCCGCCCGCCTCGGTGCCGAAGGAAGAACGCGGGCTGGAAGGACCCCGTACGGTCCATCCGGCACCGACGCCGACACCGAGGGCAACGACAGCGGCCAGGCAGGCCGCGATCACAGGGAGCCGGTGGTACCGCCACCTCGCGCCCGGGAGCGCTCGAGCCGGACGGCCGGCGCGGAGCCGCTCGGCAAGACGCACCTCGAAGCCGAGCGGCGGCTCGAGGGAGCTCGTCACCTCGAGCATCGAATCGGCCGCGAGGGAAAGTCGCTCCATCTCGGCGTGGCAGCTCTGACAGCTCGCCACGTGCGCGAGTGCCTCTGCTCGCTCACGGCCGGTCGATATCCCAAGGGCGAGCTCCGCGAGCTCACCCGAGTACCGGCTGCACTCTGGCCCGGGGGCCATCTCGTAGCCGCTCATCGGGCGCTCCCTTCATTCGTCATCGTGTTGCGCAGCTTGGTGAGCCCGGCCCGGATCCGCGTCTTTGCGGTCCCGAGCGGTATGGACTCCGCCTCGCTTATCTCCAAAGCCGTCATCCCGTAGAAGTAGGCGAGCACGAGCGCCCGGCGCTGCTCGGGGCCGAGCCCGGCGAGCGCCTCGCGCACCGAGCGCGCGGCGTCGGAGCCCTCAGCAGCGGCTTCGGGGGACGCCTCGTGGCTGACAAGGCCCAGATTGATGAGATCGTCCGGGTCGGTCGGGACCGCACGGCGCATGCGCAGCGCGTCAATGGTGAGGTTGCGGGCGATCGTCAGCACCCAGGTCGAGACAGCTCCGCGGCGCGGGTCGTAGACGGGGGCATGGCGCCAGGCCCTCATGAGGGCCTCCTGGGCTATGTCCTCGGCGAGTCCCGCGTCGGCGACCATGCCGAAGGCGAGCCCGAAGACCCTCGCCTGGTACCTGCGCACGAACACGAGTCCGGCACGCTCGTCGCCGAGCGCCATGCCGGCGAGCAGGGACTCGTCCGAAGGCCCTCCTGGTGTCTCGCGCGTGCGTCTCATCACAACAGATACGTCCGAGAGGCCCGCGCAGATTGGGGCCTGCTTTGACAAGGCTGCGCGCGAGTCACCTCGCACGCGCAGCCCCGAGAGCAAAAGGCCCGAAATGTCCCCAGGGCCAAATGTTACGACGGCGCCCGGGCGCGAGGGGCCGGGAAGCAAAGCCGGCCGCGGCCAAGTAGATTCCCGCAGGTGAGCGGTGCCAGCGGTCCCATTCGGCAGTCGTACCGGCGGCAACCACCGCGGCGGTACCCGCCGGAGGTCTACTTCCGCCGGCGAGTCGTCGTCGTGTTGGCGGCTGCCCTTGTCATCGCGGTGATCGTCGGCCTCGTCACCCTTGGCTCAGGGAACAACTCGGCTAATACGACCACCACCACGAGCACGACACGCCCTCACACGACAACGACGGCTACGACGGCGACGACGGCGTCCGGAATTGGCATAAAGACCGTCACCTGGACCGACACCAACGCCAGCGCGGCGTTGGTCGTGAACCCTGCCCCGGGTGGCTACGCCGGCCGACGCACCTTTGTCACCGAGATCTGGTACCCCTCGACCAACAAGTCAAAGACAGGCGCGGTTCTGGGAGCCAAGCCCGACTACCGAGGGGGCCCGTACCCCGTCATCGTCTTCGCGCACGGCTTCGACACCCTGCCCTCGACCTACACCCCCTTGCTCTCGGCCTGGGTGAAGGCGGGCTTTGTCGTGGTCGCACCGCGCTTTCCCGACGAGAACGCGAACGAGATCAGCTCTCTCGGAAACGCCACCACGGCCCAGCTCGAGACGGCCGAGTCGGATGTGATCAATGAGCCGTACGACATCGCCTATGTCGTCAGTGAGGTCGAGGCTGGGGCGACCGGTGCCGCCTCGAGCGGGGTCGCCTGGTTGAACGGGCTCGTCGAGCCCGGCAAGTACGCCCTCGCCGGTCACTCAGACGGCGCCCAGGCCGTTGCCGCCCTCGTCTACTCACAAGCGAGCGGGCAGGAGTACGCCACCACCTACGGCGCACTCGCTACACACCCGTTCGCCGTGATCATCCTGTCCGGCTCGGAGCTGTCCGGCGTCTACGCCGCGCCAGCCAGTGCCCCGGCGTTGCTCTTCGTACAAAGCGCCGTCGACGAGTGCAACGTGCCCGAGAACGCGGCCACGCTGTTTCATGCCATAGGTGGCGGCTTTTTCCTAAAGCTCCTCGAGGCCAGCCATTTCGGTCCCTACATCGGCAAGGGACGGGCGGCGGGGATCGTCGAGAACCTCACGGCCGCATTCTTGAAGGCAGCTGCGTCGGGGACACCGACGGCCTCACAGCTGTCTCCCTTCCTCACGCCACCCGGTGTAGCCGTCCTCTACCCGCCGAGCACGCCTCCTGTGCTCGCGACCCTCTCGCCCAGCACGGCCGAGAGCCAGGCGGCCTGCTCCGCACGCTGAGCGCCTAGCTCCGAAGGGCTCGCGCCTCGTCAATCTCGGCCTCGGTCCGCTCCACCACGCCGTCTTTGAGCGTGACCGTGCGCCCGCGTTGGGCTGGGATCCGTGGCCCAGGGAGGATGACGCCGGTCAGATTGAGCGGGTCCGCCGCCGACAGCTGCACGGTCACGCCGTTCAACGGGCTCTTGGCGACGCTGCGCAGCTGCTCGGCCGCCTCGACGAGCGCGAACTGCTCGCCTGTGAAGCCCGCGACATAGCGAGCTCCCAGAACGACGCCACGCGCCTCGAGACGGCGCAGCGCCCAGAGAACGTCGCGCCAGGCAATGGCGAGTGACTCATGGCAGAAAAGGTCCCGGAAGACGACACCCCAGCGCGAAAGCAGCTGGCCTGCGACGGCCTCGGCAAGCTCATCGGGATCGAGGTCCTCGTCCGCTCCGGCACCGAGCAACGACCACCTGCCTCCCGACATCGCCGGCCGCACCCGGGGCCGGCTGCGTCCCGGTCGGGGCAACCCCGGACGCGAACGACCCGGGGCGGCGAGCGCATTCGCCGGCCGGCCGCTAAAGCTGGTTGTGCGCGCCCAGCGCCCCCGCCCCGCGAGCAGCGCCCGCACGGCAGCAAAACCGTCTGCACTCAAAAGGCCCCGGGCCATACCGTCCCAGAGGGCCTCTGCCACCTCGCCCGGCATGCGCCCGGTCATCTGGCACAGGTCCGTCACGAACAGGGCCCCGTGACTGCGCAAGGACTCTACGACCTCCAGGGCGGCACCCAGTGTCGGAAGCTCCGGTCGAGACCCGGCCCGAGCCGCGGCGAGGAGCCAGTCGAGGTCGTCACGGCGGAACAGGCTGATCGGCGTCGCCCCAGACGGCGTCGCCCCGCCCCGCCGGGTGGGAGCGCCGGGGCGGTCGGCGACCCGGAGCGTGAACCGGCCGAAGGAGACCTCCCCCCTCGCGCACCACTCGTCGAGCAAGCCTGCGTGATAGCCCGCGACGCGCGGCGGCAGGATAGAGGATTCCCAGCTCTCGACTCCGGCCTCGTAGCCCTGCAGCTGCTCGATGACCTCGACGACACCGCCGGAGCCGATCAGGCGCTGGCCGGGCCCGACGTGCTGCCAAGCGAGCAGGAAGCGCATGAACTGCTGCGAGCTGACCGCTTCGACCGAACGCCGCGCGCCGCTGCGCATCGCCGAATGGATGCGGGCCAGCAGGTGGCGGGCGCAGAAGCGCTCGCTTGGAGAGCCAAGCGGGCCTTCGTCGGCGACGCGGCAGGCAAGGACGGAGCCCTCTGCCACAAGGCGCGCCACAGCTGAGCGGATCTCGCCCGCGCTCCCCGTCCCGATTGAGGCCGAGAGCTGTTCGCCAGTGACCGGCCCGAGAGTGCCGAGATGGCCGCGGGCAGCCACGACGAGGGCGTCGTCGCGCGTAGAGCTAGCCGGCGGCTCTGCAGAGCTGAGCTTGTGGTCAGGGACGAAAACTGCCCCTGAGCTGAGTGCGGCCGCGAGCTCCCGACATTCCACAGCGACCCAGCGCGCGCCGGTACCGGCGAGCACGACGGTCATGGCGCGCCCTGAGCTCTCGAGCGCCTTCATCCAGCCGCTCCAGGCCGGCTCCGGTGGGACCAAGACGAGCGAGCAGAGCAGGTCGTGCAGCTCCTCGGCGTTTCGCAAGTCCGGTGTGGCCTGCGCTGAGACCGCGGCGACGACGGCCGGGTCGAGAGCGGCGAGATCGTGCGCCTCGAGCGGCACGCCGCGCCGTGTCGTCACCGCCCGCGTCCGGCGTTCCTCCAAGGGGGCATCGTCCAAGAAGGTGTACGGGCGCCCGTTCAAGATCTCCTCGGCCAGCACGGAGGGGACGATCGTGTCGACGCAGTGTGCCTGCACCTCGCCCGCGCGGATCGCGGCGAGCACCCCTATCAGGCTGTCAAGGTCCATCGCCTCGTTGCAGCAGTCGACGAGGGTCTGGCGCACGACCGGGTGATCGGGGATCTCGATCGGCCCAGAGACGTTCTCCTGACAGGCCGCTAAGGCGGGGAAGATCGCCGCCATCAGGTCGTCGGCCTCCATTCGCAAGATGGCAGGTGGGACGCGCCGGCTCCCCCGGTAGCGAGGGGCGACGAGAGAGCGGGAAAGGTTCCACCGCCAGCGCGATCCGAACATCGGGGTCGGGAGCACGGCTTGGATGAGGGTGTCGCGTACCGTCGCGGGCGAGAGGAAGCCGAGAACCTCCTCCAGGGGGAAAGAGTGCTGCGGCCCGAGCGATAACACGACGGCGTCGTCGCTCGCCGCCGCCTGCAGCTCGAAGTCGAAGGTCCTGCAAAACCGCTTGCGCAGGGCAAGGCCGAGCGCCCGGTTCAGCCTGGCGCCTCGAGGCGAGTGGACGACGAGCTGCATGCCGCCGGTGTCGTCGAAAAAGCGCTCGACGACAAAACGGTCCGTCGTCGGCAACGCCCCGAGCTCGGCGTAGCCGGCGGACAGATATGCGACCACCTGTGCGGCAACGGCCGGCTCCACGCCTGATAGCTCGGCGACGAGGGCGACGACCGCGTCGGTGCCGCTCCCGGCCTGAAGCGCCTTCTGCACCGTCGCGCGCAGCTGCGACACAGCCTGGGAGAGCTCGGCCGTGCGCGCGGGCGCTTCCCCGAGCCAGAACGGGACGGTCGGCGAGGCTCCTTCGGCGTCGATGACTCGGACCGTCCCGGGCTCGATCTTGCGGATCCGCCAGGTGGCGCTCCCGAGCAGGAAGACGTCGCCCGCCATCGACTCGATCGCCCAGTCCTCGTTGACGGTGCCAACGAGGGTCTCTTCGGGCTCGAGCACGACGCGGAAGTCGGCCACGTCCGGGATGGCCCCGCCGGAGGTGACCGCTGTGAGGCGGGCTCCGCGCCTTGGGCGCAGCACCCCGTTCACTCGGTCGCGATGCAGGTGGGCGCCGCGCCGGCCCCGCCCTGTCACCACGCCATCAGTGACGAGGGCCACGACCGCCCCGAAGTCTTCCTCGGACAAAGAGCTGTAAGGGCCGCTGCGCCTAGCGAGTGCCAACAGCTCGGACTCGGCACAGCCGTCCGGGTCGCAGGCGGCGCACTCGGCGACGAGCTGCTGGGCCAAGATGTCGAGAGGCGCCTCCGGCGGCAAGACGGCGTCGAGGTCCCCGGCGCGCACAGCACCGAGCATTGCCGTGCACTCGACGAGCTCGTCGCGCGTGAGCGGGTACAGGCGCCCGAGGGGTACGCCGCCGACGTGGTGCTGGGCGCGACCGACGCGCTGGAGGAACGTGGCGATGCTGCGGGGGGAACCGAGCTGGCAAACGAGCTCCACCGGGCCGACGTCGATGCCGAGTTCAAGTGACGCCGTCGCCACTACCGCCCGCAGCTCGCCGGCTCGCAGACGTGCCTCGACTTTGAGGCGGCGGTCCATCGACAAGCTGCCGTGATGGGCCTGGACAGAGTCCTCTCCGAGGCGGTCGGCCAGCTGGTGGGCGACGCGCTCGGCCATCCTGCGCGTGTTGACGAACACGAGCGTCGTGCGGTGTTCTTCGATGTGCGAGGCGATGCGCTCGAGCACAGAGGACATCTGCTCGAGGCTCGATACGGCGCCGAGCTCGTCGTCGGGCAGCTCGATCGCAACATCCAGGCTCCGGCGGTGGCCGACGTCGACGACGGTGCAAAGCGGATCGCCGTCTGCTCGGTTGCGCTCGGGCCCCGCGCCGACGAGGAGCCGGGCGATAGTAGCGATCGGGCGCTGGGTCGCCGAGAGACCGATGCGCACCGGCCTTGGGACCTGTGCGGCCGGCCAGCCGGCGGCACTCGTTTGGACGAGTCGGTCCAGGCGCTCGAGGCTGAGAGCGAGGTGCGAGCCGCGCTTGTCCCTCGCGAGGGCGTGGATCTCGTCGACTATCACCGTCCGCACGCTCGCCAGCATCTCCCGGCCGCGCGCCGAGGTGAGAAGCAGGTAGAGCGACTCGGGCGTCGTCACGACGATCTCAGGGCGATTGCGCAGCATCGCCGAGCGCTCCGAGGAGGGAGTATCCCCGTTGCGGACCGCGACTTGCACCTTGGGAGGCTCGAGACCGAGCTCGACAGCAACCTGGGAGATCTCCGCCAGGGGCTTTCGCAAGTTCTCGCTCACGTCCACGGTAAGGGCCCGAAGCGGCGAGACGTAGACGACGTCTGTCCCGCGGCGCTCGCCACCGGCCTCGGCGGCCCGGTAGCAGCGGTCGATCGCGACGAGGAACGCCGCCAGAGTCTTGCCTGATCCAGTGGGGGCGGCGATCAAGGTGTCGACCCCGGAGGCGATCGCCTCCCAGCCCTCTGCCTGCGCCTGAGTCGGGCCGGCTAGATAGCGCCGTCGGAACCACTCCGCCACAGCCGGGTGGAAACCCGACAGCACCTCGTCCTCGCCCCGGCCGACTCCGGCCCCCCTCAAAGCCTGCACCGTCGCGGATATTATCCGAACACCTGTTCGGATGCGACAGGCAACTTTGAACCGTGGACGAAAAGGCTGGGCCCATGTCCAAGACGAGCGGCGACTGGTCGATTCGTGTCGCGACTTTGGGCGAGCTGCCTCGCCTTGTCGAGATCGAGCTCGAGAGCGACTCGATATTCGCCGAGGTCGGTATCGGGCCGTTCCAATACGACTGCAGCGCTGCTCAGCTCGCGGCGGCGGCGATCGTCCTTGTCGCCGGCAAGGCGCCGGTGGGGTTCGTTTCTGTCGAGGTCGTCGATGACGCCGCGCACATCTGGCAGCTGTCGGTCCTGCCCTCGATGCAACGCCAAGGCATCGGTCGCGCACTTGTGGCGGCAGTGTGCGACTGGGCGGCTGCCGAGGGCTACATCGCCGTGACGCTGACGACGTTTCGCGACGTCCCGTGGAACGCGCCTTTCTACGAGAAACTGGGATTCGTAGAGCTCAGAGAACTCACTCCTTCGTTGGCGGACATCCGTCGCCGTGAGCGTGAGGTCGGTGACGACGCCCTCGGGGCGCGGATCGCGATGCGGCTCGAGCTGTGCCGGCGCGGGAACGCAGCGGCCGACCCGCGCCCCGCACGACGAGGGGACACACCGGCCTAGAGAACATCAACGAAGCCGAGGCGGCAATTAGCTCCGGCGGAACCTCTAGCTCGGGCGGAACTTCGCGGGGCCGCTCTTGTCGAGCCGCGCAGCGGTCTGGAACTCGACTATCTCTATACAAAGACGCGTCAATGGGCAAACATGTCGCCATGGATCTGCTCGTCGTCGTAGGAAACGACCCACCGCCAGAGCGCCTAGCGGCCAGGGCACACCACACGCTCACGCTCGCCTCCAGCGACGCCTCGCCGGCGCTGATCGCGGAGATCCGCGCCCGGATCCCGCGCAGCGTCGGGGTCGTCGGCGAGGGAGCCGCCGAGGTGGCGAGCAAGCTACGCGCGGCCGGACTACCGACCGAGCTGCACACCGACGACGACATGTCCGGTCGTAGCGATCTTGGCGGCGTCGAGGTCGTGCCGATCACCGACCCGGGGCCGAAGATGGATGTCGCCGACTCGCTCTTGGACCTCGTCGGCAACACTCCCATGGTGCGCCTCGACCGGATGGGCCGCGACCTTCCCTGCCCACTTGTGGCCAAGCTCGAGATACTGAACCCAGGAGGGAGCGTCAAGGACCGCCCGGCCGCGGCGATGATCGAGGCTGCCGAGCGGGCGGGGCTCTTGGGGCCCGGGTCGACCATCGTCGAGGGCACATCGGGCAACACCGGCATCGGGCTTGCCATCGTGGCCGCCAGGCGCCGCTACCGCTGCGTGTTCGTCATGCCAGACAAGATGGCCCCCGAAAAGGTCGCCCTGCTGCGTGCATATGGGGCAGAGGTGATCCTCTGCCCGACGGCGGTGGCACCTGAGCATCCAGACTCCTACTACTCGGTGACCGCGCGCCTCGCGCAGGAGATCCCCGGGGCCTTCCACCCTGACCAGTACCACAACCCCGAGAACCCGGCCGCACACGAGCGGACCACAGGACCGGAGATATGGCGCCAGAGCGCGGGGCGCGTCACCCACTTCGTAGCCGGCATCGGCACCGGGGGGACGATCTGCGGCATCGGCCGCTACCTCAAGTCGCAGAACCCAGATATTCAGATCGTCGGCGCAGACCCGGAAGGCTCGGTCTACTCGGGCGGTTCGGGCAGGCCGTATCTCGTCGAAGGTATCGGCGAGGACTTCTGGCCGACGACATATGACCCAAAGGTTGTCGACCGCGTCATCATGGTCAGCGACACCGACTCGTTCCTCACCGCCCGGCGCCTCTCGGTCGACGAGGGCATCCTCGCTGGGGGTTCGACCGGGACCGCCATCTGGGCGGCGCTGCAGCTCGGCCGCGAGCTTCGCCGCGACGACGTCGTCGTCGTCCTCATCCCGGACTCGGGCCGGGGCTATTTGTCCAAGCTCTACAACGACGAGTGGATGGCCGACCACGGCTTCTTGCGTACGAGCGGGAACACTGTGGCTGATCTCCTCGAGCGCAAGGGAGCAAGGCTCACCGGCATGATCCATGTCCACCCGAGCGAGACCGCCCGCCAGGCGATCGCGGTCATGGCCGAGTTCGACGTCTCGCAGATCCCCGTTATTCAGGCCGAACCGCCCCTCGCGGCGGCCGAGGTCGTCGGTGCGGTGCACGAGCGCGACCTCATGCAAAGAGCCATCCGGGACCCGGAGGTACTCGACCGGGCGGTCGCAGATGTCATGGGCCCGCCCCTTCCTTCTGTGGGTAGCGGCGAGACGCTCGACGTCGCCCTGGCGCGCCTCGAAGATTCGCCGGCGGTGACCGTGCTCGACAACGGGCACCCCGTCGGCGTCATCACTCGCTCTGACGCCCTAGCGTTCTTGGCCCAGGCCGGCGCGAGAGAGGGACGATGAGCACCCACGATCAAATGCACCCCAGGACCGACAAGGACACCCGCGAGGAGAACCTGGGCTTTGCCACCCGGGCCATACACGCCGGCCAGGAGCCCGACGCGCTCACCGGCGCCGTCGTGACACCGATCCATCTCGCGACGACCTATGCCCAACAGGCGGTCGGAGAGCACAAAGGCTTCGACTACTCGCGCACCGCCAACCCGACGAGGGTCTCGCTCGAGACGACGATGGCGGTGCTCGAGGGGGCCCGATTCGGTTTCGCCTTCTCGAGCGGGATGGCGGCCTGCGACGCCGTCTTACGCATGTTGCACCCCGGCGACCACCTCGTCATCCCCAATGACGCCTACGGAGGCACCTACCGCCTCGTCGCCAGCATCTACGCCGCCTCCGGGGTCGCCTTCAGCGCAGTCGACCTGCGCGACACCGACGCGCTGAGCCGGGCTTGGCGCGAAGAGACGCGCCTTGTCTGGCTGGAGACGCCTAGCAACCCGAAGCTCAATGTCATCGACATCGAAGCCGTCGCCGCGATCGCGCACGACAAGGGCGGGCTCTGCGTCGTTGACAACACCTTCGCCACCCCCTGCCTGCAGCTGCCCGTCGCCCTCGGTGCCGACGCCGTTATGCATTCGTCGACCAAGTACCTGGGCGGTCACTCCGACGTGGTCGGTGGCCTGGTCCTGACCAGCGACGAGGAGCTGGCGGCCCGTATCGGCTTTGTCCAGAACTCTGCCGGGGCAGTGCCGAGCCCGTTCGACTGCTACCTCGTCCAGCGCGGGCTTAAGACCCTCGAGGTACGCCTCGCGCGGCAGTGCTCGAACGCCGGCGTCATCGCTGAACACCTCCTCGGCCATCCTGCGGTGCAGGAGGTCTACTACCCGGGCCTCGACAGCCATCCCGGCCACGATCTCGCCTCACGCCAGATGCGCGACTTCGGGGCGATGGTGTCTTTCACGCTGAAAGGCGGCGAGGCGGCGGCGATGAAGCTCGCCGCCGGCACGCGTATCTTCACCCTGGCCGAGTCGCTAGGGGCAGTTGAGTCGCTCATCGAGCTGCCCGCGAGGATGACCCACGCCTCGGTCGCCGGGTCCGCGCTCGCGGTCGACCCTTCCTTGATACGACTCTCGATCGGCCTCGAGGACCTCGACGATCTTCTAAATGACCTTGACAATGCTCTCGGCCTGGCCGGCTGAGAACAGCTGAGCCCCTTTAGCGACGACTCTCAAGGGGCTCTCGGATCTCGTCTCGGCGCGCGAGGCCGGGAGCTTTTCGAAAAGCCTCCCCGGGGCGGCGGCCTTTGACGCGCGCCTAGCTGTCCTAGTGGGCCGTCGCCCCGTGCTGCCATTCCATGAAGACCGCTCGGAGGAGGTCGGGCTGGGTCACCATCCCTACCACCTCCCCGCCTGGCCCTACGACGGGCATACGGTGGAACCGCCCCGACAGCATAGACCCGAGGGCCCGTATCAAAGAGGCGCCAGCCTCGACCGTCCGCACGGGTTTGGTCATCACCGAGTCCACCGAAGCTGAAAAGTGGTCCCGCGCCACCGCGACGAGGTCGGTAAATGCCCGGAAGCTGTCGGCGTCACTCAGCTCGGCCGCGGTAGGAAGAACGGCCTTTAGCAGGTCACGCTCTGTCACGATCCCGAGCAGGTCACGCTCGGACACGATACCGAGGAGCTCGTCGCCGTCGACGACGAGGGCACACTCCGCGTTGTGGAACATGAGCATCTTGGCCACTTCTGCGACGGTCTCGCCCCGCTCGACCCGGCAGAAGTCTGTGTGCATCACGTCCCGGACACACAACATCGCTGCCCCTTCCGCCACCGATTTTACTCCCGGAGGCCCTGAGAAACCAGGTCGACAGTGGCCTACGAAGCGTCGACGTCGTGCCGCCAGTGCATGATCACGGCCCGAAACAGATGTCTTTGCCTGTCGTGAACGAGCAACCTCCGAGCCCCGTCTGAAACGGTCTGGGCCTGCTCGAAGCCTTCACATGTGGGTGTGCGCGTGACCTCCTTCACAGCACAAAACGCACCGCGACGACCACTTGCAGAGAAAGCTCTCGAGAGTTATCTTTTAATAGATACCTCTCGAAAGGACTCCTCTATGGCAGAGAAGGAACATCCCGAGACAGAGCGGCCCTCATTGGAGACCAGGCGGATCACCGACCCGCACGAACTGAGAGCGCTCACCCATCCCGTCCGCCTCGCCCTGCTCGAGGTGCTCGCGGTCGAAGGCGCCCTCACCGCCACCCAAGCCGGGGAGCTGATCGGCGAGTCCCCGACGACGTGCTCGTTCCATTTCCGCCAACTGGCTAAGTACGGCTTCGTCGAAGAGGCGGGCGGCGGCTCCGGGCGCAACCGGCCGTGGAGAAGGGTACATCTCGGGATGTCGTTTCCCGAGTCCGGTTCAGACCCCGAGACCACGATGGCGGCCGAAGCCCTCTCGGGACTGTTCTTCAACCGTGTCCTCGGTCGTTTCGAGCGCTGGCGACGCGTCCGGCACTCCTACCCCGAGGAGTGGCAGGAGGTCTCCGAGACGACCGAGTCGGCGATGTACGTGACCTCCGACGAGCTCGCCGAGTTCGGATCGGAGGTCCGCGCCCTGTTGGCCCGCTACGAGGAGCGCCTTATAGACCCGAGCCTCAGGCCGGCGGGCTCGCGCCTCGTGGAGGTCTTCGCGGCTGTATACCCTGTGGAGTTCGGCCACGGGATCACAGAGCCTGAGAGCAGTGTCCGGCCCAAACCCGCGGGCGGCGATTGATGCGCGGCCTGCTCAAGAACCGCAATGCCCGGCGCTATCTCGTCGGCCAGTTCTTCTCGCTCTTCGGCGACACGGCGATGTTCCTCGCCATGGGCATCTGGGTCAAGGTGCTCACCGGTTCCAACGGGGAGGCCGGGCTCGTCTTCTTCGCGATCGCCATTGCGGCAGTGCTCTCACCTCTGGCGGGGATGGTCGTCGATCGTCTGCCTCGGCGACGGCTGCTGTTTTGGAGCAACCTCGCCGGCGCCGCCGTGGTGCTGCTGCTCCTGTTCGTGCATGGCAGGGGCGAGCTGTGGCTGATCTATGTCGTGGCCTTTTTCTACGGGCTCGTCTACACATTTTTGAGCGCTGGCCAGTCCGCTCTCTTGAAAGCGATGCTGCCTGACGAGCTGATCGGTGATGCCAGGGGCATGCTCAGCACCGTCCGAGAGGGTCTCAGGCTCTTCGGCCCTCTGAGCGGTGCCGGACTGTATGCCCTCGCCGGAGGCGGGGTCGTCGCCGTGGTCGACGCCGCGACCTTTGTGATCGCGGCCGGAAGCCTGCTGCTCGTTCGCGTCGATGAGACCCGGGCCGAGCCGGAGCATGTCCACTGGTTCGTCGAGATGACCGCCGGCATTCGCCACATCTGGGGCTCGGTCGTGCTGCGCCAGATGGTCATCGCGGGCGGGATCACGCTCCTAGTCGTCGGATTCTCCGAGTCGATCTGCTTTGCAGTCGTGGCCGAGGGACTGCACAGGCCACCGACGTTCCTGGGCGTCGTCATCGCCGTGCAGGGAATCGGGGCCCTCATCGGCGGCCCGAGCGCGGCGCCGATCGCGAGGCGCCTCGGCGAGGGGCCTCTCATGGGCCTCGGGCTCGTGGTAGCGGCCACGGGTGCGGCACTGTTCGCCATCTCCGCCATGGCCGGTGTCATGGCCGCCGCCATACTGTTCGGGATCGGCCTTCCCTGGATCGTCGTCGGCGCCTACACAATGTTGCAGCGGCGAACGCCGCTCGAGCTTCAGGGTCGGGTGTCCGCCGCCGCCGACACGATCCTGTCGACGCCCCAGACCGTATCGATCGCGATGGGAGCTTGGCTCGTCGGAATCGTCGACTACAAGGTCCTCTTGTTCGTCATGGCGGGCACCATCGTTTTGGCCGCGGCCTACCTGCTCAGCCGCAAGGAACAGTGGGAAAAACTTCCTGGTCCGGCCGGAGCCGCCGACAAACCAGAGGCGCCGCTGGCGGCTTGATAGGGACGTAGATGGGGCCTGCCTCGGCGCACCAAACGTGGCCCGAAAGCCCTTTCCGACCGTGGCAGCGCCGCTCTCAGGAAACAGCCGGCGAGGGGGGCCCGAGGTTCGAGTCGCTCCGCGCCCCTGCTTCTTTCCGGGGAGGACAGGCCGGCGCCCGCGGCGCGAAGGCGTGACGCTCTCCGGTTTGGAGTTCGAGTCATTGAGCGAGCGCACCATGGGCGCGGAAGAGAGAAACAAGAGCGCGGGCGGGACGCCGGGGCCGGGGCGGCGCCCCAAGGACGACCGGGAGCGGGACCTAGGACGAGGCAGACGAGACACGGGGTGCAAACCTTTAGGGACCGGATGTTTCGGTGGCACATCGGAATCAGGAAGCTTCCCTGCGCTTCCTAGACGAGTCCCTTCAGGGCTGGAGGATCTTCGCCGAGGCGATCATCGCCTGGATCTCCGAGTGTTCTCGGGCCAGATCCGGCCCACGCAAGCAAGCATCCATCTCGTACCAGTTGTCCGGGGCAGTCCGAGCAACGACGAGCGTGACACTCTGCTGTGTGCCGGTGACACAGTTCTCGCCGCCTGAAACAACCCGTTCCTTCCCGGGCTGTCCATCAACGGTGACTCGCTTTCCGGGCTGTCGAGAGAAAGTCCACCCGGGAAAGCCATTTTCACTCCACTCCACGAGCACGCCGTCAGATCCGAGGCCGCACTGCGGAAGTGGATCGGGGCGGGTGATTCCATAAGGAGCCGAGCATCGGGGGTTCGCTTCGTGGGAGAGGTATACGAGAGGGAGACTGAACATAGTGTCTTCGCGAAGGACGACGGCGTTCCAACCCGACGGATAGTCGACACGGAGAGACGAGTCCTTGAACTGTGAGAGTCCTACGCGGTGAGCTGGCGTGGGGGGAACCTTGCCCGGCAGCACAAATTCGGTATTCGACGCGTGAAACGACAGCGAGACGAGCCGCGTGGTGCCGAGTGGTCCCACCGTGGCAGCTCTCACCTGAGACGAGTAGTAAGCGATGATGCCCTGGTTGGTCTCGCACACGACGGCTCGCGGGTTTCGTGCCGGTCCGAAATCGAGGCACTTGAGCTTTCGTCCGGCAACCACCTTCTCGGAGAACCTTGCATCGTGCTGCATAGCCGGAACGGTGGAACCGCCGGCGAGCGCCTGCAGGCCGGAAAGTGCGTTTCCCGGAAGGTAGGCGCCTATGAGCATCGACCCCTCCATACCTTGGTCGACCGGCGAGCATGTCCATGCCAGCTTGTGTGCGGGAGTGGTGCAGGTGTACCAGCCCGGGGCGCTACGGGACGACCGCAGGGCTCCCAAGAAGACCTCGGAAAGGCTGCCACTCACACTCTGCTCGTACATGAGACGGGGCGAGTCTTCGGCGAAAGAGGACAGGGGCCACGACACCTGGGCGGCTTTCACCGTCATGAGGGAGGTGGCACCGGCGCCATCAGTGACTACGGTCAGGTAGGTCGCCGTGAACTCACGATGCAACCCCCTTTCGGCAAGAGCCACGAAGGTCTTGATCTCCTGCTGGGTTGCTCGGGTCACCGGTGGTGACATGGTCGTTGTGGTCGGTGACTTTGTCGGGCTCACAATCCGATTGAAAAGGCTCTTGCCCGGCAGCGGTACGAAGAACACCACAATGATGGCGGCAGCTACAAAGACGACGGTGAGACGACGGGGCCACTGCCCTGTCCACCGTCGTGGGCTTGCTTCGAAGCGAGAGGCAGCACCGGCAGACCGAGTCTTGAGCGAGCCGAAGGCGGAGCGAAGTCGGAGCCGCTCAGCAAGACGGGCCGCATCGTCGGATGCATAGAGGAGCCGATCTGCGTTGGCTCGTCTCCAGGTCTCCATCTCTCGGCGCTCATCTCGGCGATGGTCCCGGATCAAGTTCCGGGCGATCCCAAACAGCCAGGCACGCACCGAACCGCGATCGGGCTCGAAACTCTGCCGGCCAGCAAAGGCCCTGGCGAAGGTCTCGGCCGCGAGATCCTCGGCCACGACCGCTCCGACTCGAAACGCTAGGTACCGATAGACATCGTCGAAGTGCCGCTCGAAGAGTTCCGTGAACGCACCACCGTCAGAGGACTCCGTTGCTGTGTCTTCGTCCGAACCATCTCCGGTCAGCACCAACTGATACTTACTCCGCAATGGCAAATAAGTTCCCGGAAGTTCTGCGAGGCCGGGAAAGAGAGGGGCTGGCGAACGCACGGGTGGGAAGACGAGGGGTCAACTTGTGTACTCGACGGTCCATGTACGACCGGCGTTGTTCGTGTGCACAAGGCGGTAGACGGTCGATGAGCCGCCCCAGTAGATGCCTGTGACCCAGCCAGAACGAGATGTGACAAAGCTGACCCCAATAGCTGAGGTGATGTAGCCGACGTTGCCGCGGCGCACCAGCTGCTTGCCACCTCGCTCGGCGAACGCCCACGGCGCTGTCCCTCGGTATCCGCAAGCGTCGCAGCTGTCGATGAACACGGCAGTGTCGGGGTCGATAGTGCTGAAGGGCCCTGAGTAGCTGCCGGGCGAGTTGACCGAGACAGCGACGCCGGGATGGGGGAAGTACTGTTCAGCGAAGATGGGCGTCCAGGGACCACCGTCGCTGTGAAAGGCGACGTGAGGAGATTGACTCATCTCACCGCCTGGTCCGTCAAGCTCGGCCCAGCCAGCTTTTTGTCCGGCACATTGCACCATGGCGAGGGATCGATCTTCTCCTTGCCCGTAGCCTTTCAGGGCGAGCGACCAGGATCTGCCACCGTCGAGGCTGCGGTAGATACGTCCGTCGGCTCCGAGCCAGCCGTCATCTGAGGTCGCGAAACACAAGCTCTGCGCGTCGGCCGGGGCGGCCAGCCGCGTCCAGCTCTGCCCCCCGTCGAGCGTCTTCAGCACGACCCCGCCCGTCCAAGGAGTCATCGGGCTCCAGTTTCCCGGGGTAGCTCCGCCCGCGACCGCGTAGCCGACCCTCGGTGACACAAAGTGCGCCGAGCGAACCGGCCAGGCGGGCTCCTGGAGCTGTTGCCAGTGCCGACCGCCGTCGGTGGTGACGAGCAAATCCGTCAAGCCGACAGCCCAACCGTGTTCAGCGTCGACGAATTCGACCTCGGTCAGGTCCGCGCATCGGGCTCGGTATTGAACCGTCCAACGTACGCCGCCGTCGTCAGTAGCCAGGACCCCGTTGGACCCGACAGTCCAGCCGGTAGTGACCGAGAGAAATTGCACCCCGAAAAGCTCGCCTGGTGGGAAGACACCCGTCGGGCAGGCGTTAGGGGGAGACGTAGCAACTGTCGAGGCTTTCACGGATTGCCAGGAGCGCCCGGCATTTGTCGTTCGCAAGACCTCAGTCGGGACCTGGTTAGATGGGATCGCCCAGGCGTCTTGTGTGCCGATGGCGCTGAAGGCTGCTGGCCCTCCTTCGGCATCATTGAAGACGCTCTCTAGCAGGGGCCTCCAGGTGCGTCCACCGTCAGTCGTCCGAAGAACAGGAGCGCGAGATCCGTAGTTCCAGGCCGTTGTTGAGCTGATGGCATAGACCGTGTCGGCGTAGCCAGACCACGAGAGGGGATATGGGCCGAACCAGGTCTGAGCATTGTTTGGCGAACGCCACAGCTGCTTCGGCTGTTGTCCAGCGCCCGGTTCTCCGGCACAGATGAGCCAAATCGACCCGGTGGGATCCATCGCGACCGAGCCTGTTCCCCAGCCGGAACTGACCACGTTTCCCCCGTACATGCCCTTGCACGGATAGCTGGCACGTAGCCAGGTCCTCCCGCCGTTGTTTGTTACGTCAAGACCGTAAGGGCCTGCAAGAACCGCGACCTTAGAGCTCGCGTGGACGATCTCAGTCGGGAACTGGCTGCCGGGCATGGCTCCCGAGGCCAAGGGGAAGCCGCGTATCTGCCCCACGACGGGGCTGAGGCTGTCGCCGCCGACAGGACCGGAGAGCAACATCGGGCGGTCGCACATGTTCGAATAGCCGCCGTCTCTGTTCCGATTCGCGGGGAGACATCGTCGCTCGAGGACCCACACGCGGCCTTCGGAGGCCACGACGCTAAGGACGGGTGCGCTTACGTTCAAACGACGGAACTCGCGTCCGCCGTCATGGGTGACGAACAGCCCGGGACCGTAGGCCCAACCGTCGTTCGCTGAGGTGAAGACGAGACTGGCAGCACCAAGTTTGTTCGGATTCGGGACCGGGCCGTCGGGCAGAGCCGTCTTGAGGTTGTCGGCCGCCAGGTAAGCAACAAGCGCCGGCTGCGCTTTCCAGCGCTCCCCCCCGTCACCTGTCACATCGACCCAGGATTCACACGTTGACTCGGTGCATCCTTGCAAGAGGACAAAGCCGTGGGCCGCGTCAACAAACGTCATCGCGAGCGGGGCAACTTCTGAAGGTACGAACTGAAGTCGCGGAAGCCTCGGGACAGTCGTGCCGGTCGGAGTCACCCTGGGCGGAGTCACGAGCCTCTTGAACAGGCTTACATGGGACAAGGGGACGAAGAACACCACAATGATGGCGGCGCCAACCGCTACGACCACGAGGCGGTGGAGAGCTCGGCTTTGGACTCCTCTGGACTTTGTCGACCCCTTCGCCACCCTGGAGATGACCTCACGGGACAAGACCGGCGCTGCCGCGCCGTCGACGACTGCTCGCAGCTGTCGCCGCAGATCCTGCTCGTTCATCGCTCCTCCCCTCCGAGCGCCCGTCGCAGGTGGGCGAGGCCTCGTTCGAGATGGTTCTGCACCGTGCTCACACTCGTCCCGGTTAGCTCGGCGACCTCTCTGAGAGTCCAGCCGAAGCCGTGCACGAGAACCACAGCTGTGCGTTGGCGGGCTGAGAGTGACTTCAAGGCGGCGACGAGCCCCGGCTCGAAGCTAAGGGGTTCCGATACCCGCGGCTCGTATGTCAGGACCGAGCGACGCCACCTCGTCCTGCTCTGGCCAACTCGGAACAGATAGCCGGGAGCGTTGTTCATCTGGGAAACACGCCCCCAGTGCTCCCAGGCAAAGGCCAGGGCTTCGGCTGTCGCCTCGCGGCCTCTTTCGCCGCCATAAGCGGCGACAAGTGCGCGTCGCAGTCTGACTTCCTGTTCAGTTACGAAGGCCGTGAACTCTTCTGCGGCCGTTGCTTTGCGCTCTGTGCCAACTTCTGGTCGATCTGGGTCTCTCGTTGCAGTCCCCGATCTGTGTGTACTCACCACCATTAGAAACCATTTGCCGGGGCTCATTTACCACACCATTTTCATCAGAGAGGCCGGCGCCTGGGTTCATGAGCAAAGCCGTCAAGAGCGAGAGGAGCCAGCAACCCAGCCGGGCGGGCGGTGCCCACCAAGGGACGAACACGCGGGCAAAACGGCCGGCGGCATAGAGATGGACAGAGAAAGCGCTTTGGGACAGCCGAGAGACTCCGAGCACGGGTCCGGCTGGCAGGGTCGCTCTCCCAGCTATGTCAGGTGGCGCCAGACGCCCTAACTGCGACGCGGTTCCATGTGGTACCGCCATCTGTTGTTCTCCAGAGCGCTAGGTTTCCGCTGACATCCAGCCGACGTCGTCGTTCACGAAACCGCCGAGGGTCTCGCCTGGCCTGGCGAAATCAAAACCGAAGCCCAGGTTCTCGACGTTGCTGCGAATGGTGCGCCAGCTCCTGCCAGCGTTGTCCGTGGCGAGGACTTCCCGTCCGGCGACTAGCCGCCAGTGAGAAGGCGTCATGATGTCCACGGCCCAGTCTCTTGGTGGCATAGCCGCTGTCGGCATTGCGGAAGACAACTCGGACGCAGATCCCCGTGTTGAACGGCAAGTGTCCTATCGAGACGAAGGTGGTGCCACCGTTCTTGGTGCGCTGGAGTTGATCGGGGCGCGGTAGCTCGATCCCCGTGTAGCGAAAGGCAAGCTTGCCGCTCACGGGATCGAGGGTGGCATCACTCGTACCCATCGGATACCAGAAACGTTTGAAATGGTGGCCACCGTCGCCGCTGTAGAACCAAGCGACCATCATTCCTGTTGGGCACAGCGCCCAAAGTGACGACGAGCTCGTGGCGGAAAGGCCACAGCTGTCGACGGCTCGAGCCGCCGTCGGTAGTGCGATATGCGATCGGATTTGTAGTCCAGGGCGAATCGAGCGCGAATCCGTCAAGGCTGTTGGCAAATACCAGTTCGGATCCCGTATCGCCGGGATAGATCGGTGCTTTCCCCGGAGGCGCCACGCGCTCGGCAAACAAGCGGCCTGTTCCGCTCCAAAGTTCAGCGCACAGTCGCTTCCCGCAGGGACTTGTCCCAAGCACGAACGCCTTCTCACCCGAAGACGCAAGCGTGATCTCACCGGGTGTGAAGGCCGACAACGCCGCGAGGCCCCTATCGATGTCAGCAAGTCGGTTGGGACCACGTGCACCGGTCAGGGCACTCACTGTGAGGCGAGGGTGCGCAGATACAGCAGCAGTCGAATCAGAGGTGGCAAAGGCGCATAGCGCCAGTGTCAGAGCCACCGTCGCGACCACGCTCAACCTGTGCACCGCCGCGAGGTCTAGCACCAGCCCGGAGATTCGCGGTGTCGGGCTCGAGCTTCGCCAACGGGCTTTACTTCGACGCCACAGCCGTCTTGATGATGAGGGCGTACAGCCGGTGCCACTTGATGGAGTGAAAACCTGACGCGCCCAACAGCTCGGAGGCTCGATGCTTCGTTCGAGCACGGCCTCGGCGACCAACCAACAGCGTGGGAGCGAGCCAGAGTGAGAACAAGTCGGTGAGAACCAAGCGACCACCCGGGCTAAGAACCCGCGCACATTCGACAAGACCAGCGCCCTGGTTCTCCCAATGATCGAAGGAATTCGTGCTCAAGACGATGTCAAAAAAAGCATCTGGAAACTGGAGGTCTTCGGCGACTCCAACTGAGAACCGGAGGCGGGGATCGCTTGCCAGCGAGCTCGCAATGGCGATCATGCCGGTCGCGGCATCGACGCCTACCAGCTCCTCGGAGCCAGGGAGACCTTCGGCCAGCAACCTCAAGAGCAAGCCGGTCCCACATCCCACATCCAACACGCGTTGCGGGGTCCGGTCGAGACAAAGGGCGAGTTGGCCAGTGCGGTGAGCGATCTCGTGGTGCATCCCGCCCAGCCACCCAGACTCGTAGCTGGGAGCACGATCGTGGAAGGCTCGAACGTCCCGATCACGAGGCACCGACCGATTCTGCCAGGCGGGCCAAGGCTTGATGCGAGCCTCGCCGACGCTTGCTGGGAGCGGCGAGGCCATGGTCGGGGCCTTCGGGCCAGCTTTTCTGCGCCGAGGGCGGACCTGTCTGGCTCCCGCAGGCGCCGGGATATCCGGGCCCGGCTCAGGCAGTAGCCGCCCGGGGCATGACAGCAAAGCAGCGGTCCTCCAGCCTGCCAAGGGCGTAGGAGGGGTACATGCCCCAGTACAACGACCGGCACTTCTCCGACCAGCCAAGCGCTGTCGGCGAGGCGAGACGGCGGTGAACCTGCAAGATCCCACCCTCGAAGACCCGGTATTCGGCCCAGCTGCCCGGGAAGTCCTTCACGCTGGCGACCTCGACATAGGGGACCGCGCCGGTCTCGGCGAAATGCCGGACACGATTGCGGTGCGTGTGTCCTGCGAAATAACCCGCGATGGCGGGCCTTCTCGCGATCAGCCCTACGAGGCGCTCGGAGTCCTCCGGGTTGATCCCGAAGTACTCGCCAGGCCGCTTGGACGACCCCGGCTTCCAAGGGTGGTGATGGCCGAAGACGAGCACGGGACGGTCTGCCCGCCCTGCGAGCTCGTCGAGCCAGTCCAGCTGTTCGTCGCTCAGCTGACCGGAGTCACGTCCCTCAATGACTGTGTCCAAAAGGGCGAGGGTGACACCGGGGAGCTCCATCTCCTGGCACGGCTCGCAGGCAAAGCGTCGACCTGTGTAGGCGTCGTGGTTGCCGCGCACATGCAGGAGGCGATCACCAAAGATGCCGCGATAGCACTGCAAGAAGGCGTCGTACTCGTCCACGAGCCCGGCGGCGGTGAGATCGCCCTTCACCACGACCGCGGCGGGGTCGTAGCCGACGATTTCTGTCACAGCGGCGTGGCTCATCATCTCCGGGTACGGGGCCGCCCCCTCGGGCGAGGAGCACACAGCGAGCGGGCCAAGCTGGGCGAGGAACGACTGCAATTTCTCGCGCGCCTCTTCGATGTCGGTCCCAGCCGCGGCGAGGTACCCGATCGCGTCCGAGGCGTTCGCGAGACTGCCGCACTCTGTCTCGCCGAGATGGACGTCGTTGACGGTGGCGAACCTGCACAGCAGCTCGCCGGGCGGGCGAGCGAGCGTGCGCGTCTCTATGCCGTGACGCACGAGCGCGGCACCCGGCTTCAGGCCTGTTATGACCTCGTATCCGGGCCCGGCCCACTCGTTGCGCTCATCGCCGGACGTGGCCTGCTCGGGAGCGTGGAGGTGGAAGACAACCTCGTCGTCGGCCACGGTCGTGAGGTCCCACACTTCTGCGATGGCGCTCACCGCGGTCCTTTGTCCGGCCACGGCCTGCGTTGTCCCACGCCGGCGGCGGGAAGCCACCAGCGCCCCGAGAAGCGCCAGGTCGCACACGCGACCGCGTCTGGCGGCACGGGCTCGGACCCGCGCAGGGCCTTCGTGGCGCGGGCGGGGGTGGGCCAGGACTTCGCCACCGCGACTGCGATCGCCTCCACAAGATGGGGCGGGGCGCTGAGCGGCGGAGCTGGTACGACAGAAGCTGCCCGAGACATCTCGCTCAAAGTGGTACGTTCCCGTGCTTGCGTTTGGGGAGGTCTTCGCGCTTTGAGGCGAGCAGTCGGAAGGCCCTCACGAGCATGGCGCGCGTGTCGGCAGGGTCGATGACCGCGTCCACGTAGCCGCGTTCGGCGGCTACGTAGGGGTTCGCATACCGCTCGGTGTACTCCGCGACGAGCTCGGCACGGCGCGAGACAGGGTCGGGCGAGTCCACGAGCTCGCGTCTGTAGACGATCTCGACGGCGCCCTGTGGGCCCATGACGGCCAGTTCGGCCGACGGCCAGGCGTAGGCGAAATCTGCGCCTATCGACTTTGAGTCCATGACGACATAAGCGCCGCCGTATGCCTTGCGTGTTATCACCTGCACCCGAGGCACCGTTGCCTCGCAATAGGCATAAAGGAGCTTTGCTCCGTGACGAATGATGCCACCGTACTCCTGGTCCGTTCCGGGCATGAAACCCGGCACGTCGACGAAGGTCACAAGCGGGATGTTGAAGGCGTCGCAGGTGCGCACGAAGCGGGCGCCTTTTTCCGAGGAGGCGATGTCCAGCACACCCGCGAGCACACTTGGTTGGTTGCCGACAATGCCGACCACGCGCCCGGCTACGCGGGCAAAACCGCACGTCAGGTTGTTGGCCCAGTGCGGGAAGTACTCCAGGTAATCGCCCTGGTCGACGACGGCGGTGATCACCCGCTTCATGTCATAGGGCTGGTTCGGGCTGCCTGGGACGACGTCGCGCAGCTCGGGCACCTGCGCCTCGACGTCGTCCGGCTCCTCGGACTCGGGGGGCAGCTCGAGATTGTTGGAGGGGAGGAACGACAACAAGTAGCGAACCTCGTCGAGGCACGACTTCTCGTCGCGAGAGACGAAGGTCGCCACGCCCGAGCGCGTGGCATGGCTCATCGCCCCTCCGAGCTGCTCCAAGGTCACGTCCTCTCCGGTGACTGTCTTTACGACGTCGGGGCCGGTGATGAACATGTGGCTCGTCTCGTGCACCATGAAGATGAAGTCCGTGATCGCCGGCGAGTAGACCGCACCCCCCGCGCACGGGCCGAGGATGACGCTGATCTGGGGTACGACCCCAGACGCCTTGACGTTGCGGTAGAAGATGCCGCCGTAGCCGTTGAGGGCGACCACGCCCTCTTGGATGCGCGCCCCGCCTGAGTCCTCGAGGCCGATGATCGGCACACCGACGGAAAGGGCAAGGTCTATGACCTTGTGGATCTTCTCGGCGTGCGCCTCGCCGAGGGCGCCCCCAAAGACCGTGAAGTCCTGGCTGAAGACACACACACGGCGGCCGTCGATCGTCCCGAAACCGGTCACGACCCCGTCTGTGTAGGGCCGGGAACGCTCGATGCCCATGCCGTGCGAGCGGTGGCGGACGAGCAGGTCGAGCTCTTGGAACGACCCTTCATCGAGGAGATAGTCGATCCGCTCGCGCGCCGTCATCTTGCCCTTGGCCTTGTGAGCTTTGACCGAACGCGGCGACCCTGCGTTGATCGCCTCTAAGCGCCTGGCCTCGAGCCCTGTGAGGCGGGCGCCGACGGAGTGGTCGGCCGTGGGTTCCCCGGTCATTGCGGGAAGGCTACCGGTCACCGGAGCGCTGGTCACCCAATTCTGTGCCCGCCGACAGGAGCGCCATGGGTCCGCGAGATGATCGGGCCCTGCGCGCCCTACGCTGCGGGCGTGAGCGATGACGACCTGGTGCGCCGGCTGCGCGCAGGCGATGAGGCCGCCTTCAACGAGGTGATCAACGCTTATCACCCCTCGATGGTGCGTCTCGCGCAGAGCTTCGTCTCGAGCCGGGCGATCGCCGAGGAGGTCGCCCAGGACACCTGGGTCGCTGTGCTTAAGGGCCTCGAAGGCTTCGAGGGTCGCTCGTCGCTCAAGACCTGGATCTTCCACATCCTTGCCAATAGGGCACGCTCGACCGGTGCCCGCGAGCAGCGCAGCGTCCCGGTCGACCCGGGGGCGGAGGGCAGCGTCGACAAGCGGCGCTTCGACGACGGCGGGACCTGGTCGGACCCGCCGCCACACTGGTCCGACGAGATCATCGAAAAGCTCTCGAGCGGTCCTTTCCTCGAGCAGGTGCAGGCAGCGCTCGCGCGGCTTCCTGAGAGCCAGCGGGCGGTCGTAACACTTCGCGACCTGGATGGACTATCCAGCAAGGAAGTATGTGACGTGCTCAGGATCAGCGAAGCCAACCAAAGGGTTCTCTTGCACCGCGGGCGTAGCAGGATACGGGCCATCTTCGAGGACGAGGTGGTGACGCGATGAGACTGCTCTCACGCCACCGCGACATCGTCTGTCGGCAGGCGGTCGAGCTCGTGACCGACTACCTCGAGGGCAAGCTCTCGCGGCGCGACGCCAGGGCGTTCGAAGAGCACCTGCGAGCCTGCGACGGCTGTGAGGAGTACGTGCGCCAGATCCGGGCGACCATCGGGATCCTTGGGAGCGTCCAGCCCGAGGACCTCTCGCCGGAAACCCGCTATGGCCTCATGGAGCTCTACCGCGAGTTCAAGGGCGACTGATCAGCCGGACACGAGCGCCGCAGCCGTCATCAGCTGTACCGGCGAAGCTCGGGCCACATTGCCACCCAGGATTGGCGGAACCCGGTGTTTTCCCCCGCCCATCTCACGCGCCAACAGGCCAGAACACCACACCGGCGACGAGCCATGCCCTGCGGTCGAAACACTCGAGAGGTCTTCGTTCCGACGCGTTCTCAGAGACGACCACTTCGCCCAAGGTGTGTGCCTACTCCTGCACCAACTCGATGAGCGTGCCGAAGGCTCCGCGTGGGTGAACGAAAGCCACCGTCGTCCCGCGCGAACCGGGCCTCGGATGCTCGTCGATCAGCTCTGCTCCCGCCGCGCGCATCTGCTCTATCGCAGCGGCACAATCGCCCACCCGGTAGCCAACGTGATGAAGGCCTTCTCCCCTGCGCGCGAGGAACTTGGCGACGGGGGACGTCTCCGAGATCGGAGTGAGGAGCTGGACAAAAGACTCGGCCACGGCGAGCAAGGCCTCTTCGACCCCGTCGCGCTCGACCAGCTCGCGATGGGTCACCCGGGCACCGAGAGCTGCCTCGTAAAAGGCGATGGCGGCGTCGAGATCACCCACCGCGATGGCGACGTGGTCGATCTCGGTCGCGAGCGCGACCCGGGGGGGCTCGGCATTCATCGTGCGGTCTGCCGCCCGGAAGGCATTGCCGCATCGGAGCGACGCATGGCCGAACCTTACCGCCGGCAACTGTTCCGATCCGGGCCGGCGCGCCGTAGTCTCTGTCCATGGAGGTGAGGAGGTCCTCACTCCCGAGGTTGCGGAGGTCCATATGCCCGCTTCGCTGATCGTCTCCGGCGCCCGTACCCCTATCGGAAAGCTCTCCGGTGCCCTTTCCGCCTACACGGCAATGGATCTTGGGGGCCTCGCTATCCAAGGCGCGCTCTTAAGAGCCGGCATCGCTCCCGAGGACGTCGACTACGTGGTGATGGGCCAGGTGCTCGGTGCTGGCCAGGGCCAGATAACAGCCCGCCAGGCAGCTGTGAACGCCGGCATACCGATGGTGACCCCGGCCACGACGCTCAACAAGGTCTGCCTCTCGGGCCTTAACGCAATTCATCTCGCCGATCTCATGATCCGCGGGGGGGATGCTGCCATCGTCGTAGCAGGCGGGATGGAGTCGATGACCCGGGCGCCTTACCTGCTCCCTGGTGCAAGGGCCGGTTACCGCCTCGGCGACCAAAGGGTCGTCGACTCGATGATGCACGATGGTCTGTTCTGCGCCTTCGACCACGTCGCTATGGGTATGAGCGCAGACGTCTACAGCCGGGCGATGGGAATCGCCCGCGAACGCCAGGACGCCCTCGCGGCGCAGTCGCACGAGCGCGCGGCCGCGGCGGTCAAGGCCGGCAAGCTCGCGGAGGAGATAGTGCCTATCTCTGTGCCCCAACGCAAGGGCGACCCTCTCGTGCTCGAGAACGACGAGGGCGTCCGGCCCGAGACCACGCTGGAGTCGCTCGCGGCCCTCCGGCCCGCCTTTTCAGAGGAGGGCACCGTGACCGCCGGCAACGCCAGCCAGATATCGGACGGAGCCGCCGCGGTCATAGTCATGTCGCCCGAGCGCGCCGACGAACTCGGCATCACCCCGCTCGGCGAGATCATCGGCTACGGGCAGGTGGCCGGGCCTGACGCCTCGCTTTTGACCCAACCTTCCCATGCCATCCGGGAGGCCGTCGCCCGAGCCGGCCTCGAGCTCGCGAACATTGACCTATTCGAAATCAGCGAGGCCTTCGCCGCCGTGCAGGCCGCGTCGACCGACGACCTCAAGGTCCCGGCCGACGTCGTCAACGTGAACGGCGGGGCCATCGCCCTCGGCCATCCGATCGGGATGTCGGGAACAAGGCTTGCGATCACCATGCTCTACGAGCTGCGCCGCCGGGGCGGCGGTGTCGGTGCCGTCGGGCTCTGCGGCGGTGGCGGTCAAGGTGACGCCGCGGTTCTGCGCGTGATCTCCTGACTGAATCGCTCTCAATCTGTCGAGAGGATCGACATCGATATGGCGTCGATCCAGGCGCCGTCGAAACAGAACGCGTCGCGCGCTATGCCCTCGGTGACGAAACCGGCCTTCTCATAGACGTGCAAGGCTCGTGGGTTGAAGGCATAGACGCTGAGCTCGATGCGATGAAGCCCTAGCGAGGCGAGCCCGTATTCGACCACGAGCTTGGTGGCCTCGCTCCCCAGGCCACGGTCCCTCCCGAGCGGGCCGATCAGGATCCGGAAATTGCACGAGGCATTGGCAGCGTCGTACTCGTTGAGCACGACCTCGCCCACCAAAGCGTCCGTGGCGCGCTCGACGACGGCCAGGTCGAGTCTCCCAGGCGCGCTGGCCCGGGTTCGATACCACTCCAATTGCATCGCGTCCGGAATGCGACCGCGACTGTTCGCTTCCTCGGTCGTGTGCACACTCCCGGTGAGGCGAAGCACCTCCGGATCCGCAAGGATCTCGGCCATCGCGGCAATGTCGTGTTCTGCGAATGGGCGCAGCAGAACCCGGGAGCCCTTGAGAATCGGCTTTTCCGACCAGTCAGGCATCTTCACGCTCGGGTCCCAGAAGGTCCACCCGATCACTACCTGATCTGTCTCCGCCAACCCACCCGCCAGCTGGTATGTGGCCAGGGCTGCGTTGTTGTCGCCGTCGGACAGCACCCACATCCCATAACAGCCGCGCTGTTGGGCAAGTGGCCCAAGGCGTTCCACGAGCGCGCGTCCGAACCCTCTGCGCCGAAGGTCTCCGCCACGGCCAGCTCGTAGAGGACCAGCTCGGTCCCCTTGTCGGGATGAGTCACCTCGACGCCGCTGACGCGGTCCTGCTCGTAGGCGACAAGGAGGTGATGACCTGCGTCGGAGAGAAAGCGGCCCGCCGCCGCTTTTTGCACAGGGCCATCGAACAAGCCGGATGCGGCCACGACAGTGTCGTGGTCGCCTGGGCCAAGTCGGCGGATTTCCATTTGCATTCGTAACCAGTCGGTTCAGCCGCTGACCTCACGCCGGCCCTCGATGGCGCGCCCGAGCGTCAGTTCGTCGGCGTATTCGAGGTCGCCCCCCACCGGGAGACCGCTCGCGATGCGGGTCACCTTCAACCCGAGCGGGGACAGCAGCCGGGCAAGGTACATAGCCGTCGCCTCTCCTTCGAGATTGGGGTTCGTGCACAAAATGACCTCGGTGACGGTCTGGGTACCGAGTCGCACGAGCAATGGCCGCACGCGCAGCTGCTCCGGGCCTACGCCGTCGATCGGGCTGAGCGCGCCTCCGAGGACGTGGTAAGTGCCGTGGAACTCTCGAGTTCGCTCGACCGCCACGATGTCGCGCGGGTCCTCGACGACGCATATGACACTGCGGTCACGCCGCTCATCTGCGCAAATGGTGCAGAGATCTGTTTCTGCGACATTGAAGCACTGCTCACAAAGGCGGATCCGGTCCTTCACCTCTGCGATTGCCTGCGCAAGCCGGAGGGCACTGTCCCGGTCGGCCTCCAGCAGGTGAAAAGCGATCCGTTGCGCGGAGCGGGGCCCGATCCCGGGCAGTCGTCCAAGCTCGTCGACGAGGTCCTGGATGGGTCCGGCGAACACTGGCACGGGTCGCTCAGGCCTCCGGCTCGTCGTCTAGGTCGTCATCTTCGTCATCCTCATCGGAGTCACCTTGACCGCCGAGGGCACCCAGGTCCATGCCCATGCCGAAACTCGCCATCAGGGAGTTGACATCGAGACCGCCGAGCACCCCTTCGAGGCCGAGGTTCCCGACGATGGCGTTCAGGTCCATCCCGCCCCCGAAAGATGGCGCTAACTGCTCTTGTAGGGAAGACCTAAGCTCCACGATCCGCCCGAGGGCGTCACGCAGCGCCGCAAGGACAGCGTCCTCGAGAAGGGACGGGTCTGATCCCTCGAGAACCGAAGGGTCGATGTGCACTGACTCTGCCTCGAGGGAACCGTTCAGCCGTATGACAACCGCACCCCCGGCCGCGCTGCCCTCGACGACGGTCGTGTCGATGGCGGCCACATGGGCTTCGAGGTCGGCCTGAGCCGCCTGCAGCTGGGAGAGCAGGTCAGGGAGGCCACCGGTTGGAGGCAGATCGCTTTCGGACATATCAGACCTCCTCGGCTCCCGGGAAGACTTCCTTGAGACGCTCCTGCGCCCACGAGGCTGCGTCGCCGTGGACCTGGTCCCCGAGTGGATCGAGGTCGTCCGGGTCGAGCATCTCCTCCCCGGCGTCGTCTTGATCATTGCCCACGGGTGCGCGATGGGACTGTAATGATCCACTCCCGGCGTGGCCCTCGGCCTCTGCGGCTCTCGGTCCTGAGCTCGTGCTACGGGGGGCGGCGCCCGACACTGGGTTCGCCCGGGAGCCTGGGGCCGCGCCCGGGGACAGGTGAGCAGTGGCGGCGTCGGTCTCGGCGACTAACCGCAACTGCACCGTGCGGCCGAAGTGCCGTCCGATCGCCTCGGCTACCTCTGCAGAGTCGCTCTTCGCCCGCTCTACGTGGGCGACGTTCGGCAGAGCGAGAACCGCAGCCGCGTCATCGCTCGCAAGGAACCGGCCCACAGCGAACACCGCCCGCACCCTGGGCCTGAGCTGATTGAGGATGTGGTCACCCCACGCCTCGACCAGTTCGTCGCGCGTCGGCGCGGGGGCGGCGTTCTCAGCTGGTTGCCCTTCCGGCATAGCAGCGCTCGCCGCCGGCAGCGGAACCTCGGGTTTCAGATCCCCGCCCAGTGGAGCTGTCTCGAACGGCGACAATCCGACGGCGAAAGCCCCGAGTGCAGGTTGCGACTCCAGCTGGACTGAGCCAGTCGAAACTCTCTCGGACGACACTGGAGCTGAAGGATCCGGTCCGGAAGCCGGAGCCTGCGTTCTTGGAGGCTGAGGCCTCGAAGCAGGTGGTGGCGGCGGCACCGGTGGCGCCGGCGCGGGGAGCGAGCCGCCGCCAGGTGCTGACAGCTCCTGTACTCGGCGTTCCAGGCGCTCGATCCTCTCGAGCAGCGCTCCCGGCTCGTCGTCGACCTCGGGATGGGTCAGGCGGACAATTGCAACCTCGAGCGTGATCCGGACGTCGAGCGCGTCACGCATCGCCACCATGGCAGTCCCGAGCAGCTCCATCGCGCGCACGCTGCGGGCGGGGCCAAGGAGCAGCCCGATGTGTAACGGCGAGACAGGCACCGGCATGCCGGCCGGCCCCTCGGGGGACTCGCCCTCTCTCGAGAGCCCCGGTGCCAGCGCAGCGAGGAATTGGCCCCGCAGCTCGTCGAGCAGGCCCGCAGCAATCCGGGGAGCGTCGAGCCCCGCGACGAGCGCACTCTCGATCACCTGCAGCGCGTGCGCGGTGTCACGCTCGGCCAGCGAGACGATGAGCTCGTTGAAAAAGGGTCTGTCGTCCTCGACGACCCCCGCGGCGACCACCTGGTCCAGCGCCGAAAGGGCATCGCGGGCCGATCCCCGACCTCGGCGGACAGCGGCCTCGACGGCGCTCTCGGGCAGCTCGAGCTTGGCGTCACGGGCCACCTCTGCCAGCAAGAGCGCCAGTACGTTGCTGTCGAGGAGGTGGAACTCATAGTGCTGGGTCCGACTGCGGATGGTGGGGAGCACCTTTTGGGGATCGGTCGTGGCGAGCACGAACACGACGTGATCGGGAGGCTCCTCGAGAGTCTTCAACAGGGCATTCGACGCCGACGCGGAGAGCATGTGGACCTCGTCGACGATGTAGACCTTCCAACGCCCGGGTGTCGCGAGAGAAGCCCTGGCGACGAGATCCCTCATGGCATCGACCCCATTGTTCGAGGCCGCGTCGAGCTCGTGGACATCGAACGAGGCGCCACGCGTGATGTCCACACACGAGTCGCAAACCCCGCATGGCTCGCCGTCAACAGGGCTGGTGCAGTTCAGGGCCTTGGCGAGGATCCTCGCAGTCGAGGTCTTACCGGTTCCGCGCGGGCCTGAGAAGAGGTAGGCGTGCGCTACGCGGTTGTCCCGCACGGCGTGGCGGAGAGCCCCGACGACATGGTCCTGGCCACGGACCTCGGAGAAGCGCTGGGGACGGTATCGCCGGTAGAGGGACTGGTAGTCGACCACTCTGCGAGCCTACGACTTGCCGCCTGCGTCGACCGCGGCCGGCTCAGGGCTTCTGGAGGTCTGGCGAGGTGTGGAACCTTTGCCGGTCGCGCCGCGACAGCTGAACCAGGAGTAATACCTGAAAAGACTTCCGGCGCTGTCGTGCGCAGCAGCCAGGTCACCTGCGGCACACAAGCGAATCCGCTGAGAGCTGCTGCCTTCCGGCCCTGACTCGATTCACGGTCGCCCGTTGCGCAGAACCCGGCTACTGCGCGCGACAGCGCCAGCAAGTGCAACGATAGCGTGCTGAGGCCCTTTGGAGGAGTGCGAGAGCGGCCGAATCGGCACGATTGGAAATCGTGTGACCTGAAAGGGTCCGTGGGTTCAAATCCCACCTCCTCCGCTGCAAACTCCCTGGTCAGAGGCTCGGGATTCCCCTCTGTGAGGCTTGCGACCGAGGTCCAAGAGTGCTTTGACCACCAAACTGACCACCAAACTTTGCCGGCGGCGACGCGGTCGCAGCCGGAAGCGGCTGCCGTCGAAGACGTTCTGCGGAGCAGGATGTGTGCCTTTGAAACGGTCAGTTCATCAGCAGATCGTGCGATCGACTCTCCGCGGTGCAAGGGGCCGACGATCGTGCCCTAAGTATCTGCCGCCCACAGCGTGACGAGATGGCCATCGTGAAGAGCCACGATCGCCGGTGGCCCGTCGTCGCCACTTTGGTCGAGGTACACGGTGCCGTCGGGAGCCACGGCGATTCCTTCCAGGTTGATCACGCCCACGCCGGCGAGTGCTCCGGGTAGGTCGACCGTCCTTTGACCGGTGGGCGTAAACGACACGATGCCTGCGGTCGTCACGAGGTCGACCGTGTCGCCAACCGGTTCGCCGAAGGGTGCGCACCCGCGCGACTCCCAGCTTCCTCTAGATACGATCCGGCCGCCGGGAGTGCGCATGAGTACTAATCCGCAGTCGACATACAGATTGTCGCGTGCATCGACGGCGACACCGTCCGGACCGCACAGTTGGTCCCGCGCGAAGTAGGGAATCGACTTCAGGTTGTCACCGGTGACGAGGGTCGTGATTTTGCCGTCGCGGAGCTCGAGGACCGAGTTCTCGTTGGAGGCGGCGATGTAGAGCTCCCCACCTCGTCCAATGGCGATGGCACTCGGCGACCAAATGTGCACCTTCAGCGCCGGCCCGCCGGGCAAACCGTCGATCGGGATGACTTGACCGGGCTGAGTGCCGCCCTCTCCGGCGACGGTCTCGATCGTGCCGTCAGGCAACACTTCGCGCACCCGGTTGTTCCCGAAGTCGGCGATGTAGAGGGTCCCGTTGGGGGCCACGGCGAGTCCCTCCGGCTGGCTCAGCCTTGCACGGAACGCCGGGCCGCCATCACCGGAATACCCTGGCCGGCCGGTCCCGGCAATGAGCTTGAAGGACCCGTTCGGCATCCTCGCTACAACCTGGTCGAGAGATGGCTCAGAGACGTAGAGAACGCCGTTTGCCCCGAGCGCCATCGGCCCCGGCCGCAAGTGCGCGACAAGGACACCCCTAGCGTCGGGGACGCCGGAGTTAACCTGGCGGAGGGCCCCGACAGTGGCTTTCAGCACGCCGGCCCATCCCTGGAGGCAGCCCGAGGAGACCACGAAGGCTCGGGACGCGCGCCTGGAGGCAGGTGGTATCACTCCGATGGCGACCCCCGAGGCACAGAGATTGCCGTAGGGAATGAACCACGGGATAGAGAGGGCGACGTCTGCCACGGCGAACCGGCCCGCTGAGAGGACGACGTTCGAGCTGCGCCCGGCGTCGGTCTGGTGGATCGAAGCGTACGGGCTCCCCTCCTCGCGAATCGACGTCAGCCTCAGCCAGCCCGCCGGCAGGCTGCAGGAGTGGCCGGAGGAGTCGACGCGAACGATCTCGCGCATCGTCGTGGGCGGATTGTTCGAGCCGTTCGGCAGCCGGCTCGCGGGCCAGGCCCCCACCTCGAGCCAGCCGCGCTCACAGGCGGCGAGCCCAGGTCCATTGTTGCTGCCCGCCCCGATGCCGAAGAGGTGACCGGTCGGAAGAGGGACGAGGAAGACGGCAACGATGGCAGCCGCCACGAGCACGACGGTCCCTCGTGACAAGGTCCGCCGGCTGAAGAGCCGCGACGGGTCTGCGGACGGGAGAGGGAATCGCCGCCGCGCTGACGTCGGGTCATCGCGCCGTGCCACGACCGTCTCGTAGATCGCCTCTGATTCGACCGAGCCGGGCGCCGGTACCAACGCGGAGTCCGCAGGGTTCAGCTTTCTCAGTTGTTCGTCAAACCACATGGTCACCAAGTCCCTTCCGATTTCCCAGGCAGCCGCGTCGGACTCAGCTCGCCAGAACGCCCCGGAGTCGGGCGTTCACCGATCTCGCGGGCTAGGCGGTGCCGGGCACGGTGGAGGCGCACGTCGAAGGCGTTGCGCGAGCACCCGAGTACCTTCGCGGCTTCCTCGTGGGAGAGCTCGTCCCAGACCACCAGGAGCAGGGCTTCCCGGTCCCGCTCCGGAAGAGAGCGAAGCGCACGGGCAAGCCGCTCGGAGAGGTCGGGATCCACCTCGACCCGACCGAACGGCTGTGGCTCGGCAGCGACCTTCGAGAAGAGTCGCTCCCGGCGCCTGGCGGCCCGCCTTTGATTGGCGAGGACCCGGCGGGCGACGCCGACGAGCCATGCACGTAGGTCCGCCTCGGCCGGCAGAGACTCGCCCCGGCGCCAGAGCGTAGCGAAGACCTCAGCGACGAGATCGGGAACGTCCGACCGGTTCTCACTTCTCGAGACGAGGTACCGGTAGACGGTCCTGAGGTGCTGCTCGTATGCGGCTCGGAACGCGGCCTTGCGCTCGGGCGTGACGTAGGAGTCCAACGGCTTCCTTTCAACGTCGGCCACCTACATCATGTCCGGCCGTCCGGGAAATCTTTCATCCTCCGAAGCGCTTCTCGCGGCGACAAAGCGAAAGCGATGGACTCTCCACTCAAGGGACGACGTCGCGGCTCGCCCCCTCTGCCCAGCGGTCGTCGTCTGGGAGGGAAGGATCAAACAGCGGAGTCCCGTACCGGAGACGCAGGCTCCTGTGGGGCGAGCACGCGATCGATCGCGGCCGCAGCATCTCGGAGCGCGCTCGCGTACACATGGGCATAGGTGTCCATCGTCAGCGAGTACGAGGAGTGACCAAGCGTTTCCATGACGACCCGAGGTGCCACACCCTGTGCAAGAAGGAGGCTGGCTGCAGTGTGTCGACAGTCGTAGAGGCGATGGTGCGCAACGCTTGTCCTTTTCAACAACAGGGTGAACTGCCGTGACATCTCGCTCCTGTGGAGCGGTTCGCCGCTCTCGGAACAGAAGACGAGATCGAGGTCGTGCCAACTCTC
>JBEKVJ010000023.1:0-38834 GCA_049514105.1 Acidimicrobiales bacterium
GTTCGATTGCTCCGAGAGGAACCTGCGTCACCGTCGAGTAGTAGCTCAGCGAGGCCGCACTGGGGCGAGCGGGCTCACGGACCGCATCGCGATTCAGTTCTTCGAAGCTTCTCGACTCGGCTTGGCACCGGCGTCCGGGCTGCGGGGGCTCTGGTGCACGAGCTGTAACCCGATCCTCGGGACCCCGTTCTCAGGTCACGATCTCCTAACCAAACAGGCTAAGGATTCGGTTTGATTCCTCTCTCGCGATCGCCAACCTCGCTCGGGCGAATGCAGCCTCTTGGTTGGGTTGAGCAGGTCTCTAGCGAGTGCTGTTCAGTGTCATAGGACCTTCGCCGGAGAGGATCCTGACACCCGAGATCGCTATTCTGGCACCGCCGTGCAAGTTAGCCTGGGTGGCAGAATGGTCTCTCGTGCGTGGCGTCTCGGAGGACCGGCGCTCATATGGATGTCGTCGCGGTTTGCCGTGAGAGCTTCGTACCGCACGACAGAACATGGCCGAATACAGCTGCCTGCATGAACCAAACGGTCGCGCCGTTAGTTTCGCGCCATGCGAGCCTCGGATCACGACAGCGAGCAGGACCTCACGGAACTCAAGACATACCTAGGCGATGACTATGATGAACAGCGGCTGATCAAATACCGTGAGGCTCTGACGGCGGCCACGAGCCTGGATACCTTCTACAAGTCAAACCAGGCTCTCTACGATCTCACCGCGTTCGCGATGAACCGCACAAAGATTCCTTACCGATCAGCACTGCGGCGAATCGTTGCCCCGCCAGCGCGTCTCCTCGATTACGGGTGTGGGATTGGTAGTGACGGCTTGCGCTTCATCAATGATGGCTACCAGGTTGAGTTTGCCGATTTTGACTGCCCGAGCACTCGCTATCTTCGATGGCGGCTAGAACATCGCCACCTAGACAGCGCCGTCTACAACATCGGGGGCGACGTGCCCGGGGGGTTTGACGCAGCATACGCCTTCGACGTGATCTATCTAGTGCCTGACCCTTTCGCGTTTCTGACCTACCTTGAGGAGCGAGCGCGCATCGTCGTGGTCAACCTTATTCAGGACCCGCTCGAAGAAACGCGCCGGTCTAGGCCGCTGCCGATTGGTGATGTAGTCGCGTATGCCCGTCGGCGCGGTCTCCTCTACTACCGCCGCTTTTACGGGCGCTCGCACATGCTGATCTACACCTCGGAGCGGACACGTCGCTCCGCACAACAACTTCGGTCGCAGGCTCTCTACGCGCGCGCACGCCTCGAGCAGGCTGCTGGTCTGCAATAGCAGCGCGGCGTCGGCGAGCGACAGGTCGAGCTGACGCTAAGTAGCGTGAGATGACCCCGTGGGGCTTACGATCGAGCCCACGGACGCCAACAGCGTCTGTGAATACGCCGATTGCGGTCTCTTGCGGCAATGTCTCCAACAGCTAGCTGATGCGACGGACCTCTTAACTGGCGAATCGTCGCCCTGGAGCGGTCCGAGCACGGCGGCACGAGAATCCTCGGGCATCCCGATTGCTCGCAAGCACGAGCAGCAACGCCTTCGATGCCCCGCTATCTAGTGCGGCACCTGCGCGCACGGGTATACGCCCAGGCCGATCGAATCGTCGAAGTATGACAAGCGCCGAGTTGGATTGGCGCCAATGACGACCTCGCACGCGTCAGGGCGCTAGGGCTGCGAGCACCTTGGCAGCGTGACCGTCGGCCCGCACGTTGTACCAGGCCTGCTCAATCCTCCCGTCCGGGCCGACAAGAAAAGTCGATCGGACGACGCCTATCGTCTTGCGACCATAAAGCGTCTTTGGTCCAAAGGCGCCATAGAGCGCCATTACCTCGTGCTCCGAGTCGCTCAGAAGGGCGATCTTGAGCCCGTACTTCGCCCGAAACTTCTGGTGCTTGGTGCCGCCATCGGGTGAGATTCCAATCACTTCCACGCCCAAGTTTGCATACTCATCGACAAGATCGCTGAACTGACAAGCCTCTTTGGTGCACCCTGGCGTGTCATCGGCCGGGTAGAAGTACACGACGAGGCGGCGACCGGCGAAGTCCCCGAGCGAGACCATCGCGCCGTCCTGATCCGGCAGGGAGAACATAGGGGCGAGGTCGCCCGCAACCAGAGCTGTCATGCCGACATGATCGCACTTGGCGCCATGAACGTGGCGCGCCGTTCCCACCGGTAGCCTTGTTGGCGACAGCGAGGAACTACATGACAACTGATACGGAGATCGGAGCCACATTTGCCGATCTCGGCGTAGCGCCCGAATTGGTCGAGGCGTTGGAAAGCCAGGGGATCAGGCGCCCATTTCCGGTCCAGGCGCTCACGATCGAAGATGCGCTCTCGGGCCGCGACGTTTGCGGCAAGGCTAAGACCGGCTCTGGAAAGACTCTCGCCTTCGGCTTGCCGATGCTAATGAGGACGCCGCGCGCGAGCGCCGGCGCCCCTGCCTCCCTCGTCCTGGTCCCTACGCGAGAGCTCGCCGTGCAGGTCGCGGAGGTGCTGGAGACCCTCGCAAGGACCGTCGACAGAAGAGTCCTCGCCGTCTACGGCGGCACGGACCTGGACCGCCAAGCACGGCAGCTCGCGACGGGTACGGACATCGTCGTCGCAACGCCGGGACGCCTGATTGATCTTTCGGACAGGAAGGCGGTCAAGCTCAACAAGATCTCGACTCTCGTCGTCGACGAGGCCGATCGCATGGCCGACATGGGCTTTTTGCCGCAGGTCGAATGGCTCCTACGGCGAATGCCCGAGGCGCGCCAGACGTTGCTCTTCTCTGCAACCTTGGACTCGGCGGTCGACCAGGTCGTACGCCGCCACCTGCGCGACCCCGTCCTACACGAGGTTCAGGCAAAACAGGTGACAGTCGATGAGATGGAGCACCGATTCCTAAAGGTGCACCAGCTCGACAAGGCGAAGGTGTGCGCGGCGATCGTTGCCGGGGCGACCAAGGCCTTGTGCTTTTGCCGCACGAAACGAGGTGCAGACCGGCTCGTCGCGGACCTACGGCGCGAAGGCGTGAGGGCAGCGGCGATTCACGGTGACCTTCGCCAGTCCGCCCGAGAGAAGGCGCTCGAGGACTTCGCGGGAGGGAAACTCCCGGCACTGGTCGCAACAGACGTGGCGGCGCGCGGTCTCGACATCGACAAGGTTGATGTCGTCATCCACTACGACCCACCGGAGGACCACAAGGCGTACCTGCACCGCTCCGGGCGAACGGCCCGGGCTGGAGAGGGTGGCGTAGCCGTCACTCTCGTCTTGTGGGACCAGGAGCTCGCGGTTGAACGCCTGCAAAGGCGCATCGGGCTGCGGCTCCCGATCGTGGAGGTCTTCTCGAACGACACCCGGCTCGCCAAGCTTGCCGATTGGACTCCAGAGCCTCCAACGACGTGACGGGCGACCGCCTGTACTTCCGGCGGCTGCTCGCCGGCGCCGACATTGCGGCCGAGGATCCCGTGGCGCGTCAGATGCTCAACCTCATCTACCTGATCGGAGATCGTGCGAGCGGTGAGGCTGTCGTCGTCGACCCCGCTTACTCACCCAGCGAGATCCTCGGGACCCTTGAGGCAGACGGCATGCATCTCACCGGCGTCCTGGCGACGCATTATCACGCCGATCATGTTGGCGGCGACCTGGTAGGTCATCAGATTGCCGGTATCGCCGAGCTGTTGGAACAAGCACAGGTCCCAGTCCACACCAACGAGCACGAGGTCGCCTGGATCGAGCGTACGACAGGGGTCGGTCACTCCGACCTCGTCGGCCACGCGAGCGGGGACGTGCTCGACGTCGGCGAAGTCGCCATCCGCCTGCTTCATACCCCGGGCCACACTCCAGGTAGCCAGTGCTTCCTAGTCGGCGAGCGCCTGGTAGCAGGCGACACGCTCTTCTTGCGTGGTTGCGGGCGGACCGACCTGCCCGGAAGCGACCCCATTGCAATGTACGACAGCCTGCTCAACAAGCTCGCGCGGCTTCCGGACGACACAGTGGTGTACCCGGGCCACCTCTACTCACCCGAGGGCTCCGCCCTCCTCGGAGACACCAAGCGCACGAACCCGGTGCTTAAGCCCCGCAGCGCCGAAAAGTGGATCGCGCTGTTCGGTAGATGACGAGGCGGGCCAGGGAGGGCGTCCCGCCTTTCAGGCGACTTGGCCCGGGGCGCCCCCGTCTGCGACCACCGGCAGAGCGGCGGCGCTCCAGGCCTGCATGCCACCGGCAAGGTTGACTGCCGGCAGTCCACGTTCCACGAGTACCTCTGCGGCTCGCCCGGAGCGAGCCCCGGACCGGCAGATCATTATGAGCTGGCGGTCGCGCGGCAGCTCGCCTACGCGGCCGCCAAGGTCACCCAGCGGAATATGGAGCGCCTGTGGCGCCCGACCCAGGAGCCACTCCTCCGGTTCGCGGACGTCGATCAACACAGCTCCCCCGGCGAGCAGGGTCACTGCCGCCTCGGGCGTTATCTCATCGACGCTCAGAGCTTCTTCCATGGAGTTGGAAGATTAGCGGTGGGCTGCGCACACCCGGTCAACTGTCGAGTATTGCTAGTTAGTCAGTAGTATTCTGTTTCAATGAAAGATGGGGGGCAGGCTCCTGAGGGCCGATCCATGACGGTCGTGACTTTCGATGCCCCCGGCCTTGGTGATCGCAGCTACCTGATCAGCGATGGCGAAGTGAGTGTCGTCGTTGACGCACAAAGAGATCCGTCCGCCTACCTTCAAGAGGCCGAGAAACTCGGGGTCACCATCGTGGCCGTGCTGGAAACTCACATCCACAATGACTACGTAAGTGGTGGTCTAGCTCTCGCCCGGGCGGCAGCTGCCACTTACGTGATCCCGGCCGGCGAAGCTGTGGAGTTCGTCAACGAGTGTCGGGCTCTCGAGGGGGGCGAGACGATCTCTGTCGGTGAGCTGGAGATTAAGGCGATCTCCACAAACGGCCACACGAATCACCACTTGGCCTATCTGGTCGGGATGAACGTCCCACGAGACGATGAGCAAGGCGGTGACCAGGTCGTATGCACGGGAGGATCACTCCTTGTGAATGCAACCGGGCGGACCGACCTCCTCGGCGATGCGCTCGCCGAGCAACTGGCCCGTTCGCAGTGGAGATCCGTACGGCACCTGTTGAAGACGCTCACCGCCGAGACGGTGATCCTGCCCACGCACGGGTTCGGAAGCTTCTGCTCGGCGAGGTTGACCCCGGGCGCCGGGCCAGCTGGGACTGTCGGACAGGAGCGTTCGCAGAATCCTGCCGCAGTGCTGGACGAGGAACACTTCGTGGCTGCCGTGCTCGATGACCTGCCTCCGATCCCCGCTTACTACCGTCATATGGCGCCTCTGAACCGCAAGGGTGCGACGGCTCCCGTGTTCCGGCCTGTGGAGGTGCTCGACTTCGACGGCCTCGAAACCGCGGTCGAGGTGCCCAGATGGATCGTCGATCTTCGCCACAAGAGGGCCTTTGCCGGCGCGCATCTTCTCGGGAACTTGAACATCGAACTCGGCTCGAACCTAGCCACGTACCTTGGATGGCTCGTACCGTGGGGAAGCGAGATTGTCCTTCTGGCAGAGCACGAAGCCGAAGTCGCCGAGGCTCGCAGGCTCATCTCCCAGATCGGCTGGGACGACCTTTACGGGGTGGCCTTCTGGCCGACCGACACCATCGCGAGAAGCAGCGTGCTCACTTCTGGTCGGGTCCTCAGCTACCCGGTGGCGAGTTTCTCCGATCTCGCGGTGGCCTGGCGCGCACATGGCCCCTCTGAGATGCGCGTCCTAGACGTGCGTCACCGCCAGGAGTGGAAGGCGGGCCACATCGCGGGCGCTTCGAACAGGCCCGTTCAAGAACTCGCCGGCTCAAAATCGGACCTCCCGACGGGACAGATCTGGGTCCACTGCGCTGGCGGCTTTCGCGCCGCGCTCGCCGCGTCGCTTTTGTCTAGCTGGGGTGCCTCTCCGATCCTCGTCGACGACTCCTGGGAGAACGCGCTGGTGTCAGGCCTGCCCATGACCGAGAACTAAACCCGTTATCGCTCCCACAGTCCCAGCTCAGGGTAGTTCCGGCCGTCGATTTGACCCGGAGAGAACGCGGGATGTAGTCAGGTGGTCACTGATAGTGATATAACTTGCGCTCATGATTACGCGCTCCAATACCAGCGCGCTTGCGCACCTGTACCGGCGCGCCGGCTTCGGCGCGACGCAGGCGGAGATTGATGCCGCTGCGAAACTCGGTTATGACGCCGCTGTCGACAAGCTGATAGCGGGTCTCAGCGAGAAGGACGTCGCAGGCGACGCCCTCAAGTTGCCGACTCTGACTCCACTGGCACAGTCGAACATCCCGGGCTTCAACTACAACGACTACAACGAGTTCATAGATCTGTCCACATGGTGGCTGGACCGGATGATCGTGACTGACACGCCGCTTCGGGAAAAGCTCACTCTGCTCATGCACGAGCAGTTCCCGACCTCGTACGCAAAGGTCGGCTACGCGGATCTCATGTACAACCAGAACCAGATCTTCCGGACGCTCGGGCCAGGTCCGTTCGATGTGCTCACCCAGGCGCTCTCTAAGGACCCGGCCATGCTGATCTGGCTAGACACCGGGACGGACCTGAAGGCGCATCCGAACGAGAACTTCGCCCGGGAGCTCATGGAACGCTTCACGATGGGGATAGGCACCTACAGCGAGAAGGACGTGCGCGCGGGAGCGCGAGCGTTCTCGGGGTGGAGCCTCGACTACTTCTCGGGTGAGTTCTTCTTCAACCCCTATGACCACGACAACGGGGAGAAGCATTACCTGGGCCATACGGGGCGCTTACAAGGTGAGGACATCATCAACATCTGCACCCATACCGAGGCCTCTTCACATTGGGTGGTCTCACGGTTTTGGAGCTGGCTCGCCTACCCGGTGACACCGAAGGACCCAGTAGTGCGCGAGCTCGCTCCGGGCTACAAGAAGGACCTCAACATGACGAACCTGCTTGAAGCCATTTTCCGTCATCCCCGCTTCTTGTCGAAAGAGTCACTGAATGGGCTCATCAAGCAGCCGATCGAATTCCTCGTGGGCACGCTTCGCCTCCTGGGCCTCAACACCCAGGCCTTCGGTGAGGGAGCCTTCATCTACGAGCTGGCTAACCTCGGCCAGCAACCCTTCGTCCCATTCAACGTCGGGGGATGGGGCCAGAACCAGTATTGGTTGTCCACCTCGGCGAGCAACGCCCAGCTCGCCCTCGCCTGGGCGGTCGCCCAATACGCCGATCTGGCGGCTGTCGCAGACCTCAACGGTAACCCCGGTGCCCAGGTGGACGCGATCACGAAGATGCTCGCAATCAACGCCTGGTCCTCGAGGACCTACCAGGCGCTCTGGAAACTGGCCGACAGGGCAAGCCCACAAGAGCTGCTTGTCATGGCTCTGGTCTCTCCCGAATACCTAATGAACTGATCGGAGCCTTTCATGTCGAGGTCGTTCACGAGACGCGACTTTCTGTCCGGCACCATCGGCGCCGGTGCCGCAGGCGCGTTGCACACTGCTCTCGGCCCGGTCGCGTCGGTGACCGGGCGTGGCTCGGCGCGAAACCAACGCGCCGTGACCACAAGCACAAAGAGCGCCGCGCGGCAGCTCTCGGCCAAGGACCGAACCCTTGTGCTGTGCACCTTGTACGGGGGCAACGACGGTCTCAACACTGTCGTGCCCTACGAGGACTCCACATACCGCTCCTTGCGCGGCGGAGTTGCAATCGGTGAGCAAGAGGCGCAGCCGATCGGTGCAGTCGATAACTTCAAGCTCGGGCTGCACCCCTCGCTCGTAGGCATGAAGAGCCTTTGGGACGCCGGACAGGTCGCCATAATCTTGGGTGTCGGGTACCCGAATCCCAACTACAGCCACTTCCAGTCGATGGAGATCATGATGTCGGCAGATCCCACCGGCGAGGTACCGAGCGGGTGGATAGGACGTTGGCTCGACGCGAGCGGCTCGAACCCGACCCGCGCGCTGTCGGTGGGATCCCAGCTTCCCCAAGCATTCGCCGGGGAACGCCAGCAGGGCTCCACGGTCGCGGACTCGACGAACCCCGGCGACCAGCAACCCGACGGGGATCCCTATTTCATCAAGTGCTACGCGGAATGCGAGCACATGTACCACCGTGAGAGCGAGCTCCAGGCCGCGATAGCTCAAACAGGCACCGATCTGCTCGTGATAGGTGCTAAGGCCGCATCAGCGCTCACGTCCCAAAAACCACCCGCCGAGGTCTCCAACAACGATGCCGGCGACATTGGCACCCAGTTCGACGTCGTTGCCGAACTCATCAACGCCGGACTCCCCACAAAGGCATACGGCGTGAGCTCGAGCAGCTACGACACCCACGCCGGCGAGATCCAGGCCCAGGCCGAGCTGCTCACCCAGCTCGACGCCGGAGTCCAGAATTTCATGGGCGCGTTCCCGGAAGGCTCCGGTGGCCTCAGCCCTGTCATCCTCATCTACAGCGAGTTCGGCCGGCGGCCCGAGTCGAACGCGAGCGGGGGAACGGACCACGGTTCGGCGAGCGTCGCCATCGTGGTCGGCCCGTCGGTCAAAGGTGGCTTCTACGGCGAGATGCAGAGCTTGAAGAGGCTGGACGACCTCGGCAACTTCCGGTACACCACTGACATCCGCCGCGTCTACGCGACCATCCTGGCCGAGGTCATGGGAGTCCATCCCGGTGACTTCGTGGGCGGACACGCGCCAATGGGCTTCTTGGGCTGAGACCTAGCGCCGCAGGGCTCGGGAGGTTCTGTTCAGGTAAGGCGCGCGACCGCGAGCGCCGTCGCAAAAAGGACAGTGGACCATGTGATCGCCCTCAAGGCGCCTTCGAGGGGATGAAGGAGATAGTCGCGGTTGATGGCGTGCACCTCGCCGCTCGAAATCGTGACGGTGCCTTCGACGCTCTCGGTCTTTCGTCGGAGCCCTCTTGCAGGCGTGCTCAGTCGCCGTTGCGCGACCGAGAGCCCAAAAGCGCCGATGGCCGCGAGCACAGGGGCTAGGGCCAAGGTCTCGGCCTGGGCCACATAGGCAGTGAGCACGGGAAAGGCACCCCAGGCGGCCGCAAAGCCGGCATCGTTGTGCACGATGCCCCCGAACAGCTCAGCGTTGTAGGTGATGAGCACCAGCGGGCCGACGACGATGAACGGGATGAGCACCCAACTCGTCTCCACGACACCAACAACGCCGACGGTTACGGCGACGGCAATGCCGACCACGGCTGCCGCGACAAGATGTCCCGCACGCAGCCGAGTCCGCAACGGCCGACCGTTCAGCTCGTCGAGGGCGTGAGCAGCGATCCCCACCGCGAAGAAGAACGCCAGGAGGGTGGCCACAAGCCGTGTCGTGTTGACGTGCGGGGCCAAACACGCACCGATTACGACATAGGACAGGTGCCAGGCTGTGTAAGGCGGATGCAGCACGAGCCACCAGTCACGCCACCCGCCGGAACCGGCGGCGTAAAAAGCAGGCGCTACGAGCTCGCCGGCAGATGGCGTGTCCTCGCGTGCAGGCACGGCGGGCTCCGCCTGCTCAGCCACCGGATCGCCGGCCCCACATCACTAGCCCACCACCAAGACTCATCACCTTGGTGCCGACGTCCTCGAAACCGGCGTCGCGCCATGCCTGAACCGTCTCGGGAACAGGATGCTCGCGATACAGCCTCGAGATGCTCGGTCCCAGGAATCGGCCGACCCGGTACCACTCAGGACCTCCCGTGAAAAAGCCGGCGACGGGCAGCACAAAGCGTGTATAGCCCCACCACCAGGCGCGCCAGAAAGTGCGCTCGGGCATCATGAACTCGAGGCTGGCAACCACACCACCTGGCTTTACTACCCTGGCGAGCTCGACGAGGGTCGCCTGCGGGTCGTCGACATAGCGGAACAGGTAAGTGAAGGTGAGAGCGTCGAAGATCGCGTCCGGAAACGGGAGATCCTCAGCTCGGCCGTTCACGAGCTGAACTCGCCTTGTGAGGTGTGCCTGAGAAATGTTGCGCTGCCCGACTCTAAGCATGTTCAAGGTGAGATCGATACCTATGACGTGGGTGCTCGTGCGGTCAGCGAGCTGGAGCGCCACGCCCGCGGTCCCCGAGGCCACATCTAGCACCCGCCTCGGCGAGCCGGGCACGATGCGGTCCACCATCGCCGCCCGCCACCTCGAGTTCTGCCCGAACGACAGCCATTCGGCCAGGCGGTCATAACGGCGCGGAAGATCAGCGAAGAGGCGTTGCGCAAACTTGTTGCGGCTGCCGGCGGTGCGCAAGCTCATCGGTCCCCCATGGTGGCCAAAGCCCGTACCGTAGGCGAAACCGCAACCCTGGCGGGGGTCAACTAGCGCGCGGTGGCCCAATGCGAGCAAGGCGAAGCACGAATTGGCGGACAAAGTCGTCGGCTTCGGGCCAGGGGAACCCGGGCGCCGCCGTCTTGAGAGTGACGGTCCCGTGAAGCGCTACCCAAATTGCAGTGCTGTCGGCGACCGCGTCGGTGCTAGCTGAGCAGCCCGCCGCGATACAGCCCGCCATTGCGTCTACCAAGAGAGCGAAGCTCTCAGCCCCGAACTCGAGCACAGGCGAGTGCCCCGGTCCTATAGCGACCGGCTTGCAATAGTCCTTCCAAGAGCTGTCGTCGTCGCCCCGGTGTTCGGAGAACAGCACCCCGTAACGTGCGGGTCGCCGGAGCCCGAAGGCCACATACGCCTCGCAGCCGGCGACAAGCCGCTCGACGGGGTCGTCGGCGCTCGCAGCCACCTCGAGTGAGACTGCCTCGGTCAATTCATCGAAGACGCGTGAAACGACGGCGAGCATGATCGCGGACCGGTCCGGGAAGTGCGCGTAGATGGAAGGGGCGGCGATGCCGACCTCGCGAGCGACGGCCCGCAGCGTCACGGCCTCGTCCGTACCTTCCCGCTCGATAAGCGCGAGAGCTCCAGAAACGATGTCCTCGGTCAAGCGGGCACCTTGGCCACGAGCGTTTCGCTTCCGCTTGGACCCCTCACCCTCCACCTCGGCCCGGCTGACATGGGTCTTCGTGTCGACTCTCACATTCTCCACATTCCTACTTTACAGCTGTTAGCTCATCTGTCTATACTTACGTGCGTAAGTCCACAGTCGTTAGCTCAGCCTGGAGGGGAACCGAATGCCCGCAACCCGCAACTCCGCTTCTTCCGAACTCGGCAAAGGCCAGTTGGCCGATTCCGCGAAAGCGCAATGGCCGGATGGACATCCGCGGCGCAAACAGATTCTGCTCGTGCTCTGTCTCAGCCTTCTCGCTGGCGTCATCGACAACACTGTGCTCAACACCGCTCTTCCGACGCTGGCCAGAGTCCTCCACGCCGGCACCAGCTCCTTGCAGTGGATCGTGGATGCCTACACGCTGTGCTTTGCTGCGTTGCTGATACCCGCCGGCGCTCTCGCCGACCGATACGGCCGCCGTCTCTCGCTCATCTGCGGTCTTGGCGTGTTCGCGCTCGGCAGCCTGGCCGCCACTTTCGCCCCGAACGCCGGCGTTCTGATCGCTGATCGGGTAATCATGGGCTTCGGGGTGGCGTTCGTAATGCCGGCCACACTCTCGATTCTAAATTCGGTCTTTCCTCCTCGTGAGCGTCCCCAGGCGATCGCCGCCTGGTCGGCGGTCGCGGGTGTCGGCGTCATCATCGGTCCGACACTCGGCGGCTTCCTGCTCTCCCACTTCTGGTGGGGAAGCATCTTCCTCGTGAACGTCCCGATCGTCGCCGTTGCCCTGGCTGGGGTGTTCTGGGTGGTTCCCGAAACGGTTGACCCGGGCCGGCGCGCCCTGGACGTCGTGGGAACGCTCCTCGTCGGTGGCGCGCTCGTAGCAGTAGTCGACGCCATCATCGAGGCCCCCGCCCGCGGCTGGACCGGTCCGTTGACGCTCGCAGAAGCTGCCACAGGGCTCGTCGCACTCGCCGGTTTCGCCTACTGGGAGCTACGGGTCGATCAGCCGCTGATCGATCTGCACATCTTTTCCTCGCGGGCGTTCACGGCCGCTTCGGCCTCGGTCACCGTGACCTTCTTCGCCCTGTTCGGAAGCCTGTTCGTGTTCACCCAGTACCTGCAGCTCGTGCACGGTTACAGTCCGCTGTCGGCTGGCGTGCGGGCACTGCCCTTCGCTTTTGCGACCGGGATCATCTCGCCACTGTCACCGGTGCTCGCCAGGCGTTTCGGCAACAGGGCCGTCGTCTCGACAGGGCTAGGCCTCATGGGTCTTGGCCTGCTCGACCTGTCCACCGCGGGCATAGCCACCGGCTACCCCGCCCTCGCACTCGCCGTGGCCGTCATGGGCCTTGGCATGGGCCTGGTAATGGCTCCGGCGAGCTCAGTGATCATGACCACCGTGCCCGCCCATCAGGCGAGTGCCGGCAGCGCCGTCAATGACACGATCCGGGAGGTGGGAGGTTCCCTCGGCGTCGCCATCGTCGGCAGCCTCGCAGCCGCCGTCTACCGCGACCGCCTGAGCGTCCAGCTCATCGCGCACCACACCCCTGGTCCAGTCGTACACATCGCGACGGGCTCGATCGCGGCCGCAAGCGAAGTTGCCAAGAGCATCGGCGGGCTTCGGGGCAGCGAGATCGCGAGCGCGGCACAAGCGAGCTACACGAGCGCCATGGCACTCGGTATGCGCCTGGCCGGCGCAGTCGCGCTGGTCGCAGCCGTCGGCACCTTCCTCGTCATCCCGAAGTCGCGACACGCTCATCTCGTCAGTGAGCAAGCGTGCCTCGAGCCCATCCCCGCGAGCTCAGCTGCCTAAGGACCTCGAAAGCCCGGCAGCGAAGCACGAGGTCGGACAGACTTGGGCGGTGAGAGATCCACTCGCCTCTGCGGCCGACCCCAGCCCTTCGACGGCCGGGGTCGGGTTCCAGTCGGTCTCTGAGTCCCGTCGCCTCCTCGAACAAGGCTCTACGACCTCGGTCGAGCTCGTAGAGACGCTTCTTTCGCGCATAGCGGAGGTAGACGCTGGACAAAAGCCGCTGCGTTCGGTGATTGCTGTCTGCCCCGACGCGGTCACGATGACGGCGGCGCTGGACGCAGAACGGGCCCGGGGGGATGTGCGTGGGCCTCTCCATGGCATTCCGGTGCTCGTCAAGGACAACATCGACACCACAGGAGGCGAAGGCACCACGGCCGGCTCTCTCGCGCTTGCAATGAGCAGGCCGCTTCGAGATGCCGTCGTCGTACAAAGGCTCCGGGCGGCAGGTGCCATCGTCCTCGCGAAGACCAACCTCTCCGAATGGGCCAACTTCCGCGCCAGGCACTCGTCAAGCGGGTGGAGCGCGGTTGGGGGCCAGTGCGTCAACCCCCATGCCCTAAACCGCTCCCCGGGCGGCTCGAGCTCAGGCTCGGGCGCCGGTGTCGCCGCGGGGCTCGCACCTATTTCGGTCGGCACCGAGACCGACGGCTCGATCTTGTGCCCGGCCGCGCTCAACGGCGTTGTTGGGATCAAGCCGACCGTCGGGCTGACGAGCCGTAGCGGAGTCGTCCCGATCTCCTCGAGCCAGGACACCGTGGGACCGTTCGCAAGGTCCGTCGCAGATGCGGCAGACCTGCTCGGGGTCCTCGCGGGTGGGGGTGCAGGACTTGACGCGCTCGACGACGCGACGGCGAAGCGTCCCGACCACCTGCCAGCCGACTATTCCGTCTTTTGCGATCTCAGCGGCCTTTCGGGGGCGCGAATCGGCGTCGCCCGTCAGCGTTACTTCGGCAACAGCGAGAAGGCCGACGAGATCGTGGAGGCGGTACTTCGAGTCGCGAGCGAGGCCGGGGCGGTCATCGTCGACCCGGTAGATGTCGCCACCGCCGAAGTCATTGCCCACAGCGGCGACGAGATGACGGTGCTGCTTCACGAATTCAAGGCAGGTGTAGAGGCTTACCTGGCCACGCGGCCCGTCGTGGAGGACCAGCCACGCAACCTCTCGGAGTTGATCGAGTTCAACGAGACCCATGCCGCCGGTGAGCTCGGGATCTTCGGCCAGGACGTCTTCATCGCCGCCGCCGCTGCCGGTGGGCTCGACAACCCGGTCTACTTACAGGCGCGAGAGCGCAATTGGCGAAGAGCTCGCCAGGAGGGGATCGAGGCCGCCATCGACAATGCCGGTGTCGACGTCCTCGCCTATCCGACGATGGGCCCAGCGTGGTGCATAGACCATGTCAACGGGGACTCGCACACCCGCGCCGGCTACCAGGTCCCCGCCGTGGCGGGCTATCCGGCAATAAACCTCCCCGTCGGTAAGGCCGCCGGACTTCCGATCGGGCTCTGCCTCGTCGCCGGGGCGTGGAGCGAGCCTACGCTCATCCGAATCGCCTTCGCCCTCGAGCAAGCTCTCGCGCTCGGCACTTCCCTGCGGCCCGGTTGGCTCCCCCGGATCGACTGACGGCGCGCAACACCCTGTCACCTCTGTGGACAAGCCATAGCTAGTGCGACCTGCCGTCTTGAGTGGGGCGCGAGTGGGATCGAAGCCCTCGGCACCACTGTGGTGACAGCCGATGTCCTTTGCTTGTCGAGTTCGGTAGTAGCTGTGACGAGCCGGGGGGAGCCGCCGTGTTGCCTTATCGCTGGCGTGAGCTGTCTGCAGGCGAGTACGCCCGGTCCGTCGGGGCTCAGCTACCCGAGCGGCGTCTCGTTATCACCGGGATCGCTCCTCGGTACTTCGTGCGCGACTTCGTCGTTCTGCCGTCCCGAACGCAGACGTGCGCACGGCTTGGCGCCGAGGCAGGAGCCGACGTGTCCGCCGCCTGCCTACGGAACCAGGTGCCCTGGCGGCAATGCTAAGGGGCGCCGACCAGCCGGTGAGTGTCATCGCATGTGGCGAGCGGTAGCTGGACGGCTCCGCGCGGCCTGTGCTCGAGGAGCTCGGGGGGCTCGGGTCTCCCCGTAGGCTCGAGCAGGGTCCCTGGCGCGACGCCAGGTATCCGATCGAAGACGTCCTTGCCGAGTGCGCGTCAGGCAAGCAGCTCGCCGCGAGCGGGCGCTGAGACGACCTGGCCTACGCCTGTGTTGTCGGGGCGAGTGACGTTCGTAGTTGTCCTGCACGACGGCGCGTCCCGAGATGCTCGGCTGTCGAGATGCAGATAGGGCAATCGGCTTCGGGCGACGCCGAGCCAGTCACAGTGTCGGAGAGATGTCGCCCTCTGGCTGGTCGCCCAAGTACTGCACGAGGCGGTCCACGAAGGCGACCTGGCCTTTCAGCAGCTTGCGCCTGGCCTCTAGAACCGGCAGCCAAGCGGCTCGGTCGACCTCGGGCCACCAAGCCTTCCTGCCAGAGCGTGGCGGCCACTCCATCTCGAACTCGTTGCTGGCAATGTGTTCGGCGTCGACGTCGCCTTCGACCGCCCAGGCCCGGACCCTTTTGCCGCTCGGCTGGCGGATCTCGCCTATATCTATCCGCTGACCCCGGGGCGCACTCTGACCAAGTTCTTCGGCGAACTCTCGCTCCGCCGCTGTTTCGGGATCCTCGTCCGGCTCGTATTCGCCCTTTGCGATGGACCAGGCACCGTCGTCCCGGCCTGCCCAGAAGGGCCCACCGGGATGGACGAGCAGGACTTCGAGAATCCCATCTTGACCAAAGCGGTACGGCAGCAAACCTGCGCTCATTGCCGGCACTCTTTCCACCTTCCGGCCTTCGTCAGCGTGACCCTGTCCGACCCGCCATTTCCACGCGAGTGCAGACGATCGTAGAGTACGGACCGGCCCGGCTAGCCCAGGTGTAGCTAGCCCCCGTAGCTCAGGGGATAGAGCAGCGGTTTCCTAAACCGCGTGTCGTAGGTTCGAGTCCTACCGGGGGCGCGGTCGGTTGTGATGTCGCGTTGTTTCTGGGACAGGTGAACCCTCACTGTCCCGGGCCTGTCGCCGACCGATCGGCCGAGCTCGAGGTGTCGCAGCTGATCACCGTCCTCGCCGATCACACAGATGCCGGGGTCCGCCATCAAGATGAGGGTGCGCTTGGTGTTCTCGGCCGACCCCGTGTCCCAGAATTGCTGACTCGTAGTGCCACAGGAGTTGTGGAACCTGAGACTGCCGGGGGCGCGGCGACGTTGCCTTCAGCCGAGTAGGGGCAGCACTTCCTCACGCAACATCTTCAGCTGGACGATGTCGAATGGCTGAGCGAGAGCTATGACCCAGTGCGAGACACCGACCTCGGTGTAACGCCGGATCTGGTCGGCGACCTCGACGGGAGTGCCTACCAGCCAGCTACCTCTTTCGGCCTCAAGGTCCTGTCCGTATCTTGCGGCAGATTGCATCGCCAGCGCCTCGGCTTCTTCGTGGGTTCGCGCCAAAGCGAGCGGGGGGTGCACGGAGAGCTCTATCTCACCGAAGTCCCTCCCCACCTTCTCGCAGCATTGCCTGAGCAGCTCGGCTCTCTCTGCGAACTGGTCCGGCGAACCCTGCATGTTCCACCTTGTTGCGTGCTCGGCGGCGAGTCGCAATGTGCCGAGGCCCGACCCACCGATCGTGATCGGTGGACTCGGGTTTTGCAAGGGCTTCGGCTCGCAGGGCGCGTTCTCTATCCGGTAGTAGCGACCTAGGAAGGTCGTCCGCTTTTGGCTCCACAAGGACTTGACGATCTGGAGTGACTCGCCCAGGCGCTCATAGCGCTCGTTGAGCGGAGGAAAGGCCAGGCCGTAGGCCCGGAACTCTCTCTCGGCCCACGCTGCGCCGAGAGAGAACTCCAACCTGCCGGCGCTGATGTGATCGACAAGAGCGGCGCTTCTCGCCAACGTGGCCGGGTCTCGATAAAGGACGCCACTTACGAGAACACCGATGCGCACTCGCTCTGTGAGAGCTGCCATGGCGCCCAGGGTCGTCAAAGTCTCGAAACAAGCGCCGTCGTCAGGGCCGCAAAACGGGAGCATGTGGTCGAAGGACCAAGCGGAGTCGAAACCGAGCGCCTCGACCGATCTCAGGGCGGCAACGTAGTCCTGCCAAGTTGTCTCTTGAGCCTGCAGTTGAACACCGAAATGCAGGGGGCGACCTCGAACCTCCATGAGCAGCTCTCCTTATCCCTCCAGGCCCACCAGCAGATGACTTTGCAGGCCGTCTCTATCTTGCCTGCCTGGTCGATGGTGCCACCGCGACTCAAGCGGAGAACCCTGCCCCGTATCTTCGCGGTGCCTCTGGGCGGCCATCGTCACGCCTCCCAGGCAACGGCGCGTATCGGCGAACCGTCGACGCCTGCCAGGCGAAGCGGCAAGAACGCAAATTGATAGAGCCGGCCGGGCTCGAGGCGCTCAAGGCCGGTCAGGTTCTCGACCAGCAGCACGCCAGCGCCTAGCAGGATCTCATGGACGTGACTTGTGCCCTGCACCGAGGAGTCGGGGTTCATCGCGTCGATGCCGACGATGCCGGCGCCCAACTCGGCAAGGCCGCGAGCAGTCTCGGCAGCCAGATAGGGGTGGCGCAGACAGTGCTCGTCGCGGAAGTGGCAGCTCCAGCCTGTAAAGAGCACCGCGGCTCCGCCAGCCGGCAGCCGCGCGAGGCCAGGCTCTACCATCTCCCAGGCGATCGGCTGATCGTCGGTGAGGCCGACAATGGCCACGACTACGCCTGGCACGATGAAGCGCTCGATCGGGTAACGGTCAATCGCGGTGCGTCCCGGGAAGTAGTGGCACGCCGCGTCCACGTGCGTTCCAGTGTGGCTGCCCAGGTGGAGCTCACTGACTGATGGCCCCTCGCCCAGGACTCGGGCTACTCGCGGCTCGGGATCACCAGGGAAGTAGGTCATGCCATTTTCGATTGGAACAGTCAGATCGAAAAAGCTCATCAGACAGACCCTACGACGCCGGCCTTGAGTGTCGTCACGCCAGATTTGACTGGCTCGGCGTCGGTCTGTGCGCACGTAGTGAGCCCAGACAGGTAGATGGCAACACCTCTGGGCGATGCAACAGGGAGTGGAACCCTGCGACAGCTCACACTGAAGAGCTTGCGTGCGAGAGCCTCTAATGGGCCAGCGTGCCGGTGGGACCGGTGTGATGGCCAAGCTCCACGCCGCTGCCGAGCTACTGTCAACTTGTGGCCAAGCGCATGACACTTCGACTGTATGGCGAGCAGAGCCAAACGGAGTTGTGGGACTGGGATTGGGTAGATCAGGAGCTGCACCGCTCCGGTACCTATTGGGTGACCGCGCGCACAGGCGGACACCCGCATCCGCGCCCGGTATGGGGCGTCTGGCTGGAGGACCGTCTGTATTTGAGCATCGGAACCCCGTTGATAACAAGGCGCTTGCGGTCGACCCAATCGTCACGGTCCACCTCGAGAGCGGGACTGAGGTCGTGATAGTCGAGGGCCGCTTTGTCGGTGCTTCGAGCGATACGCGTGTTCTGACCGAGTACGACCGGAAGTACGACTGGAACTATGAGCCGGGCCGCGACGGGCCGATCAGCTGTGTCGCACCAGAGACGGTTCTCGCCTGGCGAACTGCCGGGTGGGCCGGTCGAGAGAGCTTTCAACGAACCGGAAGATGGAACTTCAGCTAAACCTGGGCTCAGAGAGGTCTCTCACATTCCTCTTCGCGTTTGGTCAGAGCGAATCGGAGCTTTCGAGAACGCGACTCTGCGCCTGAGGCTCGACATGCTGACAGCGGCGTCTCTAACGCCGGGCGCGGCGACGGCCGTATCCCGCCGCCACCGCTGACGGCTTCGAACCATCGAAGCCTGAGCAAAGGCCTCAGAGCCAAAGCTAGCGAAAGCGCCCCGCACGATTGCGCTCCCTCTAGCGCCAAGCGTGTACGCGGGCAACAATCGTTGGACCGTCCAATTCTCACGACACAGAGGAGCATCGTTCGTGCCCGCACCTGATCCCGGAGCCAAGACCGGCTCCCCACGTGACATCGCGGCCCTCATCAGATTGCTCAGCCTCGAGGAGAAGGCGGCGTTCACCGTCGGAATCGACACCTGGCGCACAGCGAGCTGTCCCCGTCTCGGAATCCCGTCGGTCAAGACCACCGACGGGCCGAACGGAGCCCGCGGCGACACCGTCGACCACACGAGCATCACACCTTCTGTCTGCATCCCTTCGGGAACCGCGCTCGGAGCTACTTGGGATACAGCTCTCGTTGCACAGGCAAGCGCGATCGTGGCCCGTCAGGCTCTCGAAAAAGGTGCCCGGGTTCTGCTCGCCCCGACGGTGAACCTTCACCGCCATCCCCTCTCGGGCCGGAACTTCGAGTGCTTCTCGGAAGACCCCGTGCTGACCGGGAAGATGGCGGCCTCCTTCATTGAAGGAGTTCAGCAGCTCGGTGTCGTGGCGACGATCAAGCACTTCGTGGGAAACGAGGCCGAGTTCGAGCGCAACACGTGCTCCTCGGAGATCGACGAGCGCACCTTGCGAGAGCTCTATCTGCTGCCGTTTGAATACGGGGTCCGCGTCGCGGGCGCGCTCGCCGTCATGACCTCCTACAACCGGGTCAACGGTCGCTTTGTCCCCGAGGACGGCCGGCTACTCGGCGACATCCTGCGGCGCGAATGGGGATTCGCGGGATTCGTCATGACCGACTGGAGCGCCATCGCCAGAACTGTTGAAGCCGCGACTGCGGGGCTCGACCTCGAGATGCCCGCCCCGGCCCGTGCCTTCGGCCCGGCCCTCGCCGATGCCGTGCGCTCGGGCGAGCTAGACGAGTCATACCTGGACGCGATGGTCCAACGAATGCTCTCGGTCCTCGACCACGTGGGAGCCCTCGACGACGCGGGAGCCCTCGACGACGCGGCGACACAGGAACATCCCCTCGACCGCCCCGAGGACCGGGCCTTCATCCGTCGTGCCGCCTCTGACTCGATCGTCCTCCTCAAAAACGAAGGCCTCCTACCTCTGGAGGCATCTCGGCTGCGTCGGATCACGGTCGTCGGCCCGAACGCCCAGCGACTCGCGATCATGGGTGGTGGAAGCGCGCGCGTCGTCCCCCACTACGAACTTTCACCGCTGAGGGTGCTTCGCGAGCGCCTCGGGAGCACACTCGAGATCACCTACGCGGCCGGGTTCGCCGACGCTGGCATCTGCGACGAGGAAAGCATCGAAGCGGCGGTTCAAGCGACCGATCGAGCCGACGTCGTCATCGTTGTCGTAGGAACCGATGAGCTATCCGAAAGCGAGGGCTACGACCGCGAGACGATGGACTTGCCGCGAAACCAGGACGAACTCGTGCGCCGGGTTCTTCAGGCGCATTCTCGCTGTGTCGTCGTGGTCAACTCGGGTGCGCCCGTCAGCCTCGGCTGGGCAGACAGCGCCGCGGCCGTCCTCCAGAGCTTCTTCGGGGGCCAGGAGCTGGCGAACGCCATCGTCGACGTGCTTTTCGGCGACAGTGAGCCGGGTGGCCGCCTGCCAACCACCCTGCCGTTGCGCATTGAGCACACGCCGGCATTCGGGAACTTCCCGGGTGAGTCGAGCACCGTGCGTTATGGCGAGGGGCTCCTCGTCGGCTACAGGTGGTATGAGGCGCGCCAGCTCCCGGTGCGCTACGCATTCGGCCACGGACTCTCATACACCAGCTTCGAGATCGGCGTCCCGGTAGCCTCCGCCCACAGGCTGGACCCTGGCGGCCAGGTGAGGATCGAAGTGCCGGTCACCAACCTCGGGCACCGGCGTGGCGCCGAGGTCATCCAGTTATACGTAGCGCCTCCGGCTGCAGGCCGGTCGCGACCCGGGCCTCACTTTCGCCCCGTGCAGGAGCTGCGAGCCTTCTCCAAGGTCTGGCTCGACCCAGGCGAGAGCACGGCGGTGACGCTGGAACTCAACGAGCGCGCCTTTTCGTACTACGCCGCAGCCGACGGGGAGTGGCAATCACTTCAGGCACTGACGCCGCGGTCGGTATTCAACTTCGGATCAGTGCCGAACTCAATGCACCGCTCCGAACCGGGCTGGTACCTCGACCCAGGTACCTACGAGCTGCGCATAGGACGCTCGTCTGACGACATCGCCCATGTCATCAAGCTGGAGGTGCCCGGTGGTGACTCACCTCTGCCAGCTTCGCTGTGCCCCCAATAGGGCTCACCCCAGGTCCGAAAGCTAGGGGGAACGCGCCTTTGTGGACGTGACTAGCCCGCAAGCACGCACGGTCGCGCCGCCGTGGGGGATTTGGCGAAGGCGCTGCACAAAGGCGCAGCTCAAGCAGGCTGGAAAATAGGTCGATACAACTGCGGTGGAGCAACGCGCCTCCTCGGAGGTTCCGCGTTTGGCAGGCGAGCGTTTGGTCATAGGCGTACTTTCGCCGCTGATGACAACCGCCTTTTTCGGCGGGGTTCTCGCAGGCGTCACCGAGGTCGCCGCCCAGCTGAACGCGGCAGTCGTTGGTATCCAGACCTTCGATCCCGGCGATTCCGATGTCGACCGCGCGAAGTCACGCTTTCGCACTCGAGCTGGCTGGGGGCATTTCGCCGGCGTGATCGCCCTTGTGAACGCGGTCGACTCCACATATCTCTTCGAGCTGCGATCCGCCGGGATCCCTGTCGTTCTCGTGAGCAACCAGGTTGAAGGTCTCCCCTGCCCGGTCGTGTCCTCGGACAACCGTGCCGGCGCGGTCGCTTGCGTCGACCACCTCCTTGAGCACGGTCATCGCCGTATCGCTTTTGTGGGCAACCTCCGCCAAAGCGACATCAGGGAGCGCTATGAGGCCTACCGCCAGTGTCTTAGCCACCACGGCATCGAACCCGACGACGACCTGCTGTTCGAGGTCTCCGACAACGTCGAGCGCGGTGGCACCGAAGCCGGTCAGGCCTTGCTCGCGGCCGGTCTCCCCTCGACCGCTGTCGTGGCCGCGACCGACTACAACGCCATCGGACTCATGGGAGTGCTCAAGGCCGCGGGACTTGCGCTTCCATCCGACCAGGCGATAGTCGGCTTCGACGACACCGAGGTCGGTGCGCTCGTGACCCCGGCGCTGTCGAGCGTGCGTCAGGATCTCGCCGCCATCGGTGCCAAAGCAGCTCAGCTGGTCCTCGAGCTCGCAGGTAGCCAAGGCGGATCGGAGATCTCCTACAGGGTTCCCACGCGCATGGTCGTTCGGGCTTCGTGCGGATGCACGAACGACCATTGGAGACAAACAGCCGACCGCAGGGGCATCTCGGGCGAGACGAGCCCCGCGGAGCTGCACGAGATGCTGTTCGGCCTTCTGACAGAACAAGGCGCGAGCAAGGACAAGGCCTACGAGGTGTCGAGAGCCGCGGCGCGGGTCATCGCCAAAGTCCTCAATAGCCCAGGCGAGGAGCTGGACGCCGAGCTGAGCGAGCAGCTGAGTGTCATCGCCGGTCAACTGTGCTCGGCAACGGGGCGCTTCGACGTCGTCCCAGCGGGCATCGAGTGCGCCCGTAGTTTCGCTCTGAGGCGTCAGCCGGCCCAGGCCGCAGGCGCCGACCTCGCCCGCCGCATCGGGGAGATCTCGCTCGCTCTGACGAGGGCCTACGCGCGTGAGCAGGAGCGTGAGAGGCGGCGGCTGGACCACTCACTGCGCGACGACTACCACATCAGTCTCGACCTTCTCCGGGACCCGGCCAACGCCCAAGGCGGGCTGCCTTTCCTCAGCCAGACCCGCGTTCGCGCGGCGTACCTAGGGCTGTGGCAACAGGTGCCCTCGCAGGACCCCGACGAAACTCAAGCGAGTTTGACCATGGAGCTCTCCGGCTCGTACGTATCGCCAGGAGGCGCCTCATTGCCGGTAGGGGAAAACGTCGCCGTCGAGGGCTTTCCGCCCTCTCGACTGATTTCCCTTGCCGAGCGCGCCACATCGGAGATCACGATCGTGCTCCCTGTCAGAACCGCGACGAGGGACTGGGGATTGTTGGCCCTTGTCGGGCCGATCGAGACGACGGTGGCCACCGGGCACGATTTCTATTTCCAGTGCGCGGCGTTGCTCAGCCTCGCCCTCGAGAAGGAGGACACGGTCCGGTCGCTCCGCTCGAGCGAGGAGCGGTACGCCCTCGCCGCCCGCGCGGCCAATGACGGGCTTTGGGACTGGGACCTTCGCGCCGGTCGCGTAATGCTGTCGGACAGGTGGAAGTCGGTCGTCGGCTGCAGGCCCGATGAGGTCGGCACAAGCCCGAGCGAGTGGCTGAACAGGGTTCACCCCGACGACCTCAAGCAGCTCGCGTCAGGGCTTGAGGCCTGTCGCAGCGGTCGTTCGAACGCGCTCGAGTCCGAGCACCGTCTGCGGAGCAAGGACGGCACATACCGCTGGGTGCACTGTCGCGCTTTGGCCATCCCTGGCACACCGAGCCAGGCCACCCGCCTAGTCGGCTCTATCACCGATATCACAGAACGGCGCGACCTCGAAGAGCAACTACGTCACCAGGCCCTCCACGACCCGCTCACAGGTCTACCGAACCGTGCCCTCGTGCTCGACCGGGCAGAGCAGATGCTGGCGACTGCCCGCAGGTCTCATAGTTCGGTCTCGTTGTTGTTCATAGACCTGGACAACTTCAAAGAGGTCAACGACGGCTTTGGTCATGCGACCGGGGACGAGCTACTGGCCGCAGTGGCGGGACGACTGCGCAAGGTGACCCGCGACGCCGACACAGTCGGCCGGCTCGGAGGCGACGAGTTCGTGGTCCTCGTCGAAAATGGCGCATTCTCCGACGCTTCTGAGCTGTTGGCAGAGCGCGTGCAGAACGTGCTCCACCCGCCATTTCGCCTTGACGAGCGCGAATACTTGGTAAGTGCGAGCATCGGGGTCGCCACGGCTTGTGACGGCTCGGCGGAGAATCTCCTCCAGGAGGCCGATCTCGCCATGTACAAGGCGAAGAGCTCCGGCAAGAACTGCTGTGTCAGCTTCCGTCCTCGCATGCGCCACGCTGCCCACGCCCGCCTCCAACTCGAGATGGACCTCGCCGCAGCCATCCACACCGGTCAGTTGCGCGTGCACTATCAACCGATCTTCGACTTGGAGCACAACGACGTTCGCGCGATGGAGGCACTCGTTCGCTGGCAGCACCCTCGGCGCGGCCTGCTCCTTCCCAGCGAGTTCATCCCTGCTGCCGAAGCGTCGGGACGCCTCATAGTTGGCCTCGGTCGCCACGTCCTGTCCGAGGCTTGCAGCTCCGCAGCCGGCTGGGCACGTCGTGGCGTTGCGCTCGACCTGGCGGTCAACATCTCAGCCCGCCAACTCGAGTCCGACGGGATCGTGGACGATGTCGCCGGTGCGCTCGCGAAGAGCCGTCTCGACCCGTCACAGCTTGTGCTCGAGGTCACCGAGACTGCGATGATGCACGACCCCGACGCCGTCGTTGCGCGCATGACCAAGCTGAAGAGCCTCGGGCTGCGTCTTTCGGTCGACGACTTCGGGACCGGGTATTCGTCACTCGCCTCCTTGCGTCGCTTCCCCGTCGACGCGCTGAAAATCGACCGCTCCTTTGTCGGGTCGGTGTCGAAGTCACCCGAGGACACTTCTGTACTGCAGACACTCGTCTCGCTAGGTCGCAGCCTCGGCCTGGAGGTCGTCGCCGAAGGTGTGGAGCTCGACAGCCAGCTGGAGGCGGTCCGCAAGGCCGGATGCAACAGTGCCCAGGGATTTCTGCTCAGCCGCCCCTTGGACCAAGAACAGCTCAGTGCCTTGCTGGCGACGCTCCTGCGACCAGCACCGGCAGCCTCTTCTAGCGGCTGAAAGGCGTCAAGCAGCGGGGCAAGCCCTCGGGTCATAGGAAGGGAGGGGCTGCACAGCCGGGCTAGGTGACCCGAGAGTGGGCGCCGGTGGTGGCAGGGTCGTCGAGGTCGTAGTTGTCGTGGCAGCAGTTGTCGAGGTTGTCGAACTCGATGACGAGGTCTTCTTGCCCGTGGAGGACTTCTTGCCCGTGGAGGTCTTCGTGCCCGTGGTCGTCGTGGTCACCGCGGAGTGCCGGGGGGCTGCGAGCACGACGTACTCCGATCCCGTCACCACTGTCACGTCGGCGCCGGCGTCGGTCGGCCCTTGCGCCATGGCGACTAGGCCGTGGATGTCCTCGACAACTCGCTCGGCGTCGAGGAGGTCCCCCGGCTTGTAGTAGGCGACCGTCTCTGAGATGGGGCCTACCGGTGTCGAAGCGTCCGTCCCTACCACGTGGAAGCCAAGCAGGGACAGATCACCTGCAGTCGTTGTCGCCTGGCCCGCAGTCCCCGTCCCGTTCAAGACCGAGACTGTCACCTTGCCTGGAGCGAGCCTCGAGGCCGGAGGCTTCTTGAGCCCGAGGAACTTGTCGACTGCCTGCTGGTCCTGGGGGTAGGTCGGCAGCACGACCGAGCCGTAGTCGTGGCCGTCGTAGATGTAGTCGGCGTAGTTCTCCACGTTCGGCATTGTCAGCTCGGGCACCGCGCTGATGTCGGTGCCGTGGAAGGCCCGCAGGAGGTCCACCATGTCGCTGAGCGAGAGCTTTGAGTCGATCTCGAGGTCCGGGGCGACGGCGCCCAGCAGGTCGTTGTCGGTGACTATGTTCCCGAGGCCCTGTTTGGCCACCGCGGTCGCTAGCACCCGCAGGAACTCGTGAACTCGAACGATGCGACCAAGGTCGCCGCTGCCGTCTTCTACCCACTGGCCGTTCTTGAAATACCAGTAATTGCGCGCCCGGACCAGGGCAAGAGAGTTGAAACCGTCCAGGTAGACGCAACCGGTAGTGCGGATGTGAAGACCGCTGCTGTCGTCATAGACCCTGTAGGGAAAGTACATCTTTATGCCGCCGAGCGCGCTCACGATGCTCTGGAAACTGTCGAAGTTCAGCTCGACGAAATGGTTGATCGGGATCCCGAAGTTCTGCTCGATCGCGGCTACGAGCTGGTCGGGTCCGTCCGCGAGAGCAGCATCGATTTTGTAGAACTGGCCTGGGCGAACGTTGTTCATCGCGAGATCGCGCGGTATGGAGAGGATAGAGATCGAGTGGGTTTTCTGGTCGGCCCTGAGCAACAAGATCACATCCGCGTTAACGCCGGTGATGCCCTGCGCGCAGCTCCCGAAGGCTTGGGACTGCTTGCCGTTGAGCGCGCAGCGCGAAGTCGAGCCGATGAGGAGGAACGTCTGTTCGCCGACGTTCGGACCCGAGGTCGCGACCTTAGAAAGGTGGTGAAGGGTCACTCGATGCACCTCGTGGTACCTAAAGGCCACGTACGCGACCTCCGCACCAGCAAGGGCGACGATTATCGCGAGCAGGGCGACACAGGCCCTGATGAGATTGCGGAGCCAGCGCGGACGGCGCGAGGGCTTGCGCACACGGCGGCGGCGCCGCGCAGCGACAGGCGGCTTGTCAGAATCCGGCAGCTCGTCGCCGGAGGGGGCATCGGACACTTCGGACAGATTAGGGGATGGTTTCTTAAGATCTCGTGAAAGCGAGCGACAAACTTCTCGCTCTTGTCCACTAGAACGGAGAGTGATGAGGATCCTCGTGGCCGAGGACGACGAAGCGCTGAGGTCGGTCCTCGACCGGGGACTGAAGAGGGCCGGCTATGTCGTCGACAGCGTCGCTGACGGATCCGAGGCACTCAGTCATCTGAGCTCCTACGAGTACGAGGTGGCCATAGTCGACTGGCGGATGCCCCTAATGAACGGAATCGACGTCATCCGGTCTTTGCGCAAAACAGGCTCAGGCGTACCCGTGCTGATGCTCACGGCCCGGGACATGCCGGCTGACCGCGTGCTCGGCCTCGACGAGGGCGCTGACGACTACATGGTCAAGCCATTCGACTTCCCCGAGCTCCTCGCCCGGCTGCGGGCGTTGCAACGTCGGCCTTCGGATGCCCACCCACCTCGGCTCTCGGTCGGGGGACTGAGCTTCGAGCCGGCGACTCGGACCGTCCGGGCGGACGGAAAGCTTGTCAACTTGACCCAGATCGAGCTCGGCATCCTCGAGGTCCTCCTGCAGCGTTCCCCGGCCGTCGTCACCCGACGCTCCATCGCCGTGCATGTCTGGCAGTACGAGGCCGATGCAGTCGGCTCGAACACGATCGACGTCCACGTGGCCCATCTCCGATCGAAGCTGTCCGGGGCGCAGGTCCGCATCGACACCCACCGCGGCGTCGGCTTCCGCCTCGTCGGCGCGTGAGACACCGACAGCGCGGCGGCCTCCGCAGCCGCCTCGCGCCCTCTCTAAGAGTCGCCCTCGTGGCCACCTTGGTGGTAATGGTCGTCTACGCAGGCGCCGTTGCTCTCTTGGACTTGTTCGTTGCCCACCGCCTCGTGGCCCAGGTCGACCGCCAGCTTTCGAGCCGCCTTGCCGCTGCCAAGCTGCGCCCACCTGATCTGGCCACCAAGGAGCCGGACTCGCCAGGTGGCGGCGTCCATTACGGCCTCGGGATCTACGGCGAGCCGATCTATGTCTGGGAGGTCCGGCCCCACAGCCACGTCGCGCAGGCGAACCCGGCCTCGCCGCCTTTGCCTTCCATGATCTGGCCTGAGGCGGGCGCCGGTTCAGTTACAAGGACCATTTTGGGCACCGAGTACCAGCTTTCGTCGGTCCCGTATCGAGACGGCCTCCTCGTTGCCGGCGAAAGCCTGACCGAGCTTGCCCATGTCGAGAACGTGCTTGTCGTGTCCGAGGTCGTGGCGGTGCCCGTGCTTCTAGTCGCCATTTTCCTGGCGGCTCTGCTCATCGGGCTCCGCTCGGCCAAGCCGGTCGAGCTCGCACACCGCCGCCAGCTGGAGTTCACCGCCGATGCTTCGCACGAGCTGCGTACGCCTCTCAGCGTCATCGAGGCGGAGCTGTCACTCGCCAAGGCCTCAGAGGGGGAGGTCGAGCCCGCTCTCCTCGATCGGATCGCTCAAGAGAGCGAGCGGCTCAAGCGGATAGTCGACGATCTGCTCTGGCTGGCCCGCTTCGATGCTGCCCCCCCACCTCCGGCCTCTGGCGCGATCGACCTGGCCACCATCGCTGAAGTTTGCACCGAGCGTTTCAGCGCCCTTGCTTTGGCTAGCTCGCTCGAGTTACAGCTCGAGCGGATCGGCACGGCTCCCGCAAGCATCACCGCCCCGGCAGAGTTGATCGACCGGCTCGCCGCGGTCCTCGTTGACAACGCCTGCAAGTACGCCGGCAAAGGCGGACGCGTACGCGTCGAGGTGGGACGCGTGGGCCAACGTGTCGTTCTCGCAGTCGAAGACAGTGGCCCGGGGATCCCCGTGCCGGAACGGGCGAGGCTGTTCGACCGCTTCCGTCGCGGTACAGATGAAGGCCGCGGGCACGGGCTCGGCCTCGCGATTGGCGACTCAGTAGTCCGCTCTACGGCAGGTAGATGGCAGATCGGCTCCAGCGCGCGACTCGGCGGCGCACGCGTGGAGGTCTCTTGGCCGGCCTGAGAGTCGATCGCAACCGCCTCGGCGCAATCGCGCTCTTCGAGTGCTGCCAAAGCACCAGCCATGACCAAGCACGCAGCCGGTCAGCCAGAACTGCCCTAGGCGCTGTCGCGGGGGCAGGCGAGCGACGCAGAGTTTGCGATGTGCGCCCGCCGCTTGCTGGCGGGACGACTGACAAGGCTGGTTGGCAGTTTTGCGACGACGCGCGCGACCAAGCCCCCCGGTGACCCGGCGGAAAAGATCTGAACGAAGCGCCTCGGCTCGCGCTTTTCCAGTAGCCGACAAACCGGTGACCCGCTCAGGCCAAGCTCAGGGGACGACCACGACTGGGTACCTGGCATGGCGCACGAGCGCGACGGGCACGGACCCGACGACGTGGTGGTAGGTCTGCACGGCGCTTCCCACAACTATGACTACGGTCGCTCCGCCTCCGTAGTCATCGATGAGCTCGTCGGCTGCCGCCAACAGTTCGTGGGCGATGACCCCGTCTCGTCGCCGGAAGCGCCATCTCTGCTCGTGGCCATCCATTCGCGTCCCGATCGCCTCGGCGAATTCCGACTCGGCGGCATCGAAGCCACTGCGGATCTCAACCTGGGCATCAGCGGACATTCCTGCTGCGACCGGTGGGTGAGCCACATACACGATCTCGATGAACCCGACCCGGTTCGCGATAAGGCGCGTGGCGGCGTCGAGGGCCCGGTAGGAGGGCTCTGAGCCGTCGAAGCCGACGACGACGAGCAGACGGTCATCGCCGCCCAGCTCAGAACGGCCAGGGGATGGCGACCTGGCTTCGGTTTCAGATGCATCCATGTCTGTGCTCCTAGCTTGGCTCTGCGGGCGTCTCAGGTGAGCTTGCTCATCGACTAGGACGCTCGCACCAACCTTATTTCGAGCGCGTCGCCGCCCAAGCCTCGCGTGCTGCGGCAGAGCTTGTTCAGGCGGTGGCGGGCTCAGTGCCTTGCAGGGGCGAAGGAAGATCAGCCCCTTCCTTGAGCCCGAATCGGTCGTAGACGCGCCGGAGCGGGCCTGGGGCCCACCAGTTGGCGTTGCCGAGCAGCTTCATCGTCGCCGGGACGAGCAGCAGGCGCACGACGGTGGCATCGACGAACAGGGCGACGACCATGCCGATGCCCATCATCTTTGTGAAAGTGACGTTCGAGGCTGAGAACGAGCCGATCACGACGCCGAGCATCAAGGCCGCGCTCGTTATGACGCCCCCGGTACGTTGCAGACCTGCAGCGATGGCAGCGGTGTTGTCACCAGTGGCGTCATAGTGCTCGCGGATGCGAGACAGGAGGAACACTTCATAGTCCATGGACAATCCGAACATGATCGCGAACATCAGTATCGGCGTGGACGGGTCGATCGTGCCGTTCGGAGTGAACTGCAGCAACCTGGCGAAGTGCCCTTGTTGGAACACGTAGACCAGGACTCCGAACATCACCGAAAGCGACAGAAAGTTCATGGCGATCGCCTTTAGCGGCAAGAGCACCGAACCGAAGGCCAGGAACAAGAGCAGGAAGGTGGCGAGCACCACGACGAGCACCATCCAAGGCAGTGTGTGACCCATGTCGCCAAGGGTGTCTGCCAACAGCGCACTCTGGCCGCCGACATACACAACGGCCCCGGGAGGAGCCGCCAGATAGCGGACGCGGGTGACGATGGCCTGTGCCTCGGGCGAGTACGGACCGGGCAGGTAGCTCACGTCCACCCGTGCCAGGTCCCCGCGGACACCAGTCTCCTCGGCACCTACGACCCCAGCGAGGTGGCTGAGCTGGCTCACATAGGCTTCGAGCTCAGAGGTCCGCACTTTCGAGGACACAACCGGGCCGCCGAAGTCCACAACCGCCTCGATGGGCGCGGTCGGGTTGCCGGGAAAGTCACGGTTGAGTGCCTCTGTGACAAGGCGTGGGACAGAACCGGCGGGCAGCACCGTGGCGTCGGTCCCTCCCCAGGCGATCTTGAAGAACGGTGAGCCGAGCAGCACTAGCACCACGACTATCACTCCGGCCACGGCGAGTGGTCGGCGCATCACGCGCTCGCCGAAGCGGTACCAGCCGCCGCCCTCGAGTGGGCCCGGTGGGCGCGCGATCGACCGCCTGATCCTGAGAGAGTTCACCCTCCGTCCGAGCAGGCCCAGCAGCGCCGGCATAACTGTGAGGGCAGCCAGCATGTCCACCAACACGGTCAAAAGTCCGCCATAGCCCATCGAACGGAGGAAGGTCTCGGGGAACAGCATCAGACTTGCCAACGCGATCGCGACCGTGACACCGGAAAAGGCAACGGTGCGACCCGCGGTGGCGACGGTTCGCGCCACGGCCTGTTCCACCGGTAGATCGTGGCACAGCTCTTCTCGAAAGCGGCTCACCATGAACAAGCCATAGTCGATACCGAGCCCGAGCCCGAGGATCGTTGTGATGTTCACTGAGAAGATCGACACCGGTGTGAAAAGGGCGAGGATGCGCAGCACGCTGAACGAGCCGAGGATGCCGATCCCGCCGATGACAAGGGGGAGGCTCGCGGCTGTAAGGGAACCGAAGATCACGAGCAACAAGATGAGCAGGATCGGCAGAGAGAGGCTTTCAGCTCGCCCGATGTCAGCGCTGGTTTGATTGGTGATCGTCTCGTCGGTCGGGACGAGCCCTCCGACCTCTGTGCGCAGGCCGGGCGCGCCGAGGTCGGCCTTGATGAGGTTGTAGCTGTCCTGGCGGGCGTCATCACTGGCGCCGGTCAGCTCGATAACCGCGAAGGTCTCCCGGCCGTTCGCGCTGACAAAGCCGGATGAGCCACTCGACCAGTACGTCTCATACGACGCGACCGCCGAGTGCGCGAGGGCGCCGAGCGTGGACGTGACAGCACGGCGGAACGCGCTTGTGTGAACCGACTCGGTCGGGCTCGAGTAGAGGACCACCACGTCGCCGGCATCGCGGCCGAAGGCGGAGGTGGCCAAAGCGGCTTCTTGCTGGCTCTCGGAGTTGGGAGCATAAAAGCCGCCCGCTGTCTGCAGCCGGCCGAACACGCCGGTCCCCCAGACGAGGGCAACCACTACTGCCGCGAGGCCGACCACGAGGGTAAGCCGGCGGCGGCGCGCCATGAGGCGCCCCCAACGCTCGAACACGGTGCCTTGCTCCATGACCTCTGTCCCCCGTCCCGATCCCTGTGTTTCGATTGTGAGCGGCGCTCTTGTTTACAGAGCGATGCTCACATATCTGTCATCCGATGTCAAGAGCACTGCTCACACAGCGCGGCTGGTGCTCTCGATATGAGACGATGTGCCTATGCAATGTTCCGTCGTCCCGAACGCTCGCCGACGAGTCAAAAATGCCGTGACCGCCGAGATCGTTGCCGTGGCTCGTGGCCACCTGGCAACCGAAGGTGCCGGTGCCTTGTCGCTTAGGGCCATCGCCCGCGACATGGGCATGGCTTCTTCGGCTATATACCGCTACTTCCCCTCGCGAGACGAGCTCCTCACGACCCTCATTACCGAGGCTTTCGACGCCCTCGGAGATGTGGCCGAGAAGGCGGCCGCGGCTGACAGCCGAGGCTTCGAACGGTGGCAGTCGGTTTGCCGAGCGGTGCGGGCCTGGGCGCTCGAGCATCCCCACGAGTACGCCCTTATCTACGGCTCGCCCGTGCCGGGCTACAAGGCACCCGAGCTGACCATCGGCCCGGCGAGCCGGGTGGCGCTCGTGCTCGCCGGTCTCCTCGTCGACGCGCAGCGCGCGGGCGAGCTCGTTGAGATTGATGCCCCGTCGCTCTCTCGCGCTACGGTCGCCGAAGCTCGTCAATTGTCCAGCCTCGCCATGCCGGGCGTCGCACTGCCCGTGGTCGCGCGCAGCATCGTCGCGTGGACGCAGCTCTTCGGCCATGTGAGCTTCGAGGTCTTCGGACAGCTCGCCGGCGTGGTGCAGGACCCGGAGGTGATGTTCGAATTCGAGATCGCGACAACCGCCGGCCTGCTGGGCCTCGAGCCCAAAGCCACCCGGCGACGCTCTAAGCCCGAAGAGGTCACAGCTCGCCACTAAGCCTCCCGCAACGCCTCGGCAGGTCGCGTCCGTGCGGCAAGCATCGCCGGCACGGCGGCGAGGAGGCCGCCCACGACTACGACACCGAAGGCAAACAACACCACGATGCGCACCGGGGCTATGTCGATTGGGACCACGCCCAAACTCGAGGCAAATGCGCGCCAAATGACCCGCCCCACGCCGAGCCCGATCGGCACCCCGAGGACGATCCCGACGAGGGCGATCGTGGTGGACTGCCAGCACACGGCCGCACCCACCTGGTTACGCACAAAGCCGAGCACCTTGAGCAGCGCAACCTCCCTGCGCCGTCGCGCGACGCTTACAAAGAGAAGATGGGCGAGCGCGGCAGCGCCGAAGACGGCGAGAGTGATCCCGAGCAAGGCGGGGAAGTTGACGGCCTGGCCGAAGTTCGTGAGATCGCTCGGTACCGCGGCCGGGGTCAGCACAGAGGCGAAGCGGCGCTCGAGATGAGCGACGGTGGCTCGGGCGGCCTTGCCGGGCGCGGTGGCGATCGACATCTCCCAGCCCGGATCCCCATTGAGCTTGGCCTGAAGCGCCCGGACACAACGCGTCGCTCCGGGACCGGCCGGGCAGGCAACGGCTTCAGCGGTGCGCACCGTCACAACGGCCCCTAGGCCGAATCCACCGGTGCCGAACTCGGGTGGGAACGCGACCGTGCCCACGACATCGAGACGGGAGGACCGGGTGGCATGGGTGGAGTTGAAGATGGTGACGGGGATCTTCGAGCCGATGTGGGCGCCCGTATCCGACAGAGTCGTCGCCCCGAGGGCGACCTCACCCTCGCCTGTCGGGTAGCGGCCCTCGACAAGCGAGAAGGCCATGGGTCCCTTCAGGTCCTCGACGATGATCGCCTGCACGGTGGTGCCGTTCACGTCGTCGAACTTGCTGGTTATCTCCGAGGTGATCCTTGTGACATCGTGGCTCGACCCGACCATCTTCGTGACCGATTCCACCTGCTTTTGGCTAAGGCCGCTCACGTCGACCTGCCAGTTCATCCCGTAAAGAGCCGGCGTCGCCACGAGATTCGACAAGCTGGCGCCGAACACTGCCGTAGCGACAAGAGCGGTCACGGCTACGACTGTGCCCAACAGGGCTGTCCCGACCGGAACCGCCGCGCGACCTTTTCCTCGCTCGAGGGCGCGGCTCGTGCCGACGACCACACTCGGCGGCGCACCTGCTCTAGCGAGCGCCGCGACAACGGCCGATGCCCGACCCGAGCCGCTCTCTAGTCGGGGTTGGTCGATCCGAGTCCGAACCGCTTCGCGCCAGGCCGGATAAGCGCTGAGACAAAGCGTCACCACAAGGGTCGACGCGGCTCCTAGGCCAAGCACCAAGACGTCGAACACGAAGCCCTGTGACGGATCTGCGATGCGGGCCTCGCCCACGGGAGTCAAGGGCGAGAGCACAAAGGCGAGCCCCAGAGCTCCCGCCGCTCCGGCGAGCCCGATCGCGAAAGCGCGCGCCATCCCGAGGACAAAGACCTGCCTCGGACGCAGTCCGAGCGCTGCGAGGCTCGGGTAGGACTCGGCCTCCAAGAGGCTTTGGCGCGAAAGTGCCTGGCCGACAACTGCAAGGCCCACGAGGCCGACGAAGAGGGCGAAGAGCCACCACCCGACCGCCTGGGGATGAATCGAGCGTTGTACCGCGGTGATCCCCGAGTCCTCGGACTGGATCCCGTGAGCCGCCGAGAGACCAGCCATGTGCTGGAAGTCGACCTGGAACCTGGGCAGGTCGGCGGCTCCGTGGCGAAGACGTACCAGGGCGCCATAAAAGGAAAGAGCGCTGCGGCCCGGCCCGCGATCGAAGGCCGGACTCGTGTACAGGTTGTAGATGGGGGTCACTCCGGCGGGAAAGTCCGTCAGGTTCGCCTCGATCCCGACGACGCGAAAGCTGACCCGTGCCCCCTGCGGAGCCGGGTTGCCATTCAGAAAGACCCTTGCTTGTGCCAGTGAGTAGAACGGGACCGTGACGACAGAGCCGATCCGAAGTCTGTACTGCTGCTCCATCGCAAAGCCGACGAGGGCCTCGTTCGCAGCTGTGGGCATGCGTCCCGCCACGAGCTTGGTCGTGCGCTTGAGGTCCGAGGGAACCTCCGAGACGTAGGCGTCGTTCTCGGGCACGATCTGGCCGTCGGCAACCAAATTCCCGTCCGCGTAGAACTTCTCGTAGTAGACCGCCGAGACGTCTGGCAAAAAGGCAAGTCCGCGTGGCAACGGCGAGGGAAAATCGAACGCCTGCACGTCGTAGCCGTAGCGGGCCAAAAAGCGCGGGAACGCCGAAGCCGTGGCCCTCCCGGCGGCGACGGCGGCGAGCACCGTTCCCCCGACGAGTGTCACAAGGACCGTGAGGGCAAGCCACGACCGCCATCGCCGATGGAGCTCAGAGCGAAACACGACCAGAACGGCCCGCATGAGATTCCCCCCCGTCCCAACAGAGTCTGCATTGTGCAGCTCAAAGCTGCGATGGGGCCACCTCGTGACCAAGCCCTCGTACTAGTACCAATGCCCGCGCGCGACCGGCTCGCGGCCAGCGGGCGAGGCTCACGATCTTGCGGTCAGGAGCTTGAGACCTCGCTCAAACAGAACTCGTTGCCTTCGGGGTCCCCCATGACAGCCGAGCGCCCCCGGCCTTCAACCGAGCCGGTCGAGATCACGGCGGCCCCGAGAGCGCAGAGCTGTCCGATCTCGCCCTCGATGTCAACAGTTTCAAGATCCACATGGGCACGGTTCTTGGCTGTCTTCGGCTCCGGTACCGGCTGGAGGTACAGCTGTGGGTACACCCCGCTCGGGCCTGCGACCAAGGCGCCGTCGGCCTCGTCGTAGACCACGGCCCAGTCCAGAGCAGCCGCCCAGAACGACGCGAGCCGTTTCGAGTCGGTGCAATCGATGGTCACATAACGCAAAGACGCCATCTCAGGGCGACCTAGGACTGCTCTCGCCCTGCGCGAGGTCCGCGACCACCGACAAGACCCAGTCGTGCACGTGTTGTCGGTCGCGCCAGTCGCCCGAGTGGTTCTTGGCCATTGCGCGGGCCGGGAAACCCGTCGCCGTTGGCTCGAGACGACCCCCGAAGGTGCACTGCCCGCGGGCAGAAAGCTTTGACATCACCTCTGCGACTTGTTTGACCGGTGGGATATTGCCAGAGGGTGCCGAGGAGTCGAGGGGACCGCTGCTCACCAGATAAACAGGGCACTTGCGCAAGGCCTCCGCGTGCCGGCGGGTGAACCAGCGGGCGTCACGGTGCCAGCGCTTGGCGTAGAGGGCACCGGCGATCACAACGACGTCGAAGCCTTCCGGGCCATTTGTCTTGCGAGCCGGTATGACCTCTGACTGCATCCCGGCTGCGCTCAGCTCGTCGCCGATCATCTCTGCCAAGCCGGCTGTGCCTCCACGTTTGGATCCGTAAGCAACAAGAACTTTCACAGGGCCTCCTTAGGCGCCCCCCGGATCATTAAACGACTATCTGGGCAGTCTTGCCAATAGCACGAATGACTCCGCCCCCGGCGCGACGCGGATGGGATGATGGGCGGCGTGAACCTCGATACCGCGAGCGCCATCGAGCTGGCGCCGCGCATCTTCTGGGTAGGGGCGCTACTTCCCGGGGATCCCTTCCAGTGCCATGTCTACCTGATCGAGCAGGGGGACCAATCGGTCCTGATCGATCCAGGCTCGGCCTTGAACGCGGCAGAGGTAGTACGCAAAGTCGACGAGGTTGTCGGTGTCGAGAACCTCCGGTGGCTCGTGTGCTCGCACTCGGACCCGGACATCATCTCGGCCCTGCCCACGCTCGTGGCCCGCGGCCTGCACCCCGAGGCGGCGATCGTCACGCATTGGCGCGACAAGGCGCTCATCCGCCACTTGGGCGTGGACCTGCCGTACTGGCTCGTGGAGGAGAACGGCTGGAGGCTCAAGCTCGAAGACCGCTCACTCAGGTTCCTGTTCACGCCCTATGCGCACTTCGCCGGTGCCTTCTGCAGCTTCGACGAGGAATCGGGGACCTTGTTCTCGGCCGATCTATTCGGTGGCTTCTCACAGGACGATCATTCCCTCTTCGCGCCCTCGATGGCGTATTTCGAGCAGATGCGCTCCTTCCACGAGCACTACATGCCGAGCGGGGAGATCCTCGCCCACGCGCTCGAGGAGATCCGCCAGCTGCCATTGCGCCGCATCGCCCCCCAGCATGGTCTCGTGATCCCAGATGAGCTCGTCGCGCCCTTCGTGGAGGAGCTCGCCAAGCTCGAGTGCGGGATCTACCTTCTAGCGCGCGAGGACCCCGGTCTGAGCTTTCTTCTCACCGCCAACAAGACGGTGCACGACCTCGTCCAGACGCTCGTGCGCGAGCCCGAGTTCTCTCTCGTCGTCGCCCGCCTCGACGACATGGTCGAACAGATCCTCGGAGCCGATCGCCTCGAGCTTTGGGCGCGCACCGGCAACACGGTGCTGCTCTTCGACGAGCACAACGGGTTCGCGGGCCAGCTCGGCGACCCCCCGCCCGATGTCTCAGAGGTGCTCGCCGGGGGCGAGGTTCCAGTCGGGCCGAGACTGTTGCTGGCACTGCGACCGCCGTCCTCGGCACAGGTGACCGGAGTGGCGCTGATGCAGTTCCATGACACGCCGGTTCTCGACCAACCCACGCGCGCGCTTGTGGAGGAGATCTGTGGCCTCGTGGAAGTCGGACTCGAACGGGAGCTGTTCAGGCGGGCTGCGAACATCGACAGGGACGCCTTTTACGAACAAGCCATTCACGATCCGCTCACGGGCCTGTACAACCGGCAGTACCTCGACGACGCCGCCCAACGCGCCTGCGCCCTCGACGACCGCAGCCTGAAGCCGGGCGTCGCTGTTCTCATGGTCGACCTCGACCATTTCAAGGCGGTCAACGACCGCTTCGGCCACGCTGTCGGCGACCATGTCCTCCAGCAGGTCGCACGGTCTATAAGCGCGGGCTCGCGCCGGGGCGACATCGTGGTTCGCTACGGCGGCGAGGAGTTCGTAGTCGTGCTGAGCGACGTGGAGCTCACGACCGCCGAATCGGTCGCCGAGCGCATCCGGGCAGCCGTGGCGGCGGCGCCTGACGAGCCCGTGGGTGTCACAGCCAGCGTCGGGGTGGCGATGCGCCACCAAGGCGAGCTGTTCGACGATCTGGTGGGGCGCGCCGACGGGGCGATGTATCTGGCCAAGGCCGCTGGGCGCGACAGGGTCGGAGTTGCGCAGTGAGGTCCCCGGCGCGTTTGATAGACCGACGATGACTACCTACGCGGTGGAAAGCGGCGACGGCGTCCACGGGCTGGTTGCGTCCTGGCCGGACCTTCCCGAGCGGGCCAGCCATGCCGTGACGATGTTTCATGAGCTGAAGCTCGCCTCGGCCGCTCGCAGCGTCCTCGGCGCCGCCTCGCGCTATAGATGGCACCGTCTGATCGAGCTCTTGGACGCCGGTCTCGTGCCGGGCCAGCTCGCCCCTTCCTCGACCGGGCTGCCCGAGCTCGCGACCGGTGCGGTGCTTGGCGACCAGGCGATGAGCCCCGAGCTCCGGGACACAATCGAGCGGCTCACCCCTGCCAAAGACCAGGCGCCGGCGCCGGCTGCTATCGACCAAGGCGGGTTCACCGAACGTGTCCGCCTCGGGAACCTAGGTCCGCTTCTTTGGGGGGACTGGCATCGTCACCTGAGCGCCGAGGAGCACGAGGCCCTGAGCGCCGAGCTCGACGCCGACCTCGTTGCGACTACGGGCCCGTTCGTAGACAGGGCGCGCCAGGCTGCCTGGTACTTGAGCGCCGAGCTGCTCATCGACGAAGACCACTCGAGGCTCGCCTCCTCGGCCAAAAGCGATGAGCAGGACGAGGCCGCTAAGTCATTCCAGAGATCCCTGGTCGATCTGTTGCACGAACTGATCGGGCTTCGGGCCGACTCGACTGCGATCGAATGGGATCCGGACAACGAGGAGCTGCTGCGCGTCTATTCGCCAGTTTCCGTCGTCGGCTTCTGGCTGGACCCGGACTGTTGGTACTACGGGTGGCCCGACCCTGACTCACCGGACGGCCAGCCCACCTTGTGGCAGCACGCAGGCACGTTGCCGACAGACACCAGTATCGGCGATCTGGCTGCGCACATCTACGAAAGGACCACCCGGGGCAGCTGGCCCTTCGGGGGAAGCCCGCCGAACGCGAGGCGGGGGCTGTTCGGGGGCCGCCGCTGAGACCTTCTCGGCCGGCGCCCGCATTAGACGAGCTGGGCGTGGACATCTTCTCGGGCGAGCGGCCTAACATGACCGGACAATGGCAAATCTCTCCGACAAGGCCCGGGACGCGCAGCAAGCACTGCGCGACGCATCTGCCAAGTACCAGGCGATCGTGGATCGCGTGATCGAGGACCCGACAGGCCCTTTCCTAAAGGACCTGCGCGATAACGAGGAACGCGTCGCCGAAGCGGCTGCGAGCTGGGCGCTCGCGTTCAGTGAAGGCGTCGAGCCCCCTTCGGTCGGCTAAGGCCGACGCTGCGGCTCGCGCCGGCGCCGCAAGCCTCCCTGAGCCTCGGCGAGCCAGCTCA
>JBEKVJ010000024.1:0-38348 GCA_049514105.1 Acidimicrobiales bacterium
TCAGATCGAAGAGCTCATTTGCTCACATCGGCGAGCGAAAGGAGGCGCCGTCGAGTAGAAACTTCACGGAGTCCTGCGGGATTAGCTGAACGAACCGCTGCGGGATTACGTGAACGTCGACATTGCTCGAGGATGCCGGCTTCAACAAGCCGATTTATGGCTTCGTTGGTATGAACAAAGCTGCGGCCAATCAGGTCCGCAGCGCTATTGACTGTCACGACAGGTGCGCCGACGAGCACTCGAAGAAGGAGGTCGGCGGCAGATTGAGCGCGGACCCTACCAAGGCGCTCCCGCCACTTAGCCTCGATGGCACCTGCCTGGCGTTCGAAGGAGGCTGCGTCGTCGACTGCTCTGCTGCAGGCAGTGGCAAACCGCCCGGCCCACAGGTTGGTTCCCTCCCTCGCAGCTTTCGAGGTCCCGGGCCCTCGATACCGAGTAGCAGCGAGGCCACCTATGTAGTCCTGCGCCCAAGTGGCAAGGATCAGAGAAACCGGCGGCAGGACGCGAGGTGCGATGCCCCGGCGCCGAAGGATGAGATGAATGAGCGCACGGCCGGTACGTCCATTGCCATCCACGAAAGGATGAATGGTCTCGAACTGAGAATGGGCGATTGCCGCTTGAGCGACGGCAGGAAGCGAGTCGTCGTTGCAGAAGGCGACAAGGTCAGAGACGAGGCCCGAGACGAGCTCAGGGGGAGGAGGGATGAATGCCGCGGTGCATGGATTGTGTGCGTTGCCTCCGATCCAGTTCTGCTGTTCGCGGAACTTGCCGCCGTACTCCTGAAGTCTTGTTCTTGCCAGTAGAGACTGATGGATTGCCAGTAGGAGATCCAATGTGATCTCGTCATCAGGTCCGATGCCCTTGACCGCGCGGACCATGGCGTCGATGTTTCCGAGCACCTCGACCGCGGTGACATCAGACGGGTCGTCGCCGAGACTCCTCGCGGCTTCCGCACGCAGGAGTCGGCGGGCACCAATCTCCAGCCCTTCGATCCGGGACGAGGCGAAGGACTCTGCGCGGAGGAGGATGCGTGCCAGGGCTTCCGTGTCTACCAGGCTGGTCGCTTCATGGTTAAGCCGCACGATGGAAGTCTCGGCGTCGGCAATATTGGCGGCGACCTCGCCATCGAACGTGAAGCTGCGCCCCACGAGGCGATCAGGGACATATGCTTCGTACTCGCACCCGCGGCTGTCCTTGCGGGACGGACCCGCATGTTTGCTGATCCAGCGGCGACGCACAACCGTAGATCTGTGATGAGATAACCCCTGTACTCGTCACCCATACCTCCCCGGTAGTCGGTCTCGAGGAAACTGCGAGATCCAGCATGGCTGGACCGATCCAGAGCTCAGGGAGGATGACCACCCCCGCCAACGTGTGAACAGCATCACAAGATGAGCCTGAAAGTCAGTCAGGTCCGCCCGGTTGTGTCGCTCGAGTGATCTGTAATCGCAGCGCGAGGCAGGTCTGCAGCAACTCCCAGCACAGGCGCCAAGCACCAACCGCGTTGGCGAGATTATTGGCGAACGGCCGCATGTCGGCCGTCGGGTCGCGAAGAGACAGCCGACCCGCTGTTCTTGGCAGCCCCAACGGGATTCGAACCCGTGTCTCCACCTTGAGAGGGTGGTGTCCTAGGCCTCTAGACGATGGGGCCATGCGGGCCGCGAGGACCTTGGACCTCGCCTCGCGTTCGCAGGGCTCCGCCTTGCGCACCGCCGGCGAAGCGTGTTCATGATAGTCGCAGCTCGCCGAAGTGGCGCCAGGCGGCGAAGCTGGGATCCGGACCGCTAGGCCGTTACGGTCGCAGCGTCCCTATAGCGCGAGCTCCTCGGTAGCCGTTTAGATCCGGTTGAGGGCAAACTAGCGAGATGGACCGCTCAACCACCTTGGACTCGCTCGACCTTGAGTCCAGCCGGTTGCTCGTGGCCGTCTCCAGCGGCGCCGCGTCGCTCGATGCACCCGTAGCAAACTGCCCCGGATGGGATGTGGCCCAGCTCTTGGACCATCTCGGGGTCATATACAGCCGCGTTGCCCTCATCGTCTCCGACCGACGATCCGCTCCTCCCAGTCGCGCTGAACTGCCGACCGCGCCGGCCGGGGAGGCCCGCGTCGGCTGGTTCGCCGAGCAAAGAGCGGCCACGCTCGTCGCCCTCGAGGCCGCCGATGACGAGACGCTCGTGTGGAACTGGACCGCCACGAGCCCGGGCCCGATCGGATTCTGGGCCCGCCGCATGGCCCACGAAACGCTCATTCACCGCGTCGACGCCGAGCTGGCCCAGGGCTCCCAGCCAGGCCAGACGATGCCCGAGGTCGCAGCGGATACGGTGGCGGAATTCTTCGAGTTGTTCTTGCCGCGCTTTGAAGCCAAGCTCTTCGAATCGTGGGCCAATGACTCCATACACCTGCACGCCTCCGACGTCCTAGGAGCGGAGTGGACGCTCCGCTGTGGCGCTGGGGGCTGCGCGCTGACGAGCGAACACGCGAAAACGGACGTGGCGCTGCGAGGTAGCGCCTTCGAGCTCGCCTGTTGGGCCTGGGGACGCCTTCCTGTCGAGCGGCTCGAGACTTTCGGTGATTTGAACGTCGCAGCTCGCTTCCTCGAGCTGGCCCGCGTCTAAAGAGTCAGAGCGGAGATGGCTGTCGCGAAACGAGCGGCCTTGCGGCCGCTCGAAGCTCGGGGGGGAGGACTCGAACCCCCAATTACAGGGCCAGAACCTGCCGTGTTGCCGATTACACCACCCCCGAATGGGCGGCGTCATCGTAACAGGCGCGGCAGCGTGGCTCGCCAGGCGGTGATGCCAGCCTGGCGTCGGACGTCTTCGAGAGAATCACTAAGCCTCGGGAGAGGACGCTTTCAAGCGCGCGATGGCCGAGTCGATACGTTCGAGGGTCCGGGAGCGGCCCAGCACCTCCAAGGACTCGAATAGGGGCAGCCCGACACTTCGCCCGAGCGCGGCGACGCGGATCGGGGCCTGGATCTTGCCGAGCTTGCGACCCCGCTTCTCGCCGAGCTCTGAGATCTCGGTCCTGAGCGACTCGGCCTCAAAGACGCAGCCCTCCAGTCGCTCGCGCGCCTCGGCGAGGATCGATCCCGCGTCGGGATCCTTCCCTATCGCCTTGTGGAAGGAATCGTCCTCAATGGTGAACCCTTTGCAGAACAGAAACTCGACGAGTGCGGCAGCTTCAGACAAGGTGCCTGCTCGTTCTTGTACGAGCGGGGCAAGTCTCGCGAACTGCGGAGAGGAAAAGTCGGCTTCGACACTTACAAGGGCGCCCTCTTCCGCCCATTTTCGGCACCGTTCGATGAACTCCTCGGCCGACAAGGCGCGCAGGTAGACACCGTTGAAATGAAGAAGCTTCTGCTGATCGAAAAAGGCAGGCGAGTGGTTGACGTTTCCCAGGTCGAACTCGGATATGAGCTCGTCGAGACTGAAGAACTCGCGACCATCGCCGGGGCTCCAGCCAAGCAGGGCCAGGTAGTTATCTATCGCCTCCGGAAGAAAGCCCAGGGCCCTGTAGTCCTCGATGGCGACGCGGTCGCGCCGCTTGGATATCTTCTGGCGCTTCTCGTTGACGAGCACCGGCAGGTGGGCGTAGGAGGGGAGCGGCAGCTCGGCGGTTCCGAGTGCCTCCCATAACAGCACGGCCTTAGGCGTCGTCGGAAGGTGCTCCTCGGCCCGGATAACGTGGCTGATACGCATCTCCCGGTCGTCGACCACGCCGGCAAGGACGAAGAGCGGATCCCCGTTGGACTTCGCGACGACAAAGTCCTCGATCGTCGCGTTCGCGAAGCGCACCACTCCGCGCACTAGGTCGTCGACGAGTGTGATGCCATCGCGAGGGACTCTGAAGCGCAGGGCACGCCCGATCTGGCGCTCGAGGCCGCGATCGCGACAGAAGCCGTCATAACCCGGCGTCGCATTCGCGTTGGTTCGCGCGAGCACTGTCTCGCGGGTGCAGTCGCAGGAGTACAGATGACCGTTCGACCAGAGGTCGTCGAGCGCGGCTTGGTAGTGCTCCTTACGTAGGGACTGGCGATAGGGACCCTCGTCCCAGTCGATCCCCAGCCAAGCTAGGGCTGAACCGATCCCGTCGACCCATTCCTCCTTGTTGCGCTCCGAGTCGGTGTCCTCGATACGCAGGATGAACGTGCCGTGGTGGCGCCGCGCGAAGCACCAGTTGTAGAGCGCCGTGCGGGCACCGCCGACATGAAAGTAGCCGGTCGGGGAAGGTGCGATGCGGACGCGGACCGGCCGGGTCTCGGCTATATCCTGTTCGCTCGTCATCGTGCGAGGCTACCGGGCAAAAGGGCCATCAAGCTCACTCCTCGCTTATCGAGATCGCTTTCTTGGGACATGACGCCACCGCTTGGGTGAGCTTCTCGCGGTACTCCTCTGGCGGATGCTCGTTGAGCAGATAGAGGAAATTGTCGTCGCGGACCTCGAAGACCTCAGGCAGGATGTCCATGCAGACGGCGTTGGACTCACATAGGTCGTAGTCGACGACGATGCGCATCATGTCCTCCTCGGTGCCAAAAGGTGTGCCTCGAAGGCGGCCACCTGCTCGGGATTTGGGGCTTTCCCACCTGCGCCACCGTAGCCCGCGGGCGCCGGCGCCTCCGGTGCCGGGTCAGACCCGCGGCACCTCCTGCCAGCGACCGAAGACCGAGGCGAGGGCACCCATGATCTCGCCCACGGTGGCGTAGGCGCGAACCGCTTCGCCGATAGCGTCCATGAGATTGCGTGCCGGATCGCGGGCGTCCTCGCGCACCGCGCCAAGCGCGACCTCCACAGCGTCGGCCGAGCGCGACCGACGCACGTCGAACAGGCGCTTGAGCTGGATCTCCTCGACCTCCGGGCCGATGCTGAGCGTCGTCGGAGGATCGTCTTCGTTGCCTTCTTGGTAGGCGTTCACGCCGACGACGACGCGCTGTAGCGTGCTCACCTTGCGCTCGAAGTCATAGGCCGCCTCGGCGATCTCCTCCTGGAAATAGCCCTCGTCAATCCCGCGGTAGACCCCTTCGAGGATCGAGCCATCCCCGAGCTCGTTGAGGTGGGCGAAAACTCTCTCCGCCTGGCGCTCGAGCTCGTCGGTGAGCTCTTCGACGAACCATGACCCCCCGAGCGGGTCGGCGACGTTGGCAACACCGGTCTCGTGCGCAAGCACTTGCTGGGTACGCAACGCGATCCGGGCCGCCCGCTCGGTCGGTAGCGCCAGCACCTCATCCATGGAGTTGGTGTGCAGACTCTGGGTCCCGCCGAGAACACCGGCAAGCGCCTCGATGGCGGTCCGGACGATATTGACCTCGGGCTGCTGAGCGGTAAGCGAGACACCGGCAGTTTGGGTGTGAAAGCGCAGCTGGGTCGAGCGGTCAGAAAGGGCGCAATAGCGTTCACGCATCCACCGGGCCCAGATGCGACGGGCCGCCCGGTACTTGGCGATCTCCTCGAAGAAATCGATGTGGGCGTTGAAGAAAAAACTCAGCCCCGGCGCGAACTCGTCCACCTTTTGGCCCGCGGCGAGGGCGGCCTCGACATATGCGAACCCGTTCGCGAGCGTGAAGGCCAACTCCTGGGCCGCGGTCGAACCGGCCTCGCGGATGTGGTAGCCGGAGACAGATATCGGGTGGAACTGGTGCATCTCCGCGGAGCAGTAACGAATCATGTCGGTGACGATGCGCATTGAAGGGCGCGGTGGAAAGACGTATTCCTTCTGGGCCTGGTACTCCTTCAATATGTCGTTCTGGATCGTCCCTCCGAGCAGCCGGCGGGCAACGCCGCAGTGTTCCGCCGCGCCCACGTACATCGCGAGCAGGATCGCTGCGGGGGAGTTGATCGTCATCGAGGTCGTGACGCCGGCGAGGTCGATCCCCTCGAAAAGGTCCCTTATGTCGTCCATCGTGTCCACAGCGACGCCACAACGGCCTACCTCGCCCGCGGCTAGGACGTCGTCAGAGTCGCGGCCCATAAGTGTCGGCAGGTCGAATGCCACCGAGAGGCCGTCGCCGCCGGAGCGGAGCAACTCGCGAAACCTCATGTTCGTGTCGACGGCGGTCCCGAACCCGGCGAACATTCGCATCGTCCAGAGCTTGGACCGGTACATCGAGGCATGCGGACCGCGTGTGAAAGGGTAAAGCCCTGGAAACGGAGCGTCCGGCGGCCCGTAAACAGGCCGGAGAGCCAGACCCGAAATGGTCTCGAACTCGACCTCTCGAAGCGGGGCGGACTCGTACAGCTCCCTCCAGGTGGCACCCCCGCCGCTTTCGTCCACGCGCTCGAGTCTAGGTGGCACCGCTCGCGCGCCACCCGGCAGTCAGCTCACGGACGGATCGGCGCGCCGTTCGAAAAACCGGCGGAGCCCTGCGGCATTGGAATGGAAGCCTCCGAGCGCCTCGGCCGCGCGACGTCGTTCGGGTGAGAGGCCCTCGGTCACCTGAGGGAATCGTCTCTCTAGAGCCTCGGCAATATCACTACCGGAGCGCCATGCCCGTTCGGCCTCGTCGGCCCAGGCCCTCAAGGTTGCATCCGCCTCCTCGAGCAGCTCCTGGGGCTCGACCGGCACGAGCCCGTAATGGGCAAGGGCGATCCCGCTCGGGCGCAATTCGGCAAAGCGCCTGAGTGAGACGAGCGCGGCGTCGAGATCGAAGTCGGGCGGAGGCGTAGCGGGGCGCAGCACACCCCTGTCGGGTAATCGCACACCGACGGCGTCTCCGGCAAAGAGCAGGCCACTCGCGCTGTCGAGCAGGCCGAGGTGATGCTTGGCATGGCCGGGCGAGTCGATCGCGCGAAGGCACCGACCGTCGCCGAGGTCGATCGCCTCTCTGTCTTCAAGGACGTGGACGCGCTCGGCCGGTGTCGGGTGGAGGCGACCGAAGAGTGAGTCGAGGAGCGGGCCGTACACCCGTTCGGCCGATTGGACGAGACGAGTCGGGTCGACAAGGTGCCGGGCGCCCTTCTCGTGCACGTACACCTTCGCCTTTGGGAACGCCCGTGCCACATCGCCGACACCACCCGCGTGATCGAGGTGAATGTGTGTCACCACGACCCCCGCGAGGTCATCGGCAGAGATTCCGAGCTCGGTCAGTGACGCCAGCACTACCTCGACCGAGCTCTGGCTCCCGGTTTCAACGAGGACCGGAAATGGGCCTTCTAACAGGTATCCGGCCGTGATCCGCTGCCAACCTCCAAGGAGGGTGTCGATCTCGATTACACCGGGAGCTAGGTAGTTAGTGGCCATATGGCTGAGGTCGTCTTCGGGGTCCGTGCCGGTTCCCGGCACGATTTTAGGCGCGGACGGTCCAGGTGCTAGACCGGCTCTTTATGAGATTGGGAATACCGAGCGAGACCACGCCCGGCGAGCGCCGTGTGGCTCTCGTGCCGAGCGTCGTCCCAAGGATCACCGCCCTAGGCGCGGAGGTCGCGATGCAGACCGGTGCGGGTGCCGCCTCGCTGTTCGCAGACGAGGCTTACACCGCAGCAGGCGTCACATTGGTTGATGCTCCGACCCTGTTCGGAACCTCCGGCTTCATCTGCAAGGTGCAGCCGCCGACGCTGGAGGAGGTAGCTCTCATGAAAGAGGGCACCGGCGTCGTCAGTTACCTCCAGCCAGCGGCTGATCTCGCTTTGATCCGCGCTTTTGTCGATCGCCGGATCACTGCGTTCAGCTTGGACCTGCTCCCTCGCATCACCAGGTCCCAGTCGATGGACGTACTGTCTTCTCAGGCGCTGGTTTCGGGCTACCGCGCGGTGCTGGACACCGCCGAGAAGCTCCCGAAGTTCTTCCCGCTCTACATGACCGCAGCCGGCACAGTGCCCCCGGCCAAGGTGCTCGTGCTCGGAGCCGGAGTCGCCGGCCTGCAGGCAATCGCAACCGCGCGCCGCCTCGGTGCGACGGTTCGCGCTTACGACGTGCGCACGGCTGCCCGGACGGAGGTTAAGAGCCTCGGCGCCGTGTTCGTCGAGCTCGAACTCGAAGCTCAAGAGGGAGAAGGTGGTTATGCCCGCGAGCAGTCCGAGGACTTCCTGCGCCGCCAGCGTGAGCTGATCGGCAAGGAGGTCGCAGCAGCCGACGTCGTAATCACGACCGCGGCCATTCCGGGGCGAAAGGCTCCGGTGCTCGTCACCGAGGAGATGGTCCGAAAGATGGCGCTTGGCAGCGTCATCTTCGACCTTGCCGCCGAGTCGGGCGGCAACTGCGAGCTCAGCCAGCCAGGAGAGACGGTCGAGGTCGGTGGGGTCTCGATCATCGGGGCGAAGAACCTTCCGAGCTCGATGCCGTTGCACGCGAGCTTCCTCTACGCGCGCAACATCGCCGAGTTCGTGGGCCTAGTCATAAAAGAGGGGAACTTCGACCCGAACTTCGACGACGAGATCATCGCCGGGACCTGCGTCACCCATGAAGGTGAGGTCCGCCACGGGCCCACTCGTGACCTGCTCGAAGGAGGGACGCAATGAACGGCGGGGACATCCTTTCGCTAATCACCGTATTCGCGCTCGCGGCGTTCGTGGGCTTCGAAGTGATCGCCAAGGTGCCGAGCACACTGCACACGCCGCTGATGTCAGGGACCAATGCCATCCACGGTGTCGTGCTCGTCGGCGCCATGCTGATCCTCGGCACCGCGAGCGGGGCCACGCAGATGACGCTCGGCTTCGTCGCAGTCGTGCTGGCGACACTGAACGTCGTCGGCGGCTTTGTCGTCACCGACCGAATGCTGGAGATGTTCAAGGTGCGAAAGCCGCCGCCCAAGGTCGCGCCTGACCCGTCGAGCGCGGCCACGTCGAGTACCGAGGCGGGCAAGAAGTGAGCCTCGGAACAGGCATACGCCTGGCTGATCTGATCGCTGCAATCTGTTTCATCCTCGCCCTCAAGGGCCTGACGGGCCCGAAGACAGCCCGCTACGGCAACCTTCTCGGCGCCGGCGGCATGACGCTCGCAGTCGCCATCACCTTCGCGACGAACGGGCTCACCCACTTTCTGCTCATCGCGGGCGCCATGGTCATAGGTGTGGCCGTGGCAGTTCCCGCTGCACGCCTCGTCAAGATGACCGCGATGCCGCAAATGGTCGCGGCCTTCAACGGGGTCGGTGGCGGCGCAGCCGCCCTGATCGCGCTCGCAACTTTCTTGCGGGCCCCAGCCGGCTCGCTCGCCGTGTACCAGGTGGTTGAGGTTCTTTTAGGCGTCGCCATCGGATGCATCTCGTTCTCAGGTAGCTGCATCGCCTTTGCCAAGCTCCAAGAGCTCATGACCGGTCGAGCCATCACATACCCGGGCCAGCAGGTGTGGAATGGCATAGTCGGTGCCGCGATCGTCGGGCTCGCGATCGCTGTTTGCGTGAACCAGGTTCACTGGATCGTCGCAGTCATACTCGTGCTCGCTCTCGCCTTCGGCGTCGCATTTGTCCTGCCCGTCGGCGGCGCGGACGTGCCCGTACTGATCTCGCTGTTGAACTCGTTCACCGGCCTTGCCGTGGCAGCGAGCGGTTTCGTCCTGCACTCGGTCGTGCTAGTCGTCGCAGGCACACTCGTCGGCGCGTCGGGCACGCTGCTCACCCAGATGATGAGTCGGGCAATGGGGCGGTCGCTCCCGAACATCTTGTTCAGTGCCTTCGGTTCGGTCATCACAGCCACCGGCGGCGCAGAAGGCGACACGACGCGATCGGTCCGCTCCGCGAGTGCAGAGGACGTCGCCATCCTGCTCTCGTACGCGAACAAGGTGATCGTGGTCCCTGGCTATGGCCTAGCCGTCGCCCAGGCCCAGCACACCATCAGGGAGCTTGCGGACCTGCTCGAGGCACGCGGCATCGAGGTCATCTACGCCATTCACCCGGTCGCGGGTCGAATGCCGGGCCACATGAACGTCCTTTTGGCCGAAGCCAACGTCCCCTACGAGCAGTTGAAGGAGATGGACGAGGCGAACCCCGAGTTCCAGTCCGCGGACGTGGCTCTCGTGGTCGGAGCAAACGACGTCGTCAACCCGGCTGCCAAGAACAACCCCGACAGCCCGATCTACGGCATGCCTATCCTCGCCGTCGACGAGGCCCGCAATATCGTTTTCATGAAGCGCTCGATGCGCCCCGGCTTTGCCGGAATCGACAACGAGCTTCTCTTCGACCCGAAGACAACGCTCTTGTTCGGTGACGCGAAGGACTCGCTGACAAAGGTCGTCGCAGCCGTCAAAGCAATGTGAGCATCGGCTCTAGCAAACAACATCGAGAAACAGGTGGCGGCACAAGCCCGTCGCGTGCGTCTTCAGGGACGACGCGGCGGGCACGGTGCCCTACAGCAGCTGAAAAAGCCGTGACGGCTCAGATCGTGCAGATGAACAGAGTGACAATCCTGTCCCGGATCAATTCATCGTGACTGGCGAGGCGTTGCCCGACGGTCTGGCGCGGATCGAGGCCGCGATCGGCCCACTGCGGCACGGGCCGAACTAGCAAAGGCGACGCCGGCGAATCGCCGCCTTCAGCGATAGCGCGGCGAGAAGACAGTCCTCCTGCTCAAATGGGGAACGTGGATGCCAACGGTGCTGACAAGGCCGGAGCCCGTCGCCATGAGCGTTCGAGCGAGCCAGCGGTCGCCGAGGCTCTCGTCCGGGCAGCGAGAGTTCAGGGCGTCACGGACCCAAGAGTGCTGGGCGCGCTCGGCTCGGTCTCTCGAGCCGGGTTCGTTCCTGAACAAGTGCGCGCCGAGGTCCGCCACGACTACGCCATACCGATCGGCCGGGCACAGACGACCTCCCAGCCGTCGTTGATCGCATTGATGATCGAGGCGCTCGAGATCGACGCCGAGGACACTGTGCTCGAGGTAGGGACCGGGTACGGCTACGAGGCTGCGCTGCTCGCAAGACTTGCCTGGCGTGTCTACAGCATCGAGAGAATCCCCGAGCTCGCCGAGGCGGCGCGTGTCAATCTTCAAAGAGCTGGCATCTCGAACGTCGAGGTTGTGACTGGTGACGGCACCCTCGGTCTGCCCGAGCGGTCGCCTTTTGCCGGCATCGTGGTTGCGGCCGCCTTCTTAAGTGTCCCGGACCCGCTCGCCGCCCAGCTCAGTCCCGGAGGCAAGCTCGTCATGCCCGTTGGCAACGGGGGTGGCGACCTCGTCAAGGTCTTCGACAAAAAAGACGGCGATCTTGTCGAAAAGCGCGTGCTGTGCGGAGCGCGCTTCGTACCGCTATTGGGTGTGAACGGATTCGAGATCCCCGAAGGACGCTAGTGGTGGTTCGGTCGTGCGTCGTCCGCAACGCGGGCGAACACGAGCAAGCCCTGGTTAGTCGGCCTCGTGGACAGCACGACGATCTCCACGTCGGACTGGCCTACGAGCTCCTCGGCGTCGTTGACAACGACCATGTCGCCGGCCGGCAGAAAGCCAATTGCCTGGGCAGGCTGGCGGCCGGCCCTGACGAGGTCGATCTTCAGGTGCTCACCGGGGACATGGTCGGGCGAAAGATCGTTCGCCAGGCGACGAAGGTCGAGCACGCGACCTCCGGCCTCCTCCCGGCGCCTGCTCAGCTCGGCCGAGCACGTAACGACCCTGGCGTTCAGGCGGTCCGCGAGAACGGCCACTTTCTCTTCGATCGAATTCGCCCCGGGAACATCGCTTTGTACGAAGGTGACTTTCACACCAAGGTTGCGGAGTTCCCCGATCGCCTCGAGGCCCCGACGCGCCCTTCGCGAAGCCACTGGATCGGGTCCGTCGGCCAGGGTCGCGAGCTCGTCTGCAACAGGCTCGGGAATCAACAGCTCCGGGCCGAACAGCCCGAGGCGGCCCATGACGAGAAAGGACCGATCCATCAGCGCCGAAGTATCGACGAGATCGCCCCCGTCGGCGACGTCCTGGCGGACGAGCCGGCGCGTTACTCCGAGGGCGTCGGCGAGCTGGCGCCCTTTGCCCATGCCCAAACGCAACCCGAGGGTGCCTAGCACCCAAGCCACCGCCGCCGCAATGAGGTAGTCGAAGCTTTCGTGCACGAATACGAACAACGGGATGCAGACGACGACGCCGATCAAGAAGCTGAGGCTGCCCAGCAACATCCCCGAGAGAAGCTCAGGGGCCGGGACGTCACGAAGCGACCGCGTCGCTTTGCCCATCCCACCGGTCAACATCCGCCCGAGGACGCCGCCGAGCACGTAGCCGACGCCGACGCCGATGCCGGCAGCGACTGTAAGCCGGGCCGCAGTCGGGTCGTGGTGGTGGTTCCCGATCGCGAGGCCGACCAACGCGCCGCACACTGCGACGAACAATCGGAACACCTCAACGAACACCATTTGAAAGAGCGTAGGAGCATTCGGGCGACCTGAGCACGCCAACCGGCTTGCGCGGCCCTCCGCGCGGCACCAGGTTCCCCCGAGGCCCCACTACGCTCGCCCTGTCATGGCCTCAACGCGGCGCCCGATCGCCGCTCGTCTCGCCTTCGGTCTCCTCGCGACGCTGCTCGGCGCCCTAGCTTGCTCGGCCTGCAACTCTGCGGCCGGAACAGGCACAACCCAGGCTCCGAGCGCGGCCCAGCTGCTGGTCCCATCCGAGCAGGCAGCGGTGGCCAAAGCCGAGGCCGATGTCGCCGTGCATCTACCGAAAAAGGCTGGCCAGCCTGCCCCGACGTTGCCGGAGGGGGCCTTCCCAAAGCCCTTGCGGGCCCATCAAGTAGTCGGCTTCCTCCCCTACTGGGAGGTCGGTGGATTAACTCCCGACTATGGCTCGCTCACGACTCTGGTCTACTGGTCGGTCAACCTCGGCGCTACGGGCTCGATCGTGCACAGCGGTCAAGGCTTTACGACTCTTAGAAGCGGCGCTCTCGGCGCCGACACGGCCGCGGCCCATGCAGCCGGCGACCGGGTCCTGCTCACCGTCTTTTCCGAGAGTTCCTCCGTCATCAATTCTGTCTCCAGTCATCCGACGAGCGCGGGTGCCCGCCTCGCCGAAAACATCGCGCCATTGCTGAGCGCCGGGACTCTTGACGGCGTCGACCTGGACATCGAGGGCGACAGCACGGCGGACCGGCCCGGGTTTGTGAAATTCGTGGCAGCCTTCGCAAGAACCCTCAGGGCACTCGGGCCGGGATGGACGACCATGCTCGACACGTACCCGACTTCCGCCTTTGACCCTCTCGGCTTTTTCGACGTGAAGGCGCTCATGCGATACGTCGACCAGCTGTTCGTGATGGCCTATGACATGCAAAATCCCGGTATCGCCTCGGCGACGGCCCCCCTCGCGAACGCGGACCTGAACGACGCCGCGACACTTGCCCAGTACGCGTCGGTTATGCCTGCTAGCCGGATCGTGCTTGGAATCCCCCTCTACGGCTATGACTTTCCAACCGAGAACAAGTACGACGGTTCTCCGGCGACTGGCAACCCGGTCGCGGTGACCTACTCCGAGATCGTGGCGGCGGGGCGAGCACCGGTCTGGGACCCAGTCACAGAGACGCCTTACACGGTCTTTCGCCGAAAAGGCCACTGGCATCAGACCTGGTTCGACGATCCGGTCTCGATCGCTCTTAAGTCTGCGCTCGCGGCTCGCTACGGGTGCGCAGGTGTGGGCGTCTGGGAGCTCGGGATGGCAGGCGGCGACGCCTCCGTAACAGCAGCGCTCTTGGGAGGAAGTGCCCCGGTGAAGCTCCCGCTTCGCGCGACCCGGCCTCTTATTGGTCGCTGAGAGTCATCAGTCGCTGGAGCCGCTCCGGGCGCGACGACCTGCTCGCTAGCGCTACTCGCCGGCCTCGGCAGCGATGCCGGCGATGCGCCGGACGAGGCGGGACTTGCGTCGGGAGGCCTGATTGGCGTGGATGACGCCCTTGGCGGCCGCCTTGTCGATGCGCTTGATCGCCTGGCGGAGGCGCTCGGCAGAGTCCTCGGCACCCGTCTCAGCAGCTGTGACGGCGTTCTTGGTGCGCGTCTTCAGCTCCGAGCGGACGGCCTTGTTAGAAAGTCGCCGACGCTCGTTCTGACGGTTCCGCTTGATCTGACTCTTGATGTTGGCCATTGGTTCCTCGACGCGTGCGGACTGAGGCTCGAAGCCTCCGGGAACACCGAGGTTACCAGCAACCCGGGTACGCTGGCACACCGCGGTCGAGGTGGCACGATGGACACGTGGTCGCCCCTGAGGTCATTCGCAACTTCTCGATAATCAGCCATGTCGACCACGGCAAGTCGACCCTGTCGGACCGGATCTTGGAGCTGACCTACGCGGTCGACCCCCGCGACATGCGAGCACAGTACTTGGACTCGATGGACCTCGAGCGCGAGCGCGGTATCACCATCAAGGCGCAGAACGTCCGCGTCCACTGGCGTGACCACATCCTGCAGCTGATCGACACGCCCGGGCACGTGGACTTCGGCTATGAGGTCTCCCGTAGCCTCGCGGCCTGCGAGGGCGTCGTCCTGCTGGTCGACGCTTCGCAGGGCATCGAGGCGCAAACGCTCGCCAACTGCTACCTGGCGCTCGAGCACGACCTCGAGATAGTCGCCGCCCTCAACAAGATCGACCTGCCCGCGGCTGACCCGGACCGGTACGCGGACGAGATCGAGCGCGTGCTCGGGCTTCCCGCTCAGCAGATCATGCGCATCTCGGCGAAAACTGGCGCCGGCGTTGCCGAGCTGTTGGATGAGGTCGTACGACGGATCCCGGCCCCCGAAGGCAGCCCCACAGACCCGCTGCGCGCCCTCCTGTTCGACTCGTACTACGACCAGTACCGAGGTGTGGTCAGCGCCGTGCGAGTCGTCGACGGAACGCTCCGCTCTGGAGCCAAGCTCCGCTTCTTGCAGACAGGCGCTACCCACGAGGTCGAAGAGGTTGGCCTGCGCACGCCCGCACAGGTCCCCATCGAAGAGCTTGGCCCAGGGGAGGTGGGCTATCTCATAGCCGGCATCAAGGACGTCGGCGAGGCGCGAGTCGGCGAGACGGTGACCGAGGCTTCGCGGCCCGCCTCCAAAGCCCTCGAGGGATACCAGAACCCCAAGCCGATGGTGTTCTGCGGCATATATCCCATCGACGGGGACGAGTTCCCGGACCTGCGCGACGCCCTGGAGAAGTTGAAGCTGAACGATGCAAGCGTGACCTACGAGCCCGAGACGAGCGCCGCGCTCGGCTTCGGCTTTCGTTGCGGCTTCCTCGGCCTTTTGCACATGGACATCGTGCGCGAGCGGCTCGAGCGCGAATTCGGGCTCTCGCTCATCGCCACCGCCCCATCGGTCGAGTACCTCGCCCATCTCACAAACGGCGACACGATGCCGGTCGACAACCCTTCGGACATGCCCGAACCGCAATACATTGACCACATCGACGAGCCGCTATTGAAGCTCACGATCATCACTCCGGCCGAGTACACAGGGACGATCATGGACCTCTGCCAGACGCGCCGGGGCCGGATGCACGAGATGCAGTACCTCTCGACAGACCGGGTCGAGCTCATCTACGAGCTGCCTTTAGCGGAGGTCGTGCTCGACTTCTTCGACGTGCTGAAGAGTAGGACGAAAGGCTACGCGAGCCTCGACTACGAGCCGGCGGGAATGCAGACGGACAATCTCGTCAAGGTCGACGTCCTCCTCGCGGGCCAGCACGTTGACGCCTTTTCCACCATCGTGCACCGCTCGAAGGCGGACGACTACGGGCGCAAGATGACCGCCAAACTGCGCGAGCTGATCCCCCGCCAGCTCTTCGACGTGCCCATCCAGGCCGCGATCGGCGGGCGCATCGTCGCCCGTGAGACGGTGAAGGCCAAGCGCAAGGACGTCCTTGCCAAGTGCTACGGCGGGGACATAACCCGTAAGCGCAAGCTGCTCGAAAAGCAGAAGGAGGGAAAGAAGCGCATGAAGTCGATCGGGCGCGTCGAGATCCCCCAGGAAGCCTTCATCAGCGCACTGACGCTGGAGGAGTGATCGGGCGACGCCCGACTGCTCGTCAGGGCGCTCAAGGCGGCGTTGCCGTGCCATCAGGCACCCCAAGTAGAATCTGTTCAAGGAGCCTGCTGAAATGCCAACCCGAAGCGATAGCGACCAACTAGACGAGCGCAAGGCGGCGATCTTGAAATCCGTCGTCACGGGCTACGTCGAGACGGCCCAACCGGTGGGCTCCTCCCAGGTCGCCCGGGACTCGGTCATCGAGGTGTCACCGGCGACGATCAGGGCTGACATGGCGGCACTCGAGCGGGAGGGCTACCTGACTCACCCCCACACAAGCGCGGGGCGCATCCCGACCGACAAGGGCTACCGGTTCTTCGTCGACCACCTCGGCAACCCCCACCCGCTCGCACAGGCAGAGCACGAAAAGGTACAGGTTTTCTTCTCCAAAGCCCACGGCGAGCTCGAGCGCGTCCTGCAGGACACTTCGCGGCTTCTCGCCCAGCTGACAGACTGTGCCGCGGTCGTCGTAAGCCCGGCGCACGAGGCGCTCGTCGTCCGCTCCGCCCTTTTGGCGCGCCTGTCCGAGCACAGCGCCATGGCCGTGGCCGTGCTCTCAAACGGCGTCGTTGAAAAGCGCACAATCGCCCTGCCCGACGGTGTCCTCGATGCCACTTTGTCGGCGGCCAGCATCGCCTTGCAGCAGCGGCTCTCGGGGAGCTCGCTCTGGCTGGTCCCCTCCGAGATGCCGAGCGGTGACGCCGAGGTCGACGACCTCGTGCGCTCATGTGTGAGCTCCCTCCAAGACGGGAGCACCGCCGCAAGCGCCGACCAGGTATTCGTGGGTGGGGCCGCATTCATGGCCGAGCGCTTCGACGCCATCGAGCAGGTGCGGGCCGTGCTCGGGATCCTCGAGCAGTCCTATGTCGTCGTAACGCTGCTAAGAGACGTCCTTGCCCAAGGAGAGTCGGTCTCGATTGGATCGGAGCACGCGACCATCGAGTCCCTCGCCGAGTGCTCCCTTGTCGTCGCGCCCTATGAGTCCGAAGGCGTTGCGCTCGGGACCATCGGCGTCCTCGGCCCGACCCGTATGGACTACGAGCATGCGCTCGCAGCTGTCGCTGTCGTGGGCCAGCGGCTCTCAAGAGAGCTGCGCGGCGGCTAGCAGTGGCGATGACTCAGGACTTCTACGAGCTTCTCGGCGTCCCGCGCTCAGCCACAGAGGACGAGCTCAAGCGGGCCTACCGTCGCCTTGCGCGCGAGCTTCACCCAGACGCCAAGCCCGGCGATGCCGAGGCCGAGGCGCGTTTCAAACAGGTCACCGTCGCCTACGAGACCCTGCGCGACCCCGAGCGCCGGCGCCGCTACGACCTGTTCGGGCCTGATGCCGCAAGGGGCACGGGAGCCGGTGGCGGTGCCGGCGACTTCGGCTTCGCGGGCGGACTCGGGGACCTGTTCGACGCGTTCTTCTCGCAGGGCTTCACGACCGCCGGGCCGCGCGGAGGCCGTCGTCAGGGCGCTGACGCCGAGATCGTTCTGCAGATCACCCTCAAAGATGCCGTCTTCGGCATCCGCCACGACGTCGACCTGAAAGCCCCGGTGACCTGCACGACCTGCGCTGGCAGTGGCGCCAGGGACGGAACGAGCCCGACAACCTGCCCCGAGTGTCGCGGCAGCGGTCAGATCCAACGCGTCCGTCAGTCGATCCTCGGCCAGATGATGACAGCGACCCAGTGCGGTCGCTGCAGCGGTCTCGGACGGATCGTCACCTCCCCGTGCCTGGATTGTCGGGGCGAGGGCCGCCGCGTCGAGGACAGGACCCTCACTGTCGAGATACCGCCCGGTGTCGACGACGGAGCGACGCTTCGCATCGCCGGCGCAGGGGCCGCGGCCCTTCGGGGCGGTACGTCCGGAGACCTTTACGTGCACCTTCGCGTCGAGCCGGACGCCCGCTTCGAACGCTCGGGAACAGACCTCGTCACGACGCTGCACCTCTCGGTTGCCCAGGCCGCCTTGGGCACAGAGACCGAGATGGACACCTTGGACGGGCCGTATCTGTTGAGTGTCCCCGCAGGCGTGCAGACAGGGCGCGTCCTCAAGATCGCCGGCCATGGCGTGCCCCGGCTTCGTGGTGGCAGGCGAGGCGACCTGCTCGTAAGCGTCTTTGTGGACACACCCGTCAAGTTGTCCAAGGAAGAGGACGAGCTCTTACGCAAGCTGGCCGCAATCCGAGGTGAGCAGGTGCAGCCGCCTGACCCGGGCCTTTTGTCCCGGATCCGTTCCGCCTTCAGCTGAGCGTGGTCTGCGCCCCTCCAGCCGAGCTGAGGCGCGTGGCAGCGCTGGTGTTCGTGGAGGATCTGGAGACCCCCGAGCTCAACGCTGATGACGCCCATCACCTTGGCGAGGTCCTGCGGCTGCGCCCGGGCGAGCTCGTCGGGGCGGCCGATGGGGCGGGGTCCTGGAGGATCTGCACGTTCACCGGGACGGGCGCCCGATCCAGGCAGGCGCCGAGGGCTCCAAGCCAAAAAGGGCATTTCGGACTCGAGGCGGCCGGACCGGTCCTGCATCTGGAGCCGGCCTCGCCTGTGCTCGAGATTGGCTTCTCTTGGGCAAAGGCGGAGCGCACTGAGTGGGCGGTTGCAAAGCTGGTCGAGTTGGGCCTTGACATACTCACTCCACTCGTGGCCGACCGGACCGTCGTGCGTCCGGACCGAGACGGCGCGGCACGAAGAACTGAGCGCCTCCAACGGATCGTCCGGGAGTCGGCGATGCAGTCACGCCGTCCCTTCCTCCCCCGCATTTCCGAGAGCCAAACTGTCGACGAGGTGGCGAGCCGGGCGCGAATCGGCGCTCTCGCGCTCGCAGAGCCGGGCGGGAGCACCGTCTCGCTCGACACGCCGGTCATTCTCGTCGGCCCAGAAGGGGGCTTCTCTCCCCGCGAGCTCGCACTCGTCGACAACAAGGTGTCGCTCGGCGACGGCGTCTTGCGAGTCGAGACGGCCGCTGTTGCCGCCGGTGTGCTGCTCAGCGCCTTGCGCAGCGCCGCGCTCGTGGCACTGCGCTAAATGGCGGCGCCAGCGTGGCCGGCGTGCTCGCGAACTGCCAGCTCAAGAGGCTGTGAACACCCCGAGGGGGCAGTCAGTGACCGGGCGTGCTTGCGATGGGCCGCCCCCAAGAGCAAGACTTGAGGACGTGGGCCCAGCTCCGGCGACATGGCGGGCAGGGCCCGGTGCCTTTGCACAGCCGAGGTAGTGACCTAATTCGGGTCGGCAGTGCAACGGTGCAACATCGCTGATATCGAGCGGAGAGTGACCACAATGACCCCGAGCCAGACTTCCGAGGGCGAGGACCCCGAATACGCGGTGGCCGTGGGTGCTCGACTTCGCGCTGTCAGGCGGCAAAAGCGACTCTCGCTCCAGGCAGTGGAGAAGGCCTCGCGCCTGGAGTTCAAGGCCTCCGTACTCGGAGCTTACGAGCGGGGCGAGCGCACGATCTCTGTGCCACGCCTGCAACGACTGGCGAGGCTGTACCGCGTGCCAGTCGACCAGCTGCTCCCGCCGGATGGGAGCGAGCCGCCGAGCCCGAGACCCGGCCAGGCCTTCCACGCCACCAACGGCGAGCGCCCCGACCCGGAGGGCAAGCCCTTCAAGGTGGTCGTCGATCTGCTGCGCCTAGCGGAGGTCCAAGGCCCAGAGCGTGAGCTGCTGCGGCGTTTCCTTGCCTCAGTTCAGGTGCAGCGCCAGGATTTCAACGGCGAAGTCCTCACTATTCGTTCCGAGGATCTGCGCGTCATGGCTTCCATGCTCGGGCAGAACCTCGCAACCCTGTTGAAGCGGCTGGAGGAGCTCGGCGTCCTACGTGGATGAACCCGGCGCCGCCCGGGCCGGCCTCGGCGTCTATGTGCATGTTCCGTTCTGCGCGCGCCGCTGCGACTACTGCGCCTTTGCGACCTGGACCGGGATTGAGCATCTCGCGTCGGATTACGTGGACGCTTGCCTGATCGAGCTGAGGCGCGCCTATGAGGACGGCCTCGGTCCTGCCGCCACGGTGTTTTTCGGCGGAGGCACCCCGTCACGACTTCCCGGGGACGAGCTAGCCCGCCTCCTCGGCTCCATTGAGCGCCACCATGGAGCCGAAGTGACCGTCGAGTGCAATCCGGAGGACGTCACAATCGAGCTGCTAGGCACCTACGCCGCCGCCGGGGTGAACCGCATATCGCTCGGTGTGCAGTCCTTTGCCCCACATGTTCTCGCCCGTCTCGGTCGACTCCACAGCCCCGAGGCGGTTCCCGCGGCCATAGCCGCGATCGGCGAAGTCGGCTTCGGCAGTTTCAGCGTCGACCTCATCTACGGTTCGGTGGGCGAGACCGATGACGACTGGGTCGAGACGATCGAAAAGGTGCTCGCCCTCGAACCCTCGCCACCACACCTGAGCGCGTATGCCCTCCAGGTTGAGCCCGGCACACCGCTTTGGCGCGACCGGAGCCGCCACCCTGACGACGACACCCAGGCGCGGCGCTACGAGATGGCTGACGAGCTGCTCGAGGCGGCCGGCTTTTGTTGGTATGAGATCTCGAACTGGGCACGGCCGGGCCATGAGTGCCGCCACAATCAGAACTATTGGCGCCAGGGCGAGTACCTCGGTGTCGGCTGCGCCGCGCACAGCCATCTCGCCGGCCGCCGCTTTTGGAACATCCGGACGCCCGAGCGCTACATCGCTGCGGTTGCATCCAAGGCCTCGGCTGTCGCCGGCGAGGAAAGGCTCGGAGGCGAGGCGCGCCTTTTAGAGGCGCTCGAGCTCGCCATTCGCACGCGCGAAGGTGTCGCACCGGGCGCGCTCGACGATGAGGTAGCGGGCGCGGGCCTCGTCGAGATCGACCGGGGACGGGCTGTTTTGACCTTGAGGGGGCGCCTTTTGGCGAACGAGGTCGCGTGCCGGCTGCGAGCTGTCGACCGTATCGCCTGAGGCATCGGACTCCGGCCCGCCTTTCGGTACGATCGGGCCGTGGATGACTGCCTGTTCTGTGCCATCGTGAGCGGGGAGTCCCCCTGCGAAGAGGTGCTCTCCACCGACCTCGTATATGCCTTTCGGGACCTGCGACCGGTCGCGCCCACCCATGTTCTAGTTATCCCCAAAGCCCACATCGTCGACGCCGCCGGTATCGATTCCGGCCACGGTGATGTCCTCGTGGAGATGTTCGAGGCCGCCCGAGCTGTTGCTGCGGCCGAAGGCCTGACTGAGCGCGGCTCGCGCCTTGTGCTGAACGTCGGCCCGGACTCGGGCAATAGCGTCGCCCACCTCCACCTGCACGTTCTCGGAGGACGTCGCTTCGCCTGGCCGCCAGGCTGAGCCGCCCAGCCCGCCGGGAGCCCGACGCGTGAGAGTCCTACGCGGGCGCGAAGCGACCCCGAACGCCGAATCGACCGGACGCGCACGAAGTGCCTGGTACCCTTCTCGCGAGAGCCAAGTGTCGTCCACCCAGGTAAAGATCCTCGTCCCCGGGAACCACCTCATGGTGGGACTGCTGGGCCAACGTGACGAGTTGTTGCGCACCGTCGAAGCCGCCTTCGATGACACGCGCATCCACGTCCGCGGCAACGAGATCACCGTCGAAGGCCCAGAGGCAGAGCGCGTCGGACACCTTTTCGAGGAGCTCGTATCCCTTCTCGAGCAGGGCCACTGGCTTGATCCGACGAACCTCGGGCACACGATCGAAATGGTCAAGGACGATGTGCGCCCCTCGGAGATACTCAACGCCGAGGCCGGCCGTTCCGCCCGGGGTCGTAAGGTGCACCCGAAGACCGCCGGCCAGAAGCGCTATGTCGACGCCATCGCCGCCAGCACCATCACCTTTGGGATCGGGCCGGCGGGCACGGGCAAGTCCTATCTTGCGGTCGCCCTCGCCGTCCAGGCTCTCCAGGCCAAAGACGTTGCTCGCATCATCTTGACCCGCCCCGCTGTCGAGGCGGGCGAGAGGCTCGGCTTCCTGCCCGGTGACCTCATGGCCAAGGTCGACCCCTACCTCCGCCCCCTCTACGACGCCCTCTATGACATGTTGGAGCCGGAGGGCACCCAGCGGCTGTTAGAACGCGGCGCCATTGAGGTGGCTCCGCTCGCGTTCATGCGGGGCCGCACCTTGAATGGGAGCTTCGTGATCCTCGACGAGGCCCAGAACACCACGCCCGAGCAGATGAAAATGTTCCTCACCCGCATCGGCTTTGGGACCAAGGTCGTCGTGACCGGCGACGTGACCCAGATAGACATTCCCGGCGGACGATCGGGGCTGTTGGAGCTCGAGGAACTCCTCGGTGAGATCGACGGCATCTCGTTTGTCAAGCTCGGACAGGCCGACGTCGTCCGACACCGCATCGTGCGCGAGATCGTCACTGCCTACGAACGCTCGAGCGTGGCTCGAAGTATCGGGTCCGGTAGCGCCCGTGCCTCCGTGCCCACACAAGCCGGCGCGCAGGGCCTCGACCGCGAGGCGGGCAACGGGAGCCGCGAGGCCGAGCCGTCAGCCTCTGACCAGGTACCGCCGTCGCGGCAACTGCGGTGAGTGCGCAGGTCTTCGCGGCCGACGAGCAGTCCGACAGACCTGTCGAGCTCTCCAGATGGGTGGCCCTAGCCGAGCGGGTGCTCGCCGACCGCGGCATCACTGAGGGAGCAGAGCTCTCGCTCATGTTCGTCGACGAGGCGGCCATCGCAGGGCTCAACGAGCGGTTCCTCGGGCGCAAGGGGTCGACCGACGTGCTCTCTTTCCCGATCGAGGACGAGCTCATCGGCCCAGGCCATGTCCCCGAGCCAGAGGCGAGCGGGCCCGGGCGCGGGCCGGCAGAGCTCGAGGACATGCCGCTTTTGATCGGCGATGTCGTCATCTGTCCGGAGATCGCCTGGCGTCAGGCTCCCGAGCATGCGGGCAGTTTTGAAGACGAGCTGGCCCTGCTCATCGTGCACGGCATCTTGCACCTGCTCGGAATGGACCACGAGGACGATGCCGAAGCCGCCGCGATGGAGGAACTCGAACAGCAGCTGCTCGCCGCGCACCACCGCGGGGCGGCCGCGAACCCGTGAGCCCCCCGCTTCCGCCAATGGTGCTCGGCACGACGCGGAGCTTCACCGGAGCCGACGGCGCCTTGTTGGCAGCTGTTTTCATCCTCATCGCCGCCTCGGCCGTCCTCTCGCTCGCTGAGACGGGCCTCACCCGGACTTCACGGGCCCGGGCCAAGTCCCTCGAGGACTCCGGCCAGCGCGGGGCGCGGTCACTGCGGCGCCTCGTCGAGGACCCCGAGGCCTTCCTGGCCCCGATCCTTCTCCTGGTCCTTCTCTGCCAGCTCGTGGCGGCGACGCTCGTCGGAGTCGTCGCGGCGCAGGTGTTCGGTCCGATCGGCGTCGCCGTCGCGACCGCGTTCGAGGTCGTTGTGATCTTCGTCTTCTCCGAGGCCGTGCCCAAGCAGTGGGCCGTACGCCACTCGGACCGCGCCGCTTTGCTCGCGGCACCGCTCGTGACCAACCTCGTCCGTTTCCCTCCTACCCGCGTCGTCTCCGGCGCGCTCATTGGCCTCGCCCGCCTCATCACCCCCGGTGGGCGCGGAGCAAGAACCGAAGCGGACGTGACCGAGTCTGAGCTATTGGCCTTCGCTGATGTCGCTGCCTTGGACGAGGCCATCGAGAGCGACGAGCGCGTGCTCATCCACTCGATCATCGAGTTCGGTGACACGATCGTAAGAGAGGTCATGGTGCCCCGCCCCGACGTCGTGGCGGTGGAGGAGTCCCTCGAGACCGGTGCCGTGCTCGAGCGCGCCATCGAGGCGGGTTACAGCCGAATCCCGGTGTTCAACCAGAGCCTGGACGACGTCGTCGGGATCGCGTTCACCAAGGACCTGATCCGCGCGGCGCGAAGCGGCAAGGAGCACTCCCCCGTCAGCGAGGTGTGTAGGCCGGCGAACTACGTCCCTGAGACGAAACGGGTTGCCCCGCTGATGCGTGAGATGCAAGCTGGCCAGTTCCACCTGGCTGTTGTCATCGACGAGTACGGCGGTACCGCCGGCGTCGTGACGCTCGAGGACCTTATCGAGGAACTCGTCGGCGAGATCGTCGACGAGTTCGACGTCGACGAGCCCTTGATCGTCCCCCTCGGCGGGGGCCAGTTCCGGGTCTCAAGCAAGATGGCCGTCGACGAGGTCAACGAGATCCTCGGCGCGGAGTTGCCCACCGGGGACTGGGACACGATCGGCGGCCTCGTGCTCGCCGTGAGCGGGCACGTCCCTACAGAAGGCGAGTCGATCGAGGTGGAGGGCCATCTCCTCGTCGCCGAGAAGCTCCAGGGCCGGCGCATCGGAAGTGTCCGCATCCAACGCCTCGAGGGACCACAGCTGCGCGCGGGGCCGAGGAACCCAGACGAGGGATGGCTGGTCGAACGCGCGCAGCGGGCGGCAGAGCGCGACGAACGCGCAGGCTCGCGCGCTGAGCGCGAGGCCGCGTCAGAGCTTGCCGACAACAACAGCGCCGCCGCCGCCGCCCGCCTCGAGGGCGAGAGCCGGCGGTGACCAGCAAGCCCGAGAATGCCGAGGAAGACTTCCGGTCCGGTTTCGTCGCCCTCGTGGGCCGGCCGAATGTCGGTAAGTCGACCCTGCTCAACCAAATTCTCGGCCGGAAGGTCGCTATCACCTCTGCGACTCCGAACACGACTCGAACCCGCATCCGCGGGGTTCTCGACCGGCCTGGCACTCAGATCGTCTTCACCGACACTCCTGGGCTGCACCGACCTCGCACCGCCCTCGGAAGCCGCCTGAACGAGACCGCCGCCGCCACCTTCGACGACGTCGACTGCTGCGTGCTGCTCGTCGAGGCCGACTCTGCCATCGGGCCCGGAGACCGCTTCATCGCCGAGCGGCTACGCCCCGACACAGTGATTGCGCTCAACAAGATCGACCGTGTGGACGCCACAAAGGTGCTCCATCACCTGGCCCTTGCCGCCAGTGAGCTCGGCCTCGGTCAAGCCGAGTACTTCCCCGTCTCGGCTAGGACCGGCGAGGGTGTCGACGCTCTTGTGGAGCACCTCGCCAGCCGGATGCCGCAGGGCCCGCGCTACTTCCCGCCCGGCATGGTGAGTGACGTTCCCGAGGCGTTCTTCGTCGCCGAGCTCGTACGTGAGCAGCTCCTAAAGCACGCCGAGGAGGAGCTCCCCCACTCGATCGCGTGCCGTGTGACCGAGTGGGAATGGCCCCGGATCCGCTGCGAGATCCTCGTCGAGCGGGAATCGCAAAAAGGCATCGTCATCGGCAAGCGCGGGCGCGTGCTCAAAGCTGCCGGGACGGCGGTGCGCGAGCAGCTCGCGCCGGGCGCGTACCTGGAGTTGTTCGTGAAGGTCGAAAAAGGCTGGCAGCGCCACCCTGAGATGATCGAGCGGCTCGGGTATTAGCCCGGCATCGCCCTAGCGAGGGGCGCCTGTGAACAGCACCGCCACGGACTCACCCGCGCCGATCTGGCCCTGGCGGCAGAGCTTTATGAGCCCGGCCAGGCCGGCCGATCCGGTGGCGTCAACGGCAATGCCCGTGGCCTCGGCGCCGAGAGCATTGGCGTGGGCGATCTCGTCCTCATCGACGACGATTGCCTGGCCTCCGGTTCCGAGCATCGCCTCGACGAGCGCGAGCCAGTCGTAGGTCTCATCATCGAGGATGCCGTGTGCCAGGGAATGCGGCACCGTCTCCCAGGGCCACATGAACTCCGAACGGTGTGTGGCCGCGTAACCCACTGCGGACCGCAGGTCCTCTGGTCCGGGCGCTGCCGGGAGCCGCGCCGCGACCTTCTCGAGCGCCCGGGCAAGCGGCCAAGCCCCGGCGGTCTGCACCGTGTGGATCCGCGGCATGGCCGAAAGCACGCCGAAAGCCGTCGACTCGTAGAGAGCCTGGGCAACGGCGCTGCCGAGGGCGCCCCCGCCGACCTGAATGACAACGTGGTCCAGCCGGCCGGTCCCAGCCAGAGCCGAGGCCATCTCATAGCCGAGCGTCTCGCCGCCCTCGATGGCAAGCCCGTTCTCGTTGCCCTGGCAGGTAAAGGGCAAGGCACCGTCCGCGATCGCTTCCTGCAGGCGGTGATAGGTCGGGTCCCCGGCGACGCCCTCTTGGCGCTCACAGACGGTGATCTCGGCCCCGAGTGAGCGCAGGCGCTCGATGACTGCGGGCTCGGCGTCGGTCGGCACGAAGACCAGTAGACGCCGGCGCCCGGCCGCTGCCACCACGGCCGCCGCCAGGGCAGCGTTGCCGCAGCTGGCGATCGCGAGTGGCGGGGGCGGGCCCTCGATCATTCCGAGACGCCCTACGACCTCGAGGTGGACGAGGAGCCCGAACAGGTGGCGGGCCTTGTGCGAGCCCGAGACGTTGCTCGTCTCGTCCTTGACGAAGATCGAGGCCTCGGTCCCGAGCCGGCCGGAGAGCTCAGGCGTCGGCGCGAACGGTGTGACGCTAAAGCCATGACCGTCGACCCTGGCCACCTCGCCGTCGAGGTCGCGCACGAGATCGACGAACTCCTGGTCGCTCATGTCGTGCGCCATCGCCAGGTGATAGGCGTGAAGAAGCCCCCGCCAGCGCACGAACGGGTTCGGCTCAAGCTCTTCGAGGGTGAACTCCAGCCTGCTCACATCGAGGATGCGACGAAGCACGTGATCTCCGCCGTCTCCGGCGCACGGACAGCGGAACGGGTAGGGCTGCGAGTCCTCGACGACGGTGCCGCAGCCGCCGCATACCATCGAGCTCGCGAGTGATGAGCCGGGCGCGAACACCCCGTTTGCCTTTCGCGAGTCTTGGAATGAGTCGTGGCTTTGGCGTTGCTCGATTGAAGGCTCCATAGCGGCCAGGAGTCTACGTGCCTGATCGGACCGGGCTCTTAAGTCGTGCCCAACGCGCCCAAGCGCCGCTCACGACGAGCTTGTGGGCGGCCGGCGCTTCAGGGCGTGGGCTCAGCGCGGGTGGCCTCTAGGTGTATCGCGCGCAGGAACGCCTCGGCTTCGCCACGCTCGCGCGTTCGGCGCATGGGTGGGAGCGCCCGCACCAGGGCCGGCCCATAGGAGGCCTTCGCTAGGCGGGGATCGAGCACTGCGACGACTCCCTTGTCGGTCGCGGTCCTGATGAGGCGACCGGCTCCTTGGGCCAGCAACGTAGCGGCGCGTGGCAGGTCAACGGCCTGGAAGCCGGCCGGACCAGCTGCCTCGCGCCGGGCGGCCATCAACGGATCGTCCGGGCGCGGGAACGGGATCCTGTCGATCACGACGAGAGTGAGCGCGGGCCCGGGGAGATCGACGCCCTGCCAGAAGCTCATCGTCGCGAACAAACAGGCGGCCGACTTCGAGCTGAGCGCCTGCAACAGGGCGGCCTTTGGGAGCTCGCCTTGCACGAGAACAGGCCAGGGCAGCCTTTCTGCCAGCACATCGGCCGCTTCGGTCATGGCGCGCCAACTCGTGAACAGGGCGAGGGTACGCCCACCCGCGGCCAATACGAGTGCCTCGATCTCGTCGTGGATGGCTGCCTCGGCTTCGGGGCGGCGCCGATCGGGGAGCGAGACGGCACAGTACAACAGCCCTTGAGCCTTGTAGGCAAAAGGGCTACCTACATCGAGCTCCTCGGTGTTCTCCATCGGGGCGCCTATCCGGGCGGCGAGCCCGCGGGGCAAGGTCGCGCTCGTCAAGATGACCGGCATCACGGAAAACACCTGGGTGGACATGGTCGCGCTCACATCAAGCGGCGCTGAATGCATAGCCGGGCGTGGCCCCCCGCTCACCCAGACGACCTCGTCGCTACCGGCCCCCAGACAGGCGGCCAGTTCCTCACGGCAGCGCTCGACTCCGAGCAGGGCCCGCACGCAGCGCTGAGCGGCGTCACCGCCGCTAGGGCCCTGCGGTGCCTCGCCAGCGCGGCGTAGCTCGATGCCGAGACGTTCCAGCCTTTCGATAGCCAAGCTCACCTGATCGGCGACGGTCTCGCCCAGCCCTGGGGGAAGTCGTCGGTCTTCGGCACCCTCGAGCACCCCTTCGAACGCGGTCGCGGTGGCCATAACGGCTTCGACTGTCCGCGCCGCCGCATTGTCCTCGCCGCGCTGTGCCCGCTGGCCGGCGCCGACGAGCGCTGCTCTTGCAGCCGAGGCGAGAGCCCGCAGGCGTCCGGGGCCAACCTCCACACCGAGTGAGGACGCGAGAACGTCCTCGAGCTCGTGCGCCTCGTCGATTATCAGCGCCTCGTGCTCGGGCAGCACCTCCCCACCCGTGCGCAGGTGAGCGCCAAAAAGGTGGAGGTTGACGATCACGATGTCCGCCGCGGCCGCTTTGGCCCGGGCGGCCTCGGCAAAGCATTCTCCGCCTGCCGGGCAGCGGCGGGCGCCCGGGCACTCCTCAGCGCTAACGCTCAGACTCGACCAGGCCTGGATGCAGGGCTCGAAGTCGAGCTCGGCCCGGTCCCCGCTCGAAGTCGACTCGGCCCACTCGACAACCCGTCGAACCTCTTCGCCAACGCGCCGCGCCGCCCCCGCTCGGACGGAGCCGCCGCGAGCCCCAACATCGGCGTTGTCAGGCTCGCGTGCCGAAGCGTCCGCAACAAGGCTGAGATCTGCCGACTCTCCAGCGAGGGGCGTGTCCAGGCGTTGTTGAGAACCGAGGCGTTCGAGCTCGTGGAGCCGCTGACGGCACAGGTAGTTCGAGCGCCCCTTGAGCACTGCCCACTTCACCGGGCGGCCGAGTCCGTTCGCCACGAGGGGAAGATCCTTGTTGGCGAGCTGGTCCTGAAGCGCCTTGGTCGCGGTAGCGACGACGACGTGCTTGGACGAGGCCACAGCAGGGACAAGGTAGGCGAGGGACTTGCCTGTCCCCGTCCCGGCTGCCACAGCGACGTTGCCGCCGCTCGCGAGGGCGCTTTGCACCGCCTCGGCCATCTTGAGCTGCCCGGATCGCACTTCACCGGCAGGTAACGTCGCCACGACCCGCCCCAGGAGCTCGGCGACTGCGGGTTTGGCCACCTGCGGGACGCTACAGGAGCCTTGCGCGCCCGAGCCGGAGTCCCGGGCTCGGGCGGGTTTCGCCGGTGCGCCTCTTTGCTTACGGCGCCTCTAGTGACGTCTCGGACGCGCAGGCTGGCGCCAGTGGGTGGGCCGTCGGCTCAGGACCTCGCCCGGCCGCGAAGCACGCTTGCGGCAAGCAACACGATCACGATCGACGGCAGAACGACAACGCCCACGTCGCTGTGATGGTGAAGCGCCAGTGCCGCAGCAACGAACACAAGCGTCCCGACGAAAAGCTCGGGGGCGTCACCGATCAAAAAGTCCCGCCAGAACCTCACAAAGGCCACAAACCCACGAGCAAAAACGGTCACGTTGTCTCACGGCTGGTGACAGCCAGCTCCTCGCGCGAATGTCCAATCCTTCGCATCGCCAGTGACAAGAGCGCCGCGGTCGTCGTGAACAAAGCGACGAGCACGAGGATCATCAGGTCGCTCCCCGGCCAGTGCACTCCGGCCCCCTCACCGACCCAGAACACACCGAAGCTCGTGAGCATTATCCCGACGCCTAGCTTCAGCCAGTTCTCGGGTACTTCGGAAAGCTGGCGCGCCACAAGGAACCCGATGATCGAGACGACGACAACGGCGGCCGCAGCGGCGCAAGATGCCAGGACCAAGTGACCCGAGCTCGCCCCGAGCGTGATCACGATGAGCACGACCTCCATGCCCTCGAGGAAGACACCCTTGAAAGCAACGGTGAAGCCGGTGGCGTCTCGTGGCCCACTGCGCCAAGAGGCGGTCGTAGTACCCCCGTCGCCAGCCTCGCCCGGCTGAGGGGCTTTGGAAGACAGCTCCGCCACGGTCCTCGCGAAGATCGCGTCCTCATCGTGAAGCGCCTTGTGACCGCTCGCCCGCAGCACGGCCTTTCGCAGCCAGTCGAGACCGAGCACGAGCAGGAGAGCTCCGATGACCACGCGCAGGAGGTCGATCGGCACGAGCCGGGCGAGCGGAACTCCGACTGCTATCACAAGCGCCGCGAGTACCACGACTGCGACAAGGCTGCCCTCAAGCGCTGAGCGCCATCCCCGCGTCACGCCCGCCGCAGTGACGATCGTCAGCGCCTCGACCATCTCGACCGCGCTCGCCCCGAACACGGCGATCGCCAGCACAATTGTCGAGCTCGTCACCTCAGATCACTTCAACTTGTCTCGAGGCTGCAGCGCTGGATTCGGACACCCGGCGGTGACAGGCCTCGATTGCCTCGGACACTTCGCGCTGCGGCCCGCAGACGGCCAGGCGCTCGAGATTGCGCAAGTGCGAGACCTTTCCCACCTTGCGACCGGACAGGTCGTGAATGCCGATCTGGGCACCCACATAGCGTTTTGAGTCGAACTCGAGCAGCTCGACGTGCCCACGACTGGCGCAAATCTCGACGAGCTCGTCGCGCCCTAGCCATGACTCGTCATTGCAAGAGACGACGACGACGGTCGCCTCGATGTTCCTCACGATCTCGCCGAGGGCCACGGGCATCGTGAGACGAGAGTTGAACTCGCTGCGCGTGGTGGTGCTCTTAGAGTCCGCTCTCTTGCAAGCGATCCCGTAGTGGTCCGGCGCGTCCCAGCGGATCAGTGTCTCCCATACGTGGTAGTTGGTGAAATAGCGATGCTGGTTGTACGGCGGGTCGAGATAGGCGAAATCGACCGGTCCGATCGAGGCGACAGCTTGGCGGGCATCCGCGCGCATCGCCCGTCCCGAACCGGCAATGAGCTCGGGCACCCTCAGGGAAAGGGGCTGGAGAGCACGAGGTGCCCAATTCTTCAGATAGGCCATCTGCAGGCCAGTCGTCGAGTCGACGCGGTCGGCCGCCTCGAGCAGGCTCGTCAAAAGCACCGAGTAAAGGGGGCTGTCGCGATAGCCCTCCTCGATCGCGTCGCGAATCGCGTCGACGCGCGCTCCGTTCTCGGGCCGTAGATAGCGGGCGCGCTCGCAGAAGACCTCCGTGAAATAGCCCCTTTTACCTTCGAGGGCGTTCAGCTCTGCTATCAGCTCTTCGAGCTCGGCCCGTTCGACTGTTGCGGAATCGGTGCTGATATAGCACTGGGCCAGCACTTCTGAGTAGGTGGCAGTGTCGAGGGCGGTGACGAAGACGCCTTGGCGCTTGAGCTCCTGCGCGACCCGTGTCGTCCCCGTGAACAAGTCGGCCGCGGTCTCAGCGCCGCAGCCGGAGGCCAGCGCCGAGATCGCCTGCACCAGCCGTCGTTTCGAGCCGATGTACTTGATCACGCGCCCGCAGCCCTCGTCACGGCTCCAAGGTACCTTCGGCCTTAGCCTCGGTAGTCACTACCTCTAGATAGTGTTCGCTCGTGCTTCACCTATCCAGTGCCAGTCAGGCGAGGCCCTTGGCCGCGGCGCTGGCCGAAGTGCTGGCGAAGCCTCTCGCCGATCCGATGATGCCCGAATGGGTTGCAGTGCCCACGGTGGCGATGCGGCGCTGGCTCGCCCTCGAGCTCGCCCGCACACTCGGTGCGTCCGGACACGAAACAGCCGACGGGGTGTCGGCGAACATCGTTTTCAGCTTTCCCGGCGGGCTTCGCCGCGCGGTGCTAGAGGCCGGTCATGGCGAACAAGTGGACCCCTGGCAGGTCGACTCACTCGTCTGGGCGGTCCTCGAGGTCCTGAGCTCACGGCCATCCGACAAAGACCTGGGTCCGCTCACGAACCTGCCCCCTGGGGCCACCTGGTTCGGGCGCGCGCGACGACTCGCCGACCTGTTCGACCGCTACGCCGTGCGCCGACCCGAGCTTGTGCTGCATTGGGCCGCGGGCCGTGATCTCGACGGTACGGGCCGGCTCCTCACGGGGCCCGACGCCTGGCAACCGCACCTCTGGCGTCTCGTACGCGCCGCCGTTGGCACCCCTAGTCCGCCCGAACGCCTGCCTGGCCTTCTCGAGAAGCTCCGCTCGGGATCCCTCGCCCTCGGGCTTCCTCCTCGTCTGGCCGTCTTCGGCGTCACGACGCTGCCGAGTGGCGCACCGTTCCTCGAACTCCTCGAAGCAGTCGCCGCTCGACACGAGGTGCACCTGATGCTGCTCGACCCGTCGCCGCGCACGACCTCCGCGCTGCGCGAGGCGGCGGCGCGCTGGCGCCCGCCCCTCGTGCTGCTGCGATCCGAGGACGAGACCGACACCGAGGTGCGACACATCCAGCACCCGCTGCTGCGCTCATGGGGGCGCCCCTATCGCGAGCGCGCCGTGCTTTTGACAGCCGCAGAAGTGCGCGGCTTTCCGACTCCTTTGTCCCTGGAACACGATGGCGATGCGAGCACCGGCGCGCGAGTGACCCTGCTCAGTCGCCTGCAGAGCGACCTGCGTGCCGGCTCTGCCCCCGCTGGTGACTTCGAGCTCGATCCGGCCGACCGCTCGATTCAAGTCCACTCGTGCCACGGCCAGGCGCGCCAAGTCCAGGTGCTGCGCGACGTGATCCTGCATCTGCTCGAGGATGACCCAAGCCTGAAAGAGGAAGACATCGCCGTTCTCTCGCCTGCGATAGACCAGTTTGCGCCGCTCGTGGAAGCGGGCTTTGGGACCTCCGCCCAAGCCGGCTCGACCACCGTGCAAGCTGACGGCGCACCGCGAAACATGCCGCCTCTGCTGCGCTACCGCATCACCGACCGCTCGCTTCGAGAGTCGAACCCGGTCCTCGCTGCCCTCGACTCGTTGCTCGCGCTGGTGTCGGGCCGTTTCAGTGCCTCCGAGGTGCTTGAGTTCATCGCCTTGGCGGTCGTGAGAAGGCGCTTCGAGCTCGACGACCAAGCCATCGCCACGATCGCAGACTGGGTCGCCCGGGCGAACGTTCGCTGGGGGCTCGACGGTCCCCATCGCGTGAGCTGGGGCATTCCGGCGCAATTCACGGCCAACTCGTGGTCTGCGGCAATCGACCGGGTGCTGATGGGAGTGGCCGTCAGCACCGACTCCATCGGTCTCGGGCCCGGCGACATAGCCCCCCTCGAGGTGGAAGGAAGCGAAGTAGACGTCGCCGGCCGCCTTGCCGAGATCATCTCTCGCCTGGCGGTCCTTGGCGAGAAGATGAGGGGCGCTCGTCCAGCCGCTGCGTGGTGCAAGGCGTTATCAGAGGCCATCGAGCAGTTCTTCGAGGTCGAGGAGACCCAGCGCTGGCAGCTGGACCAACTGAGGCGGATCGTCGCCGAGCTCGGCGATCGGGCGATCGTGGGCGATAAGCCCGCGACCTTCGAGCTCTCCCTAGCAGATGTCCGCCGCATGCTTGCAGACCGGCTGAAGGGCGCGCCCGTACGCTCGGACTTCTTCCGGGGCGGCATCACCGTCAGCTCGCTCACGCCGCTGCGGTGGCTCCCTTTCCGGGTCATCTGCCTGCTCGGCCTCGATGACGCCGGCACAACAGGCACTGGTGCCATCGATGGCGACGACCTGGCCGCCCTCGCACCGCTCGTCGGCGACCACGACCCACGCTCTGAGGTCCGCCAGGCACTGCTCGAAGCGATCCTCGCCGCCGGGGACAATCTCGTCATTACCAGGATGGGTCGCAGCGTCCGCTCCAACAGGGAAGTGCCAAGCACAACGGTGCTCGCCGAGCTTCGCGACACGATCAAAGCGACGCTCTCACCGCAGATCCGCTCCAAGTACAGGGGCCGGATCGAGATCTGCCACCCCTGCCAGAGCTTCGATGAAGCAAACTTCATCCCGGACGCGCTCGGGGTTGCGGGGCCGTGGAGCTTCGATCCGGGGGCCTTCGCAGGAGCTATTGGGCGCAGGAGCCGGACCAACGAGTACGCGCCGTTCATGACCGGACCGCTGCCGGCGCCTCAAGACAAGGAAACCTCCATCAGCCTCGCCGAGCTGAAGAGCTTCTTCAACCACCCGGTGAAGGCGTTCATGCGCCAACGGCTGCAGCTTCGCCTCTTGGGCGAGGCAGCCGACCTGCCGAACGATCTTGCGACCTCACTCGACTCCCTCGAGCACTGGTCGGTCACGGACCGGCTCCTCGCCGCTCGCCTAAGTGGGCATTCCCCTGGCGAATGGCGCCGTCGCGAGCGCGCCCTCGGAGCCCTCCCGCCGGGCGCGCTCGGCGAGGCCGAGCTTGCCGGGATCGAACAGACCGTCGAAGGCCTACTGGGCTGTGCGGCGGAGCTTGGAGTCGAGCTGGAGCGCGAAGAGCTACTGGCCGTGGAGGTGGAGCTCGCCGACGGTTCACGCCTAGTCGACACGATCCCGGGTCGCTGCTCGGGTTCAATGCGAGGGCCTGCCATTGTGACCTGCAGCAGGATCGGTCCCAAGCGTCGCATCCCTGCTTGGCTCGACCTCGTCGCCCTGACGGCTACAGAACCCGCAACAAAATGGAGAAGCGTCGTCGTGGGAGCCTCCGAGGTGGGCAAAGGGCCCGCAATGATCCAGCTCGTGAGCCGCGGCGACACCCCTGCAGATCGGTACCGGCTGGCTCACGAGGCGCTCGAGGTCGCCGTCGACTGCTATCGGCGCGGGATGCTTGAGCCTCTGCCGTTATTTCCCAAGGTCAGCTACAAACTGCACAACCACAAAGCTGGGCAGAACGACTGGCAGCCTTGGGGCGGTGGGGGCGAGGGTCACGACGAGGCGAACAGGATCGCTTTCGGGGATGTCTCGCTCGGTGAGCTGCGGTCGATCCCGGCACGCGATGACGACCCTCCCGGGATCGCCAACGCAAGGGCCGAGCGCTTCGCCGACTACCTCTGGGACGCCGTCGAGTCGAGCGTCGAGGAACTCTCGTGACTCCTATACCAGTCTTTTCGCCCCTCGGGCCGCTACCCGAAGGGCGCGTCGCGATCGAGGCGAGCGCCGGTACCGGCAAGACCTACACCCTCGCCGGGCTCGTCGTACGCTATGTAGCCGAAGCCGGAGTAGCTGTAGAGAAGATCCTCGTCGTCACCTTCACGCGCGCGGCGGCGGCCGAGCTTCGTGACCGCGTGCGCAGCCGGCTCACCGAGGCCGTGATCGCACTACGCGACCCGGCTGGAACAGAGGTTGGAGACGACCTCTTGGCTCTTGTTGCAAGTGCGGATCGTGAGCGCCGGCTCTCTCGCCTTGAAAAGGCCGTTGTCGACTTCGACGCCGCCACGATCACGACTATCCACGGCTTCGCACAGCAGGTTCTTCGCACTCTTGGCTCGGCGGCTGCGGGAGATCTCGACGCGACGCTGTTCGACAACACGCCCGAGCTCCTCCGCTCGGTGTGCGCGGACGTGCTCGCAGCGGAGTCGTTCGCCGAAACAACGATCGAAAACCCCCTTCCGAGCGCACAGGAGCTCTCGGGAATCGCCGCCAAGGTGCTGGCAAACCCGGGGATCGTCCTCGTGCCCGATATCGACGAGTCCGGGGCTAATCCCGCCGCCACCCGGCTGCGCCGTCTTGTCGACAGCACCGTCGAAGGGGTCCACCGCCGGCGCCGGGCCGCAGGCACGTTGTCTTTCGACGACCTTTTGACCCAGCTGCGTGACGCGCTCGAGAACGAGGCCGCCGCTTCGATCTTGCGTCGGCGCTTCCAAATCGCGCTCATCGACGAGTTCCAGGACACCGATCCAGTGCAGTGGGCGATCTTCGAAAGGCTGTTCGGAATCCCCGGCGACAACACGACCCTTGTGCTCGTTGCCGATCCGAAACAGGCCATATACGCCTTCAGGGGTGCAAACGTCCACACCTACCTGGAGGCCGCGTACCAAAAAGGCACGCAACGGTCCACCCTCGGGACGAACTGGCGCTCAGACGGGGCGCTGCTCGCAGCTTTGGAGAGGCTCCTCTCGGGCGCCACCTTCGGGGACCCCAGGATCGAATTCGCCCCGGTCAAGGCCTCGGAACAGAACAGGGACCTGCGCCTCAGCACCGCCGACGGCGGCACCCTGCCCGCCCTGGCTGTGCGACTCGCCCTCGGCGAGGACCTCCCCCGCATCCCAGCTGGCCCGATCCAAGCCGGCGCCGTCGAGGCGGCCATTGCACGAGACCTTGCGCTCGAAGTGCAGGCGCTCTTGGACACCGCCCGGCTTCCGGCTCGGGGAGACGAGCCGGCACGGCGCTTGCGACCGAACGACATCGCCGTACTCGTCGGCCAGCACACCGAGTCCGAGATAGTGCAGACGGCCCTGCGCCGAAGAGGGATCCCGGCCGTGACCACCCGCGCTGACTCGGTCCTGCGCTCGCCGGCGGCCACGCAGTGGCAGTGGCTGCTTAACGCCCTCGCCCGGCCGAGCGACCCCACCCGGGCACGATCCGCCGCCCTTAGCTGGTTCTTCGGTTGGACCGTTGCTGCGCTGGCCGAAGCCGACTCCGCGGCGCTCAGCGAGATCCAAACCCAGCTCGACAGCTGGGCCAAGACACTCGCGGCCCGAGGCACTGTCGCGCTCTGCGCCCGCATCTGGTCCGAGACCGGCGTCAGCGCCCGCGTGCTGGCTGCCAGCGATGGCGACCGCAACATCACTGACCTGGACCACATCGCGTCGTTGCTGCAGGCGGCCAGCGCCGGTCGCAGGCCAAGCCCGACGGGCCTGCTCAGTTTGCTGGACGAGCTCGATGACGAGGTCCCCGACGACCCGGAGAACGCCGTGACGGCGCGACAAGTCGAGTCGGACGCTGAGGCGGTGCAGATCATGACCGTCTTTGTGGCCAAAGGCCTCGAGTTCCCAGTCGTCTGTGTCCCCACCATGTGGCGTTCGGGCCATGCCACCGCCCATGAGGTCGTTTACCAGGATCCCGCCACCGGGCAGCGGACCTTCGACATCGCCACGAAGCTCGGGTGGCCCACAGTGGCCGAGGCGGCCGCGCACAAGACTCTCGCGGATGCCGAGGCCGTCGGCGAGAGTCTCCGGCTGCTCTATGTGGCCCTGACGCGTGCCGAGCACCAGACGCTGTTGTGGTGGACCCGGAGCTCTAAGAGCGAGCTCACCGGGCTCGCCCGCCTTCTTTTTGGAAGGACGGCCGGAGAGATAGACGCTGAGCTATTCAGCGCGGACCGTGTTGTCCTGCCATCCGACCTCGAGGCCGCTGCCGGACTCGAAGTCGCGTTCGCCGCCACTGGCGATGCCGTGGCCGTGACGGTGACGGGCGCGGCCGCTCATCGCCCAGGACGGTGGATGAACACCGCCGCGAGGCCTCCCGAGAGTGGTCTCGAGCTCGCGGCGCTCCACCGCGTGCCCGACCGGGCCGACCGCCGATGGTCCTTCAGCGCCATGACCGCACGCGCCGAGGACAGCGAGCCCGACTCCCCGGACGAAAGCCTCGGCGACTCAGGCGCGTCGGACGAGCCCTTCGAGGAGCCCGAGGTCGCCGAGAACGTCTCGTCCGGTTCCGCCGCAGCCACCTCGGACCTGCCGCTGGGCGCGATTGCGGGCGGGGTGCAGTTCGGAACCCTCGTTCACGAAGTACTCGAGGACGTCGACTTCGCGGCAGCCGAGCTCGACAGCGAGCTTCTGACAAGTATCGAGGACCGGCTCCGTTGGAACCCGTGGCCGGTGGATCCGGGCGTCCTTGCATTTGGACTAAGAGCCGTCATCGAATCCCCCCTCGGGCCGCTTTTTGGGGGCTTGCGTCTTCGCGACCTTCCCCGGGGCGAACGTATGAACGAGCTGAGCTTCGATCTGCACCTGGCCGGCAGGGGCCGACGTCCCACCGACAGGGACATTGGTGCCCTCGTGCTGGGCCACATGGCACACGACGATCCCCTGCGCTCTTGGGCGGAGCGCCTTTCACTTGGGCTCCTCTCGGTGGAGCTCGCCGGCCATCTCACCGGCTCGATAGACATGGTGGTGCGGGTCCCCGGCGGCGGGGACGCTCGACCAGCACCTCGTTTTGTCGTCATCGACTACAAGACGAACGTGCTCGCGGCGCCAGCGCGTCTACCACAGGAGCTCGACTACCACCCTGACCGCCTACCGGGCGCGATGGCCGAGCACCACTACCCACTTCAGGCTCTCCTTTACTCGGTCGCCCTGCACCGATACCTGCGCTGGCGTGTCCCCGGCTACGAACCCTCCCTCCACCTGGGAGGGATCGCCTACCTGTTCGTGCGAGGCATGGCTGGCGCGACGACGCCGGTCGTCGGCGGCGACCCCTATGGGGTGTTCAGCTGGCGCGTCCCGGCTGAGCTCGTCGGTGCGCTCAGCGACCTGCTCGACGGCACCGAGGCGAGCTCGTGAGAGCCCTGCGCCCGCTCATCGACGACGAGGTGGCGACCCTGGCACCTTTCGTCGAGGCGGGAGTGCTCGACGCGTCTGCGGTGCACGTCGCTCGGCTCATCGCCCGGACCGTCCCCGGCCTCGAGCCCGAGGTGCTCCTCGGTGCCGCCCTGGCGACGCGAGCCCCGGGCTTCGGGCATGTCTGCGTTGTGATCGGCACCGTCGCAGGGTCCATCGTCCTGGAGGACCGAGAGAGCGGACCGGTCGACTGCCTGCCCTGGCCCGACCCCGAGCGCTGGGCGGCGGTCTTGTCCGCCAGTGCTGCTGTTCGAGTTCCCGACGCGCCCGAGCGTGATGTCATCCT
>JBEKVJ010000025.1:0-50267 GCA_049514105.1 Acidimicrobiales bacterium
GAGGGTGCTGGCGCGGCAGAGGTCATCGGCCGCTGACCCTCTGACGCGCCAGCACCCTCGTGGCGGCGAAGAGGATGAAGACGATGAACAGGAGCACGACCGCTGCGCCGAACCCCCGTGTGATCTCTGCCGGCTGCCCACTGCGGAGGGTCTCGTACACGTAAAGCGGCAACGAGATCATGGGCTGGGCGTTTAAGGGATTACCGTTGAAGAAGGTCGTAAAGCCCGACACGATCAGAAGGGGCGCGCTCTCTCCGATCATCCGGGCGACGGCGAGGATCAACGCAGTCGCCAGTCCGGGCCGGCCCGTGGGCAGCACGATCTGCCTGACAGTTTGCCAATGCGATGCCCCGAGGGCGAGACCGGCCTCGCGCAAGCCTCCCGGCACGACCCGAAGTGCCACCTCCGCGGAGCGGGCGACGATTGGCGTACCAGCCACCGCCAAGGCGAGGGAGACAGCTATTCCGTTTTTGTGCCCCCACGGGTAATTACCGTGAAATGGTAAGACAAACACGACATAGATGAACAAGCCGGCGAGGAGGTCGGGGACAGCCGTCATGGCCTCCACAACGGTCCTTACAACCCTCACGAACCAGCCGCGCGTCTCGGTCATGAACACCGCCGTGCCTATTCCCAGGGGAAGGGCGATGGCGATCGCGATGCCGACCTGGATCAGCGAGCCGACCAGGGCGTTATAGATCCCGCCCTGCGCGAACGTCCCGGTCATCGATCCAGCTGACGCCGATTGGGTGAAGAAATTGAGATGACGGACGGCGTCGAAGCCGTGGGCCACAACGTAGACCACGACGGTCAGGAGCACGAAACCCACCAGCACCGCGAGTCCGACGATAACAGCGGCCATGACCCTGCTGACCACGACTGGGCGCGGATGGCTGTGGGCGGTAACACCGGCGTACATGGCGAGGAAGGCGACGTCCCAGCACAGCACGAAGCCGACGACCCCACTTAGCGGAAGGACATAGGAGAACACAACCCAGACGAGACCAAAGGATCCCACCAACGATCCGGCAACCGCATAGACGTCTTCCGTGGCCACGCGACGTAGTGAGCTCGGCACATCCTTCTCGGGCGGGGAGGCGGCAGCGACTCCTATGGTCGCCAACTCGCCATCAGCCTGGACCACCTCGGTGGGGTCGATGGTTGTAAGCGCCGCGTCAGTAGCCATCGGGCACGACTAGATCTCGGTAGCCGCGCCGCTTCGGCTGCGGGTGATGAAGACGGCGGCGATCGTATTGACACCGAGGGTCATGAGGAAGAGGACCAACCCGGCGGTGAGCAGCGCCGCTAGTTGGGCGCTGGTCGATTCTCCGAAATCGTTGGCGATCAGAGCCGAGATCGTGCTCGTCCCGTTCTGGAGGATATGGAAGTTGACATTGAAGGTAAGGGAGATGATGAACAGCACCGCGATGGTCTCGCCGAGGGCTCGGCCCAGCCCCAGCATGGTGCCCCCAATGATGCCACCCCGTCCGAAGGGCAGCACCACGGTCCTGATCATGCCCCACTTGGTCGAGCCAAGGGCATATGAGGCTTCACGTTCGCCGAGAGGGGCTTCGGCGAAGACGCCTCGCATGACCGAGCAGGTGATTGGTATCACCATCATGGACACGCAAAGCCCAGCGATGAACGCTGAGTTGACAAAGCGCGACTGGGCCCATATAGCGGCCGCCGGGTCGGTGTTGACCTTGAAGAGCGGGATCCACCCGAAATATTCGCTGATCCAGCGAGAGCTCAGCGAGGCGTGGGGCATCAGGAGGAAGAAGCCCCAGGCGCCGTAGATCACGCTCGGGACGGCGGCCATCAAATCGACGAGCGCGACCAGCAAGCCCTTGACCTGAAGCGGGGCGTACTCGCTGATGAAAAGGGCTGTGGCCAAGGCGATCGGAAAGGCCACAACGAGCGCCACGATCGCCACCTCCAGGGTGCCGAGGAGAGTCGATGAAATCCCGACTTTGTTCAGCTCCGGGTTCCATTGGGACTGGGTCAGGAAGCTCAGGCCGTAGCGACGGAATGTCGGTATCGACTGGTAGGCAAGAAAGACCCCGATCGACCCGAAGATAACGAGGACGACGCCGGCTATCCCCCGCACCACGACGTGGAAGACGCGATCACCCAATGGGTTGGTCGCCTGCGGGCTGATCGGCTCATCTAGGGAGTCGAGGACGTCGGGGGCGTCAGCCGAAGCGGCCATTGACGTAATCTTCGGTGCGAGGATCGTCGGGCGAGTTGAAGATCTTCTCTGTCCGCCCCGCCTCGACAATGACTCCAGGTGTGCCCTGCTGGGCAAGGAAGAATGCGCACTGCTCAGACACGCGGGCGGCCTGCTGCATGTTGTGGGTGACTATCACGACCGTCACCTCATCCTTGATCTCCTGGATCGTATCTTCGATCCTTCTGGTGGACGTTGGGTCCAGCGCGGAGCAGGGTTCGTCCATAAGCAGGACCATGGGATCTACTGCTAGCGCGCGGGCGATACAGAGGCGCTGTTGCTGCCCGCCCGAGAGAGCGCCCCCCGGGTCACGGAGGCGATCACGGACCTCGATCCATAACCCTGCCCGGGTCAGCGACCGCTCGATAAGCTGCTCTCGATCGGATCGACTGAGCTTGATTCCGACCAGTTTCAACCCGGCAGTCACGTTCTCGGCGATGGACATGGTGGGGAAGGGGTTCGGTTTCTGGAACACCATCCCGATCCTTTTGCGAGTTTCGGTGATGCGCTGGCCCGCGGCGTAGATATCCTGGCCACCGAGTTTGACTTGACCTGCCAGTTTGGCCGAGGGCACCAGCTCGTGCATGCGGTTGAGGACCCGCAGGAAAGTCGACTTGCCGCATCCAGATGGGCCGATAAGAGCAGTGACGATGCCAGGCGGCATGGAAAGCGATACGCGGCTCAGAACCCGGTTGGTGCCGAACCAGGCCGAAACCTTGACCGCGTCGAGTGGGGCACCCGTGATTTCCGTCGTCAGTTTCGGACTCGAAACGAGTGACGCTCGCGCGACCTCTTCGGACGCTTGCCCGATTTCCTCGATCGCCGACAAGCCGGCTCCTTCCTCCTTCCAGGTGAGTCCCTTTAGAACTTGCGTCCTTTCAGGCCCGAGCAAGGAGTCTAGGTACCCAACCCAACCGTCCGATATAGCGAGAGCAACAGGAAGGTTGCGCGTAAATGAACATTCGGTCCAATACGACCGATTAGCTGTGCTTGAGGACCCTGTACTCGAGTCCGGCCCAGGATCTGAGTTCGACTGGCGCCGCTGAGGTTTCGGGCGTTGCGTAGGCGACCTGGAAGTAGAAGTTGTTGGCTGTGCCGAAGATGGCGTGGTAATAGCCGTGGTTGTAGGGCTTAGTACCATCCGCCTCGAAAGATCCAGGAACGCTATGGAAAGGCCTGAGCGTGGCACCCGCATAGCTAAGGGTGCTCGGTCTCGTCTGGGTGAAATAGGCGCTGGCGCCTCTCGAGGACTTGAACTCGATCACAGTGACGATCAGCGCTTCGTTCGTGCCGGTGTTCAGGTAGCTCTGCCTGAAGCCGGTGACGAACCCGAGCTTTGTTGGCGACCGTACCCCGCCGAACTGGTCGAAGAGTGCCTGGCTCATCGCACCCGAGGCATGCGGCGTGGGGTCGATGTCGTAGCCGGAAGGCGCAGGCAGGATCCTGGTCGTCAACTGGCGGGCGGTCAGCAGCGCGGTAGCGGTCGGCCCCGAACTGCACGCAGTGGCCGCCAGCGCAACGAGGAAGATCAGGACTGCGTGCCCGAGCTTGGTCGGCCGGATCCTTGATGTGCGGACTGTCAAGGTGGCATCCAGACTAGTAAGCATTGTCGGCTCCGCCTTTAAGGAGTCTTGGTCGCGAGCATTTCGGTGGCACGGTAACACGGGGTTTGTGCACGGCGCTACCCTGACAACGGTGACTCGCCGGAAGCTGGCTGCCGGGGTAGCGGCCGCCGCGGTGCTCCTCGGCGGCGTGTTGTTCCAGTGGCGCGCACCAGGGAGGCAGTCGGCCATCCCCACGCCGCCACCGACAACGGGCTCGAGGCCGCTGACGTTCAATGCCCCCGCTGGTACAGAGACGCGCATTTATTCCACGCTTACCACGAGTGCGCCGGTTGTGAGCTGGAAGGTGAGCGGATCGTGCTTCAAAACCGGTCGGAACTTCCTGTGCAAAGTAACAGTCATGGCATCGAATCACCTGCATTCGGCGGGCTTCGTCGATGTGTTCGCGGGTAGGGGTTATGAGTCTGCTTGTGGGTCCCGCGGCGAGCTCAATCAGGACTCGGCAATTATCTCGGGCACATGTCAAGAGCCGTTCGCCGATAGAGTCCTAGCCGTTTACTCCTCCCCAGTCAATGTCAAATCCCTATTGGCTAAAGCGAACCTGCCTTGGTCGAGCGGCATGGGGCACCATCGATGACGACGCCTGCACGGTCTCTCGGTGCCTGGCGATGAGCAGTTGTCCATTTGCAGCTAAGAGCATCGGCGTCGAGATCCGCCAGCGCACGCCCCATAGGCAACCAATCGCGACACGCTTCGGATTCGAACACGCCTAGCTCGAACTCTGGTCGCGTCGCTCGGTAGATCTCGCGCCTCTGGTCGACGCGCTCATCGAGCTACCTCGAGGCGGTGAATCACGCGCTATCGCGCACGAAGAGCTGAGCAAAGGCTCTTGACCTCGAATCGGGGCGGCTTGCCGAATGACCACTACCGACGTTGCACGGTCGAGGTCCCCCGCGGGCGGGGTTCGCCGCTGCCGTCCCTCTTCGGTTATCCGTCATGGCAACTGAGACAGCTCGGGACAGTCTTGAATCTTAAGGGGTATCTGCGGCCGCGGGGACATCGAAACGAGCGAGGTCCCGAGACCGGGCTCGGTATGTGACGAGTGCCAGCGCGCGAGTCGACGATAGGAACGGCTCTGCTACAGCGCTTCTCTGATTCTCAAACGGGCCGGCTCTGCACGCGCTACCGGATCGCCACCATCACAACGTGAGCAAGATGGGGCAGTCGCTGGTAGGCCAGTGCTGGAGTCAAGCGCTGAAGTCGGCAGCAGCGGGTATCACGCGAGCCATGCCGCGTTCGTCGAGTCACGCCGCTAGGACAGGGTGACCGAGCCCGCCAGAGTCGTGAGAGACGCCTTCCAGTAGGCCTCGTTTGTCGAATCGCCGACAGACTTCCGTCTGAGAGCCTTAACGTTCTCCAGCTTTTCAGCGACAGCTGCGCAGGACCGTCTCGATCACACGCGCGGGCGCGCGGCCGGCGTGGCCGCGGTGGATCAGGTAGAACCCGTCCGTGGTCGCCGGCGGGTGCCCGGTGTTAGTGGACACCCACAGGACGCCGGACTCGACTGTGACGAAGACCGCGGGTGGCACAGTCACCCGCAGTTGATCGCTTGTTCCGGCCGCGACCGGCGAACGGCTGACGCTCGCACCTGGTGGGTCCTCTCTCGTGACCGGACACGCCACAGCCGACACCGACGCCCAGGCCGAAATGGCGAACAGAAAGCTGCAGGAAGCGATCACTGCCCCGGCGATACCAAGCCGGGTTGAGCGGCTGATTCTCATCGATTTCGCCTTCTTCGGTTCAGACAAGTGGAGTCGTGACGACGCCGAAAGAACGGAAGCGCCATTAAGCATGTAACCAGAGGAAGATGAAAATCACATGAAGCGCGGCCAAACTCTGGCTGCATTCTGGTCGCAGAGCGCCCCCAAGGATCTATTTTGGTCGCTGCAACTCTGCCACTGGCGTCGACCCGGACGCTGCCATGCTGCGCCTGGCTCGTTTGATCAGCGCCGCCGCCGGACGCAGACCGGCAACGGGCTCGAGGGCTCGGCGGCGCCGTCGCGTTGCCCGATGCCTCGGCCACGGTCGTGTGGGCCCTCAGCTCGGCACACCATTTGCCTGAACGCGTCGTTGGGTGGGCCGAAGCGCGTCGCCTTCGCGCCCGCGGAGGAAGGCTGCTAGTGGTCGAGCGGCTCACCCCTGCTGGTGCCCCGGGGGCACGCCGCTCATGGCATCACCGAGGACGGAGCCCACCGGCTGGCAGCGGAGCTTGCAGGAGCTGGCTCTAGCAGTGTCCAAACCGAGGTCACCAAAACAGGCTGCCGCCAGCTCGTTGTTGTGAAGTGCGTTATAACGGGCGCTGCCTGGGCGCATCGAGTGCCATAGCCATGACACCGTCCGACCAACGGCGTGTGGTGCCAGCAAGCACAATGGCGAGGCGCCGATTGCCGCCACTGGCGTAGCGCCGCAAGCGAGAGCGCGTCGGTTTGCGAGCGAGCCCGAACGAGACGGTTCTCGCGTATAGCGGCTGTCGGATGCCGCGTGAACTCCCTGACTCTCAATGACTCGAGCTTGCTGACCGAGGTCTCATCTGAGCCACCGTCTGTTACTCCTGATTCGATCAGGCTCTTGCCGTCAGGAGAGCCCCTGAAGCAGCACCGCCACTGATACACCCGCGGAGTACAAGAACGTCATGACGTTCCAGTCCTCCTCTCGGTGTGCTCCGGCCTTGGCACCGTGAGCCGAGAGGCGGTGTGCATGACGATGGCATCGTCGGTCTGGTACACGAGCGTCCGCAGGAGCCGCTTTCCTGGACGAGGCCGTACGCAAGCGAAAGGGTCATGCCCTTTCGCTTGGGTTCTTTCTTATGACTGCCAAGCAAGAACGTCCCACGGGGGCAACGGCCGCCTCCGGAGTTATCTTGGTTCCGAGGCGGACCGAAGCATGAACCACACGCGGGGTCCATCATTCGGGGCGTCGTCATTTCGGAGCGTTCGAAAGCCAAAGCGCTCGTACCACGGCACCGTTCGCGGATTGCCCGTTATGAGGAAAACGGATTCGGTCCGGTCGTCGACCCGCGCTAGTCCGCTTCGCAAGAGCAGCTCGCCGCATCCGGACCCACGGTTATTGAGATCGACCGCGATGAAATCCAGGTACCAATGAGGCACTTCGGGGCGGTTGGACTCCACCCATGCCCAGAAGGTCGTCACCCGACCTGGGTCGCCGCCATACTCTGTCAGGACGGGATTGACCACGGCGTCAACGGCCGAATCGTCGTAGCTGGCGTCCGGAGGAATCCAGGCAGCAACCCCGTGGAGCGCGTCAGCCACCCACAGCCAGCCTTCGGGGACAATCTGGCTGGCCACCTCGAGGAATTCGAGTTCCATGACCGCCCGATAGCCCCGACATGCCAGGCACCACTGTTCGATGGGGTCGTCGGCGAAGGCCCGCGAGAGCAGTTGGCCAATGGCAGGTATTTCGCTCGCGATGGCCTGGCGGACTGTGGGCATCCTGGTTCCTAGTATCGCCCTCGCGGGCACAAGTCGGCGGCGACGGCACTCACTTGCGACGCCGACAGCCCGAACATTGATCGTTCGATCCGGAGCACGGACCTCACGGTGCCATGGCCAGTGGGATTCGTGCCAATCGACTGGGTGGAGAGAGTCGCTGGGAGGAGTGTTCATGAAACCACACCGAAACCGGATCTGCGGGAGACGGGAGGGAGTCTGCGGAGGCTAAGAGGCCGAGTCTCCACCACTTCCTGCCGACGAATTCTGAGCAACCAGAAGGATCGGAGCGCATGGCGAAATCACGCGGCTCGTGCTGATGTGTAGGGCTTGCATTCTCGGGCAAGACGAAACTCGCTCGTTAGCTCGCACCCAAAATCCCCGCCATCACGTTGGACAAGGAGAAGTGATCATGGCTATGGACCACTCGCCACGCCCGATCGACGGATCCTGTCGGGCCACAAGTTTATCGCCGGCCGTGACGGCATTGGGCGCTGCCACTGCCATCAACGGGGCTTACGTGCTAGTTGGTAGGCATAGTTCGCGAACTCCTGAAAAGTTCCGCCAGGTTCACATGAGAGGAGCCGGTCAGCTAGGGCTCTTTCGAAGGTCCGTAGCTTGTCGCCCAGCGCGTCGGTGTTGAGAAAGGACGTGCGGTAGACGAACCCTGTGAGCGCCTCCACTCTCCAGGTCTGCTCAACCGAGAAGTCGAAGTCCCCAACGTACTGGAATCCGGCCCGACGCAACACCTGCTCGTGGGGATCTTCATGCATGATGGCCTCCCAGGCTGCTGGGACCCTATCGGTCGTGCCCGCCCTGTCCATCCAGTCCTCGAACAGCTCCGTCATGGCCCGTTGCCACGGACGGTCACCACGCCATGGCGTGCTACTCCACAGCAAGGCCACTCCTCCACCTGGCTGCAGCCACGAATACATCCGCTTCGCCACGAGTTGGCGATCCAGACGCTGAAAAGCGTTTCCGACGGCGATCAGCTCGAAGTTTGCGTCAAGGGCTGTCGCCTCGGCGGAGCCGGCGACCCACGTGATGTTGGTGATCCCTCGAGTCTCGGCTTTGGCTCGGCCATAAGCAACAGACCCCTCCTCCTGGTCGACCGCCCATACCTCGGAGAAGTACTCAGCCAAAGGGAAGGCGACCTGACCGGTGCCACAAGCAAGGTCCAGGAGCCTTCCGCTCCCGGATACCGGGAGTCTCCGGCGCAGGTCGGCCAGAAGTTCATTCGGGTAAGGCCTCCGGTAGCGGTCGTAGAACGGAGCGGTGCCTCGATAGAGGTCGGTTCGAAATCGAAGTTCTCCGGCCACGTGGACATGATGCCATTCATGTCCCTCGTTCTACCCTTCCCCGAACTGGGGCCGTCGATTGGCCCATAACATTCCATCGGGTGGATATAGCACCCGCGGCCCTATGCGTCCGACGAGTACCGATCGACGGTGATGCGTGCGCCCTATCGCCGTTCCGCGCATGTCAAGTCCACACGACTCCTGGGCGGTTCTGCGAAACATTCTGGACCTCCGGTCCCGCCGATCCATGGGAGTGTGTGATGGCGGCTGCTCCCTCATGAGACGGGGGAGCCTCCATTTCTCCAAACAGGACCAGATCAACCCGCGGTCGTGGCTGGTGATACGGATTAATTGATCAACCTGGTGCCGGCCCTGCTGCCGGCGGCGCCGGGAACCGCCCGGCGTTTGGTGTGAGCGCGCCGACATGGCGGTGAATCTCGTCGAGAAGACCCGTCTGTCGGCTTATCGATATCTGAAGGTCGTGCACTTGCTTGGTCAGCTCGGTGTTCTCTGCGATTGCTTCCCTCAGTCCTTGCTCGATCGCGGCGTCCCGCTCGACGGCGGCGCGGATCTGCGCCAGCAACACAGTCAACGCGTCCTGCGCGCGATTGGCCGCGGCTGCCACGAGGAAGCCGATGAAAAGTTCAGCAACCGTCGTGATCAGGTTGAGCGGGAAGTTGTATCCAGTCGAGGTGAACCACGCTGGCAGCCAGTTACCAGAGGCGAGGTGCCTCCCGCCCACGGCAAAGACCAGAGTCCAGACGACCACCAGAACGAACCAGAACGCGATGTTGACAGGTCGGCCCATTGCCTCAGAGACCCAGTTGGCGAACTTCAGGAAGGTGCCGGGTGGCTTCTCGAGCGCGATTGGCTGGGTCGGCTCGAGGGTCGGGTCCGGCGTTGTATTTGCCGTGTCAGATGCGGACAAGGTTCCTCCCATTCAATGAGCAGTGCGGCACACTCTCACCTTGTGCCGCTCGGACGGCATTCAACTCGCGGTTCCTATGGTCAATGACACGCGTTCACGAATAAGTCCCGGAGCACATGTGAGTTTCGCACCTGCCTTCTTGGTCTGCCCGTCTGGAAGGATGCACAGAGCCTCGTGGCGGATACCCAGCAGGGCCCGCCGACTCGAAGCGCCTCAGAAGGCAGGTCATGGGCCACCGAGCGGCGCACGATGGATCGTTATGCAGGCCTCTTTCTTGAGGGGCAGACTGCCGTGATGGGCGCGGACATCTCCTTCGCCGATCATGTTCGAATCGTCGACGCTTCCGAAACAAGGCGGGGTGGATGGGCAGGCCGTCAGGGGCAGTGCTGGGGCATCACGACGCCATCGATTACCGGCGTGCGGGTGATAGGTGGCACTGAGGGCGACCTCGCATTTAACATCCATTTCGACGAGGACACAGTTCCAGATGCTTGGTTTCATCCCGATCTCGTCGAATACGTTGACCGCGCAGCGGGGACGGATATGACGGTTGGCGACCTCCACGTCGTTCGGGATTCGGCAGGCGATAGGCACCCGGCCCAGGACGTCGGCCCTCGCTAGCCGGAACGTAGCGAGTCTGCCTGCGACGCGAGCAGATTCCGTGGCTTCCCCTGCGTCCAGAACACTGATCTGTGCTAGGCGTGCTGGTTCTCCCAGTAGTAGTAGCCGGTCGTGTCAGCTGCGTGGGTCTGGCCATACTCGATTCCGGTGCGCCATTCGTCCAGCTGATCGCGACGGGGATCGAACGGTCTCCACGACAGGCCAGGCTCTTCGCCTTCGAGCGGCGCTCGCGTATCTGTGCAGTCGCTCGTCACTGACGCCGTGTGTCAGGAAGCTCGCTTTTGCTTCGATGATGTCGTTGTTGCGGCCACCTCTTATTCGATGAGCCAGCCGGTGTTGACAACATCCGTCCGATCTGTTTTTGGCAAGACGACATAGTGCAGCTGCGGTGGCCCGACTTCGCCGGAGGTGCCAATCGCTCGTCCCTTGAGATGAGCGCTGCCCGAGGACTCTTGTGACCCATCCGGGACATGAGTTCCTTGGTAGTGATCCCCGGCATTCGAGCTGTGGTCGTACCCGCGAAGTGCCTCAAGTCGTGCTGGTGAGCCCCTTCGATCCTCACCGCCGCGAGAGCGGCGTGCTCGCAATCGGGTGGTATCCTTACTTCGAAGTCGATGTAAGGAGACGTCGTGGACGCCGCAGCAAAGGTCACCTCGAAAGGTCAGGTGACGCTTCCCAAGACAGTTCGTGAAGCTCTCGGCATTGAGAGCGGCGACGAAGTGGTGTTCCGTGTCGAGGGCGATCGAGCCGTCCTCGCGAGGACGCCGGACTTCCTCGAGCTCGCGGGAAGCGTCTCGGTGCCCGCGGCGAAGCGCAACGTGGCTTGGGATGACGTGCTGCGCAAGACGCGGGAATCTCGAGCACCGATTCGCCGGTGAGCGCATTCGTCGATACGAACGTCATCATCCGGCACCTCACCGGTGATCCAGCGGAGATGGCGACCAAAGCGACGTCGTACTTTCGGACCGAAACTGAGCTCCTGGTTACCGATCTTGTGGTAGCGGAGACGGTCTATGTGCTCGAGTCGTTCTACGAGACACCCCGTGAACAAGTCGCTGTGGCACTTCGATCACTCATCGCTCTCGCCGCAGTCGAGACGGTCGACTCGGCGTTACTCCTTCGCGCTCTCGAGGTGTACGAGATCGATCGCATCGACTTCGCCGAGGCGTACCTGGTCGCGAGTGCAGAAAGCACCGGGGTCAACCGGATTGCGTCATTTGATCGGTCCATCGATCGCGTCCGTACGGTGGAGCGCGTCGAGCCCGGGAAATAACCCACAGCAGGAGCCAGTGGCGGTCTCGACGTGTTCGTCGGTCGTAGCGCCGCAGTTGAAGACTTGGCCTATCACTCGTCGATAAAGCCTTGTTGCAGCCCCAATTGGGTCAACTCTTCCTGCGCCTCCTCACGTCGCCTGGCATGTCCCTGCGAGTGCTCCGTGCTCCAGCCCGGCAGGCAGCCTCAGCCTGACTGAAGGTTCGTCTCACAACGTCACTGTCGGCCCACTGATGACAATCGAACTGATGCACCTGGGGAGTACAAGTAGATCGCAAGTTCTCGGCGATCAGTCGCCCAATGTTTGCCAGCTACGACGAGGCGACCGTGAACAGCTCTACCGAGACGCGCAACAACGCCGTACCTGAATCAAACGACACCCCGGAGTCTCCGGGAGCAGTCAACGAGCCCGAGGGCAAGCTGACCCCGGCGGAGTGGTTCGTCGGACAGATGGCAAGCGACCTCGGTCCTAGGGATCGGCCAGTGGACATCCGATGCCGCCGCATCTTGCTAAGGCTCTCGTCGTGGGCGACCTCGGAGGGCCTGCCGCTTGAGCGCGAAGTTGTCTTGGACCCAGACACCGTCGAGCGCTTTTGTCAGCGTGGTGTCGCAAATGACCGCTCTCGGGCGACGTTCCGTTCCGACCTACGCCGCATGGGCCCTTTGCTGACACGGTCGGCTCCCTGGCAGCCGCGCCCGCAAGCCATCGCCACTCGCAACCTCGCCCCTCCTTACACCTTTTCCGAAATCGAGCTGCTCCGAGCTGACGCCGCCAACCAGCCGACCGAGGCCCGTCGGCGCGGAGCGCGGGCGTTACTCGCCCTCGGCCTCGGCGCCGGTCTCGATGGGCGCTGGGTCGCCCGGGTCGAGGCGCGAAGCGTCACCCGGCGGGGCGGTGTCGTCGAAGTCCGCGTCGGCGAGCCGGCTCCTCGTTGTGTGGTCGTTCTTGCCGAGTGGGAGGACGAGGTCATCGACCTCGCCCGGACCCCAGGTTCGGACTACCTGATCGGGGGACGGTCGGAGGCTAAGAACCGTGTCGCTGATCTCTCAAAGCGACTCGTGCGGCCCGTGGGCCACCCCCGCCTGAGTCCCGGCAGGCTGCGCTCGACCTGGCTCCGTGGACATCTCGAGGCCGGCACGCGGCTGCCCGAGCTGTGCCGGGCGGCGGGGTTACAGGGTTTCGAGGTCCTCTCCGACCTGCTGCCGCTCGTCCCCCCGCTGGTCCGCGCCGACGAGGTTGCTGAGCTTCGGGGATGTGCGCGCTGAGCCACCGCCCACCCCTGGATCTCAGCGGAGGTCGGAGACCGACGACCGAGGAGTTCAGCCTCGCCCGCCAGATCGTCCGCCGCTCGCGTGTTCTCGAGGCCCTTTCTCCTCACTTCGAGGTCGAGGTCGGCCGGCCGCGACACCTGCCTTTGGAGGCGCTCCTCGTCGCCTTGCAGATGAACGCCCTCCAGCGCAGCCACCAGGCACACCTGATCGACATCGCCCGGCTCCTCAATGCTCTCGAGGACGAGGAGCGCGACAAGCTCGGCATCAAGCACTGGGACAAAGAGGAGGCCTATGCCCGGGTCACTTGGCTGTTCTCCAAGCTTTGTCGGGACCGACCTCGAGACCTGGGGAGCCTTTCAGGGCTCGATTACAACGGTCGAGTACGACGGTGAAGCAGCAGAGACCCAGCTCATGGACGGCCCGCCGTTGCCGGCCCGAACGACAAAGCGGGCCAAGGTGCTCGCCATCGGTCCCGACGGCCGCAAGCAGTACACGCCGGACCCCGACGCCCGGGCTGGGCACCGCTCGGCCAACGGCCTGCACAACGCCGGGCCTTACATCGGTTACGAACTCCACCTCGCCGTCCAGGTGCGAGACGTGCGCTGGACCGACTACGTGGAGCGGACGACGCTCGGGCCGGAGGTCCCGAACCTCATCACGACGATGGTGCTCACTTCAGCGGGTACCCATCGCGCAAGATCGGTCGTAGCTCCGCTCATCGCCGCGAAGGGCGCCGGCCACGACATCACCGACGTTGTTTGGGATCCGGGCTACTCGCTCTGCACGCCAGAGACGACGACCTACCCGCTTTCCCGGGCTGGGATCGGCCAGACCTTCCAGCTCCTCATGTCGCAACGCGGGATACGGCCTTTCTCCAAAGAGGCCATCTTGATGGATGGCCGCTCTGCTCGACGCTGCTCCCGAACGAGCTCAGAGACCTCGCCACCGCCCCGATGAAAGCCACGGGGGCGTATCGGCGCGCCTACGAGGAGCCGTTCAACAAGAGAGCCCGCTGGCGTCTCGTGCGCCACTCCGGCCCAGAAAAGGACGGTGTGACGCGCTGGCGGTGCCCGTTCTGCGCGGGTCTTCTCCGAAGCCGCAACTTCCCCAAGACCATGCGTCGCTCGCTGACGGCACCATTGGTGTTCCTCCCGCCTGAACAGAAGACATGCTGTTGTGGAACGGTCTCGGCACCGCCGGCCGATATTCCCCTCGCTCAGAGGATCCCCTTTGCGACGACGGCCTGGCGCATCTCGATGAACCGCCGCATGGCCGTCGAGTCGGTGAACGCCTCCCTAAAGGGCGGCTTTGTGAATGTCATCCGCGGCTTCGTGAGAGTCTTCGGGCTCGCGAAGATCACCACCCTGTTGGGTTTCACGATCGCTGCGGTCAACTTGGATCGGATCCGTTCCCACGAGGCCAAGCTTGGTGAGCATAGGAGTCAACCCGCTCGCCGTAAGCGGCGCCGCGTCGGCACGTGGCAGGACATGATCGGCTACCTCGAAGAAGCACCATCGTTGTCTACCGGACCACCTGGCTAGGCGACTTTCTTCTCCCTGATTTCGGACAGACCGGGCTTTGGCGGAGTTTTGTGAACATAAAGGCCAGAATTGTGTGAACATCCCTGGGAGGACTGCCCACAAAACCTAGGCGAACAGGATCCGTGTCGCGCCGGTGGGGGAGTCTCCACAGGTTGAAGAAGATAGGTTCCCACTTCGCCCTACCGGATTTTGCGCAGACCTTCGGGCATCACTCGCCGGACCGGGCGTTCGCTCCGGGCCGACAGGGAACATCTCCGAATGCGAGCGGTGACTCGGTTCGAACCTCGAGCTCACTAGCAGCTTCCTGTACGTCGAGCACCACCACGCCGGCAATGCCGAGCATCTTCTCCCCAGCCCGTTTCCGTCGGTCACCGTCAGGCTGTCCCTCGTGCATGCCGGCGAGCAGCACTCACTATCGCGGTGCGTCTGGCCCTGATGGTGGGTCCCTTGTTCAGCTCAAACGGACGGAACCGCAGCACTTTCAGGCAGCAGCACCGACTTGATTCGTATCGTACTACCGTGTTAGTACACTGGCATGACGGAGCCGCCGATTATCCACTTTCGCCTCGATCCTCGTTCGGGACTCGCGCCCTACCGACAGCTCGTCGACCAGGTTCGTCAGGCGGTGAGCCTCGGACTACTCCGTCCAGGTGACCGACTGCCGTCGGTGCGCGAGGTTGTAACACAGGTCACGATCAACCCGAACACTGTGCACCGGGCGTATCGCGATCTCGAGCACGAGGGAATCGTCGAAGGCTGCCCTGGGCTCGGCACGTTCGTTGCTCGTGGCGCGAGTGCCTCCGCGAGCGACGAGGACCAAGCGATCCTCCTCGCCGACCTGCGCGCGTGGGTGGAGCGCGCCCGAGATGCCGGCCTCGACCACGAAGGAATCACAGCACTGTTCGCACGGGCGAGCGATGTCGAGGAGGTCGCGCCGTTATGAGTGAGGCGGTCGCGGCGCTGGAAACGGTCGGCCTCGGCAAGCGGTATGGGACGAAGTGGGGACTGCGTGACTGCTCCTTCCGGCTCCCCGAAGGGCGGGTTGGCGCGCTCGTCGGGCCGAACGGTGCCGGCAAGTCGACGCTCTTGCGGATGGCGGCTGGGATCACCCGACCGAGCGCCGGCGAGGTCCGCATCTTCGGTTGTTCGCCCGAGCATCGCCGGGTCGAGGTCCTCCGCCAGATCGGCTATCTCGATCAGGAGCGCCCCCTCTACCGCTCCTTCCGGGTCGGCCAGATGCTCAGCTTCGGCGCGGCGACCAATCCGAGCTGGAACGACTTGGCGGCACGCCGGTACCTCGACGAGCTCGGTATATCGCTCGAGGCGAAGATCGGCGGGCTCTCGATCGGTCAGCAGGCGCAGGTCGCGATGGCGATGTGCCTCGCGAAGTGTCCAGCGCTACTCCTCCTCGACGAGCCAGTCGCCGCACTCGACCCCGTTGCCCGTGAAAGCCTCATGCACCTCCTCCTCGGCGCGGTAGCCGACGGTCACACGACCGTGCTCCTTTCCTCACACGCGATCGCCGATCTCGTCACCGTCTGCGATTACCTCATCGTTCTCTCCGCTGCCGAAGTGCACGTCGCTGACGATCTCGACTACGTCCTCGCGAGCCATCGGCTTCTTACCGGGCCGGCCGATCACGCCTCGGTCGTGCCGCCGGGCGTGCGGGTCATCTCGCGACGGAAGAGCGAGCGACAAGTCGAGCTACTCGTGAGCGTCGAGGAGCCGGTCGCGGATCCCTCTTGGCGGGTCGCCGAACCGACCCTCGAGGAGGTCGTGCTCGCCTACCTCCGACGGCCGTCTCCAGCCTCCAATGGCGGCGGTTGGACGACGGACGCCCGTGAACCGAGCGCGTCGTGATCGCTGCCGCGTGGCGCCAACAGCGCCTCGTTGCCTTCGTCGCGCTCGGCGTCGTCATCGTGTTCGGGATCTGGCTCGCAGTGACTGGGACGATGCAGGAGAACGCCTGGGCTGCATTCCGCGCTGCGGGCAACGGTCCGTGCGTCGTGTTTGCGGGGAGCTCTTGCGCGGGGGCCGCCGCGCACTACAACGTTCTTAACCACCTCTCGACGGTAAGCGCCGGTACTCTCTACGCGCTCCCAGTCCTTCTCGGACTGATCCTCGGCGCGCCGCTCATCGCACGGGAGATCGAGCAGCGGACGAACCGAATGGCCTGGACGCAGTCGATCACGCGCACGCGCTGGCTCCTCTTGAAGCTCAGCGTCGGTGCCACGACGGTCGTCGTGCTCGTCGGCGGCCTCGCGCCGCTTGTCGAATGGTGGACGAGCGCCACGCATCGCGACGTGCGCATAGTCCCCACCACCTTCGACATCGTCGGCGTCGCGCCGGTCGCCTATGCGCTCTTCGCGTTTGCGCTCGGAACGGCGCTCGGCGCGATCATCCGTCGTTCCGCGTGGGCGTTCGCTGCAGGCGTCCCAATCTACGCCGGCGTCCGCTTGGTCATCCGGCAGTACGTGCGTCCCGGGCTCCTTTCGCCCTCGGCGACGGCATCTACCTCGGGCAATTCGATAGCGAGCGCATGGGTCACCAACGCCGGATACGTCCCGCTCGGTCGGCTTTCCCCCGCCGCTGGACAAAGCTGGCAGAGCGGCGAGGAGGCGATCGCGAACTGCACGACGACGCTCACGCATCCGGCGACATCAAGCGCCCAGTTCGAGGCGATCGCGTCGCACGCCTGGGCCACGTGTACGTCCCGTGCGCACGTGCACTTGGTGACGCAGTTCCAGCCGTCCTCGCACTTCTGGCCGCTCCAGGTCTTGGAGTTGGCGATCTTCCTCGGCGCCGCGCTCGCACTCTTCGTTACTGCCGGTCTTGCCGTGCAGTGGTGGCGAACCTGACAGGAAAGCCATGTGATCAGCACGTGTGCACTCGCTGACACGGTTTCTGTCCGATGCAGTGGAGGCCGCGTCTTCACCTGGCGCAAACGCCCGAACGCCCAGGCAAGGGCCCACGCTTTGTCGAGAAGACAACGCTTTTCCCTCTGCAGAGGCAGTATTTCATTGGCATTTGCCGACCGAGATGTGCGATGTTCGAACCCCCCGCGATCGGCCGAATCAACCGCAGCGACTGGGATCCGGCAGAGGAGGACAGGGGCGAGGAGGCCTGGTGGGTGCTTTGACCGGCACGACTGAGATAGAGGTCAGGACCGATCCCGTACGTAGCGAGAAGAACGAGGGGGCCGCCTCTTGACAAGCGCCTTAGCGTACCCAGTCGAGAGCCGGGATCGTGATCGACGGGTCAGCAAATCAAGCTCGATAAGCCGGGACAGTCCCTGAAGTGAATGCTTGAGGCTAATAAAACTGCGGAAGTGACGACGTTCGCTGATTCGGTGGACAGCCAGCTCAGAGCGGCGATGTTTGCTCATCTGGACCGCCTCCGCGCTGCGAACCCGAGCGAAACGCTCAGTTCACGGCTGATCAACACCTTCGTTTTCGAGGACAGGCCCGTTCGTCTCATCGCACAAACAGGGATATGGAAGCCGGCCAGCCTTAAGGCGGCGCTCACGATTCGCACGACCTATACGCCGCCCGATGCTCTTCCTCCCTACGTCGACGCGGTAGGAGACGACGGCTTTGTGCGCTACAAGTACCGGGGTACAGACCCCTCCCAGTCAGACAACCGTGCCCTTCGCGCGGCCATGCAATCAGGACTGCCGCTCGCCTACTCCGTTGGTGTCGGCAAAGGCGTGTACTTCTGTCACTACCCAGTTTGGTTGAAAGAAGAAGATGTCCGAGCCCACGCGTTCGTAGTTGCTCTCGACGAGGACCAGCGCGCCCTCGAGCTGTCGAGGCTCAGCGTGCTCCAGCGTGCCTATGTGGCGCGCCTCACGATGGCGAGACTGCATCAGCCCGTCTTTCGCGCGCGTGTGCTTCATGCTTATGGGGAACGCTGCGCGATTTGCCGCCTGCATCATGTGGAACTGCTCGATGCGGCCCATATAATCCCCGACGGAGAGCCGTCGGGAGAACCAGTGGTGCCTAACGGTCTGTCCCTTTGCAAGATCCACCACGCCGCCTACGACTCCGACCTCATCGGCGTTCGTCCTGACCTCGTTGTTGACATCCGTCCCCAACTGCTCCTCGAGTCGGACGGACCTATGCTCCGCCACGGTCTGCAGGAAATGTCCGGTATCCGCTTGACCGTTCCCAACAGCCGCGCCGCCCAGCCCGATCCCGAGCGGCTCGAGGTCCGCTACGAGCGATTCAAAGCAGCCAGTTGATGACCGACTGGGTGTTACGGGTGACGTCACTTAACCAGTGGCGTAGAGGAGGAGAGCGTGCGCCGCACAAGCCGCTCCTGCTGCTCTACTCGCTGGGCAGGCTCCAGCGGACCGGCTCATCGGTCATGGCCTTCGCGGACGTCGAACGCGATCTCGATGCGTTGCTTGAGGAGTTCGGCCCGCCTAGGAGGACAAATCCCGGATACCCGTTTCACCATCTCGTCTCTGACGGCCTGTGGATCGTTCGTACTCCTTCAGGGATCGGTAGCCCGGGCCCCAACCGCGCCGAGCTCAGGGCTCGGGCTCTGGGCGAGCTCGAACCCGAGTTTGCAAGAGCCGTAGAACTCAGCCCTCAGCTATTTGCCTCCGTGGTACATGCGCTACTCGATTCCAACTTCGAGTCCACGCTGCACCAGGACATCTTGGACAGGGTCGGAATTTCGCTCGCTCCGGTGGAAACAGGCGAGACGACCCCCCTCGTTCATGGCGCGAGAAGGCGCGACCCGCGCTTTAGAGATCTGGTTCTCGTCGCCTATGAGTACCGGTGCGCGGCTTGCGGATATGACGGCGGGCTCGGACACGAAGCAGTCGGGATCGAGGCCGCGCATGTGCGCTGGTGGGCGGCAAACGGGCCCGACGAGCTTGCCAACGGAGTCGCCCTGTGCTCGTTACATCACAAGTTGTTCGACAGCGGAGCGATCGGACTCACGACGGACCACAAAGTGACGGTGTCCTCCCGCTTCATTGGTCGCAGCTCGGCGGCCGAACAGCTGGTGCTAGCTCTTGTCGGCAAACCTCTCGTACGACCCCAGAGCGGTCACGCTCCTCCTGCTGCTCAACACGTCTCCTGGCACGAGACGCAGGTGTTTCGTGGTCCGGCGCGTCGGGCATCTGCGCTCGAGTTTGCCTGAACTAGAGCGCCGGACTGCTAGTCGGCCTGTCCTTGTCAGCCGAGTGAAACAGCCGGGCGGTAGAAAGTAGCGACTCTTATCGGCGATTAGCGCCCTGATCGAATAGCCCAGCTCTGCCCGGATCAAGGTGCTGATGCCGACAATCGACTCCAAAAGTGACGCTTCTGTTTCGCCAATCGATTGGTTCGTCGCCGAGATGGGCGAGAACCTTCGCCTCGGCGAGCGACCGGTCGACCGTCGCCGTCGCCGCGCTCTTCAACTGATCACCAAGTGGGCAACCGCCCAAGGCTTGCCCTTGGACCGAGAGGCGATCTTGGATCCGGCGATGGTCGAGCGATTCTGCGAGGTCGCACTTTCCAATGGGAATACCCGGGCCACGCTGCGGTCGGACCTGCGCCACATGGCGCCCTTGCTCACAAAGTCGGCCCCTTGGGAGCCGCGCCCTGTGGCGATTGCCAAACGTCAGCTGGCTCCTCCCTACGGCGCTTTCGAGCTCGAGGTTCTAAGACACGACGCCTTGGACCAACCGACACCTGCGAGACGGCGCGCAGCTCGCGCCCTGCTCGCGCTCGGGCTCGGCGCGGGCCTTGACGGGCGCTGGTTGGCACAAGTCGGGCCTGACGATGTCACCTGCGTTGACGGCGTCGTCGAAATCGCCGTCGGCGAGCCAGCACCGAGAAGGGTCGTCGTCGTCGCCGAATGGGAGAACGAGGTTCTCGACCTCGCCGAGACCGCAAGTGACGGGTGTCTCCTCGGTACGAGGTCCGATGCCCGAAATCGCGTCGCCGATCTCGCCAAGTCCCTCGTGCGTCCCGCTGGCCATCCCCGTCTCAGTCCCGGCAGGCTGCGTTCGACCTGGTTGCTCGGTCATCTCTCGACCGGTACGCGCGTCACCGAGCTGTGTCAAGCCGCCGGTCTTCGAAGCCTTCTAGTCCTCTCGGACCTGATGGTCTTTGTCGAACAGTTGGACGATGCCGCCGTAAGAACACTGCTTCGCCGGGGACAACTTTGAGCCGCCCACCGCTCGATCTAACCGGACGGCCGTGCTCATCGGACGAGTTCCACATCGCTCGCCAGATAGTCGCCCGCTCCGGTGTCGTCGCCGCGCTCGCGCCCTACATGGACTCCGAGGTAGGTCGTCACCGCCGCCTATCGCTGGAGGGCCTTCTCGTCGCGTTGCAGATCAACGCCCTACAGCGCGACCACCAGGCCCATCTGATCGAGGCGGCACGGATACTGAACGGTCTCGATGAGAACTACCGGTGCCGGATCGGGGTCAACGAGTGGGATGAGGACGAAGCCTACGCGAGGGTGACGTGGCTGTTCTCCAAGCTGTGCAAACTGCTGGACGACGCGCCGGAAGACATGGACGCTCAATGGTTCGCCAACCGACTCACCCGGGCCGCCATTCCGGCGCGCTATCTCTCCAGCCGCTCTCTCGCGGTCGACGGGACCGACATCGAGACCTGGGGCGCGTTCCAGGGATCTGTCAACGCGGTCGAACTGGACGGCGAGGCTGTCGAGACACAACTGATCGAGCAGTCTGCGCCTGCCCAAAAGACCGTGCGAAAAGCCAAGGTGCTCGGTATCGGACCAGACGGGCGGAAGATCTACACGCCGGACCCTGACGCAAGAGCAGGGCATCGTTCGGCAAACGGCGATCACAACGCCGGTCCCTACATCGGCTACGAGCTGCATCTCGCAGTGCAGGCACGCGACGTCCGCTGGACCAACTACATCGACAAAACGATCCTCGAGCCTGAGGTCCCCAACGTGATCACGACCGCGGTGCTCGTGCCCGCGGGCGCCCACCGGGCCAAGTCCGTAGTCGGCGCTCTGATTGCCGACAAGGCATCCGGGCACCCCATTGACGACGTCGTCTGGGACCCGGGTTACTCGCTGTGTCGGCCGGAGACGACCACCTACCCGCTCCTGCGCGCGGGCATCGAGCAGACCTTCCAGCTCGTCACCGCGCAGCGCGGCATACGCCCCTTTTCCAAAGAGGCGATCCTGCTCGACGGTCAGCTCTACTCGCGTCTTGTGCCGGCCGAGCTCCGTGACCTCGTCCTTGCACCCCGGCTCTCTTCGGGCAACTGGCGCCTGGCCTACGAGGACGACTTCAACCGTCGTGCCCGCTGGCGCATGGTGAGACACGCCGCGCCCGACAAAGACGGCGTCACGCGTTGGCGCTGTCCGTTCTGTGCCGGGCTCCTGAAGTCCCGCAACTTCCCAAAGACGATGCGACGCCCCGCAAGGGTGCCGATGGTGGTGCTCGACCCCGACCAGCACACCTGCTGTGGGGGGACGGTGTCTGCCCCGCCGGCAGATCTTCCCCTCACCCAGCGCATCCCTTTCGGCTCTACGGCTTGGCGCATCTCGATGAACCGCAGGATGGCCGTCGAGTCCGTCAACGCCGCCTTGAAGGGCAGCTTTGTCAATTTGCAGCGCGGCTTTCTCAGAGTCTTCGGCCTGTTGAAGAACACCGTCCTCCTCGGCTTCACCCTCGCAGGGGTGAACCTCGACCGTGTCCGCAGCTATCGCGCCAAGCTGGCCGAGGCCGAGGCGAAGGCCTCGATCTGCCACCGGCGCAAGCGCAGGGTGGGGATTTGGTCGCAGTTGCTCGCTGAGCTCGCCGCGCCCATCGCGGAGGACACCGGCCCACCCGGCTGAGCTCAGCAGCCTCGGCAACAAAATCGGCACCCAGCTTGACCTTCGCGCCCCGGCGGAGGTCTTGGCGCGCCAGCAGCCGCCTGAACCAGCCTCTGGTTGGCTCGCCAGACCGCTCATCGGCGCAGCAAGGGCCCATCACCGCGCCTACGGGGCATCCCGCGGCCAGTTCTGTGAACACTCGGGCCGTAATTTTGTGAACACCCCCTGGAGGCGGCGCCCAGAATCGAACTGGGGTAGAGGGCTTTGCAGGCCCTTGCCTAAACCACTCGGCCACGCCGCCCGGTCAAGCAACTATCGCTCAGAGAGTCGCGGGCCTTAGCCCCAGCCACGCTCGTGCGAGCGGCCTAACCCTACCGCGCCGGGTGCGCGCGCTTCCCGCGTAACGTCGGACCGACCGGCAAGCTCTAGCACCTCTTGCCTCGTATCACTACACGAGCCGGGCCAAAAACCGTGGTGCACACGAAGCCTCATGAGGATCGCGACGCGGTTTATTGGGCCGGCGCGTCGTAGTGCTCTTGTGCACTTTCGGAGCCGAGCGCGGATGTAGTGGGCGGTGCCAAGGGGGCTGGTAAACCGGAACCCGGTACGAGTCCGGGGTGTTGTGCCCACGCCGTCCCGGCGGCTCGGGCTCAGACTCCCGTCGCGTGGAACCCCCCATCAACGTGGATGATCTCGCCTGTCGTAAGCGGGAACCAGTCCGACAGCAACGCCACGCACGCCTTAGCGACCGCTTCGGAGTTGCGGACGTCCCAACCGAGCGGAGCACGGCCATCCCACACACTCTCGAAGCGCTCGAAGCTGGGAATTGATCTCGCTGCCACCGTGCTGATAGGTCCGGCCGCAATGAGATTCACTCTGACGCCGCTCGGCCCAAGATCGCGGGCGAGATAGCGCGCCAGCGACTCGAGGGCGGCTTTCGCGACGCCCATCCAGTCGTAACCGGGCCAGGCCACGGTTGCATCGAAGTCGAAGCCGACTATCGACCCACCTTTTCGGGCACCGCTGAGAAGCGGAGTGAAGGCCTTCGCGAGGACCTTGAGCGAATAGGTAGACACTTCGATCGCTGTCGCAACGTCGTTCCACGCCGCTGGAAGGACGCCGCTACCGAGACAGATGTCGGGCGCGAAGCCGATGGCGTGGACGACGCCGTCGAGCGCACCCCACCGACTTTCGAGCTGCTCGGCCACCCGGTCGGCCTGGTCTTCTACCGTGACGTCGAGCTCGTAGACCTCGACTGAGCCCGGGAGCTTGCGCGCGACACGGTTGGTGAGCGACAGGCCCCGGCCGAATCCTGTTAGGGCAATCTCGGCACCTTGTTCAATGGCCAAGCGTGCCGCGCCGAAGGCGAGGGAGTCATCAGTCAACACCCCGGTCACCAGGATGCGCTTGCCTTCGAGTATCCCCACGATTCCTCCGTTGCGTTGATGTGCCGATGCGCCGCCCAAGGCTATGTGCGGCACCTCGATGTAAGCCGGCGATATAGCGCCGAGGTCTCCGGATGGATTCCCAGTAATGGATCGCCCTCGAGATCGAGCGCCACAGCCAGGCTACGCAGTGCGACGTCAACGCCGCCGCGATTGCCCATACCGTCCGCCGCACGCATGAGCAGACGGTAGAGCCTCTCGTCCCAGGGCGCGCAGAGAAGGCCCTGGAGAGCTGCCCAGTGGGCGAGACCGGCTTCGCGACTGCTGAGAGAATGCTCGCCCAGTCGACAGGCTGCTTCGACTACCGCGGCTTCTATCGCGGCTGTGAACCCTTCCATCTGAGACCATTCGCCCCGGTCCAGGCCATCGAGCGGCCGGCCGCGGACAAGTGCCAGTGCCCTTCGCCAAGATTGGGGTCCCCGTCCGGCGCCAGAGAGATCTTTGAACCGATCCCAGTCCGTCTCGGCGTCTACGATCAGGTGTCGCCTTCCCATCTTGCGCAAACGGGGACGTCCGTCGTTGGCGAGGCCAAGCGCTCGCCTCGTCTCAGAGAGCCTGTTCGCGAGCGTCTGGACCGGGACCCTGCGCTCGGGCCACAAGGCCGTGGCGAAGGTGTCTGTCGTGGCGCCTTCGGGGTGCATGGCGAGAAACGCGACTAGTTCGGTGAGCCGCCTGCGGTATCTGAACGACTCGGGAGCACCGTCGATCTGAACGTTGCCGAGCACAGCGATCTCGATCGGAGGACTGGGGGCAAGTTCAATCGCGATGGGCGCCCTTGCGAGCGCGATCGTTCGCGGCGGCGGCCGCTCGAGCTCGGAGAGGTCAACACCTTCGAATCTGCGGCCGTTGCCGAAGCTGAAGACGGACTTGTCCCCACCCCCGGCGCCGATCTCCCATAGCCCGGTGGCGCCAGGCGCGCTGGCGCAGCAGACCATACCGGCGTCGGAAGTCTCCTCGCAGAAGCGGACCAGGTCCACCAAGAGTGGATCTGAGGGTCCGCTAGCCCAGGGCGGGACGATTACGCACACCGAAGACGAGCGTGTCCCGTTCATCGAGCGGATGGTGGTTTCCTCGAGGGCTGCAGCCAGATCGGGGACATTCTTGGTTCCCTGGAGGCGGGGAATCGGTTGATCGAAGGCGACCAGGATGAGCGTGCCGAGGTCGGACCACCTCCTCGAAGCAAGCTCGACCGCGATATCGGCGATCTTCGACCCGATTGCCGGTGGGGACCCTTTGAGGATCGTCGAGCCCACGGCGATGAGGTCGACGAGGACGCGCCTGCCATGCGCCTCGGCCAGCGTGACCAGGGCAGCTCTTCCAGCCGCGGCCGTGATCGCCGGTGTGACGGGCAGTGAGGCGATGATGCGCGAGTCACGCCGGAGGGTCCATGACCGGGGCGCACGTCCCGATTCGAACGGCGACGGCGGCACCTCGGCAAACGGCAGGTGAACCGCGACCGAGTCCGGGTCGAGTTGGAGAAGGTCCGCGCGGGTTGTGATCCCGAGGCCGGTCAGGGCGTCCGCGGCGATGCCGAGGGCGAGGCGGCTCCACTCAGAGTCCTCTAGATGTATCGGGAGCCGCACACCCCGGGGCGCGAGAAGCGGTGCTCCCGGCGCGTAGGCCACAGATCCGTCTTTAGCCGAGCCAGTGGGCTCACTACCGCCATGGGCGAGCGACCAGCGCCTCTGCACTTTCAATAGGCCGCTCAGCGCAAGAGCGCTTGGGAGATGCAGGCCCGAGTCCTGGAGCGTGCTTCCAGGGCCGCTGCCCGAGGTACTCGGAGTCGGCGAGCTCATGGAAGGCTCCTACTGCAGGGACGCAGATCCGGCCGAACGAACGCACTATCGGTCGGTTCTTGTTCGAGGGGTTACCCGGCACGGGACGCGGTGATCGCCTCGTCACTGTCGGGCCTACATCATGTCAAAGGTTGGCTTTCGGGACACATCCCGGGTTCACAGCCCCCGGGGTCCCAAGACCGCTCCGGCCGGCGCCGGAGCGGTCTTGGTGGCCGTTGCGAGTGGCACGGGTCGAGCTTGGGCCACGCTCGTACCGGCCCACCTACCGACCCACGTACGCGAATCGGTGCTCTCCGCGCTTTGCAACTACGAACCCTCCATCGAGGGCAGAGGACTCAGCCAAGGAGCGACCGACGTGAACGCAGACGGCAAGAACGCACAAGAGCCCGGGCCCAAGCTCGAGCCAGCCGATCCGCCGACGGAGGTGACGAGTACCGCGCCGACGCCCGCGGTCGTCAAAGCGGCGAGCGGCACGACCGTTGGCATGTTGGCGCGAAGGTTCAAGGGTCGGGCGATGGGCATTGTCGGGGTCGCGGCCGTGATCGTTGTCGGATCGATAATCGGTTCCAGCCTCCTGAGTAGCTCGAACGCGCGAGGTGATAACCGCCTCAAGACGCAGCTGACCGCCTCGCACAGCGCCGCGGCCGCGACGGGGGCGACGATCACTGTCACGGGAAACGGCCAGGTGGATGGCACTCCCGACACCGCCACCTTCGACGTCGGCGTGGAGACCACAGCCGCGAACGCCGTGGACGCCCTCGAGCGCAACAACGCCCAGGTTGTACTACTTGAGGCCTCCTTGGAGCAGCATGGCGTCCTTGCGAAAAACCTCCAAACGAGCTGGTTCAATCTCTCCGCCAACACCAATAACAACAATGTCGTAACCGGCTTTAGCGCAGACGATTCGCTCAGCGTGACGATGAACAATCTGTCCGGCCTCGGCGAGGCGCTGGACGCGGCCGTGCACGCGACCGGCAACGGCGTCACCTTGAACGGCATCTCTTTTTCGATCGCTAACCAGTCGAGCCTGCTCGCGACAGCGCGGGCCCAGGCAATGCAGCAGGCGAGCACCGAGGCTTCGCAACTCGCCGCCGGTGGCGGGCTGGCGGTCGGACCGATCGTCAAGGTCACTGACCAGGAGAACGCCGGACAACAGATCTTCTACGGCCCTGTCAACGCGGCCGCGGCGGCCTCGTCTGCGGTACCAGTGCAAGCGGGCCAGCAGCAGATCTCGGTGCAAGTCACGGTCGTCTACCAGCTCGTCCCGGTCTCCTCGTGAGCGATCTTCTTCTTCCTCTAGCTTGAAAGGCAGTCATGGACGGCCCTGATCTCTCCCACATCCTCGATGACCCGGACCCGGCGACACCTCCCTCCGACGTGCTCGATGGCATCGTCCGCAGGCACAAGCGACTGAAGGTACGACGCGCCCGCATCGCGGCTTCGCTCGGCCTGGTGATAGCGCTCGCCGGGCTCGGTACAGGGATCGGTCTCAATCAGCGCCCCACGACGAGATCTGTCGCGGGGCCACCGTCCCTGAGTTCGGGTGACGACCGTGGCCTGTTGCCGTCGACGACCACGGCAGTCCCGGGCGCGATAAACACACTTCCCCGCGAGTCCGTGACCGCTCCGAAGGGGCTCAGCTGGGTGTCGACGGGCTCGGAGGCGGGCGCGGGAACGGCAGCATTGGAGCCGAGCACGCACTCATCCTCGGGTAACGCCGCCAGCTCCGCCGAGCTGGGGACCACGGGTCTCAATTCTGGCTTCGCGCCCTTGTGTAGCGGTTTTGGCTGTCCGTGGTACGAGTCATACGGATTCGTCGGCGACGCCAACCTCACTCATCTGTTCACCCGCACCAACGACGGCGTCACAGTTCGTGCTTTCACAGCCACCTGGGAGGCTCCGCCCTTCTACCTCTCGCCGCTCGAGCCTCAGTCCGGCGTCGCCAAGTCGGCAGGAAGCGGCACGACATCGGGCGGAGTGACGTCCTCAACGGTCATCTCGCTCCCACCCACCGCCGGTACCGCCGTGCCGCTGTCTCCCTCGGCGTCAACCGGCACGATCGAGATCAGCACCCCGTCCACGACTCAAGCAGTGTCCTCCCCGCCGGCCAGCGGTACGACCACGAGCACCATCGTGGCCTCCTCGCTGCCGGTGATGACCAGCCCAACTGACACGACGATCCCGTCGACGACAGGCACGAATCCGGTCACCTCGAACTCCTCCGGGCCGACGGCGGTCTTGCCTTCAACGAGCTGCGGGGTCACTCAGGCTCTCGTTGTCGAAGTCTCCGACGCAGGTGCGGTCGGCGTCGTCATGGTGCCGAACGGGGCGAGTTCGACAACACAGCCCATTGATGTGCTCTCGGATCAGGTCGTCGGAATCCAAGAGCAGGCCCCGATCGCAGTTGTCGTCGCGCACACGACCGGCCAGACAACCGCCGTCAAGGCTGAATTCGCCTCTGGTGGCCAAGACGAGATGGCTGTTGTCGGCCAGTGGGCGGTTCTGGTCCAGGCGCTGGCGACCTCCTCAGGTGGCGGAAGTAGCCAGGGCGGCGCGATCGGCCAGGCGACGGTGGACGCGTTGTCGAGTGATGGAACTGTCCTCGAGCACGCGGACTTGCCCGGCTCTGGTGCCCTGGCGATGCCGGTGGCTGCCTGTGTTGCGACAACCTTCGGTGCCTCAGGTGCCTCCGGTGCCTCAGGCGCGGCAGGAGCCTCAGGTGCCTCCGGTGCCTCAGGTGTCTCCGGAGCATCAGGATCAGCGGGCGTCGGTGCCTCTGGCGTAGCACCGACGAATACTCCGGACACGAGCAACGGCGGCTAGGCCGATAGGGGGCCGGGGGCCTTCCGGGTGGGACAAACTGTCGTCATCGAGGACGAACGAAAAGCCGAAATAGCCGATGACTTCGTGACGACATACGAAGTCCACTACCCGCGCCTCGTTCGGGCCCTCCAGATTGGGGGCCTGGACAAGACCTCTGCCGAGGATGTCGCACAGGAGGCCTTCGCGCGCACCCTCGGGCACTGGCGGCGAGTGCGCCTTGGGACCAACCCGCCCGGGTACGTCTACCGCACGGCCTTTCGACTCTCCCGCAGCCAGTGGAAACAGGAGAACCTGCCAGAGGTCGAGCGGCCCTCCCGGGATGACACCGCCGCCGAGGCGGTCGCGAAGCTTGGTCTCGCAGAAGCCCTAGGCGCCATGCCGTCGCGCCGACGAGCTTGCGCGATGTTGTGTTTCGTCGCGGGGCTGAGTCCGAAGGAGGCCGCGCGTGCGCTCGGCATTACCGAAGGCACCGTGCGAAAGCAGCTCGGCCATGCCAGAGACGATCTGAAACCCCTGCTAGAGGAGCCACCGGCACCGCGCTGAGCGGTTCTTGGAGCCGACGTCGGGGCGCTCAAGAGCGGGATTGGGTGGTGCCGAGATGCAAATGGACTGCTAAAGTCTCCCAAACCGTTCGATTGATATGCATAGGCGTGGACGTGGGCGGCGGCCCACGTTTTGTCATTTTAAGGGCTTGAATTCACCGAAGGAGGAAGCGGCGATGGGTACGTCTGAAGACGTAGAGCGCATCGCCGCGCCCGTGCTCAAAGAAGCGGGCCTCGAGCTCATAGATGTCGAGTTCCGCTCGGGCAACATCGTCGTGACAGTCGATCGGGAAGGCGGCATCGACCTCGACACCCTCGCAGTGGCGAGCAAGGCGATCTCTGGTGCTATCGACCGTGAGGACGTCGGCCCGTCCGGGCACTACGAGCTCGAGGTGTCCAGCCCTGGCTTGGAGCGGCGCTTGCGCCGTCCCGAGCACTTCCAGCGCTTCGTGGGACAACAGGTCGCGATTCGGACCATGCCCGGGGTCCAAGGTGACAGGCGGCTCGAAGGCGAGATCGCCGTTGCTGATGGCCGTGGGGTCGTGCTCACCGGGCTTGGCATGCCCGAAGGCGGCCGCCGGCTCGCTTATGGAGACATCGAGCGGGCTCACACAGTTTTTGACTGGAAGGCGGCCCTCGCCCGCACTCCGTCGCCAACAGCTCGCAGCGAGCGACGTCAGCAGGCCAAGTCGTCGCCGGCCACAGGAGGACGCGAGCGCGTCGAGAAAGAGATGGCGGAAAAGCTATGAGCTCGACGAATTTCGACCTCTTGGAGGCGCTCCAGCAGATCGCAGTGGAAAAGGGGATCGCCGTCGACACTCTGTTCGACGCGCTCGCGAATGCTCTCGTCGCTGCGTACAAACGCCTTCCTCAAGCGGCCGAGGAGGCCGTGGTCACGATCGACCCCGACTCCGGGGAGATCCGCGTCTACGGCCAGGAGCTGGACGAAGAAGGAAACGTCACGCGGGAGTGGGACGACACCCCCGAGGACTTCGGGCGCATTGCCGCCCAGGCCGCGCGCCAGGTGATCCTTCAGCGGATCCGCGAGGCCGAGCGTGACCGCAAGTACGAGGAGTACGCCGGGCGCGAGGGCGACATCGTGACGGGGATAATCCAGCAAAGCGACAACCGCTACACCCTCCTTGACCTCGGCAAGGTCGAGGCCCTGCTGCCGCAGGCTGAGCAGGTCCCTTACGAGCGCTATGACCACGGGGCCCGCCTTAAGGCTTACATCGTCGAGGTGCGCAAGACGAGCAAAGGTCCCCAGATCGTTGTCTCGCGCAGCCACCCAGGACTGATCAAGCGCCTTTTCGAGCTCGAGGTGCCCGAGATCTCAAACGGCGTCGTGGAGATCAAGGCCTGTGCTCGCGAGCCGGGTCACAGGACCAAGATCGCGGTCTGGTCGAACGACAACAACGTCGACCCTGTCGGTGCCTGTGTAGGTGCCAGGGGGGCGCGCGTCCGCATGGTCACGACCGAGCTACGGGGCGAGAAGGTCGACATCGTTCCGTTCTCCGACGACCCAGCCGAGTTCGTCTCTAGGGCGCTGCAACCGGCGAAGGTCAAAGAGGTCCAGCTCGACGAAGAGCGTGGGCGTGCGACCGTCATCGTCCACGACTACCAGCTGTCGCTCGCGATTGGCAAAGAGGGCCAGAACGCCCGTCTTGCTGCCCGCTTGACAGGGTGGCACATCGACATCAAGAGCGAGTCGGAAGCAGCCGCCGAGGAGGCGCATTACGCCGATGGCGAGTGGGCCGAGGGCGAATGGGTCGAGCAGTCAGGTGAGATGGTCTGGAAGCCGGCCGAGGGCGGCGAGACCCTCTCGGCGGAGGCTTGGGCCGCCCGTGAGGCGACCGAAGCCGAGGCCGTCGAGGTCGCGGCGGAGATCGTAGTCGAGGCGGTCGAGGTCGCAGAGGAGCTGGTCGCCGAGGCCGCCGAACTTGCCCAGGAGCTCGTTGCCGAGGCAGTCGAGGCCGCGGCAGAGATCGAGCTTGAGGCCGAGATCGAGGCCGAGGCAGTCGAGGCCGCGGCAGAGATCGAGCTCGAGGCCGTCGAGGATTTTGTTGCACTTGCGGCTTCAGATGACAGCGAGATCGCAGAAGACACCAAGGACAGCTAGCGACGCCTCTTCGAACCTGCATCGGCTGCCAGCGTGTCGCACCGGCTTCAGAGCTGATTCGGGTCGTTCGTGACCCGGGCGGTGCCCTTGTCGTTGGTAGCGGCCTTCCGGGCAGGGGAGCCTGGCTTTGTCGCCAATCACCCGGCTGCGTCGACCTTGCCGTCCGCCGTCGCGCTTTTTCTCGCGCGCTGCGTGCTCAGGTGCCGCCTGAGGCGGTCGAGGACCTGCGGGCGAGGCTGTAGTTCCCAATCGCTGAGCCGCGGTGCTTTGGCGGCTCGGCTCGCGCCGGACTAGGACCGCTCCCGACGCCCCCGACCGAAGAGACGCTCGAGAATGGGATGAGCCGGCGCCCCGGTGTAGGTGGGTGGGGGAGGAGACTCCTCACTCTCGCTCGAGTCCTCTGGCAAGACCGCCGGTATCCAGCTCGTCGTCCAAGGGGCGCCGCCGAACAGCGCCGAGCCGACCGGCACCTCTTCGCCTAGGACAGGCGTCCCGATGCCTCCGGGGGTCTCTTCAATCTCCTCGCCGTCGTGAACGGCGCGCCGCAGGTCAGCCTCGGTCGGAGCCGCGGACGGCTCAGCGTGCTCGTCCAAGTCCAGCTCGTCGAATTCCTGCAGCAGGTGTGTGACATGCGCCACGTGTTTGGGGTCGTTGAGCAGGCCCGATCGCCTGAGAAGCCTGCGCCCCTCGATGCTGAGCCCCAGCTGGTTCTCGACGAACTCAACGACCCCGATCCTGATCAGGAGCTCAGCAGACCTCGCGACCCGAACCGGGTCCGGATGAGTGGCTGGCGGCGTGAGCGAGTCGAGAGTCCACAGAACTTGCTCGAGAGGAGCGAGCTCTCCTCCGTTGGCTCGCTCGACGGCCACGAGCACAGCGCCGTCTTCGAGGCTGAACGGCGATCCCATTGATGCGAATGTACAGCGGCGCGCGCGTCCCGGCCGACTTGGTCCGAGCGGCTTTCGCCGTAAGATGTGCTCACGGGTGTACTGGGCACCGGCGTTGTGTGAGAATGTAAGGCCGCGCCAGGCTCGGGATCCCGAACGCTGCGCTGCCCCTCGATCGGAGAGGACCGAACCACCAGTTGCCCAAGAAAATCCGCGTCTACGAGCTTGCCCGTGAGCTGGGGCTTACCAACAAGGAAGCCCTTGACATCTGCATCGACCTCGGGATTGGCGTCAAGAGCCACTCGTCGTCGATCGAGGACGCGCAAGCCGACCGTGCCCGGCGGAAGGCCGACCGCGAGGGGCTGAGGCGCGCAGTGCAGCCCGAGGAGCCGGCCGCCGCGCCGCCGTCGGCGAACAAGGGCCGTTCCACGGCCGGGTCGCAGCGCGCCACAAACACCGCCGCTGACACACCCCCTGCGATAGTTCCCGCGCCCGCTCCGGCACCGGCCCGTCCCACCCCGGACGATGCCACCGCCTCGAGGCCCGCAGCCGAGGCTGCTCCGCTCGCTCACGAACCGCGCCCGGGTCAACGCCTGGTCGTGAGCAAGTCGGCAAGCGAGCTTGTCGACGCCCCGCGTACGGCCGCGCCCCGGACGCCGATTCCTCCGCCTCCCGGTGCTGCGCCCCGCAGCGTGACAGCCGGCACCCCGAGGCCCGCGACCGCCCCCACCGGCCAGCGTCCTGCCGCCGCGCCGTCGGGTCCCCGGCCCGCTGCCGCACCAGCTGCTGCCCAGGCAGGCGCGCCAGCACAGCCCACCGCGGCTGCTCCGCCGGCCTCTTTGGCGCCCGTAGCTCCAGCAGCTCCCGCGGCCCCCGGCACTGACCGCAGTCTCGCCCAGCGCCCAGTCGGGCCCTCGGGCAAGCCGATACCGCCGCCTCCGGGCCCACCCCGGTCGCTGACAGGTCGCCCGATCCCACCCCCGCCTGGCTCGAGGCGCCCTCTGCCTCCAGGCGGTCCCGGTGCGCGTCCCGGTCCTCCAGGCGGGCGCTCTGGAATGGCCCCCTCACGTCCAGGGCCTGTTGGCTCGCGGCCGCCAGCTGGCCGCCAAGTCGGTGCGCGTCCCGGAGGCACCGGCACCGGATTTCAACGTCCCGCTGGGCATTTCCCGGCCCGTGACGGCGGACGACCCGCTGGTGGCGGCTTCGGCGGTGGCGGTGGAGCTCCCGGCGCCCGTAGTGGCGGATACACCCCAGGCGGCCCGAGCGGTGCCGCACGCGGTGGACCGGTCGGACGGGGCCGCCCACCCCAGCGCAGGCCGCGTCGTCGCCGTCGCAACATGGAAGAGCTCGAGCCGATCCAGGTCGCGTCGTATCTGCCCTCGAGCGCTCCGGTGCCGGACCATGAGGTGATCGTCGAGCGGGGCTCGACGCCTCAGCAGCTCGGTCCGCGACTTAATCGCTCTGCCGGCGACATCGTTCGTTTCCTCTTGCTCCAAGGCGAGATGGTGACCGCCACCCAACCACTGACCGACGACATGATCGCCTTGTTCGCCGCCGAGATCGGCGCGCAGATCCGACTCGTCGACCCCGGCGAGGAGCAGGAGGCCGCCCTCCGGGCGAAGTTCTTCGGCGACGACGGCGACGACGAGGAGGACGAGGAGGAGTATCAGATCCGGCCCCCCGTCATCACCGTCATGGGTCACGTCGACCACGGCAAGACCCTTCTGCTCGACAGGATTCGCCAGTCGAACGTCATTGCAGGAGAAGCCGGTGGCATCACTCAGCACATCGGTGCCTACCAGGTCGAGTGGCATGAACAGCTCCTCACCTTCATCGACACCCCGGGGCACGAGGCCTTCACGGCTATGCGAGCTAGAGGGGCCAGCGTCACCGACATAGTCGTGTTGGTTGTCGCAGCCGACGACGGTGTCATGCCCCAGACGATCGAGGCGATCAACCACGCCAAGGCCGCCAACGTTCCGATCGTCACCGCAATCAACAAGATCGACCGGGCGGACGCCGATCCGAACCGCGTACTTCAACAGTTGTCCGAGCAGGGACTTGTGCCCGAAGCCTGGGGTGGCGACACGATCACTGTCGAGATCTCGGCGCTCCAGTCTTTCGGCATAGAAGAGCTGTTGGAGCAGCTCGTCGTTCTTGCAGAGGTGCTCGAGCTCCGTGCCGACACCGAAGGCGATGCGAGAGGAACTGTGCTCGAGTCGAACCTCGACATCGGCCGCGGCCCTGTCGCGACGATCATCGTGCAACGCGGCATCCTGCGTGTCGGCGAGCCAATCGTGGCCGGTGCAGCCTGGGGCCGGGTCAAGGCGCTCATCAACGACCACGGCGACCAGATAAAAGAGGCCTTCCCCTCGATGCCCGTGCAGGTGCTCGGGCTGTCGGAACCTCCGATCGCGGGTGACGAACTGCGGGTTACCTCCGACTTGTCGATTGCCAGGACCGTCGGCGACGCCCGTGAGCAGCGCCTGCGCTTTACGACCCTTGCTCAGGCCTCGACCGTGTCGACGAGCCCGGGTGCGAAGCTCGAGGATCTCTTCGAGCAGATTCGTAGGGGTGAGACGGCAACGCTCACGTTGGTTCTCAAGGCCGACGTGCAAGGCTCGCTCGAGGCGGTCACCCAGAGCTTGTTGAAGCTCGAGCGCGACGACGTGAAGGTCGCGTTCGTACATCGCGCAGTCGGTGGTATCACAGAGAGCGACGTCACAATCGCGGCAGCTTCTGGCGCGACGATCATCGGCTTCAACGTCCGACCGGACAGAAGGGCCCGGGAGCTCGCCGAGAGCCACAAGGTGGAGATCCGCACCTACGAGATCATCTACAAGCTGATCGAGGACGTACAGGCTGCGATGGTCGGGATGCTTACGCCCGAGATCGAGGAAATCGTCACTGGCGACGCCGAGGTCCGGACCGTCTTCCGCGTGCCGCGTGTCGGCGCCGTCGCCGGTTGCTATGTCACCAACGGCGTCATAACAAGAGGCTCCAAGGTTCGTTTCCTGCGAGATGGCGTCGTGATCTGGAAGGGCGCCGTCTCCTCCCTGCGCCGGTTCAAGGACGACGTCCGTGAGGTCCAGGCCGGCTATGAGTGCGGCATCGGTCTCACCGACTTCCAGGATCTGAAGGACGGCGATGTGATCGAGACCTATGACGAGCGGGAGATTCCCCGCACTTGACAGGTACGCCCCTCGCCGGGATTGCTCGGCCGGGGTGACTCGGCCCGAGCGCGCCGGGCGAGATCAGACAGGCGGGTCAGCTCACGATCCCGTCCGCAGTCGCGTGCCTCCTAGTAGCGTGACCTGTCTGTGGCGCGGCAGTACGATCAAGTTGACGGGTCAAATGCCATCTGAGCTGCGAATGTCCCATGCCTAGACAGTTCGATCGCCGCTCGGCAGCGGGCTATCCACGCACTGCTCGTGTAAATGCCGTGCTCGCCCAGGTCCTTGCGGACGCGCTCGAACGAATGCGCGATGACGATGACGCCCTGGCGCTGCTCACGGTCAGCGCGGTGAGCGTCGAGGCGGATCTCCGTCACGCCACGGTATTTATGGCGTCCCTGCCGGAGGGGGCTTTGGCCGCACTTGAGGCCCATCGACTCGAGCTTCAGGCGGCCATCGCCCGCGAGGTGCGCCTCAAGCGCACGCCGACGCTGAGCTTCGTTGCAGATCCGGCGATCGCGGCCGGCGAGCGGGTGGAGGAGGCGTTGCGCCGTGCCCGACACGATGACACCTGAGGAGCCAGACGAGAAGGTTCGCGACGGGTCCGAACAGCCCGCGCAGGGCTCACGCCCGAGTCGGACATTGCGGGCGATCGATGACCCCGGGGGCTTCGTCGTCGTGGACAAACCCGCCGGCTGCACATCCCACGACGTCGTCGCTCGTTGTCGTCGCCTGCTGTCCACCCGCAAGGTCGGCCACGCCGGGACGCTCGATCCCGACGCCACAGGAGTGCTCATCGTCGGTGTAGGCCGAGCAACTCGCCTTTTGCGCTACGCGTCGGCGCTGCGGAAGACCTATGTGGGTGAGATCGTCCTCGGCGCCACGACCTCAACCCTCGATGCTGGCGGATCTGTGACCGGACGCTTCGAGATGGGCGAGGTTGGCCTGGAGGCGGTGCGGGAGGTGGCGCGCTCGCTCACAGGCCGGATCCAGCAGGTCCCGCCCATGGTCTCAGCCGTAAAGGTTGGCGGGCGCCGCCTACACGAGCTTGCCCGGGCGGGCATAGAGGTCGAGCGAGCACCTCGGGGCGTCGAGGTGTTCCGCTTCGAGGCCTTCGAAACGGGCGAGCCCGGTTGCTTCCGGGTCCTTGTGGAGTGCTCCTCTGGCACTTACGTGCGCGTACTTGCAGCTGATCTCGGGGCGCGCCTAGGTGGTGGCGCTTACTTGCGGAGTCTTCGGAGGGTCTCGGTCGGGTCGTTGAGCGACGCTGAAGCGCTCGATCTCGAAGACGTGTCGCCCGAGCGGGTGCGCCCGCCCGAAGAGCTTGTGCGCGACATGCCTGGAGCAGTCGCGGACGAGGAGCTCGCCAAGGCTCTCGGGCACGGCAGGACTGTAGACCGGCTCGCGCTGGGCGTAGTCGGCGACGGGCCTTGGGCGGTCCTCGACGGCTCGCACAGGCTCGTGGCCATGTGCGAGCCGGTGGGCCTCGAGCGTGTGAAGCCGGTCGTAGTAGTCCAGACTGCTGACAGTTCCCGCGCGGGTGCAAACTCGGCTGCGGGCGACGAGTAGCCTCGCTCCCCGGTGGCACTCGAAACCGGCAGTGCGGTAACCATCGGGGCTTATGACGGGGTTCATATCGGCCACCGGCTGGTGATCGAGCTCGTACGCCGCCGGGCGGCCGATCTCGGCCTGCGCAGTGTTGTGGTGACTTTCGACAAGAACCCTGCCGCTGTGGTGAATCCCGCTTCCGCGCCGCCCAGGCTGACCGATATCGAGCTGAAGATGGAGCTGTTGGGCCAAACCGGAGTCGACCAGATCCTCGTGCTCAACTTCGACGTCGAACGCGCGAAGGAGCCAGCCGAGGACTTCGTAAACGACGTGCTCGTGGGCCAGCTGGCCGTGCGCGTAGTCGTCGTGGGTGACGACTTCCATTTCGGCAACCAGCGCCGGGGGAACGTGGAGTTGTTAAGGACGATGGGCTCGCGGGCCGGTTTTTCTGTCGAGCCTGTTCACCTCGTCTCCGACGTGTGGGCACACCTCGTAGTCTCCTCGACGCGGATCCGGGGTCTTATCGCCAAAGGTGAGCTCGACGAGGCACACGCCTTGTTGGGAAGGGCACACGAGGTGCGGGGCCATGTGATCGGCAGCGGTCGTCCGGACGCGACCGGGCAACATCGCCTGCTGATCGAGGTCGCCCCCGAGATCCTCCTGCCACCTCCGGGCGAGTACTTGGGCGCCGCGCTCACCGACGATAAGACGAGCGTTGTCGCGGCGCGCATCGTTGTGCCCGCCCGAGCGAGCGGGGGCCATCAGCACCTCGAGATCTTCGCAGAGGAGCCGGTTCTGGCTCGTTCCCCGTTCGCGAGTGTCACGGGCCGTGTGGTCCGGGCGCGTTTCGCCTGACGGCAAGATCTGGCCCGGTACCGGCCGGAGCTTCATGCAAGAATGCCCATCGGCCCGGCAAAGCTAAAGTAGCGGTATGGCGATCTTTCCCATCCGGGTGTTCGGCGACCCCGTCTTGCGCCAGCGCGCTGCTGAGATCGACGACATCGACGGCAGGATCGTCCGGCTCTCCGAGGAGATGGTCGAGACGATGCGCGATGCTCCGGGAGTCGGACTTGCTGCGCCACAGGTTGGCATCGAGCGCCGGATTTTCGTCTACGACGTCGGCGAAGGTGCCCAGACGGTGATCAACCCGGAGATTGTCGAGTCGAGCGGCGAGTGGGAGTACGAAGAGGGTTGCCTATCGGTGCCCGAGCTCCATTGGCCGATCGTCCGGCCGAAAGAAGTCCATCTCGTCGGGCTTGACCTCGAGGGGAATGAGATCTCCGTTGAAGCCGACGAGCTTCTCGCTCGTGTCTTCCAGCACGAGCTCGATCACCTCAACGGCATATTGCTCCTCGAGCACCTCGACAAGGACCAGCGCAAGCAAGCGATGCGGGTGCTGCGGGCTCGGGCGCTTGCTGATAACACTGGGAGCATCCTCGGCGACTAACCCGAAGCCACGTGGCGGCTGGCGATGACGAGATTGGCATTCCTCGGTTCGCCCGAGGCGGCGGTCGTGTCGCTGCGGGCCTTGCACGAGGCCGGCCACGATGTGGCGCTCGTCGTGACGGCACCCGACCGCCGCCGGGGCCGCGGGGGCGCTCTTGTCGCGACGCCGGTGAAGCGCTGCGCCGTCGAGCTCGATCTCCCGGTGTCGAGCCGGCTCGGCGACGTCGTCGGCGCACGAGTCGAGATCGGCGTCGTCGTGGCCTTCGGGTCCCTGATCGGTGCGGAGATCCTCGCGCGGGTGCCGATGGTAAACGTGCACTTCTCGTTGCTTCCGCGCTGGCGCGGCGCTGCACCTGTAGAACGGGCCATTCTCGCCGGCGACGAGGTGACGGGAGTTTGCCTCATGTCCCTCGAGGAGACCTTGGATACCGGCCCGGTCTACGCGCGCGTTGAGGTGCCGATCGCTCCCGGCGAGACGGCGGCGGAGCTCAAAGTCAGCCTCTCTGCCATAGGAGCCGGACTTCTCGTCGAACGCCTTTCCGGTGGGCTTGCCACACTTGGCACGCCCGTGCCACAACAGGGCGAGTCCGTTTATGCCGCCAAGATCGACCGCGACGAGCTTCGCATCGACTGGGAGCGCCCTGCGGTCGAGCTCGAGCGGCTCGTACGCATCGGGCGGGCATGGACGATCTTCCGGGGAAGGCGCCTCATAGTCGAGCGCGCCCGGGTCGGGCCTGCGACCGCGGTTGGTGGCGACGAGCCGCTGGGGGGCAGACGAGCGCCGGGCAGCCTGCTCGGTGACGAGGTCGCCTGCGGCGTCGGGAGCCTGGAGCTGCTCGAGGTTCGCCCAGAGGGGCGCTCCGCCTTAGCCTTCGACGCCTGGCGGCACGGGGCACGCCCTGAAGCGGGGGAGTGCTTCGGCCACTAGCGGCGATGGCACGAACGCGTGGTCTAAGGGTTGTCTTGGCTACGGTGGAGACGTGGTCCAACAAAGCAAGAGAACCCACGCCGCGGGTCTTCCCAGACTCTCTGCCGGAGAGCTCAAGGTCGCGCCCTCGATTCTCGCGGCTGACTTCGGCACCTTGGCCGCAGAAGTGGCCAAGGTCGAAGGCGTGACGGACTGGTTGCACCTCGACGTGATGGACGGCCACTTCGTCCCCAACATCACGATCGGGCCGCCGGTAGTCGAGTCATTGCGACCACACACGGCCATGTTCTTCGATTGCCACCTCATGATGACCAATCCCGGTGATTTTCTCGAGGCCTTTCGCGATGCCGGCGCCGACTCGTGTTCGGTGCACGTGGAGGTCGGCGATACCGGGAGTCTCTGTGGCGAGATGAGGCGTCTCGGACTTGGCGTCGGGCTTGTCGTGAACCCGGAGACACCCTACGAGGCAGCGGCACCGTACCTATCCCTCGTCGACCTCCTTTTGATCATGACCGTGCATCCAGGTTTCGGGAACCAGTCGTACATGCCTGAGGCGGCCTCAAAGCTTCTCGAAGCTAGGGCCCAAGCCGAGCGCGAGGGGCTCTTGGTCACGCTCCAAGTTGACGGCGGTATCGACGAGGCGACTGCCCCTATTGCCGCGGCCCTAGGTGCGCGTTGCCTTGTCGCAGGCACGGCGGTGTTCCGCCGGCCAGATGCGACTGAGGCCGTGCGTCATCTGCACACGATGGCATCGGCGGCGATCTCGGTGGCACCATGACCGCCCCGTTGCCGCCGCCCGGAGTCGTATTACGGGCCAAGGTCTGCACCGTATCCGACGGGGTCGTGGCCGGCACGCGTGAGGACCGGTCGGGAGCAGCCGTGGCAGAGCGCCTCGTGACTGCGGGTTATGAGATAGTCGAACGGCGCGTGGTCGCCGACGGCGTCGAGTCCGTCGCGGCTGTGATCGCGGAGATGGCGGACGGATTCACAGGCTTGATCGTCACGACCGGCGGGACAGGTTTCGGGCCGAGGGACCTCACCCCGGAGGGCAGCTTGCAAGTTCTTGACCGCGTGGCACCCGGCCTCGCCGAGGCGATGCGTCTGGCGAGCCCACTCGGGCGTCTGTCTCGCGCCACCGCCGGCACGCTCGCGACCGCACTTGTTGTCAACCTACCTGGCTCGACCTCGGGTTCGGTCGAGTGCCTAGAGGCTGTTCTCGATGTGCTCCCTCACGCTCTTGCACTCCTCAGCGGTGAGAGGCCACATTGAGCAGGCACCTGTGAGCGACACAGAAGAGCCCTTTAGCGTCGACGGGGTAGAGCTGGTAGGAGACGAGGCCTACATGGCTCGCGCCGTCGAGCTCGCCCAGGGCGTGCGCACCACGACCTCGCCGAATCCCTGGGTCGGATGCGTGATAGTCGACGCTTCGGGCCAGATGGTGGGCGAGGGGGCGACTGCCCCCTACGGTGGTCCCCATGCTGAGGCGATAGCTCTCGTCACAGCTGGGACAAGAGCCCGTGGCGCGACCGCATACGTCACGCTTGAGCCTTGTGCCCATCAGGGCAAGACGCCTCCGTGCACGGGTGCTCTTATTCGCGCCGGTGTCTCAAGAGTCGTGGTCGCTATCCGCGACCCGGACCCGAAAGTCGCCGGTGCCGGGTTCGCTGCCCTTGAATCTGCTGGCGTCACGGTCTCGCTCGGTACCCTTGCCGGTGCCGTTAGCGACCAGCTGCGACCCTATCTCGTGCAGCGTTCGACCGGACGGCCCTATGTCGTGTTGAAGCTCGCGGCGAGCTTGGACGGTCGGATCGCGGCACCCGACGGATCGAGTCGATGGATTACGGGCGCAAAGGCGCGTCGCGACGTCCATCGCTTGCGCGCCGAGAGCGACGCCGTGCTCGTCGGGGCCGGCACTGTGCGGGCCGACGACCCTGAGCTGACAGTTCGCGACGAGGACACAGGAGACGAGCGTCGCCAACCGCTCCGTGTAGTGCTCGGCCACGCTCCTGCGGACGCCCGCGTGCATCCAGCGCTGGAGCTCGGAGGCGACCTCGGCGCCGTGCTCGATGAGCTAGGCCATCGTCGCGTCCTCCAGCTCCTTGTCGAAGGCGGTGCCCACGTCGCCGCGGAGTTCCATCGCCTGGGCCTTGTTGACCGTTACGTCTTTTACCTCGCCCCGGTTTTGTTCGGTGGTGACGACGGCCGCCCAGTGTTCGCTGGGCCCGGCGCGGCGACGATGGCAGATCTCTGGCGCGGCCGTATTGTGTCGGTCCGACAGCTCGACGACGACTTACGCGTCGAGCTCGAGCCTGATCGTGACGAGATGCTCGCCCCGGTCGACGAAGAGACCTCAGGTCGCTAGGTGCAAGGTCGCAGCGGCGCCTTCGGGGTCGTCGCAGCCGACAATGAGCTGGTTGTACTGGGCACCTTGCAGATCCACCCTGATGCCACGCGGCGTGTCGTGGTGCACAACGGCGAAGATCTTGGCCTCGCGCGAGGTGAAGGTGCCCACGGCGACCGATCCAGGAATGCCAGTGCCGACACGAAAGCCGTGCACGGCACCGATGGCGTCATCGAGCACCTCGACTGTCTTGACCGACTCGAGCGGCACTCGGACCTCGCCGTGGACGGCTTCAGCCTTCTCAATAGCCCTCAGTCGCACCACCAGCTCGTCTCCCTCGACGATGACCTCGGCCATTTCTTCTCCCTCCGCTAAGCGATCCGGTTCAGACGAATCATGCATCCTGTGCGCTCCTCGTCGGTGACTTCTTGACCGGCTTTGGGAATCGGCCGAGCCGCGAGACGCCAGTCGAGGTTCCTTGCCCGCAGGGAGAACGACGGGGACGATGGTGACATGACTAACACGGCCCTTCTCATCATGGACCTCCAGAACGGCATCGTGGAACGCTTCGGGGAGAGCTCCGAGACGCTGCTGGGCACCGTCGCCCGAGCCGGCGCGGCGGCCCGTTTGGCACGAATCCCGGTCGTCTACATAAGGGTTGCCTTCCGCCCTGGCGCGCCCGAGATAAGCGCAGCAAACCGGGTGTTCGCTCTGGCGGCGTCTTCGGGCGCGATGAGTGAGACCGACGCCGCGACGCAGATCCACCCGGCCGTGGCTCCCCAGCCCGGCGACATTGTCGTGACGAAGAAACGGGTCAGCGCCTTTACTGGAAGCGACCTCGAGGTGGTACTCCGGTCGCTCGCGGTGGGGTCCTTGGTGCTCGCAGGCATAGCCACAAGCGGGGTCGTCCTCTCGACGCTGCGCCAGGCAGCCGATATGGACTATGACCTCACGGTGCTGGGCGACGGGTGTGCCGACCGCGATATTGAGGTGCACCGGGTCCTTCTCGAAAAGGTGTTTCCTCGACAAGCCGCCGTTCTCAGTACCGATGAATGGTCGACCCGACTGCGAGGCTCACGCCCCAAGTGACCCGGCGCCGTCTTCGAGCGGCACGCGACGAGAACGATCCCCTGCAATCATGACCTTCATGGACGATGTGCTCCTAGGGTTGCTCGAGACCAGATCTGCTGTGCTCGCTGATGTCGAGAAAGGCGCGGTCCGAGACCGTCTGCTCGTGCGCAGCGATCTCACGGGAACCATGCAGCTTTATGAGTTCACAGCCGGCGCCGGGCTTCGCCAGGTGACCGCTCTGTCTGAGCCCGTCGGGGCCGCCCGCTACCTGGCGGGCAGCCGCCGAGCGGTCATCGAGGTCGATCGAGGCGGGAACGAGCGCCACCAGCTCTATCTCGTCGACCTGGAGGATCCGGCCGCCTTCGCGCCGGCCGGGGTTGCAGAGCTTTACGCCCTTACCGACGATCCAGGCCACGGGCATCATCTCGCGGGCGTGAGCCCTGAGGGCGCTTTGGTCGCGTATGTGTCCAACAAGCGCAACGGCGTCGACTTCGACCTGTGGGTTGCCGATCTCGGGGCCGGTGAGCACCGCTTGTTGTATTCAGGTGGGGGTTGGTGCCAGCCGTCGTCCGGCTTCTCGCCGGACGGGCGCTGGGTATCTGTGAGGCTTCCTGGCCCGCGCCCTTTAGATCATGAACTGCTCCTCGTCGAGGTGGCCACAGCTGAGGTGCGCAGCGTGCTCGCGCACCCAGATGAGGCGGCGGAGCTCGGCCCGCCGGCATGGGTCGACTCGACGAGCTTCTACCTATCGTCCAACGTCGGAAGCGATCATGCAGGCATTGTCCGCTGCGACATCGTCTCGGGCGAGTCCGTGCCCCTGGCCGGGACGGAAAAGGGCTGGGATCTTGAGGCTGTGACGAGCCCTGATGGCGGCGCGCTGGTCGTAATCGAGAACCGCAACGGCGCGAGTGCCATGACACTGTTCGAGCGCGACAAGGCGCGTCAACCAACCGAGATCCCTGTTTCGGAGCCGGGCGTCGTGACGTCGTATCAAATCGGGCCACCGATGTTCTCTCTCGACGGCTCGCGTCTTTACTACACGCTTTCGACTCCGCGCCTTGCAGGAGACGTGTGGGTCTATGACCGTCGCAGCGGCGAGACGAGCCGGCTCACCGTGAGCCCGGCACCCATCACAGCTGACCGGTTGGTGACCGCCGAGATCGCGGGAACCGAGAGTTTCGACGGCGAACGCATCCCACTATTCGCATACCGCCCGCGGGAAGTTACGGGCCGGGTTCCTGTCGTTGTTGTCGTCCACGGCGGGCCTGAGTCCCAGTCTCTCCTCTCTTTTAACCCGATCGTGCAGGGCCTTGTGGCGGCGGGCTACGGCGTTGTCGTCCCGAACGTGCGTGGCTCGACCGGATACGGAAAGCGCTACGCCTCGCTCGACGACACGACGCGGCGGCTGGACTCGGTCCGCGACCTCCAAGCCGTACACGCCTGGCTGTCGGTGGCCGGGTTCGACCCGGACCGCGCCGCGCTGTGGGGCGGCTCATACGGTGGCTATATGGTGCTTGCGGGCGTCGCCTTCCAGCCCGAGCTATGGGCCGCCGGCGTCGACATCGTCGGCATATCCGACCTCGTCACGTTCCTGGAGAACACCTCCGAGTACCGCCGGGCGCATCGCGAGCGCGAGTACGGCTCGCTTATGTCGGACAGGGAGTTCCTTGCCGCGGCGTCACCTCTGCGCCACGCGGGCTCTATCCGGGCGCCTCTTTTCGTGATCCACGGGCGCAATGACCCGAGAGTGCCCGTCAGCGAAGCCGAGCAGCTGGCGGCAAGCCTGACCGAGCACGGTGTTCGCTGCGACCTGGTCATATACGAAGACGAAGGTCACGGCCTCGCCCGGCTCGCGAACCGTCTCGACGCGTATGGCCGTGCGGTGGCGTTCTTAGGCGAGGTGCTGGCAATTTGAGCACCGCCGGCTGGCGCAAGCCCAGGCGGCGAGCTCGGCACTGGTGACCGCAATCGAGGGTGCAGTCGCGTGGCCGGTAGGCTCGGGCAGGGGAGAAGGAGACGGAGCCGTGTCGATGGCAAGCATCGAAGAGGCAATCGCTGCGATCGGCCGCGGCGAGATGGTCGTCGTGGTGGACGACGCCGAGCGCGAGAACGAGGGCGACCTCGTCATGGCGGCAGAGTTCGCGACGCCTGAGAGGGTGGCCTTCTTCCTCGCCTACACCTCGGGGCTGATCTGCGTGCCGCTTACCGCTGAGCGCGCCGACGAGCTCGAGCTGCCTTTGATGGTGTCGCACAACACCGAGTCCCAGCGCACAGCCTTCACCGTGACGGTCGACTACCGCTATGGCACGACGACGGGTATCTCGGCCGGTGACAGGGCGGCGACGATCCAGGCGCTCATCAACCCGGACACGAAGCCGGTCGACCTCGCCCGCCCAGGACATGTGCTTCCTCTGCGCTATCGGCCAGGCGGAGTCCTAAAGCGTGCCGGTCACACCGAGGCGACGGTGGACCTTGCCCGCATGGCGGGGTGCTATCCGGCGGGGCTGCTCTGTGAGATCGTGACCGAGGACAAACAGCGCATGGCCCGCCAGCCTGAGCTGGAGCGGTTTGCGGCAGAGCATGGGCTTCCGATCATCTCGATAGCCGATCTCGTGCGCTACCGGCGCCACCGCGAGAAGCTCGTAGAGCGGGTCGCCGCTGCCCGCATACCGACGGAGTTCGGCGAGTTCATCGCCTATGGGTTCCGTTCCCTCATAGATGGCCAGGAGCACTTGGCCTTTGTTGCGGGTGATCTCACTCAAAAAGAGAGCGTCCTTGTTCGCGTGCACAGCGAATGTCTGACAGGAGACGTGTTCGGCTCGCTGCGATGTGACTGCGGACCGCAGCTCGAGGCCGCGATGCGTCGCATCGGAGAAGAGGGTGTGGGCGTGATCGTCTACCTGCGCGGCCATGAGGGGCGCGGCATCGGCATCACCCACAAGCTGCGCGCTTACAACCTTCAAGATCACGGGAGAGACACCGTTGAGGCGAACGTCGAGTTGGGCCTGCCCGTCGACAGCCGGGAGTACGGCATCGGAGCCCAGATCCTCGTCGAGCTCGGCGTCACCAAGATGCGCCTCATGACCAACAACCCTGCGAAATACGGCGGTTTGGAGGGTTACGGGCTCGACATCATCGAGCGCCTTGCTCTGACGCCGGCTCCGAACCCGGAGAACCTCGAGTACCTGCGCACCAAGCGCGAGCGGATGGGCCACTTGTTCGGCGACCTAGACCTTGGCGAGATCGGGGCTAGAACCGGGCACGGCCTCGACCAGTTCGACGGCACCTCTGATGCAACCGAGGTCGAAGAGCTCGATGACCTCAGCTGAAGACAACAAGCCCGTTGAGGCGCCGGGGCCGGGTGCGGACAAGTCGGCCGGTCACCGCCTGTTGGCGATGGACCTCCACGACTTTGCGGGGATCCGCGGCTCTCAAGACGGGACTGGTCTGCGGGTTGCGATCGTCTGCAGCCGCTTCAACGGGGAGGTGACCGGCCGGCTCCTTGAAGGGACCCTTGTCGAGCTCGACCGCAGCGCTGTCACCGAGGCGGATCGCACCGTGGTCTGGGTGCCGGGTGCGTTCGAGCTCCCACTCGCGGCGATGGCGCTCGCACGCACGCGCCAGTACGACGCTGTCATCTGCCTCGGAGCTGTCATCCGCGGAGAGACCTCCCACTACGACTTTGTCGCCGGGGAGTGCGCGGCAGGCCTCCAGCGCGTGCAGCTGGAGATGAACCTGCCCGTCGTGTTTGGCGTCCTTACGACCGAGAACCTCGAGCAAGCTCTCGCGCGCTCGGGCGGTGCGGTCGGGAACAAGGGCACAGAGGCGGCGATGACCGCGATCGAGATGGCTAACGTGCTCCGCCAGCTCGAGTCGGCCCGACCCGGCATGGCCGACAGCGCGAGCGGGACGCAGAGACAATGACACGAGTCGTGAAATAGATGTTGCGACTCGTACTGCCCAAAGGTTCTCTCGAACAGGCGACCTTTGAGCTTTTCGCGGCTGCGGACCTGGCGGTGCGCCGGGCATCGGACGTCGCCTACCGGGCCACGATCGATGACCCGCGCGTCGCCGAGGTGCACATCTTGCGCCCCCAGGAGATCCCGATCTATGTCGCAGAAGGCCTGTTCGACCTGGGCGTGACCGGCCGGGACTGGGTCGAAGAGACCGGCGCTGACATAGTCAGCCTCGGCGAGCTGCAGTACTCGAAGGTCTCTACCGATCCGGTCAAGGTCGTGTTAGCGGTGGCCGGAGACTCGCTCGTGCACAAGGTTGAGGAACTCCCCAAGGGCTGTCGCGTCTCGACCGAGTACCCGCGGCTCACCACGCGTTTTCTAAAAGAGCGCGGAGTCGATGCCGAGGTCCGCTTCTCTCACGGGGCCACCGAGGCGAAGATCCCCGACATCGCCGATGCCGTCGTCGAGATCACCGAGACAGGACGGGCATTGAGAGCCGCCGGTTTGCGGGTCATCGACACGCTGCTTTTGTCCTACACCGAGCTGATCGCGAACCCGATCTCGGTTGCCGATCCCGAGAAGCTCCGCGCCATGGGGCAGCTGCTGGTGTTGTTACAGGGCGCCCTCGAAGCTCGGGGGAGGGTCCTTGTCAAGCTAAACGTCGCCCCAATCGATCTTCCCGGCATCATCGCCGTATTGCCCTCGATGCGCTCACCTACGGTTGCAAAACTGTTCGGCGAGGCCGGCTACGCCGTCGAGGCCGTCGTCCCCAAGTCCGAGATCAACATCTTGATCCCCGCACTGAAGGAACGCGGCGCCACCGACATAATCGAGCTCCCGATAGCCAAGATCGTCCATTGAGCGCTCCCGAGCCCAGCTCGCAAGAGCGGGAGGCAGCCTTTGTCGATGTGCTGACCCGCGGCACAGGAATCTCGCGTCTCGGGATCGTTCGCGCCTTCGAGGCTGAGCGGGGACTCGGCGTCGTTGTGGTAAACGGCGGTGGTGGGTTCAGTTTCCACTCAAGCGCGATCGCTGACCGCAGCCGCCAGATCGCCCTCGGCAGCCCGGTCAGCTTCACGGTCGTTGCCGTACCCGGCGGGCGTTTCGAGGCTGCCGGACTCACGCCAGCGACTGTGCAGAACACGCCCGCGCTCACGCCAGGGTGAGGCTCCTGCTTTTCCTCAAGCCATAGGCACTTATAAGACCGGCTTTGTCGAAGCGATGCCTGCCAGGCCGTCCAAGCTCTCGGCGTTCTTGGACTCCCAGTACTCCCGGACGCTTTGTTCACCTTCGTCCTCAGCCACCGCGGCCGTGGATGCGTACGATGCGGGGCTGTTTCTCGAATGCGCAGAACATAAGCACTATTCGGCCGTTTTAGCGCAGATGGGCGATTGTCTCCACGCCTCTGCCGGTCCGGTCGAGGTACGCGACGCGGCCTGGGTCGAGCACGGCGAGCTCACCGTTGTTGGCCTTCGGCGAGCAGTTCACGAGCCCGTCGCCCGAAACGGGCGCGGTCGCGACGAGAAAGACGGTCTGTGACAAGACGAAACTCGCTAGGCGGCTGTTTATGCAGGTCTAGGTCCGGCCCATAGTTGAGATCGTAGGATGTCATGTTGTGACCCCCAGCCGTGGCAGGCTGGAGAACATGGACGGTTTTCGCGTGACGACAACAGCTGATCCTGTTGTCGCGCTCGAGAAGGCGGCGGGCTATCTCGGCTCGGACCCCGTCGGGCTCAACGTGATCTGGAGCATCTTGGCCTCCCGGGCGGGCTCGGGCATCCCGGGTCTGTACTGGCTCTTCGAGCTCGGTGACCGCACGACGGGGGTCGTCTTGGAGTCTCCGCCCGGTCACCCCGCAGCGATCTCGCCGATGAGCCCCGAAAACGCAGCGGCGATGGCAGAGGCGATTGCCAACGAGGCTCATGAGCTCTCCGGAATCGCCGGGGAGGCATCGGCCGCGGCGGCTTTCGCTGGCAAGTGGACCGAGCACAAGGCTGTTGTGGCAGAGGTGGCCGAGGCACAACGGCTCTATGTTCTCGCAGAGTTCGTCCCACCCGTGGCGGTGCCCGGCAGACTGCGCCGGGCGGAGATGGCCGAGCGCGCCATAATCATCAAGTCGTTTTCGCAGTTCCAGGTCGAAACCGGTGCGATTCACTTCGACGTCTCGGGCGCGGTGGACTCCGGGCTTTCTTCGGGGCGGCTGTTCGTCTGGGACGACGACGGGGCTCGTTGTATCGCCCGTGCCACAGAGCCGCTCGGCGCGGTTTCGCGGATCGGGATCGTCTACACGCCACAGCAGTGGCGCCGCAAAGGATACGCGGCGGCGTGCGTCGGGGCCCTGTGCGAGTGGGAGCGGGCCGAGGAGGGCGCCAACGCAGTCCTTTATGCTCAGCTTCGAAACCCCGGCTCAAATGCCATCTACCGCCGGCTCGGCTTTCGGGCCGTGTCGGAGGTGCTCTCCTACGACTTCGCCAAGGTGATCGAGAACAGATGAGACAGGACCTCGACCGTGAGCCCACCAAGGCGGCCCTGCCCTGCGCGACCGTGGGGGACGACCATCGAGCTGCCATCGAGCTTGTCGTGACAGACCTCGACGGGACCCTTTGGGACGGGACAGGGCGGATACATCCCCGCACCATAGGGGCGCTCGAGATTCTCGCCGAAGCTCGCCTGCCAGTGCTGGCCGCAACTGGTCGCAGCGCGCGCAGTGCCTGGGCGGTGATGGAGGCGAACCGGATCGCCTTGCCGGGGGTCTTCCTAGATGGTGCGATCGGCTTGGAATACGGGGCCACAAAGGCCTATTACCGTTGTGAGTTCACTCCCGCTCTTGCCGCTGAGACGTTGGAGCTCTTGGACCGCCTCGGGGTGAGCCCGTGCATAAACGTCGAGGGTCCGGGCCGCGACATCGTGCTTGGTGAGCACCCCATGACTCATCCGGAGTACTTGCGCCGCCTCCAGCCCTGGCTGCGCGATGAGGACCCCTGGACGGCCGTGGAAAGCCTGAACATCCTCTCTTTTTCGATGCTGGCGTCGGACTTGGCCACGGCCCGTAGCCTCGCCCAAGAGGTGAGCGGCCGCCTGAAAGTGGCTGCGGCCGTCTCGCCAGATAGGACCTACGGAGGCGCGCACTTGAGCTTTCGCCCCCTTGGGGTGAACAAGTGGGCTGGGGTCCTGGCATATTGCGCCTCTCAGGGACTCGACTCGGGCCACGTGCTCGCGATCGGAGATGCGGACAACGATGTCGAGCTCTTGGAAGGTGCCTGTGTCGCTCTCGCGGTCAAGGACGCGACACCGGCGGCGCTTGCGCGCGCCGATCAGGTGATCGAACCTGCGAGCCAGGGCGGTTGGGCCGAGCTCTTGGAGCTAGCCGGCTTGCCCGGCCAATAGCTCAGGCTTGGGTTTCCGGAGCGTCTTGGCCGTCGGAGGACGGTGCAGCCGAGGAAATCCGGACAAAGGCGACGCGAATCTGCGACAGGCCCTCAGCGAGGGCAGCGGCATGCCGGCCGAGTCGCTCACCGAGGCCGTCGACTAGCAGGCCGAGGGCGTCGATAGCGAGCCGCGCCTTCTCGAAATCCGGCGGCTGCTGGGAAAGATGCAGGGCCCCGAGCTCGAACAGCCCGTAGCAATGGTTTGCAACGACGTCTTCCGCGGGCGCTGCCGCGAGGTGCTTGGCGACCTCTAGGAGCTCCTCCTCGGCTGCTAGCTCCTCATCGCTCATGGCTCCGACGCCTTTGTCTTCGAGATCGCCCTGAGACCCCGGGCGCCCCGCGCCACCCTTTGATCCGGGCTCATCGGGGCTGCCGGCTGGGCCGGAGCCTTTGCTGCCGGTTCCCTCTTCCCCCGGCCGAGGCACGCGATGTTCGCCTTCTGGTGTCCACAGGCTGCTCATGCTGCTAGCGTACGTGGTGACAAGTAAGGGAAGCGGGGTGTGCCTAACGGCGTCACTCCCACCTGGCCACTGTCGGCTCTGCCGATATGTGCGCCGGGTCTTGAGTGTGACCGGCCGGCATCCCGGCTTCCCTTTCGTACCGGTCGAGCGAAGGCTCGGCCCCAGCGAGAGGACGACGCCCAATCACCACTGTTCCCAGCTCCAATGAGCCACGGATCAACGACCGTATCCGTGCTCGTGAGGTCCGGCTTGTCGACGCTGAAGGTCGCCAGCTCG
>JBEKVJ010000026.1:0-36929 GCA_049514105.1 Acidimicrobiales bacterium
GTGTGGCGGTGGGCCTCATCGAGGGAGCAGACCGATGATCCAGCTTGACGAATCGCCGGAGGTGGTCACAGCCGGAGCGTCACTTTTCGCCGATGCGCTCATCGCTCAGATGACGACCCCTCGTCAGCTCCACTGGGCGCCGCCTGTTCCGGGCAGTGAGGTCGACCTCGCCGCGATTGCCGCAGATCCGAGGACGAGTTCGGCCACTGCCGAGTCGGTGAGACGTCTCACAACCGCGAGCGCGCAATGGGTCGATGTCGTCCCCGCGAGAGAAGCCCTCGGCCTCGGGCCGCGCGAGTTTCTTCACGCCGGCCCCCCGGTCGAGTGGGCCGACGCCTCCGGCCCGGTCCGTGGGGCACTGGCCGGGGCGATGATGTACGAAGGTCTCGCCGACAGTTTTGAACAAGCCACCCGGATCGCGGCCGAAGGCGGCATCTGTCTTGCGCCCTGCCACTCACGCGCCGCGGTAGGCCCAATGGCTGGCGTCGTCAGCGCCTCGATGCCGGTCTCGGTTATCGAGGACCCCGAGCACGGCCGGCGGGCGTACTGCACCTTGAACGAAGGCCTGGGCAAGGTGCTGCGTTACGGTGCCTACTCCCCTGCGGTCATAGCCCGCTTGCGGTGGCTCGAGCGTGTGCTCGGCCCTCTGCTGGCCACGACCTTGCGTCGGCGCGGGCCGGTCGACCTCCGCAGCATCATCGCTCAGGCCCTGCAGATGGGCGACGAGTGCCACAACCGCAACCGCGCCGCGACGTCGCTGTTGTTGCGAGAGATCACCGCCGACCTGCTCGAAAGCGGCGCGCGAAGCGAGGACGTCGTCGACGCGTTCCGGTTCATCAACGGCAACGATCACTTCTTCTTGAACCTGTCGATGCCCGCAGGCAAGGTGGCCGCCGATGCGGCCCGCGACATACCTGGCTCGGCCATGGTCGTGGCCATGGCACGCAACGGGACCGAGTTCGGGATCCAGGTCGCCGGCACAGGCGATGAATGGTTCTGCGCCCCCGCCCCGGCGGTAAAGGGGCTCTACCTGTCTGGCTTCGGGCCCGAGGACGCCGGGCTTGACATTGGCGACTCGACGATCACCGAGACGATGGGTATCGGTGGCTTCGCCATGGCGGCAGCACCGGCGATCGTCTTGTTCGTAGGTGGCGAGGTTTCCGACGCGCTCGAGAACACGCTGCGCATGTACGAGATAACGCGAGCCGAGCACCCGTCCTACAAGGTCCCGATCCTCGGCTTTAGAGGCACACCAACGGGCATCGACACCACGCTCGTCGTGAGGAGCGGCGTGCTGCCCTCGGTCAATACCGGCATTGCCGGGCGCGAACCCGGAGTGGGCCAGGTAGGCGCCGGACTCGTCGTCCCCCCGATGTCCGTCTTCGTCGACGCGACGCGAGCGCTCGGCCGGCGTGCAGAGCTGCCGGCCGGTCATCTGCCGCTCGCGCCAAAGGAGCCAGTATGAACGAGATCTTCAAGTACAGGGCCCCCACAACGCGAGCTGAGCTGTACGGCCTGCTCGCCGATCACGGTGACGGGGCGCGGGTGTTGGCGGGCGGCACCGATCTCCTCGTCGACATCCGCAGCGGCCTCGTGCAGCCGGAGATGGTGATCAATCTGAAGAAGGTCGACGACTTCGCGGGCCTGTCGTGGAGCCAAGAAGACGGGCTCGTTATCGGCCCTGCCGTGACCGTGAACGAGGTTCTCGATGATGCCACTGTCCAAAACCGCTACCCGTTGCTCGCCGAATGTGCTCTGACGCTCGCCTCGCACCAGCTCCGCAACCGGGCGACCGTGGTAGGCAACATCACCCACGCCTCTCCCGGCGCCGACATGGCGCCCGGGCTGCTGTGCCTTGGCGCCAGAGCCGTGATCGGGTCCCAGCGCGGCCGGCGCGAGGTGGAGCTCAAGGACTTCTTTACCGGGGTGAAACAGACTGTGCTCAACACCGACGAGGTCGTCGAGGCCATCGTCGTGCCTGCTGGGACCGCCGGTTCTCTCGGCTCGTACCGCAAACTCAAGCGCATCGACGGCCATGACCTCTCCTTGGTCGGGGTCGCGCTCACGAAAAAGGACGGCGCGATGAACTTGAGCATCGCCTCGGCGGCGCCGACACCGCTTTTGATCGAAGGGCTCGTTGTAGGTGACTCCGCAGATGCGGTCGTGGCGGCCGCCCGCGAGGTGATCCGACCGATCAGCGACCTGCGCTGTAGCAAGGAGTACAGGCAGTTCATGATTGAGGTCTACATCCGCAGGTTGCTCGAGGAGGTGCAGTGATGTGGATGTCGCTTGAGGTCAACGGCCAGGTCTACGAGCGAGAGGTCGCCGAGCACTGGACATTACTGCGCTTGCTCCGAGAGGACCTCGAACTCACCGGCACGAAGGACGGGTGCTCGGCCGGTGAATGCGGCGCCTGCACGGTGATGCTCAACGGCCAAGCCGTGAACGCATGCATGGTGCTCGCGGTCGAGACCGACGGTGCAGTGGTCGAGACCATAGAGGCAGAAGCAGTCAACGGCGAGCTGTCCGAGATCCAAGCCGCCTTTGCCCGTAACTACGCCGTGCAGTGCGGCTACTGCACTGGCGGGATGGTTATGTCGGTGCGCGAGCTGCTCCGGCGCAATCCCAAACCGACCGTGGCCGAGATCAAAGAAGGTATCGAGGGCAACCTGTGCCGTTGTACCGGCTACCAACAGATCATCGAGGCCGTGCTGGAGGTTTCGGGCCAGCTGACCGAAACGACAAAGGGGGAACTGAGATATGTCTGAGGCCACAGCCGTCGCCCCCGCGACCCATGTGGGCGACAACGTCCAGCGCGCAGACGACTCCGTGAAGCTCACCGGCGGGGCCGTTTACACGAGCGACATGGTTATGCCCGGCATGTTGCACGCCCAGGTGAAAAAGAGCCCTCACGCGCGGGCCAGGATTGTCGCCATCGACACCTCCAAGGCCGAGAACCTTCCCGGTGTGCACGCTGTTCTCACCGGCAAGGAGCTCGACTACCGCATCGGCCTATATGTGGTGGACAAGCCAGTCCTAGCCAAGGATGTCGTACGGCACTTCGGCGAGGCCGTTGCCGCAGTCGCGGCTGAAAGCCTGGACATCGCGAGCCGGGCCGTCGAGCTGATCGACGTTGAGTACGCGGTCCTGCCGCCGGTGTTGAGCCAGCTCGAGGCCCTCGACGACAACGCTCCCCGCGTGCATCCCGACCTCGGCAGCTACCAGTACGTCGAGGCTGCGTTCAGCCCGCAACCGGGCACGAACATCCCCAATGTCACCCGGATACGCAAGGGCGACATCGAGGCCGGCTTTGCTGAGGCGGACTGGATCGTCGAACGCGAGTACACCAACCCGTCGGTGCAACACGTCCCGTTGGAGACCCACGTAGCCATCGTCGAGTGGAAGGCGGGCGACGAGGTCACGATCTGGACGAGCGCCCAGTCCCCTTTCACGGTCAGGGACCTGTTCTGCCACGCCTTCAAACTTCCCCACAACAAGGTCAGAGTCGTGATACCACACGTGGGAGGCGGCTTTGGTGGCAAGGCGGGGATTCACCTCGAACCCCTGCTCGCCTGTCTGTCGCGCAAAGCGCATGGGAGGCCCGTCAAGCTGCAGGCCACCCGGGAAGAGGAATTCAGCCTGCTCCCCTGCCGCAGCGCCCTCACCTACAGGATCAAGACCGGGGTCCGCGCCGACGGCAGGATCACTGCCCAGCAGCTCACGATGTACTGGGACTCCGGCGCGTATGCCGACTACGCCGTCAATGTCACTCGCGCGTCTGCCTACTCGGCAGCAGGCCCTTACGACATCCCGAACGCCTGGGTGGACGCCTACACGATCTACACCAACAAGCCCTGGGGCACGGCCTATCGCGGCTTTGGACACGTTGAGTTCTTCTGGGGCCTCGAAAGGCACATGGAACTGATCGCCGAGATCATCGGCATGGACCCCTTGGAGTTCCGCAAGAAGAACCTCTTGCGGCCGGGGTCGACGACTCTCACGGGCGAACTGATAAACGAACACACGGGTAACCCGACAAAGTGCCTGGAGGCGGCCGCCAAGGCCATCAACTACGGCACGCTCACCACTGAAGAACAAGAGCGTGAGGCGCGCACGGGAAGGCGAATCGGCAAGGGCATCGCGACTCTCCACAAGGCCCCCGCGATGCCGAGCTTCACCTCGACGGCCGCAATCATAAAGATGAATTCGGACGGATCGGTGATCATAAACGTCGCCCTTACCGAGATAGGCCAGGGCACGGCGACCGTCGTCGCCCAGATGGCGGCTGACCGACTGCGCTTTCCCATCGCCCGAGTCAAGGTCGCCGTCGAGCGCGACACCGACAAAGACCCCTTCGACTGGCAGACGGTCGCGTCAAAGGGCCTGTTGCTCACGGGCAACGCCGTGCTTGCCGCCTGCGACGACCTCTTGCGACGGGCCTACGAGGACGCGGCCCAGGTACTTCGCGCCCAGCCAGCGGACCTCGACCACGACGCGGAGAAGATATTCATCAAGCAGCGCCCCGAGGAGTCGCTCAGCTTCGCCTCGTTATCGGTCGGCTACGCCTACCCCAACGGCAACGGCGTCGGTGGCCCTTTGATCGGCCTCGGCCGCTACACGGCCCAGGGCCTTACGAGTCTCGACAAGGAGACCGGCCAGGGCCTGCCGGCGCTCGACTGGACCTACGGAGCTCACGGTGTCATAACCGAAGTCGACCCCGAGACGGGCGAGTACACCGTCATAAAGATCGCCTCGGCATTCGATGTCGGCAAGGTGATAAACCCAGGGACCATGCGCGGCCAGTGCATCGGCGGAATGATCCAGGGACTCGGGACGGCCCAGTGCGAGGGCTACCTGTACGACGACGAGGGGCGCCTTCTCAATCCCTCGCTCACCGACAACAAGATACTCACCGCAAAGGATCTCCCCGAGCAGATCGAGTGCATCGCCGTCCAGACCCCCCAGCTGGACGGACCTTTTGGGGCCCGCGGCGTCGGGGAGCACCCGATGATCTCGGTCGCCCCGGCGATGGCGAACGCGATCCACGACGCGACTGGAGCGGACCTGACGCACATGCCTGTGCGCTTCGAGGACGTCTGGCGGGCCATACATAATCGCCGGCCAGTCGACACCTGGACCACAAAAAGCCCGGGGACGGTCAGCCCGGCGGGAGCGAGGGTTGAGGGTAGCGCTTCGATTTGACGATCTGACCGAACGCCGAGGCGCCGTCTTTCGAGGTGGCGTTTCGTTTTGGTGGTTGTGGCTTGATGCTTGTGCATTTCCCTGCGGAGAAAGGAAGTGGCCATGCCAAGAAACAAGGGCGTCTGCGGAGTCCGGGGAGGGGCGAGATGAGCACGACACCGGTCGCTATTGACGAACAGGCAGTCGAAGAAGTCGAGACGATGCTCCGGCCAGTGCCCGACAGCGCCCGCGAGTCGACTGCCTGGCACCAGTTCTGGATCTGGTCCGGCGCCAACATCGCCCCTATCAACTGGGTGCTTGGCGCTTTGGGAATCGAGATAGGCCTGAGCCTTACCGAGACCATCTTGGTGCTAGTCATCGGAAACGTGATCGGAATGATCACCTTCGGCTTCTTCGTCCTCATGGGCCAGCGGACCGGGGTCAGCCAGATGGTCGTGTCGCGAAGCGCCTTCGGCCGCCGCGGCGGTTACCTGCCGGCGGCGATGCAGGGGTTGGTCGCTGCCGGTTGGTGCGCGGTCAACACCTGGATCGTGCTCGACCTGGTCCTCGCCCTCATCGGCAAGCTCGGATACCACACGAGCGGTGCTTGGTTGAAGATCGTCGTCGTCGTGCTGGTCATGGGACTTCAGACCTACCTGGCGGCGAGAGGATTCAAGTCGATCGCCAAGTTTGAGCGCTACACGGTGCCGGTCACGTTCTGCGTCCTCATTTGCATGACCATCGTCGCTTGGACCAAGAACAACGTCCATTGGGGTTACGCGGGCGCCGGCTTGCACGGTTCCGCGCTGCTGTCGGCGGAGACCACCATCATGACGGCCATCGGCATCGGCTGGGGCGTCACTTGGTTCGCGTACGCCTCGGACTACTCCCGCTTCGTCCCCCGCTCTACCTCGAGGGCCAAGGTCTTCTTCGCCAGCGTTTTCGGTCAGTTCCTCCCCGTGGTGTGGCTGGGGATTTTCGGGGCGACCCTAGCGACGGTCACACAGAAGGTCGACCCAGGTGCCATGGTCGTGTCGAACTTCGGCATCCTTGCCATCCCGGTGCTGCTCCTCGTGCTGCACGGCCCGATCGCCACCAACATCTTGAACATCTACAGCTGCTCGCTTTGCGCGCAGACCTTGGACTGGCACCTCAACAGGCGGAAAATAGCCCTCATTGTGGGGACGATCGCCCTCGCATTCACGATCTTCCTCGTTTACCAGACAAGCTTCGCCAACACATTGGACAGCTGGCTGTCGGGACTCGTGATGTGGATCTCGCCTTGGGCGGCGATCACCTTGATCCACTTCTACTGGTTCTCCCACCAGAACATCGACGTGGACCTGCTGTACGACCCGCCCAACAACTCGAGGATCGCGAACGTCCGCTGGTCGGCAGTCATTGCCTTCGTAGCAGGCGCCTTTGCCGCCTGGTGCTTCGAGTTCGGCGAGGTGAGCTGGCTGCAGGGTTTCGGCGCCACGGCCATCGGCAACATCGACCTCACCTGGCTGGCCGGTGCAATCGTCGGAGGTGGCGTGTACATGCTCATCGGCCGTCCGAGCGTCGACCCGCTGTTCTCCAAGAACTACACGCCGGCCGCAGAAAAGGTAGGTGTGTAGATGCAACTGGTCATCCGCAATGGCCGCCTGCACGAACCGGGCGCGTCAAAGGAGGGACTCGTCGATCTTCTGATCGACGACGGTCGCTTCGCTGCGATCGAGCCGGCCGGGGTAAGTGTCGGCGAGACGGCCCAGCAGATCGACGTTCAGGGAGCGATGCTGAGCGCTCCATATGTCGAGCCACACGTGCACATGGACACGTGCCTGACAGCGGGCGAGCCACGCTGGAACGAGAGCGGCACGCTGTGGGAGGGAATCGCCTGCTGGTCAGAGCGCAAGGCGATGCTCACCCACGAAGACGTCGTCACCCGCGTGAACGAGGTGCTGCGCTGGCAGGTCGCCAACGGGGTGCTGCACGTGCGCAGCCACGTGGACACGACCGATCCGGCCCTCGTCGCGCTCGATGCGCTCGTCGATGTCCGTCGAGCGGTCCGCGACGTGGTCAACTTGCAGCTCGTCGCCTTTCCTCAAGAGGGCATCGTCTCGTTCCAAGACGGCGAGAAGCTGATCGCTGAGGCCGCTCGTCGGGGCGTGGACGTGATCGGGGCCATCCCACACTTCGAAGACACGCGCGAAGACGGGGTCCGCTCGCTCGAGATAGCCGTCGCGACGGCTCTCGACGCCGGCCTGCTCATGGACGTGCACTGCGACGAGATCGACGACGAGCAGTCACGCTTTGTCGAGGTGCTCGCTACCCACGCCATGCGAACCGGCCTTCGAGGCAAGGTTACTGCCAGCCATACCACGGCCATGGGCAGCTACAACGCGGCCTACAGCTACAAGCTGCAAAGGATCCTGTCCCGGTCCGGGATCAACCTGGTCTGCAACCCGATGGTGAACCTTCACCTGCAGGGCCGCTTCGACTCCTACCCAAAGCGCCGCGGCCTGACCCAGGTCAAAGAGATGCTCGGGGCGGGTGTCAACGTCGCCTTCGGTCACGACGATGTGATGGACCCTTGGTTCCCCATGGGAACCGCTAACCCGCTCCAGGTTGCCCACACCGGAGCGCTGGCCACCCAGATGACCTCGCCGGCACAGATAGCCGAGTGCTTCGAGATGGTCACCTCCCGGGCGGCCGGCGCCCTGTCACTGGGCGAGAAGTACGGCATCGTGGCTGGGCGCCCGGCAAGCCTGATCGTTCTGCCGGCCACCGACCCCTTTGACGCTGTCCGTCGCCAGGTGCGGCCGTGGTACGTCATCGCGAACGGTCGGGTCGTAGCGGAGACCCCTCCGGTGGCGGCGACGCTGAGCTGGCCGGGAGAGCCGGCCCAGAAGGTGGATTTCGTGCGTCAGCGCGATCTCGCCGAGGCCACCTGGCCCCGTTGAGCAACTGAGAAGGAGAGACCCCCCGTCGGCCCGGCCGGCGGGGGGTCTCTCGCGTGACGACTAGACAGCCCGGCTCGCCGGCTCGATCTCCATGCAAACGGTCTTCGTCTCGGTGTAGAGGTTGAAGACCTCGTGGCCCATCTCCCGGCCCCAGCCAGACTGCTTCATGCCGCCAAAAGGCAGGGCGGCGTCGTAGATGTGGTAGGTGTTGACCCACACCGTCCCCGCCTGCAAACCAGCCGCGACACGATGAGCTCGGGAGGCGTCCTTGGTCCAGACCGCCGCCGCCAAGCCGTAGGTGGTGTCGTTGGCTTCTTTCAGCACGTCTTCTTCTGATTCGAAGGGCCGCACGACTACCACCGGACCGAAGATCTCTTCGCGCACGGCGCGAGCCGTCGGGGGCAGATCGGTGACCACAGCCGGGCGCTGGAAGTAGCCCGGCGAGTCCACGGGCGCGTCGGCGATGAGGACGGTACCCCCGTCCTCGTAGCTGCTCGCGATATAGCGGCGCACGCGCGCCAGTTGCTCGGCGGAGACAAGAGGTCCCATGTCGGTGTCGCTGTCGAGTCCGGGGCCAAGGCGCGTCTGCTCGGCCCGCTTGACCAATCCCGCTACGACCTCGTCGAGAATCGGTCTCTCGACATACAGGCGCGAGCCGGCGCAGCACGCCTGGCCCTGGTTAAAGAAGATGGCGTCGCCCGCCGCCGAGATCGCCTTTGAGAGGTCGGCGTCGGCGAAGATCAAGTTCGGCGACTTGCCGCCAAGCTCGAGCGACACCCGCTTCAAGTTGCCCGTCGCGGCAGTGACGATGGCCCGGCCCACCTCCGTCGAGCCAGTGAAGGAGATCTTGTCGACGCCCGGGTGGCAGCTCAGGGCCGCGCCAGCCGTCTCGCCAAATCCCGTCACGATGTTCACGACACCATCGGGAAAGCCCGCCTCGGCTATCAGCTTGGCGAGTAGGAACGACGAGAGCGGCGTCTGTTCCGCCGGCTTCAACACCGAGGTGCAGCCTGCGGCGAGCGCTGGCGCGAGCTTGTAGGCCGCCATCATGAGCGGGTAGTTCCAAGGGATGATCTGGCCGACGACACCGACCGGATGGCGCAGGGTGTAGACGAAGTAGTCAGAGTCAGGATGATCCGCGATCTTGGTCGAGATCGTGTTGCCCTCGATCTTTGTCGCCCAACCGGCCATGTAGCGAAACAGGTCGACAGACAGAGGTACGTCGACGTTCCGGGTGGCGAAGACGGGCTTGCCGTTGTCGAGCGAGTCCAAGACAGCAAACTCCTCGGCGTGCTGCTCAATCAGGTCGGCGAGCCGCCATACGAGCCTTCCACGTTCGGAAGGCCCGATGCGCCTCCACGGGCCTTCCTCGAAGGCCTTGCGGGCAGCCGCCACCGCCCGGTCGACATCGGCGGGTCCCGCCGAAGGCACGCGCCCGAGCACCTCTGTCGTCGCCGGGTCGACGACCTCGAAGGCCTCGCCCGACAGGGCGTCAACCCAGCTGCCGCCAATAAACATCTTGTGCTCTTCTGCGAGGAACTCCCGCACCCCCGCAGGAATATTGACAGTTGCCATCGGATCTGCCTTTCCATCGACGCGTCCCGGCTGGCACCGTGCCCCGACCAGCCATGAGGCGTGTTCGCCGGGCCGGATGTATTGGTCTCCTAAGGGAAATCTACGCCTCGCAGTGCTCCGCCGCCTTTCGAGTGGACGCGCCCTGAGGCGTGTGCGCCTCACCGGTCGGCGCGGGTTATGGCGAAACCGTCTCTTATCCCACTTGTCGTGCCCACGTGGGCGAAGACGAGGCTCATGCACAGCAGCGCCGCTTCATGGCGCTCGCGGCTAGTGCCCGCGACCGCGTCCGAGGCGACAAAGCAGCGAAAGTCGAGATTTCTCGCGTGCTGTACCGTCGAGATCACGCACACATCGGTGCAAACGCCGGTGACGATCAGGTTCTCTATCTTGTGCACTCGCAGCAAGGTGTCGAGGTCCGTGCCCAAAAACGCGTCGTAGCGTCGCTTGTTGCGCACACAGAAATCCCCCGGTTCGGGCTTGAGCCCGTTGACGATGTCCTCGCCCCCGGAACCCTCGAGGCAATGCACTGGCTCGAAGGCCAGCTCGATGCCGAAGTCTGACTCGTCGGCGCGGTGCATCTCCTGGGTGAATATCACAGGCAGACCGAGCTGGCGGCAGTCGCGGGCCAGAGCCGCGATGACCGGGACGAGGTTCATTCCCCCGTCGGCACGCACCGGCGCGCCCGGGAGCAAGAAGTCGTTCTGCATGTCGACGACGAGAAGCGCAGACGCCTTCTTGTCGCCGGCGAGAGCATCAAAGCAGATGCCGGGCGCGGGCGGCACCTCGTCAGCTACGGCTGGCACCCGACGCTTGGCCGAGAGCAGGCGCGTCGCTTTCGGACAGGACCCAACAGGGGTCCTCCACGAGGGAGCGCACCCAGGCGAGGTCTTCAGGCGAGGGCGTCGTGTCGGCGTCGGGGTCGAGCAGGTCGAGCGGGTTCGAAGCGATCATGCGCTCGACGTCCTCCATCAGAACGCCCTTTTCGAACACGGTCTGCGCAAACACCCGAAGTGCCTCGGACGGCAGCGGGTTGTGGCGTTGGCCCGTGTCTGAGACCAGCAGGCACCTGGAGGCGCCGATGCGCTGGACGGACTCGACCACCTTCTCGACCACGGCATAGTGCCAGGCAGGAGACAAGGTGCAGTAGCCGAACTCCGGCATCGCACCGAGACGGGCAACCTCCTCGAGAGTGTCGAGATCGAGGTTCGGTACCTTGAAATAGGGGTGCGTGACAACAATCTTCTCCACCCCGACGTCGCGGGCCTCGCGCACCAGTGCCACAATCTCGCGCGGAGACAAGTGGCAGGTGCCGAGGATCGCCTTGTACTCGGCAACTAGTGCCAATACCTCTTTGACCTCTGGTCGCAGCTTGCCATCGGCGTCTGTGACCCAGATACCCTCGGCGCGGCTGCGTCCGCCGCTTTGTGAGTCATAGCCACCCGTCCCGCCGTGCACCTCGGCGTGATAGCCGGCATCGACTGTGGGCATCCACACCTCCTTGCCGCCGAGGCGAAGAGCTGCCTCCACGGCCGCCGGGTTGACGCCCCCGACGTAGTAGTTGAGCACGACCCCGCCGTAGACCTTGATGCCTGGCATCACTCGCTGTACGAGATAGGCGCGCGAGACGGTGTTCTCGTGGTGGCACTTGAGCACGACCGCCTTCATACCCGCCGCGCGGGCCGCCTGCACGATGTCGAAGTCGTCCGCTAGCCGCGGGAAGAGGTCCGGATAGGGGTGGCAATGCAAGTCGACCGCGCCGGTGATGTCCACAAGAGGGCCGCCATAAGTACGCCGGGCCACGTGGGGCTCCTTTCCGTTTCCTTTCACGGGCGGGATCGCCCGGGTGACGCTTAGCTCCCCCCGGGAACCTGCTTCACAAGACCTTGGCGCCGGTCGAGACAGGGCCCGCCTTGTCGATGAGGGCGAGCACCCGTTCGGGCGTGATCGGCAGCTGTGTCGGATGAAGACCGATGGCGTCCGCAATGGCGTTGGCGATCGTCGGGGCGCCGTTCGCGATCGGAGGCTCACCGATGCCTCGGGCATTGAACGGGCCCTTGCCCTCGCCGCTCTCGACGATGTCAACCATCACGTCGGGCATGTCGTCAGAGCTCGGGACGAGGTAGTCAGCGAAGAGCGACGAGGCAATCCTCCCCTCGCGAAGGACGATCTCCTCGGTGAGGGCGTAGCCAAGACCCTGCATTGCTCCGCCCTGAATCTGGCCTTCGACCCGGAGTGGGTTGATGGCACGCCCGACGTCGTGGCAGGCCGCGTACTTGAGCACCTCGACCTCGCCTGTCTCGAGGTCGACCTCGACCTCGGCGGCGTGGGTGCCGTAGGTGTAGTCCGGAAAGCTGGCACCCTGGCCGACGACCGGGTCAAAGCCCTGCTTGGTCTCGACGCGGAAGGTGTGCAGGACGGCAGGATCGAGCTCGCGGGTCTCGCAGAGGCGAGCGAGCTCCCCGAGCGCGATCTCGCCGTGGCCACCGCCGGGACCTTCGCACCCGACCTTGACGACCCCGTTTTCGAAGACGAGCTCGTCCGGCTCACACGAGAGCACTTCGGCGGCAACCGGTGTCATAAGGTCGCGCAGTTTCTGTGACGCCCCGAGAACGGCATTGCCGGACATGTAAAGCTGGCGTGTGGCAAAGGTACCGCCCGCGGGCGGAGTGAGGGCCGTGTCTCCGATGTAGACGCTGATCCTGTCGAGAGGGACCCCGAGGACCTCCGAAGCGATCGCGCAAAGGCTGGCAGCCTGACCTGGTCCCATGTCGGTCAACCCGGAGCGGATCAAGAGCGTCCCGTCGGCCTGGACGCTCAGCCACGCCGAGGCCCGGTCGCGAAACCACACCGTGCGCCCATAGGGCTGCATGTTGCATGCAAAGCCGCGCCCGACACGTTTTGACGGTGCGCTCGGAACGCTCGGCTCGCCAAGTCGACTCCATGCACGGCGCAACGTCTCGTCGACTGCCACGGCGGTCTCGAGCCTCTCGCCGGTGGGGATCACGTCGCCCTTGCGTAAAAAGTTGCGACGCCGGAGCTCAAAACGGTCGATGCCGAGCGCCTCGGCGAGGCGGTCCATCTGGGACTCGTACCCCAAGGTCACCTGCATTGCGCCAAAGCCGCGGAAAGCGCTCGTCGGCATGTTGTTGGTGAATACCGCCCGCGAGAACACGTTCACGTTAGGCGTGAAATAGGGCCCGCAGGCAAGGGCGGCCCCGGCGAACATGATCCGGGCGCTCAAGTAGGGATAGGCGCCAGCGTCCCCGATGATGTCGACGTCCTGGGCGATGATCCTGCCCTCGTTTGTGGCCCCTGTCCGGTACCGCATGACAAAGGGGTGCCGCTTGGTCGAAGCGATGAGCGATTCCTGGCGGTTCCAAACCATGCGGACCGGGCGGCGGCACTTCCACACGAGCAGTGCAAGGTAGGGCTCGACAGTCATGTCCTCTTTGCCACCGAAGCCGCCGCCCATGTAGGAAGCGATCACACGGACCTTGTTGACGGACAGGTCGAGTATGTGCGCGACATCCGATACGTGTTCGATGACCTGCGTCGAGCAACGCAGCGTGATCACGTCGTTCTCTATCCAACCGACTCCGGCCTCGGGCTCCAAGTAGGCGTGCTCGACATGCTGTGTCCGGTACTCACCCTCGATCACAATGTCGGCACCTGCAAGAGCAGCCTCGGCATCGCCGTGGCAGATGTGCCAACTCACAAGCACGTTGCCCTCGTCGTGGACAAGCGGCGCCCCTTGCGCGAGAGCAGCCTCGGGGTCGTAGACGCCTGGGCGCTCCTCGTATTCGATCTGCACGAGCTCGGCGGCATCGTCGGCAAGCTGCGGCGTCTCCGCTGCGACGAGGGCGACCGGCTCGCCGGCATAGCGGACGCGATCGGCGGCGAGGATCGGCATGGCGACGAGCAGCTCACCGAGACCACCGCTCGCCCGCTCGACGACCTCGTTTCTCGGGACGTCACCTGCGGTCATCACCGCCGCCACGCCGCGAAGCGCCCGTGCCTTGCTCGTGTCGACCGACACGATCCGGGCGCTCGGGACACTGGCGCGCACGACCTTGCCGTAGAGCATCCCCGGCAGGTGCCAGTCGGCGGCGTAGACAGTTTCGCCCTTGACCTTGTCGACGAAATCGTGGTGAACGAGCCTCTGGCCGATCACCCTCATCGGCACCGGGGCCAGGTCCTGCTCGCCTGCGTCGAGCGGACTCGTTGGCGCCGCGAGTTCGCCCATGTCCACTAGAGGGTCAGTTTCGAGCGGGGCCTGCGGCTTTACGACTCGCGAGACGGTCGTCTCGCTCAATTCTGGGCCTCTTGTGCCAAGCCGAGGCGGTCGTCGAGATAGGCCTCGATCGCTTCGGTGATCTTGGTGTAGCCGGTGCAGCGGCAAATGCTGCCTCCGAGCTCGTATCGGATCTCGTCGTGCGTCGGCCGGGGATGGCGCTCCGCAAGGCTGTAGGCGGTGAGGATCACACCCGGGGTGCAAAAGCCGCACTGAGTGCCGCCGAGACGCAGGAAGGTCTCTTGCAAGGGATGTAGGGACTCGTCCTCGCCGAGCAGCCCCGCTACGGTGACGATGTCGCGGAACTCGACCTGGACGGCGTACATTAGGCAGCTGCTCACGGCCTCGCCGTCAAGCAGCACCGTGCACGTGCCGCACACTCCTTCTGCACAGCCGTAGCGCACGTCTTTCAGCCCGAGCTGGTCGTGTAGAACGTCGAGCAAAGTGGCGTCGGGGGCCACCGAGATCTCGTGGGCGACGCCGTTCACCTGGAGTGTCACTTGCTGCAAGCTCATGCCCCGATGACCCGCCCTCCGGCCGATATCAGCGCCTCGGAGAGCGCCCGACGGGTAAGAACCCTCGTGAGGCGGCGCCGGTACTCGCCTGAGGCGTGCACGTCGCTTCCCGGAGAGGTGGCCTCTGCAACTTCGGCCGCCGCTGTCTCGAGCACCTCGGCCGTCGGCGATTGACCCGCAAGCGACGATACGACCGTCTCGGCAGCGCAGATCGGGCGGTCGGCGACGCCGATGAGACCGACGCCTACCGATGCGATGACATCGTTGCCAGGCGCGAGCTCAAGGCTCACCGCGACGCCAACGATCGCAGGGTTGCCGCGACGGCGCGTCATCTCCTTGAACGCCCAGCCTCTTCGCTGGCTCCCGAGGGGAAGTCGCAACGCGGTGACCACTTCGTCGGACCGGAGGCTCGTCCTAAGCCGGCCCAGGAAGAAGTCCCGTGCGCAGATAACTCTGGAGCCATGCGGGCCGAGAGCGACGATCTCACCACCGAGGGCGAGTACGACCGCTCCGAGCTCTGCGGTCGCTTGACCATGGGCCAAGCTCCCACCGAGGGTGCCGCGGTTTCGGACTCTGACGTTTCCCACATGGGTCACGGCCTCTGCCAGCAGCGGACTGAGTGTGCGCACGAACGGCGAGCAGAGCACGCTTGAGTATCGACACATGGCCGACAGCACAAGGTGATCACCCTCCACCATTGCCCGAGCCGATACGACACCGTTGAGATCGATCAGTGCCGTGGGACACGCCAAGCGGAGGTTCATCATTGGCACCAGGCTCTGGCCGCCGGCGAGGATCTTGGCTCCTGTGCCCTGCTCTACGAGGGCGGCGACGGCCTCCTCGTAGCTGCGCACCATCTGGTACTTGAACCTGGCGGGCCCGTACCACTGATTGTCCCAGTCCTCGCGGCTGTGAGATCGTTCGAGAACACCGGTCTGCGCTTGCGCGATCGGCCTCGGGTCTTCGGCCGCCGGTTCGAACACCAGTGTCATCGCGTGAGCCCCTTGTTCGCTGAAAACCCTCGACCCCAGGTTACCAGCGGGTCCGAAAACGCCGGCTGGCGCTGTCTCAGGCTTCGCAGCGTCATGACTCACGACTTGTCGTGACCCCAAGTGACCCTCGAACATACTCACGCCGATCTCCTCGGGGTCGTCCTCACCATCGTCCTGCCAGATAGCGGCCTTTGACGCGAGCCAAGCTCCTCGCGAAGCAGGACCCCTGACATCTCGCGGCGGAACCTGGCGCTGGCGCGGATGTCGTCTATCGGAGATATGTCCGATTCGAGTGCAACCACGACTTGCTCGATTACTTTCTCATCGGGTCGGCGGCCCTCAAGCTCGGCCTCGGCTCGCCTCGCTCTTACCACCGTCGGCGCAACAGCTCCGAAGGCGAGCGCGACGTCGTGCAGTGTCCCGTCCTCGTCCCTCCTCCATCGCCAGGCCAGGCTCACGATCGATATCGCGTCCGCCTTGCGGGTGCCGAACTTGCGGAACCCTTCCTCACCGCTCGCAACGGGAACCACGACCATATCGATCCACTCGTCATTGCCTACGACCGTCTTGCCAGGACCGGTGACAAGCTCGGCAACCGGCACCCGGCGCGAGCCGGCCGCCCCCTCAAGAACGGCGACGGCGTCTGCGGCCACAAGTGGCGGGATTGTGTCGCCGGCCGGGGAGGCGTTGCCAAGGTTCCCGCCGATCGTGGCGCGGTTGCGAATGCGCACAGAACCGAAGAGCGCCACGGACATCTCAAGCGAGGGCAGGACGCCGTCGAGCTCCTTCGAGAGCCGGCCTAACGAAATCAAGGCTGAGACCTCCAGCTGAGGGCCCATGGCACGAATTGGCGCCGGCCCGTCCAGCAGCTTCGACACGTCAACAAGACGCGCTGGTTTCCGGCCCTTTTGAAGCTGAACGAGAAGGTCCGTGCCTCCGGCTAGGAGGTCGCCGGTAGAGACGAGCTCACGCAGTTCGCCTTTGGTCCAGGCGGTAACTATCTCGGGCACTAGACCTCCTTGGTCGCCACTAATCCTATAAGGTCAACCGCGCTGGCACCAAAAGGGATTAGAAGCTGTTCCAGGCCACTGATAGTATCGATTTAGAGACAACTGAGAAAGCAAAGGTGAGACGGTGGCTGTCACATTCGGGTTAGCAGTCGAGAATTTCACTCCGATGTCGAGTGAGCCCGATGCTGAGCGGCTGGTCGCATATGCAACTCGAGCGGAGGCACTCGGGTTGTCGTCTTTATGGGTTTGGGACCACTTGTTTCTCGGTGCCAGGCGAGCTTTTCCCTTTTTTGAGTCCTTGACGACCTTGACGATGTTGGCCGAGCACACCCGGACCTTGACGCTGGGCACCGGCGTGCTCGTGCTCCCGATCCGCGACCCCGTGCTGTTGGCGAAGACGACCGGGACAATTCAGATCATCTCTAAGGGTCGTCTCTCGCTCGGCATGGCCGCGGGCTGGTACGAGCGCGAGTTCGAGGCTACGGGCGTGCCGTTCAAGGGCCGGGGGCGCGTTTTCGAGCGCAATCTGGAAATCCTCCGCAAGCTGTGGGAGGAGGACATGGTCACGGGCAACTGGGACGAGCTCGCGTTGCGCTCTGTGAGGATGCTCCCCCGCCCGGTGCCACCGCCACAGGTCCTCATCGGCGGGTACGTAGACCGCGTGCTGCACCGGGTGGCCACAAAAAGCGACGGCTGGCTGACTTACTTCTACACGGCGGAAAGCTTCGGCCGTGCCTGGCAGAAGATCCGGGCTTTCGCCGAAGCGGCAGGTCGGGACCCAGACGAGCTCAAGAACGTCGCCCAGCTCCCGTTTTGCGTCGCGGACAGCTACGAGAGCGCGGATAGGTCCGTGCGCCAGTTCCTCGATGATTACTTCGACGTCGCGCCGTGGAGCGAGTCGACACCCGAAAGCTCGATCCGCGGCACGCCCGAGCAATGCGCCGAGCAACTCTCTGAGCATGTGGCTGTCGGTACCCAACATATCGTGCTGGTGCCGTACAACTACGAGCTCGACCAGGTTGATCGCTTTGCGGCTGAAGTATTGCCGAAACTCGACCAGGCGACGACGGGGTCTGGCACATGACGACCACGGTGCGCGAGTCCCGGCTCGACCTCGAGGCCCATTTGCGGCCAGTGACCGACAAGCGTGTGAGCGCCAGAGTGGCGATGGAGCTCGTCCACAACGGTGACGTCGTCGCCATCGGTGGCACCCTCTACTCGCGTACTCCGATGTCGTTGCTCTTCGAGCTGCTACGCCAGGGCCGGAGCGGGCTCACCATCTCCCGTTCCCTCACCTGTTACGAGGCTGACCTCTTCCTGGCGACAGGGATGGCAAACCGGGTCGTCACAAGCTGGGTCGGCATCGGGCTTCCGTGGGGGCTATCACCTGTCATCCGCCACTATGTCGAAAAGGGCCTCGCTACATATGAGGAGTGGAGCCATCTAGCCCTAGGCCTGCGGCTCAAAGCTGGAGCAATGGGAGTCCCCTTCCTACCAACTATGACGATGCTCGGTTCCGACCTTGCGAAACAGGTCAACGCGGCGACAATCCGCTGCCCATATACCGACCAGGAACTGCTCGCTGTGCCTGCCCTCGTTCCCGATGTAACACTGTTGCACGTCCATCGTGCTGATATGTATGGCAACGCTCAGATCGATGGCTACACGCATATGGATGTCGATATGGCCCGGGCATCGAGGCGGGTAGTGTTGAGTGCCGAGAAGATCGTCACGACCGAGGAGATCACGGCCACGTCCGATCGCACCGTACTGCCACACTTCACCGTCGACGCAGTCGTGGAGGCGCCCTTCGGTGCCTACCCTCATGAGTGCTACGGACTCTATGAAGCCGACACAAGGCATTTCGACGACTACGTGCGCCTACTGCGCGAGCACGGACCCGACGAGGGCGTGAGCCGTTACGTCGAGGCCAATGTCAATATGTACCCGGATTTCGAGGCATTCCTGAACGGCCTTGACAGCGGTCGGCTCGCAGAGCTCGGTCGCCTCGCCCGCGAGCTCACGCCGTGAGCTTCGCGACGGCAGAACTCGGCAATGACCCAGCCGCCGAAGTGAGCCCAGAGGAGCTCATGACGGTGGCCGCGAGCCGCCTCCTGGCCGACAACCGGGTCGTTTTCGCGGGAGTCGGTGCGCCCCTAGTGGCCTCGGCTTTAGCCCGGCGACGTCAGGCTCCCAACCTCACGATTGTGCTTGAGGGCGGCATCATCGGTACTCAGTTGCGACCCGGGCACCTTCCTGTGTCGACCAACGAGATGCGGGCGGCCTACGGAGCCACCATGTTCGCCGACATAACCGACATCTTCTTGTACGCGCAGCGCGGCTACTTCGACTACGGATTCCTCGGCGCGGCACAGGTGGACCTCTACGGGAACATCAACACGAGCTTCATCGGCAACCCGGCCTCACCCAAGGTCCGGCTGCCCGGCACCGGCGGGGCGAACGACATCATCTCGCTGTGCAACGAAATCTTCATTGTTACCGCGCACGAGAAGCGACGCTTTGTCGAAAAAGTCGACTTCATCACCAGTCCCGGCTATCTTTCCGGCGGCTCAACCAGGCGCGACGCCGGATTGCCCTTCGGTCGCCTGAAAAACGTCGTCACGGATCTGGCGCTGTTCGACTTCGAGCCCGAGAGCCACAAGATGCGGTTGCGGGGCCTCCAGCCCGGGGTGAGCATCGAAGCGGTACGCGAAGCGACCGGCTTTGAACTGCTCATGGCCGACGAGCTCGACGAGCTCGAAGCCCCGAGTGCACAGGAGCTGCAGCTACTGCGCGAGCTGCGCGGCCTCACGCCCGCTCTCGACTGACAGAAGGTAAAGGTGCCGCTGTGACATCCGCTGATCCGCCACGGATCGGGCTCATGATCCCGTCCTCGAACACTGCCATGGAAGCGGACTTCTCCCGCGAGCTGCCCCGGGGATGGACACTGCACACGGCCCGGATGTACATGGAGGACACCACGGCTGAAGGCGAGAGTCGACTGCTCGACGAGTTCGCGCTCCCCGCCGCACGCGATCTCGGCACTGCCCGCCCGGACATCGTCGTGTTCGGCTGCACTTCGGCAGGAGCGCTTCGCGGCAATGACTACGACGCCGAACTTTGCGCCACCATCACGAAGATCACCGGCGCACCAACCGTGAGCACCATCGACTCGGTCCGTCTCGCGATCCGCCGTGCAGGCGCGAAGCGTGTCGGGGTCGTCACTCCATACGTAAAGGAGCTGAACGAACCGATCGCGGCGAGCCTTCGAGCAGACGGCGTGGACGTTGTGCGAATTGCCGGCCTCGGCATCACCGAGAACTTCGAGATCGCGCGGGTGACCCCAGCGCGAATAGTCGAGTTCGCCACCGAGGTCCTCGGCGGCTTGGCCGCGGACCTCGTCTTCGTCTCGTGTACGAACTTTCGCGCCATGGAGGCAATCGCCGATCTCGAAGCGCGGCTCGGCCTGCCTGTGGTCACGAGCAACCAGGCCGTGCTGTCTGCGACTGTCGAGCGAGTCCGGGTGATGTTAGCCGGCTAAACGGGCGCGCTTGAAGCTCGAAGGACTTGTTCGGGCGCAATGGGCCTAGTCGAGGATCTCGATCTCAATGGGAGAGGGCTTCGAGGCGTTGATGACGAGGATGTCTTGTGGACAGGCGGACACAGCCAAGTAACAACTCATTTCCGCCCGAAGTACGACGTTGTCGCCCGGCTTTGTCTTAGCCTCCAACCACGCAATTCGTCCGTCCTCGAGTCCGGGCGTGTCCATGAACAAGTTGATCGACTGTGGCACCACTACGCTCGGGAAACCTACGGCGGCCATCGCCTTTTCGATGTTCTCCTGACAAGATGCGTGCCACCCCTTCACCTCGAGACCCATGGGCAGAGCTGCCTGGTAACGGTAGATATCGCACGGCGCGATCTTCATGTCGTGGATGCCTGGGCTGTTGTCCTCCACAAGAGTAAGGACCGGGCGGCGGTGATTGGTGTAGAAGGCCTCTCCGACCCTGGGAAACAGACGACTGAGGACAGCGCGAGTGTGGTGAGCACTGTGGTACTCGTTCACGTCGTCGCAGTTGTAGGCAAAAGTGTCGGCGATCTGCTGGCCCTCCGGGTCCACGATCCGGACGTACTGGCCCTCTTCTATCCTCACAGCACGACCTTGCCTCGCCGGTACGACTATACGGTCTCGCACTGTCATTGACTTTGCAATCTGTGAACTCATGATGCTCTCCTTCCCGTTGTGCTCTCCTGGCTCAGTTCGGGTAAAGCCCGGGCTCGATCACGACCGGCTCAAGCGAGCGGGGCACAAGGGCGGTATCGGCGAGTGCCCGAGTCGCGACCTTCTCCGCCGTGAGGATCTCGACGTCGTCGAACGACAGAGCGAACTCGATCAAGGACCGCAGCGCCTCGAGGCGGCTCGGTCGCCCCGACAAGAAGGGGTGGCACGTGAGCATGAACAGGCACTGGTGACGCCGCATGGCTTCGAGCTCGGCCTTCCACATCTCGAGCACCTTCACCGGTGACTCGATGACCGCGCCGATCATCGGGTCGGGTACATATGCGTACTGCTCCCAGTCGTCCAGGCTCCAATGCGGAGGGAGCTCGGCGATCTTGCGGCCGCCGACGTCGAGCACATACGGCTTGTCGTCGTCCATGAGGCTCGAGTCGTAGAGCAGCCCGTACTCGGCAACGAGTCCCGGGGTCTCCCAAGACGCTTCCCATAGTCCAGCGCGGTGGCCTTTGAGCTCGGCGCCTTGAGCCTGCAGAACCTTGAGCGCCCTTTCGAAGTCAGCCCTTTCGTCCCCCGGGGCCATCGTCGAGGCGTTGCGGTGGCTGTAGGAATGGTGTGCCACCTCGTGTCCGCCTGAAAGCGCGGCCTCCACGACGTGCGGATAACGCTCAGCGGTGAGGCCTGGCACGAAGAAGGTGGCCTTCAAGTCGTACTCGGCCAGCATCGCCAGAATCCGTCTGACGCCGACCCTTGGCCCGTAGGCCTGGTGGGTCATCGTCATGGCGTGGTCGGCGTAATTGGCGCTATGGGCGAGAATCGGGCTCTCGGCGTCAACGTCGAAGGAAAAAACACACACTGCGCGGTGTTCACCATGCCAACTCATCTCGTCCTCCTGTGCCGTCGGGACACGACAGGCGGAGCTTGTCGCGACCTGGCCGCGGATGGCAAGTCCGATGTCACGACGCGACCGGCGCCGCGGCTCGTGTCGAGACGAGTTGACTAGCATCGCCCCGATGGACGCCGAAGACTTCGACGTCGTGGTCGTCGGCAGCGGCTTCGGAGGAAGCACGTCCGCCCTGCGTCTTGTCGAAAAGGGGTACCGCGTCGCGGTCTTGGAGTCCGGGCGACGCTTCGACGACGCGACTCTGCCGAAGACCTCATGGCGCCTGCGCTCGTTCTTGTGGGCACCGAGGCTCGGCCTGTTCGGCATCCAACGGATAACACTGCTGCGCAATGTGATGGTGCTCTCGGGCGCGGGAGTGGGCGGAGGCTCGCTCGTCTATGCCAATACTCTCTACGAGCCTTTCGCGTCATTCTTCACAGACAAGAGGTGGAGTCACATCACCGACTGGCAAGCAGAGCTCATGCCCTATTACGACCAGGCCAAGCGCATGCTCGGCGTCGTCGCGAACCCGAGCGTGACGCCGGCCGACGAGGTCATGCGGGCCGTCGCAGAGGAGATGGGTGTCGCTGAGACCTTCGTGCCCACTCCCGTCGGGGTGTTTTTCGGCGAGCCCGGTGTCGAGGTTGCCGACCCCTACTTCGGTGGTCTCGGGCCCGCACGCAGAGGCTGCATCGAGTGCGGCGAGTGCATGACGGGCTGCCGTCACGGCGCGAAGAACTCGCTTCTTAAGAACTACCTCTACCTCGCCGAGAAGGTCGGCGCCACCGTCTTTCCCCTCACGACCGTCACAGCCATCACCCCGCGCGCCGACGGGCGCTACGAGGTCACGACCGAGCGAACCGGTGCGCTGGTGCGAAAGCGCCGGAGGATAATCGTCGCCACAGAGGTGGTCCTAGCAGCGGGCACACTCGGGACCCAGAAGCTGCTCCATGCCATGAAGGACACGGGAAGGCTGGCGAACCTCTCGCCCCGCCTCGGTGAGCTCACCCGGTCGAACTCCGAGGCGATCCTCGGGGCCCGAACCTTCCGGCGCGACGTCGACTTTACGCGCGGGGTCGCTATCACTTCTTCGTTCCATCCCGACAGCGAGACCCACATCGAACCCGTCCGCTACGGACGTGGCAGCAACGCCATGGGGCTGTTGGCAACAGCGCTGGCTGACGGGGGTGGCCGATCGCGCCGAGTGAGCTGGGCGCGCGAAGTGCTGCGCCATCCGGTGATGATGGCCCGCAACCTCTCGATGCGGCGATGGTCCGAACAGACAATCGCCGCCCTCGTCATGCAGCCACGGAACAACTCCATGACCTGTTATATGACCGCGGGCCTGTTCGGCAGGCGCCTCAGTTCAAAACAGGGCCACGGCGAGCCGAACCCGACCTGGATCCCGATTGGTCACGAGGTCGTGAGACGGATCGCGAGGCACACGGGCGGTTTCGCAGCCGGTGGATGGAACGATGTCTTCAACGTCCCGATGACAGCACATCTCCTAGGCGGTGCTGTCATCGGGGACTCGCCGCAATCCGGTGTGATCGATGCGTACCACCGCGTCTACGGCCATCCCGGCCTCCACATCGTGGACGGCTCGGCTGTCTCGGCCAACCTCGGAGTCAACCCTTCGCTGACGATCACCGCCCAGGCCGAGCGGGCCATGGCGCTGTGGCCCAACAGGGGCGATCCCGACCAACGGCCGCTTCTCGGCGAGCCCTACCGTCGAATCGAACCGATCGCGCCCCACCGCCCCGTCGTCCCGGCTGGGGCTCCCGGTGAACTGCGCCTGGGGCCGCCACGACGCCGGACCTGAAACCTTGTACGCCCGGTTTCGCGCGCAGCCTGAACGTGAACAACAGTCGACTTCCTGATTAACACTGGGTGACAGCTGCCATGGCTTAAAGGTCCCGGCAGCTCGGCGCTTGTGTCATCGAGGCTGCAGCTTGGACCGGCTTGGCTAATCGGGCTTGAGCCGACCTGCGGCTAATCGGCCTTGGTCGTGTCGACGATCAGAACCGCGCAGGGCGCCTTGTGGGCGATCGAATTCGGCACGCTGCCGAGAACTCTTCTGGCGCCTCGCATTCCCCTGTTGCCCACTATGACGAGGTCTGCTCCAATGCGGGTCGCCACGCGGCAGATGGCTTCAGCCGGCTCCCCGGTCGCGGCATGCACCTCGACGGGAACGCTCGCCCTTTTCGCCATCGCCTTGAGCTCGTCCAACAAGGCGTCAGCCGGATGGACGTTCGCCGTGTAGCGGAATTCCTCCGGCAGATCGGGGCCCTTAACGGTCTCGGGCTTGTAGGCAGTGACGATGTGCAACTTGGCGTCGAAGGTCTCCGCTAGCTCGATAGCCGCCTGGACTGCGCGCAGTGCGGTCGCCGAACTGTCCGCGCCGACCAGCAGGTTTTTGTACATCTGACCCCCTCGCTCGGGCGGCAACGCCGCGCTCTCGTCGTCGTATTCTTCTATACACGCCGCCGCGGTGCGAGCGAATTCTGTCCCCGAAGTAGCATCGCCGTCTGCGCCACGCCCGGTGGACCCGAACCGCTCAAGGCAGGTCCAGGACCGTCCCTGACACGGCGGCGGTCACCAATATCGCGGCTGTCTCGTAGCTCTTAACGATGGCGTCGATCTCGTCGTCGGTACGCGCCGGGTCGTGATGATAGAGCATCAGCTGGTGTACCTGGGCGGCCTCGGCCAGGCCCACGGCGTACCCGGTCGAAGCATGACCGAACGACGCCCGGGCGGGCAGCTCCTGGTCTGTGTACTGAGCGTCATGAAACAGCACGTCGCAGCCGCGTGCGAGAGCCAGGGCCGCGTCGTGGTACTCGCCGAGCCCTTCCGGGCCGGGGCCGAAGTTGGTCGGGCAGTGATCGGACATATAAGCGATGGTCGCCCGCCCATCGGAGACCCGGTAACCGAAGGCCCGCCCGCCCTTGTGGGGGATCTCGAGGGCGAGGACGGAGAACCCGCCGATCTGGGACTCTCCCGGCTCGAGGGCGTGGAAGCTCCACGAACCTGCCAAACCCTCCGGCGCGATCGGGAAGTGCGGCGGTGACATGAAACGCGCGAGGACGGCCTCGGTGTCACCTTGCGCAGGAGCGTAGAGATCGACCCGAGAACCTGGGTTGTTACCTGCCGCGAAAAATGGCAGGCCCTGGGTGTGGTCCCAGTGCATGTGACCGAGCACGATCGCCCCGGTGTAAGGCTGGCCGTCGAAAAGGCCAGGATTCGCACCGAAAAGGTCGCTCGCCAAACGGATGCCGGTGCCGGCGTCGATGATCAAGCTCGGGCGCTTTCCGTCCAGGCCGACGGCAAGGCAGGAGGTGTGCCCGCCGTAGCGGTCGAAGTCCGGCCCCGGAGTCGGAGTCGAGCCACGTACGCCGCATATCCAGATTCGCATCGGCACAGTGTTCCACGTCGGCGAGCCCGACTCTTGCAGGAGCCGTCTCGCGCGACTCGCGTGGACTGGACAGGACTGCCTGGAGCGCGTCGTCGCGGCCTTTTACCCTCGCAGCTACTAGAACGAGAGCTCGGCCCGCGTCCCAACGAACCTAACGGGATCGACGCGATCTAGGCACTCTGCGTGCCGGTAGCTGTCCAGAAGGCGCATATGGCTCCCGAACGCCAACAGATCACCGAAGACCGGTCGCTCGATTCGGCTTTGTTCTGTTCGCTCGAGAATACCGGCGCGAATCTGTAAGAGGGCGGGTAGATTCCCGTCATGGCCATCGTCCCGGACACAAAGGTCTGGACCTGGGTGCTCGAGCGGCCCTGCCCCGAATGCGCTTTCGAGTCGTCGCGCGTGCCAAGCAGAGAGATCCCGGAGCGGATCCGGGCCAACGCCCGATTCTGGGTTGGCGTCCTTTCCGGCGACCCTGCAGGCATAGTTCATAGAACACGCGAGGACCGCTGGTCGACGCTCGAGTACGGCTGCCATGTGCGAGACGTCTTCCGAGTCGTGGACGGGCGTCTCAACCTGATGCTCACACAGGACGACCCGCAGTACCAGAACTGGGACCAGGACAGCACTGCGCTCGATGAGCGCTACGAGGAACAGGATCCCGCGACCGTGGCAGCGGAGCTGACCGAGGCGGCAGAAACGCTGGCTACGGACTTCGAGAGTGTCGAAGGGACGGCATGGCAACGCCCTGGAACCCGTAGCGACGGGGCGAGGTTCACGGTCGAGACCCTCGGCCAGTACATGCTCCACGACGTCGTCCACCACGTTGGCGACGTGAAGCGCGATCTCGCGACGTCCACCACCTGAGCAACCGAGCTCCGAGCCAGGTTCGCGGCCGTGGCCGACGGAGGAAACACGCATCGCCCGATCGCAGGCTTCGGGCGTCTTGTGGAACCGATTCGGATCCTTTTCGACAACAGGGCGCTCACGTGGCTAGTCGTCGGCTTCGGCGCCATGACTCTCGCTGAATGGGGATACGTCACCTCTCTCGCCGTCGACGCGTTCCGATCGCACGGCTCGGTCGCCGTCGGGCTGGTCGGATTCCGCCTGTTCGTCGCCTCGATCGGCAGTTTCTTCAACATCCCCTTCTTGGAACGCCACCCGCGCGGACGGGTGCTCGCGGGCATCACTGTCACCCGGGCCGCGATCGTGGCGACGAGCGCGGGGCTCGCCGGCGCGGGCGTCCCGCTCGCCCCACTTCTCGTACTGGTGGCGATCGACGCCCTCGTCTCCGCCCCCTACAGACCGGCCCAGTCGGCGATGATCCCGGTGCTCGCACGCACACCTCGAGAACTCGCCGCCGCCGCGGCCGGGATGAGCACCGTCAAGACGCTGAGCCAGGCTCTCGGGGCCATCGCGGGCGGTTTCCTGCTCGTTGTAACAACTCCCGCCGTCGTCTTCGCCGGCGCTAGCGGCCTCATGCTCATGAGCGCGCTTGCGACTGGCCGGTTCTCAGCCACACCGGTTCTGGTCTCACAACTCGGAGCTTCAGGCGAGACGCGTGGCTTATTCGCCGACACACTCGGTGTCGTCCGCCACCCTTACGTCGGGGGGCTGCTGGTTGTGAGCGGGCTACGGACATTCGTGCGCGGGATGTGGATCGCGATCGCCGTGATCGCTTCGCTGCGGCTCCTGCACGCCGGCAGCGCCGGGGTCGGGCTCTTGATGCTCGCCGCCGGGGTCGGGGCGCTGGCAGCCGTGCCGCTCTCTGCTGCGCTTATCGGCCGCAAGAACATCGGCGGTCCGACGATCCTGGCCTTCGTCGCCTGCGGAATCCCCCTCGTCGTCATCGCCGGCGTCCCGGTGCTCGACATTGCCCTGTTCTTCGTCGCGGCCTGGGGGGTGGGGATGGCGGTTGCCGATGTCGCGACATTCTCACTCCTCCACCGGTTGCTCGACACGCCCTTGCTGCCCCGCGTCACCGGGGCGATCGAATCGGCCAAGCTGGCACTTGAGGGCCTCGGCGCCCTCGCGGGTCCCTTGCTCGCATCCACCATCGGCATCCGCTGGGCGCTCGCTGTGGCGGGACTGCCGTTACCAGCGGTGGTCGTGATCGGCCGCAAGCTCCTGCACCGATTGGACACCACCGCAAGCGAGCGCACCAACATTCTCGCCGTGCTCCACGGCGTACCTTTTCTCGAGCCGCTCGACATGGCCGCCCTCGAGTCGCTGGTTGCACGCGTTGTCCAACTGAGCGTCCCCGCCGGGACCGACATCGTTCGCCAAGGCGATGAGGGAGACCGCTTCTATGTGGTCAGCGCCGGAGTCGCCGACGTCTTTGTCGACGGGTTCTGTGTGGGCTCGGTTGAACCCGGCGGCTATTTCGGGGAGAGAGCCCTCCTGCGTAACGTTCCGCGAATGGCGACGGTCCGTTCGCGCGAACCCATGGACCTGCTCGTCTTGCCACAAGCTGACTTCCTCGCCGCCCTGACCGGCCAGATCGGCACCCTGACGATGCCATCGGAGGGCCGTGCCTATCCCGGCGCGGCCGGTCTCACCCGTCGCCAGCGGCTCGAGGTCCTGTCGCGAGTCAGCCTTTTGTCGCATCTCGACGCGGGCTCGCTTCGCGAGCTCGCCGCGCACGCCGAGGTCGAACAGTGGACCGAGGGCGCCACGATCATCCGCAAGGGCGAAGAAGGTGACCGCTTCTACGTGCTCCTCGACGGCCGCGCAGTAGTAAAGGGCGCGCAGCCAGTTAGCGAGCTGCGCCCTGGCGATCAGTTCGGTGAAATTGCCCTCTTGCACGGCGTCGCGCGGCGTGCGGACGTGACGGCGGCAAGTTCCGCTGTCACATTGAGCCTTCCCCGCGACGCATTTGTGGCGGCCGTGCGTTCCCGGATGCTCGCCGGCTGAGGGTGGGCGGCTGGTGCGCCGCCCCGGGCTGCGAGGACGTCGCCTGGCAGGGTTGTAACGTCCCTAGGCTGTCAGCTAAGAGAAACGAGGGACCACGCCGTGGCGGTCGTCGCCGTGGGGATCAACGAAAGGGACGTGCCCCTGGACGTCTTCGAACAGGGGGCCATAGCTCAGCGCGACCTCGCAAAGGCGCTTCAAGCACTTCGAGACAGCGAGCACGTCGCCGAAGTCGTCGTGCTGTCGACGTGCCTACGCACTGAGGTTTACGCAGTCATCGAGCGCTTCCACGACGGCCTCGCAGATATCGAAGCCTTCTTCGGATCATGGGCGGGTGGCGTTCAGCCCAATCGCGAGGCTCTTTCGGAGCATCTCTCATGCTGGATCGACGACGCAGCCGTCTCGCACCTGTTCGAGGTGGCTGCAGGGATTGACTCGCCAGTGCTCGGCGAAGGTGAGATCCTCCGTCAGGTGCGCCACGCCGTCGAGCTCGCACGCTCAGAGAACACCGCCGGACCGGTCCTTGGGGCGCTGTTCCGCCATGCTGTCGAAGCCGGCAAGCGTGTCCGCGCCGAGACGCGCATCGCCCAGGGCACGACCTCGCTCGCGCACGCGGCCGTCGCCCTCGCGTCAGATCGCGTCCGGGGCGGCCTTATGGGCCGGTCGGTGCTCATCGTGGGAGCGGGAGAGGTGGGAGCCGGTTTCTCGAAGGCCCTCGCACAGCCAAACGGCCCCGAACGTGTCGTGGTCGCGAATCGTTCCGCGAAACGGGCGTCCACCTCCGTGGGCCAATCGGTCACAGAGGTCGTGAGCCTCTCCAGGCTGGACGAGGAGCTCGCTCGGGCTGATGTCGTCCTGAGCTCGACCGCCGCACCAGAAGTTGTGCTGGACGCTGGCCGTGTCGCCCGGGCGATGCAGTCGCGCCATGGGCGTGCACTACTGATAGTCGACCTCGCGGTCCCCCGCGACGTCGATCCCGCCGCGGCCGCGATTCATGGAGTTAGCCTGCTCGACGTAGAGGACGTGCGGCGCTTCGCAGAGAGGCACATGGCAACGCGACGCGGTGAGATCCCGCTCGTTCGCAGCGTTCTCGCCGAGGAGCTTGAGCGCTACCGCGCTTTGTCGGCTGCGAGGTCGGCCGCACCAGTCGTGGCCGCGCTGAGGACAAAGGCCGAGTCCATCCGGCGGGCCGAGCTCGAGCGACAGCGGGCACGCCTTGACGCGCTCGGGCCCGAGACCGCCGAGATCATTGAGGCGGTGACCAAGCGCACCGTTGCCAAGCTTTTGCACGAGCCGACCGTGAGGGTGAAAGAGGCCGCTGGATCACCACGGGGCGAGCGGCTCGCAGAAGCCCTGCGTAATCTGTTCGACCTCTGACAGCTTTGCTGTCGGCTCTTCGCCCTCTGGGTAGGCTTCGCCGAATGAGCCTGCCCACCGCCAGCCGGCGGAGCCTCGAGCTGTTCGCCGAAGCCTGCCGGGTGATCCCCGGCGGCGTTGACTCGCCGGTACGTGCCTTCGGCGCGGTAGGGGGCTCGCCTTACTTCGTCGCCCGGGCCGAAGGAGCCTTCGTTGAAGATGTTGACGGCCGAGTGCTGCTCGACTACGTCCAGTCCTGGGGCGCCTCGATCCTCGGCCACGCCTACCCGGCCGTTCTCGAGGCCATTGTGGCCGCGGCGGAGCGCGGAACGACCTACGGCGCTCCGACTGAGGCCGAGGTCCGCCTCGCCGAGGCAGTAACCGGCGCTGTGCCCGGCTGCGAACAGGTCCGTTTCGTGTCATCAGGGACCGAGGCCGCCATGTCCGCCGTCCGCCTCGCCCGAGGCGCGACGGGCAGGGACCGCGTCGTGAAGTTCGCCGGCTGCTACCACGGTCACAGCGACGCCCTCCTGGCCGGAGGCGGCAGTGGCGTCGCAACCCTCGGGCTCCCGGACTCGGCCGGTGTGCCGGCGGGCGCAGTTGCTTCGACGCTGGTGGTCCCTTACAACGTGGTCCCCGAGATCGACGAGTCTGTCGCCTGCGTCATCGTCGAGCCGGTGGCGGCCAACATGGGCCTCGTGGGCCCTATCGCGGGGTTCTTAGAACAACTGCGTTCAGCCTGTGAGCGCGCCGGGTCGCTTCTCATCTTCGACGAGGTCATCACGGGCTTTCGCCTTGGGCGCGCTGGGGCAACCGGGCTGCTTGGCGTGCAACCTGATCTTTGGTGTTTCGGGAAAGTCATCGGGGGAGGCCTGCCACTGGCTGCGTTCGGTGGGCGCAGGGACGTCATGTCGCAGCTGGCCCCGCTTGGGCCTGTCTACCAAGCCGGCACCTTGTCGGGCAACCCTCTCGCGACTGCGGCCGGACTTAAGGTGCTCGAGCACCTCGACGAGAGCGCCTACACCAGACTCGCCTCGAACGTCGCCCGGCTCGCAAGCGGGCTTGCCGAAGCGATCGGCCAAAGCGGCCTCGCCGTCGAGGTTCCAGTCTTCGCCACGTTGTTCTCCATCTTCTTCGCCGATGAGCCGGTGCGCGACTACCAAGGGGCCTCGCGCGCCGCGGCGTCCGGGCTCTACGCACCTTTCTTCCGGGCGATGCTTGCTCGGGGGGTGGCGCTTGCCCCGAGCCCGTACGAGATCGGCTTCACCTCGCTCGCGCACTCGGTTGCCGACATCGACCGTACCGTCGAGGCGGCAGCCGAATCAGCGCTCGAGGTTGCAGGGGGGCACCTGGGCTAGCCCGGGCGGCGCCGCTCGTGAGCTAACCAGAGGTGGCAGCATCGCAGGCAGCAAGAGACCGAAACCTAGGGAGGGACTGTTGATGAGTGATGCCTCAGCTCCACGGGGCGAAGAGACCCTGTCGGCGCTCCTGCACGAAAACCGCCATTTCGACCCGCCTCCTGGCTTCGCCGAGCAGGCCAACGCTCGGCCGGATATCTACAATGAGGCGTCGGCGGATCGGCTCGCCTGGTGGGCCGATCAGGCCAAGGAGCTGACGTGGGAGCGTCCCTTCGAGACAGTGCTCGAGTGGAACCTTCCCTTCTCGCGCTGGTTCGTCGGGGGCCGGCTCAATGCCTCGGTCAACTGCGTCGACCGGCACGTCGCCGCCGGTTATGGAGACAAGGTCGCCTATTACTGGGTCGGCGAGCCCGAGGGTGACAACCGGACCATCACCTACGGCGAGCTTCAGGCGATGGTGTGCCAGGCGGCGAACGCACTTCAAGAGATCGGCGTGAACGCGGGCGACCGGGTCGCCATTTACATGCCGATGATCCCCGAGACCGTCGTTGCGATGCTGGCGTGCGCCCGCCTCGGAGCACCGCATTCGGTCATCTTCGGCGGCTTCTCGGCCGAAGCGCTCGCCGGGCGTATCCTCGACGCCGACGCCCGAGTCGTTGTAACCGCCGACGGCGGCTACCGCAGGGGCAATGCGGTAGCTCTGAAGGTGAACGTCGACGCCGCTCTCGAGCACTGCCCTGATGTGCACACAGTGCTGGTTGTGCGTCGCACAGGCCAGGACGTCGCCTGGCAGGAGGAACGAGATCATTGGTGGCACGAGACGGTCGAGACCCAGTCGCCCGTGCACGAGCCCGAGTCGTTCGATGCCGAGCAGCCCCTCTACATCATGTACACGAGCGGGACGACCGCCAAGCCGAAAGGGATCCTGCATACGACAGGTGGTTACCTGGTCCACTGCGCCGCAACGCACCGACTGATCTTCGATGTCAAGCCGGATCAGGACGTGTTCTGGACTGCGGCCGACGTGGGTTGGGTGACAGGCCACAGCTACATCGTCTACGGCCCGCTCGCCAACCGGACGACCTCGGTCATGTACGAGGGCACTCCTGACGCAGGTGGACGGGACCGGTGGTGGCGGATCGTCGAGGACTACAAGATCTCCATCCTCTACACCGCCCCAACGACAATCCGGACCCTGATGAAATGGGGCGAAGAGCATCCGGCGGCCCACGACCTATCGAGCCTGCGTCTGCTCGGATCAGTGGGCGAGCCCATCAATCCGGAGGCGTGGATGTGGTACCGCCGCAACGTCGGCCGTGACCGCTGCCCGATCGTCGACACCTGGTGGCAAACCGAGACGGGTGGCATCCTCATCACTCCACTTCCTGGCATCACCGCGACCAAACCTGGCGCGGCCATGCGGCCCTTCCCGGGCGTGAGCGCTGACGTTGTTGACAACGACGGCAACTCCGTCGGCAACGGCGAAGGCGGATACCTCGTAATCACCGAGCCGTGGCCCGGGATGTTGCGAGGGATCTGGGGTGACCCGGAACGCTTCTTCCAGACTTACTGGGCCCGCTTTCCGGGTAGGTACTTTGCTGGCGACGGTGCCAAGCGTGATGAGGACGGCGATCTGTGGTTGCTCGGCCGCATCGACGACGTCATGAATATCTCTGGCCACCGGATCTCCACCACCGAGATCGAGCACGCCCTCGTAGGGGATCCGAGGGTCGCCGAAGCCGCCGTAGTCGGGGCATCCGATGCGACGACCGGTCAGGCCATCGTTGCCTTTGTCACCGTGAAGGGGGAAACGGCGCGAACCGACGAGGAGGGTGCGGCCCTGGTCGAGGAGCTCCGCAACGTCGTCGCGAAGGCCATCGGCCCCATCGCGAAGCCCCGGGATATTCTCCTCACGCCGGAGCTGCCCAAGACGCGCAGCGGCAAGATCATGCGACGGCTGCTACGAGACGTCGCGGAGAATCGTGAGCTCGGCGACGTCACGACCCTGCTCGACCCGACTGTCGTCAACATGATCGACGAGAAGATGCATGCGGGGAGCACGGCCGAGGAGAGCTGAACAGTGCTGCTCTGGTTCCAGGCCTGCGGCCAACTGCATTCGTGACAGGAAGAACGAGACCTATCGCGCCAGCAAAACATCCACCGCTTATTGACGGCCACCTAACCACTTGCACCGTGGGCTGAAACAAAGTGTGCTCCGTCAGAGATGCCGCTAGGTAACGGTCGATCTGCCGGCTGACCGCGGTTGTCTGTAGTTCGCAAAGCTCTGGGCCTATGGCCTAACGTCGTGCCTCAGAGCAGCTTCTAGCACCCGCGACAAACACCTTGAGCCGCGTCATCTAAGTGGACACACGAGCCAGTGGCTTGAACGCGCTCGACAGGTCCCGACATCGGACCGGTCCAACTGAACACGAGTTATAAAGCACGCAAGAGAGGCAATGACATGGCTAACGAGACCGTCTTCAAGCGCTACGCAAGCAATCCCATCGTGACCGCGAGCGCGGTTCCTCGGGCCAACAGCATCCATAACTCGGCGATCGTCAAGCGGGGCGAAGCAGACTATGCGGCTGTGTTCCGGGTGGACGAGATCAGCCTCGATTTCGTCCTTCACGTCGGGTTCAGTCGAGATGGGATCCATTGGGACATCGACCCCGATCCGATTCAAATGCAAAGCAGCGATCCAGAGGTCTTTGCAACTGCCAACAGCTACGACCCCCGCATCACGCGCTTGGAGGACACCTACTACCTCACCTGGTGCAACGCCGGTCCCCAAGGACCGAAAATCGGGTTTGCCACCACCAAGGACTTCAAGACCTTCACCCAAGGGGAGGATCTCCTGCCTCCGGCCAACCGCAACTGCGTCATCTTCCCACGAAAGATCAACGGGAAATACGCCATCTACCATCGACCTTCTGACCGTGGCCATACGCCGTTTGGTGACATCTTCTATGCCACCAGCCCTGACTTTGTACATTGGGGCAATCATCGCTTCGTTCTCGGGCCCAAAGGCGGCTGGCAGAGTCTTAAGACCGGCCCTGGCCCTGCACCGATCGAGACCGACGAAGGCTGGCTGCTCATCTACCACGGAGTCTGGATGAGCTGCAACGGCTACCTGTATTACGTCGGTGCGGCGCTTCTCGATCTGGAGCAGCCCTGGAAGGTCCTTTACCGCACCAAGGACTACCTGCTGGCTCCCACGGAGACCTACGAGCGAGTCGGGGATGTCCCCAACGTCTGCTTCCCGAGTGCGGCCGTCTTGGAACCAGATGAGACGCTGCGGCTGTACTACGGCTGCGCCGACACCTGTGTCTCGATGGCCGAAGCCAAGCTCTCCGACGTGGTCGAGTTCGTCAAGACCCACAGCTTCTAGACCCACCGAGCCGCTTGATTGGTCGACGCGCCGCGCGACCATGCTGACCGTGCTAATCGCAGCGATCAACCGGGCCCGGACCCCGGCCGAGTTGCCTTAGCCGCCATCCTCGGCGACAGTTGAACCGTGGATCGAACGCGTACTTCCGCTGGGCGCGGTTCACACGCTGACTTCACGACCGCTTACGAACCGAGCGGACCGCAGTCGAATCACCTCGACGATCGCCTGCGGCCACGTAAGGGCAATTGAACGTGAGTACCTGGAAGTGGCCTGCCGGGCCGGCAAAGCACTACTGGAGTCGCAGGTTCGGGACTCTGGTCGCCCCGAGCCATCCGAGTGCCTGGCCCCCCCTGAAGACAGTCGGACTTGAGCAGGAATACCGTGTTTCTGCTGGCGACCGAGTTGTCGACTTCCGCACCCTCATCCACCGGCTCGAACTCGGTCGGCCGCGGCTCGACCCCGCTGATCTAGGCGCCTACAAGCTCAAATCGGGAGCAGTGCTGACTGCTGACGAAGCCGAAGCCGAAATCGCCCTGCCTCCGAGGTTGGTAGCGCCGGGCTTCGGGTACGCCATTGCTGCCGCAGCGCTTTCCGAACGCCTGGATCTAGTTTCACGCTTGCCCGAGCGAACCCGAATCGATGGCTACTCGACCCATATCAGCGTCGCGGTGCGGCCCTCTTCGCTGCTCGCGATCGCCAAGCTGTATGCCACTACCTTCGGCGCGGCGTTGATGCTGCTCATGGACAGCGTTTGTTCGCCCGGTCTATTGGTGCGGCCACGGGCCAGCCGCTTGGAGCTCGGTGGCGAGTTCGTCGACGGCGACAGGCTCGTCGTGGCCGCTATCTTCGCCGTCGGAAGCGTCCGCGCCTGCCAACGACACCTTGAGCCAGGCTCACGACGAGCGCCGTTTCCCGACAGGCTCCGAGTCGAACTCGAGCGCGACGACCAGCGTTACGGGTGGTTCGTGTGCCGGACAGCATTTGGAGCCGATCTCTACCGCGACGGGCGCGACACCTTGCTGGTGCCCCGAGGTGGTTCACCCATTAGGGCGCAGGCGCATCTAGAGCGGTGTTGGGCAGTGGCTAGGGAAACACTTGTCGGGGACCTCGACGCGACCGAACTGGGGCTCGCGGACAGCGCGGTGTCAAGCACAGAGCCGTTGCCCGCACTGAGACCTTCGGGCGCCTCAGGAGAAGGACCTTCTCGCCCTAGTGCGAATTGCGTAATGAGCGAGCCCATCGCCGCGGCCTTCGGGTCGGCCGTTAGAGCCCATTCACGCGCCGGTTACGACCTGGCCCCTGTCATGTTGACCTGGGATAGCGCCGTGTTCGTCGTCTCTGATCCGCGCCGGGACAGAATCGCTTTCGCCCACGTCCCGGCACCATTGCTCGCTAGCTTTACGGGACAACTGGAACAAGGCGTGTTGGACGAGACGATCAGGTCGTATCTGGCCCTCCCCTCCGGCGGGCGACGACTGGACGGCGCGGCGGCGAGGAGATCAGGGGCGGGCTTGTACGATCAGCTCGCGCCAAGAGCCCGTCTTCTCGTGCCGGAAAGGACGACTCGGACTCGTGGCGGACGACGAAACCACTTCGTCCCTACGACGATCAGACACGGCCGGAGAAGAATCGCAGCTCTCGGCAGCGACAGAGGTTCAAGGGAGTTTGTATGAATGAGCCGCAGAACGGCACTAGCCGCTCCATCGACGCGATCGCTGGGAAGATCATCGACACTGACCTCTCGAACGCTTCAGGACGTCCGGGCAAGAACGGTCGCGCGGCAACTCTTCTCCGACGACGGGCCACCTGGGTGGCGGTCTTGGTGCTAGCAGTTGCGATCGGCGCGATTGCGACGATCATGCTCCGTGGCGGTACTCCAAAGGCAAATGGCGCTGCGACGCACGACTTCGCGGACTACGTCTGCCATGGGGCCCAGGTCCCGTTGTTCGACAATGTCAATGCCCAGGCGGTATCGAACGGAGGATCCACTCCGAGCTTCAGCACGCACGGCACGGCGTACTGCCTCTTGTACATCCAGACCTACCACTGGAACAAGGGAAAGGGCTCGCCTCCGGGCACAGTCGGTCTTGTCCGATTGAGTGGTCCTGCCGCGCTGCCCAAGTACATAACGACACTCCCGGCAAAGGGGAGCAGCAGCCAATCCGTGCCAAATGTCAATTGGGGCGCGTCCGTGCCTATCACCAAACCGGTGATCATCGACGGAACGTATGCCTGCGCTGATTCTGACCCTTCAACATGGTCATCAGACACGGCTTCGGACGGCAAAGGCTTCTGCATTGTTGACGGCAGCCTGGCTGTCCCAGCGAACAAGTGAGTTCCTTTGCTGCACCGGCCCGACAGATGCGAACGGTCGGGTGAACATATCGGCTAGAGAGGGAGAACAAGATGGGAGAAAAGGGGACGAAGGGTTGGGCCATGATCCAGCACGACGGCTGGCGGTCCCTTCAGGATCGTGGCTGGGTCGGAGACATGGACAAAGAGCTGCACAACCCCCAAACCGGGCAGACCGCGTCCTTCGACGTCGAAAAAGGTCAATGGGTTGACAGCGCCGGTGGCCAGCCCTTGACGAGCGATCCGAATGCGGTCGCCTGACTGTCCGGCAAGCTGCTTCAACCGACGGTTAAGTCCAGCCTGACTGGTGCAGAGGCGGCCTGAAGCGTCTCGCCTCGCCTCAGATTGGGATCTGAACACTCTGCGTTGCTGACCTGCACCTTTGGTGGGCCGCCCGGGGCTCGAGGGGACGTCCCATGAGTTGGTGTAAATCGCGCAGAGGGTCCACCACGTAGCGGACCACCGGAGTGAATCTCGACGTGTCCCTGACAAGACACGACAAGGAGATCACCCCGATGGCCCAACAT
>JBEKVJ010000027.1:0-36390 GCA_049514105.1 Acidimicrobiales bacterium
GACATCTCGAACAGCTTGCTTGCCGGCAACCACCGGCCAGCCGTGGCGGCAATGAGACAGAAGAAGCCGGTGTCTATTGGCAACCGCACCGTTGATTGTCGATGAATCACATTAGAAATGACCGTTCACTGCTCTAGCAATCGCGTGAATCCGCTACGAGACGGTTTTTACCCAATTCAGATTCTGATCAAGCTTTCAAGAGCGATCGGACGTGGGTCGAGCTTTTCGGGTCGACGGCAGAATAAAGTCCCTTGGCCTCTATTCTGCGCTCCGCCGTGTGTCGATGGTCATTGAATGATCTTCACCCGTAGAACTGCGCCCCTTTGTAGAACCTCTTGGACAGTTCGATTCCCGGTTTTGGTGGCAATGGCCCTTCTCGGTCTCGCTCTGGCAACGGCGATACCGTCCCAGGCGGGCGCGACCGGCCCTAGCGCCGTCCCGACTGCCGTGCACGACGCGCTCGCGATGGGCAACGCTGGACGCGTTCTGGCCACAGCCAACAGGGCCGTCCTCTTGCCAAGCCCCGTCAGGTCCGAGAACAACCGCCGCCCGACACTAACAAGCTCTTCCCGGGTCGCGAGGACCGCGCGGGGCGTCCATCGGTTCGCTCTCTTGGTACCGGAGCTCTTCGGCCCCGGGACCCAGAGCCTCCCGCTCAGCAGCGGCCAGCCACCGACGATCACAAGCACGGCGCACACGACCTTCGTGGTAGGCAAGAGGGGCAGTTTCACCGTCACGGCGACCGGGGTCCCAGCCGGCCCAGCGATCACGATCTCAGACGGCGGCACCAAGCTGCCGCACGGGGTGAGCTTTGTCGACGATCACAACGGCACGGCGACGATCTCGGGAACTCCAGGCGCGGACACGGGAGGCGCCTATCCGTTCACGATCAGGGCCGTGAACGGTGTCTACCCTGATACCGCGCAGGTCTTCACGTTGGGTATCGACCAGTCACCAGAGATCACGAGTGCGGATCACACGACCTTTGCCGTTGGCAAGACCGGTACGTTCATCGTCACTACGACGGGTGTCCCGACAGGTCCGACGCTCGCGATTTCGCTCGGAGGAGGCACGCTGCCGACCGGAGTTGGCCTCATCGACAATGGCGACGGCACCGACACAATCACCGGTGCGCCGGTTCCATGCACCGGTGGAACCTACCGGTTCACGATCACAGCCTCTAATGGCACCTCTCCGGACGCTAGCCAGGCCTTCGTCCTCACCGTCGTCCAGCAGCCGGCGATCACGAGCATGGCGAGCACGACCTTCACCGTAGGTACGACCGGACGCTTCACCGTCTCGGCAACGGGCGTCCCCTTCGCGCCGAGACTCATGATCTCGGACCCGGGCGCGAGGCTGCCGCGCGGGGTGAGCTTCGTCGCGTGGCGCAACGCGACGGCGACACTGGCCGGCACGCCGGCACCCGGCTCGGCCGGAAGCTACCGGTTCACGCTCAGGGCAGCCAACGAGGTGACCCCTGTCACGACCCAGCGCTTCACTCTCTTTGTCAACTCCCCCCCGGTAATCGCCAGTGCTGGCGCGGCCACCTTCACGGTCGGCACAGCTGGCCGGTTCAGGATCACAACCAGAGGCTTTCCTTCCGGTCCAGCGTTCGCGATTTTCGACGGCGGCGCCAAGCTGCCAGAGGGTTTGAGCTTTGTCGCCAATCACAACGCCACAGCGAGTATCTCCGGCCGCCCGGCTATCGGGACCGCGGGCACTTACCCGCTGACACTGACGGCATCGAACGGGGTCTTTCCCCCTGCCAGCTAGGCCTTCACGATCATCGTCGAGAACCTCCCGGGCTACGTGCTGACAACCTCAACCGGCCAAGTCAGCACCTTCGGCGACGTGAAGTTCCATGGCTCGGTCCCGCGCAAGGCCTTGTTCGCTCGAGTCGTCGGGGTTGCCGTCACACCAGGGGGCGACGGCTACTGGGTAGTCGACGCTGAGGGGGCGTCTTCTCCTTCGGGAACGCGCGCTTTTTAGGCAGCCTGCCGGGGCGGCGGGCGAACGTGAGCGATGTGGTCGGCATGGCTTCCACAGCGCGTGGTGACGGATACTGGCTCGTAGCTGCCAACGGTGCCGTCTTCTGCTTCGGGAAGGCACAGCTCTTCGGCTCTCTGCGCGGTGCAGGCGTGGACGATATCGTCGCCATCGCCGCCACCGGTGACGCCAAGGGCTATTACCTCGCCGGGTCTGACGGTCGCGTCTACAGCTTCGGCGACGCCCACTACCAAGGTGGCGCGAACTCCTCAGTACTTAAGGCCCGAGTCGTCTCGATAACTGTCAACTGGCTCACAGGTGGCTACTGGCTCGCCGGTGCAAGCGGCTCTGTGTTCAGCTTCGACACTGCAACCTTCCCAATTCCGGCGATATCCGGTGGCATAGTTGGCCTCGCCACGAGCTGCAGCGGCAACGGCTACTACCTGGCCCGCGGAGACGGCGAGGTGTTCTCGGGAGGAGACGCGAACGTGTACCGCCGTGGCGCAATCTCACAAATAGTGGCCATCTCGTCCCCGTGACAAGGCCGCTGGCAGCCCTCCCAAACTCGCCTAGGGCCTAGGGGACTACCTCACCTTGGCCGATGGCGTCCGGGCCGGCACCGGCGATGCGCGCCTTGGCACGCACGACTCGGTTGGTGGCCGCAACATAGGCGCGGGCGGCCGCCTCCACGACGTCTGTGGAGAGCCCGCGCCCAGATGCCCTCACCCCTTCGGAGTCGAGCTGGATTACCACGTCACCGAGCGCGTCGATGCCACCGGTTACCGACGAGACGTTGAAGTCCGTGAGCTTGGCCTCGATGCCCGTTGCCTGCTTTATCGCCTTGCACGTGGCGTCGATCATGCCGTCGCCCTCGGCAGTCGCCTCGGACTTGCGACCGTCACGGCTCACCACGACGCGTGCACGTGGCACCCCGGTCGTGCCACCTTGCACGTCGAGCACATCGAGGACGAACCCCTCCTCGAGCGCGGTACCGAGCTCCTCGGCGACGATGGCTTCGAGGTCTGCATCACTTAGGTGCACCTTGCGGTCCGCCAGCTCCTTGAAACGGGCAAAGGCAGCGTTCAGGGCGTCGCCATGGGCTGTAATACCGAGCTTTTGGAGCGTGTCCGCGAAGGCATGGCGACCGGTGTGTTTGCCAAGGACGATCTGGCCGCCCTCTTGGCCGACCGAGGCCGCGTCGATGATCTCGTAGGTGGAGCGCTCCGTGAGCACGCCGTGTTGGTGGATGCCGGACTCGTGCGCAAAAGCGTTCTTGCCCACGACGGCCTTGTTCCACTGCACCTGGTAACCGGTAAGGCGCGAGACCATGCGGCTCGTGCGGGCCAGTTCTTCGGTGTTCACGGTCGTCTCGAGACCTGCGAACTGGTCCGGGCGGATCTTAAGGGCCATGACGACTTCCTCAAGGGCGGCATTGCCGGCGCGCTCGCCGAGCCCATTCACACAGACCTCGACCTGGCGGGCACCTGCGCGAACCCCCGAGAGGCTGTTCGCTGTCGCAAGACCGAGGTCGTTATGGCAGTGGGTCGAGATCACGTAGTCGCCGGCTATCTGCTCGCGCACGTGAGTGAGCAGGTCCCCGTAGTCCCACGGGATGCCGTAGCCGACGGTGTCGGGGATGTTCAAGGTCGTCGCCCCGGACTCGACTGCAGCCGCCAGGACCTCGAGCATGAAATCGAGCGGGGTCCGGGTCGCGTCCTGGGGCGAGAACTCGACGTCGCCGGTGTGCGCGCGGGCCCTCGAGACGCCCTGGCGGACCTGTTCGAGCACCTGTGCCTCGTTCATCTTCAACATGTGCTCCATGTGACTCGGGCTAGTCGAGATGAAGACGTGGATGCGATTGCGATCAGCGTCGCGCAACGCCTCGTAGCAGCGGTCCACGTCCGCGATCTGTGTCCTTGAGAGTCCGGCGATGACCGGGCCGTGCACTGAGCGTGCGATCGCCTGGACAGCTTCGAAGTCACCCTGGCTCGCGACGGGGAAGCCGGCCTCGATGTAGTCGACGCCGAGGCGCGCCAACTGCTCAGCGATCTCGAGCTTCTCACTGGGGTCGAGGGAGATCCCCGGCGACTGCTCGCCGTCTCGCAGTGTCGTGTCGAAGATGACTACCGTGTCGGTCATCGGTCGCTCCATAGTCGAGGCGTACCCTTGCCAGCTTCGCCTTTAGTGATCACCCAAGACTGCTCCCGGCCAACAAAAAACCTCCTGGCCTAAGGCGCAGGAGGCGTTGGCGAGCGCGAAAGGGCGCTCGCCGTCAGGTAAGAAGGAGGACCTGGGTCAGCCGCTCGTTCATCATGTCAACACTGATTGTGCTGGACAGGCTCGTTCCCGTCAAGCCAGTGGCGCCCAGGATCAGCGTCCGGCGTCCCAATCTGTGCTGTCACCGACACGGCGGTAGCTGCTCCGGTGATGCACCAAGGGTGGCTGGCCGGTCTCCACACCCATGTCGAGAACCCTGCCGAGCACGAGGGAGTGGTCCCCCGTCTCGACGACGCGTTCGATCGTGCAGTCGACAAAGGCAACAGCGCCTCGCAGGAGCGGATTGCCCGACGGTGCAGGACGCCATTGCACTCCGTCGAACTTGTCGGCCTCGCTGACCGCAAAACGCGAGGAGAGGTCGGCTTGATCGTGACCGAGCACGCTCACGCAGAACGATCCGGAGGCGTTGATCGCCGGCCAGCTCTTGGAGGTGTTGGCAACGAAGAACCCGACGAGAGGCGGCTCGAGCGAGACCGGGACGAAGGTCCCCACCGAGAGCCCCTTCGCCCCGCCTTCGACCACGGCGGCGACGACCGCGACACTTGTCGGAACGTGCGCCATTACTCGGCGAAAATGCTCAGCGCTGAGGTCCGGCATCCGGTGGGCCTCGCTAGGTGCCGGCAAGGCTGTGCAGGTCGAGGATGCCGGCTTTTGTAGCGAGCCGTCCAAGCACGTCTCGCGGCACGGGCCGGTCGGTTGAGAGCAGCATGAGCGCAGTCCCGCCACCTTCGGTCTGGCCGACGGCCATGTTCGTGATGCTCACACCGGCATCGCCCAAGGCCGAGCCGACGATTCCGATCATCCCTGGGCGGTCGTCGTTGCGAACGATGAGCAGGTTCGCTGCAAAGGGCAGTTCCACGGCGTGATCGTCGACCATGACGATCCGCTCCGTGCCCGTCCAGCCCATGGTTCCTGAGGCCGCATGGCCACTGCCGCGAAGGGTCACCTGGCTCAGGTAGTTGCCGGCTGCAGTCGTTGAGGTTTCGCGCACATTCAAGCCGCGGTCCTTGGCAAAGCGTGGAACGTTCACGTACGAGACAGGCTCGTCGGTTGCGGCCGCGAAGACGCCCTTCAGGGCGCAAAGGGTGAGCACGCGCGTGTCTTCGCCCGCGAGCTCTCCTTGGTATTCGATCTCGAGATGGCTCGGGACACCTTCACAAAGGGCCGCGAGCAGGCTGCCCAGCAGCTCGGCGACGCTGTGAAAGACGCGGACCCGTTCGGAGGACCCGGTGGCGGCGACATTTACGGCATAGGGCACGAGCTCGCCCGCGAGCGCCAACACGATCTGCTCCGCGATCTGCTCGCCCGCCTTGTCCTGGGCCTCGGCTGTGCTGGCTCCGAGGTGTGGGGTGACAACAACCTGCTCGAGACCGAAAAGTGGGGACGAGGTGCACGGCTCGGTGGCGAACACGTCGAGGGCGGCACCACCGACATGACCCGAGGATATTGCATCCGCGAGGGCCTCCTCGTCGATGATGCCGCCACGGGCCGCATTGACGATGCGGATGCCCGGCTTGGATCTTGCTAGCAGTTCCTTGCCTATGAGGCCGGCCGTTTCGGGCGTCTTCGGCAGATGGATGCTCACGAAGTCCGAGTCCGCGAAGACCTGGCCAAGCTCCAGGAGCTCAGCGCCGATCTGGCGCGCCCGGTCCGGGGTCACATACGGGTCGTAGGCGAGCAACCTCATCCCGAAAGCGGATGCACGCTTGGCCACGAGCGAGCCGATACGACCAAGTCCGATGATCCCGAGCGTCTTTGCGTGAAGCTCGACGCCCTCCCACTTGGAGCGCTCCCAACGCCCCTCCACGAGCGCCCGGTGCGCCTGGGGGATGTTGCGCGCCTGGGCCAACAAGAGCGCGAACGCATGCTCGGCCGCCGACAAGATGTTCGACTCAGGGGCGTTCACGACCATGATCCCGCGACGCGTCGCCTCCTCGAGGTCGACGTTGTCGAGCCCCACGCCAGCACGCCCGACCGCGACGAGGTCTCGGCCCGCCTCGAGCACCTCGGCCGTCACCGAAGTGGCGGAGCGGATCACAAGCGCCGAGGCCCCGGCGACGGCTTCGAGGAGCCCGGGCGTATCGAGCGACAGCTGCACGTCTACCTGATGACCTGCGTTCGCCATCAGCTCGAGGCCGGGGGCCGCGAGCTTCTCGGTGACGAGGATCCTGGCCATGGTCAGTCCTTTACCTCCGTGAGCAGCTCGCCGAGGCGGTCGATCCCCTTTACGAGGTTCTCGTCCGACAAGGCGTAGGAGAAACGACCATAACCGGGCGCGCCGAAGGCCTCGCCCGGAACGAAGGCGACGCGTGCCTCCTCGAGGACGATCTCTGCGAGCTCGAGAGTCGTAGCGGGCCTGCGGCCCCTGAGCTCGCGACCGAGCACAGCCTCAAAGGACGGAAAGGCGTAAAACGCGCCCTCAGGCTCCACGCAGGTGACGCCTTCTATGGACGAGAGCATGGCAAAGATCGTCCGTCGGCGACGGTCGAAAGCGGCCCTCATCTCGGCTACGCCAGACTGGTCACCGGTCAAAGCCGCGATCGCGGCTCGCTGAGCGATGTTGTTGACATTCGAGGTCTGGTGCGACTGTAGGTTCGTGGCGGCTTCGGTGAAGTCCGCCGGCCCGGCGAGCCACCCGACGCGCCAGCCCGTCATCGCGTAGGTCTTGGCGACGCCGTTGGCGATCACACAGCGATCCGCGAGCTCGGGGACGACGACCGGTATCGAGTGCTGGGCGTTGTCCCCGTAAACGAGGTGCTCGTAGATCTCGTCTGTGAGAACCCACCAGCCGCGCTCCACAGCCAGGCGACCGATCTCGGCCACCTGGTCTCGGCTGTAGACGGCCCCGGTCGGATTAGACGGCGAGACGAACACCAGCAGCTTGGTGTGCTTTGTGGCGGCGGCCTCGAGCTGCTCAGCGGTCACCTTGAAACCGCTCGCCGATCCCGTCGGAACCTCGACGACCACGCCGCCGCTGAGGCGGACCGGCTCTGGATAGGTTGTCCAGTACGGAGCGGGCAGTAGCACCTCGTCACCGGGGTCCAACAAGGTGGCAAAGGCGTTGTAGACAGCGTGCTTGCCGCCGTTGGTGACGACCACCTGCTTAGGCGAGATCTCATAGCCCGAGTCGCGCATCGTCTTGGCGACGATCGCCTCTTTCAGATCCGGCAAGCCGCCGGTCGGGGTGTAGCGGTAATTGCGGGGGTCGCCGCAAGCGGCGACAGCGGCAGCAACAATCGCCGGAGGCGTCGGGAAGTCGGGCTCACCGGCGCCGAAGCCGACGACGTCGACTCCCTGGGCTTGTAGTTGTTTCGCCTTCGCGTCGATGGCCAAGGTGGCCGACGGGGCCACCCCTGCCACGCGTGCTGAGATCCGACGGGGCGCCGACTGCCGATCGAGTGAGGGTGATATCGCCATCTGCCTATGCTGGCACACGTTCTCGGGCACCCCAATTCGAATGACACCGCGCGGCGACACGCAGGAGCTGGTGCCTACAAGAAGGCGAACGGCCGCCGGCTCATAAGGAGGGCTTGATTTGGCTGGACTTGTGATCCCGGAGCACCTGCTACCAAAGGACGGTCGCTTCGGCTCGGGGCCTTCCAAGGTCAGGCCCGAGGCGCTTATCATGCTCGAGACTGAGGCGCCGCGCTATCTCGGCACCAGTCACCGGCAAAAGGGCGTCCGCGACGTCGTCGCGCGACTGCGCGTGGGCCTGGCGGAGCTGTTCAGCCTCCCCGACGGCTACGAGGTCGCGCTCGGCAACGGTGGGGCGACCGCCTTTTGGGACGCGGCCGTTTTCTGCCTGGTGGAGCACAAGAGCCAGCACCTGTCTTTCGGCGAGTTCTCCTCCAAGTTCGCCGAGTGCGCCCGGTCCGCTCCCTTCTTAGCAGAGCCCGAAGTGCTCGCCTGCGAGCCAGGCACATGCCCGCACCCGGTCGCGAACGCACAGGTCGACACCTACTGCCTGACACATAACGAGACTTCGACAGGTGTGCAGGCGCCCGTGCGAAGGCCGCGCGGACCAGAGGAGACCGCAGCAGATGGTCTCGTCGTCGTTGACGGGACCTCTGCCGCCGGTGGCCTTCGGGTCGCGCCCGAAGAGTTCGACGCCTACTTCTTCTCTCCGCAAAAGTGCTTCGGCTCAGATGGCGGGCTATGGCTTTGCCTGTTCTCCCCGGCCGCGATCGAGCGCGCGGACAAGATCGCCTCAACGCGACGTTTCGTCCCCGCTTTTTTGGACCTGAATATCGCCCTGGCCAATTCGCGTCTTGAGCAGACCTACAACACCCCGGCGCTCGCCACCTTGTTCTTGTTGGCTGAGCAGGTGGACTGGTTTCTCGCCAACGGTGGCCTCGCCTGGGCTGTGGCACGCACGGACCGCTCCGCCGAGATCGTCTACGCCTGGGCGGAGGCCTCGCCTTACGCGCGACCCTTCGTAGCCGCGCCGCTCGAGCGCAGCCATGTCACCGCGACGATCGACTTCGACGAGACCATCGACGCCCTCGCGCTGGCCACGACCCTTCGCGCCAACGGCGTCGTCGACACCGAGCCCTACCGCAAGCTCGGACGCAACCAGCTGCGCATCGCGATGTTCCCCGCCATAGAACCCGAAGACCTCGAGGCGCTGACGGCCTGTATCGATTGGGTGGCCGAGAGGCTCTCTGCTTAGGGGCGCGACCGCGCGCCGGGCAAGGATGCCGAGCGGGTTCTTGTCGTGCCGGTGCGGTCGTAACGCCGGGCGATGCGAAGACGCCACGTGAGCCGGACGGTGTCGACGAGCATGTCATAGACCGCCCGGGGCGAGATAGTGCTCGAGAACCGCTCGCGGATCTCGACGGGCAGCTCCACGACGTTGTCGTAGCCACGCCGGCGGGCGACGGCGAGGAGCTCCAGGTCGAAGGTGAAGCCGTCCTCCTCGAGGATCGGCAGCAGCTCGGTGACGATCTCTCGCCGTGCGAGCTTGATGCCGCTCTGGGTGTCTGTGACGTCAAGGCCGAACAGCACCCTGGTGAGGCCCTGGTACCCCCACGAGTAGAAGCGTCGCAGCCATGGGTACGCGACGACCGACTCAGGATGACGCTTCGATCCGATCGCGAAATCGGGCGCGGCCTGTTCGATGCAGTCGACGAACTCACCGAGGACAGGGGCGGGGATGTCGCCGTCGCCGTCGATGAAGCCGAGATAGCGCCCCCGACCGAGGCTGAGCCCGACCCTGAGCGCGCGCCCCTTGCCCTTATTGACTGGCAGATGGACGAGCTTGACCTCTGGGCCGAGCTGGCCGAGGCCGGCGTCGTTTCCGTCTGTCGAACCGTCGGAGACCGCAATGACCTCGAAGGCGACCTTGCGGTCTCTCAAAAGCGTGATCACCTGGGCGACGTGGCCGACCAGGCTCGGGCCCGGGTTGAAGTAAGGGACGACGATCGTCAGCTCGAGCTCGCCCTCGGGTTCCATCCAGCCCAATCCTCCCACGGCGACACGAAGCCTCCGAGTCGCCTCCGGACGCCTCAGCCGACGTGGCCGGTTACGTACTGCCTGGTGCGCTCGCTTGTCGGGGCGTCGAAGACTTGAACGGTCGGGCCGACCTCGACGAGCTCGCCCACGCGGTCCTCGTCGAGCAGGAACACAGCCGCGTTGTCCGAGACGCGCGCTGCCTGGAACATGTTGTGGGTCACAAGGACGATGGTGACCTCCGAAGCGAGCTTGGTGATCAGGTCCTCGATCTTGGCAGTCGCAATGGGATCGAGAGCCGAGCACGGCTCGTCCATCAACAAGACGTCCGGCTCGATCGCGAGCGCCCTCGCGATACAGAGCCGCTGCTGCTGACCTCCTGAAAGTCGCAGGGCCGTCTGGTTCAGCCGGTCCTTGACGATGTCCCACAAGGCGGCATGGCGCAGAGCGGCCTCGGCGGCCTCGCGCAACATCGCCCGGTTGCGAATGCCGTTGAAGCGCAGCCCGGATGTGACGTTGTCGAGAATGCTCATGGTGGGGAAAGGGTTCGGCCTTTGAAAGACCATCCCGACCCGGGCGCGGACGAGCTCAGGGTCGGTCTCGGGCGAGTACACATCGAGATCGCCCAGGCGAACAGTTCCTTCCACCCGTCCCCCCGTGTGGTCGTGCAGTCGGTTGATGGCCCGCAACACGGTTGTCTTGCCGCAGCCTGAAGGGCCGACGAGCGCGGTCACCTGACGAGCAGGCAGGGCGAGGGTGACATTGCGGACAGCGACGTGGTCTCCGAAGGACACCTTCAGGTCCTCGAGCGTAACAGCCGGCCCTGTCTCGAGCTGGCCGCGCTCGGGCATGTGTGCCGCAGCCTCGAGGGCCACCGACGCCGGTGTACGGCTTCTCATCTGGTGGGCCTCGCCCTGCGGGGCGGCCCCGTCGTCTCCGCCGGCGCCGGGCGGATGGCCATCTGCTATCACGGGAACAGTCTTTATCACTCTGTCACCGAGCCCGGCGCGTGAGGTGCCAGGCGATCAGGCGTGCCAACCCGCTCAAGACGAGCACGAACAGCACAAGGACGAGCGCTGTCGCCCAGGCCGTTTGCTGGTCGGAGGAAAACGGCTGCGTGCCGTCGGTATAGATGAGAAGCGTCATCGCGAAGCTCGGGGCGGCGACGGTGAACAACAATGGAGCCGTCTCGCCCACTCCGCGCGAGATCGCCAACAGGTTCCCTGAGACGAGGCCCGGAAGTGCTCCTCGCAGCACGACCGAGCGCGCCACGCGCGAGCGCCGCGCGCCAAGGGCAACGCCTGCCTCCCACAGGTCGACCGCCACGGTGCGCATAGCCTCCTCGTTGGCCCGGATCATGATCGGCAGCATCAACACCGCGAGCGCAAAGCCAGCGGCAATGTTCGAGAAATGGTGCAAGGGGCGCACCAACAAGGCGTAGGCGAAGATGCCGATGACGATCGAGGGCACGCCGGTGAGCAGGTCTGCGCCGAAGCGGATCGCCCCGGCAAGGTGACCCCGTCGTTCATGGAGGAACAGCGCCGCCATGAGCCCCACCGGGATTGCCATCACGAGCGCGAGCCCGATTATCTCGGCGCTCCCCGAGATGGCCGTCGATATGCCGCCTCCGCTGATCCCCTCCGGCACCGGGGCATTGGTGAGAAAGCCGAACGAGAGCGTTGAAAGGCCCCGTTCGGCGGTGTAGTAGAGAAGGGCGACGAGGGGGGCGATTCCGATCGCAGCACAAAGCACGCAAAGTGCCTGGACGAACCGGCCCTTGAGGCGCCGGCGACCGAGGCTGCGGCGCGCGGCCGCCTGGATGATCGGGCGCCGGCGCTCCCGGTCGGCCCAGCCCCAGCTCTCGCCCGAATCGAACCCCGCGCGAGGCGCGCCGCCATCCGCGCTCACGGCGTTACCCTGACCGCACGCCTGCGGCCCGGTCGGCCCGGTCCCATGCCCCTCAAGAGTGCTTGGCCGCCCGCGTTCACAGCCAAGGTCAGCACCAACAGCACCGCGGCAAGGGCGATGACCGAGCTAGTGCCGATTCCCGGCGCGGCCTCGGCGAATTGGTTCACGATCGCCGAGCCGAGTGTCGCACCGGGCGCCAAGAGCGAATGCGGAACCGATGGGTTGTTACCTATGACCATCGCGACAGCGATACTCTCGCCGAGCGCCCGGCCGACTGCCAAGCTGAGCGCGGCTGCGATCCCCGAGCGCGCCCCGGGAAAGACGACTTCGCGTACGACCTGCCAATGTGTGGCACCGAGCGCCATGGCACCCTCGCGGTCTTGGAGGGCGACACCTCGCAGAGCCGTCCTGCTCAACGCCACGACCGTCGGAAGGGTCATGACGGCGAGCACGACCGAGGCGAGCAACATGCTCGGGCCGTAAGCCGGACCGTGGAAGAACCATTCGAGCAGCGGGATGGCCTTTAGGAACGGCTCGACATGATTCGCGAACAGCGGGGAAAGCACCAACAACGCCCAGAGCCCGACGACAATGCTTGGCACGGCCGCGAGGAGGTCGATAGCTGCCGAAAGCGGCCCGGCCAGCCAGCGCGGAGCGAGCTCGGACAAGAACGCAGCCATGCCGAGCCCGACCGGAACAACGATCACCATCGCGACCACGGTCGTCACGACAGTCCCGACGATGAGGATCCCGGCCCCGTACTCGTTGGCAGCCGGGTTCCAGGTGCCCGACCACAAAAAGCCGATCCCGGAGTGCGCCAGTGCCTGGCTCGAGTCGATGGCGACGCTGACGACCAGACCAATCAGGATGGCAACGAATATCCCGGCAGCAATCCAGCGCAGAGTTGTGTACGAGCGCCCGCCCCGCCGGTCGTGGCGGCGTCGCAGCGCCGCTTTGACCGACGTCGCGCCGGGCGTTATGGCGATCACTTCGAGAACAGGGGCCTGCCCTCAGGTGTCTGCAGCTCCTCGAGTGTCGATGTGGACAGTGCCACCACGTCGGCAGGAAGCGGAGCGTAACCGAGCGAGGTCGAGTACTGCTGGCCCGTGGTCACAACCCAGTCGAAGAGCTTGCCAATGGCGATGCTCTTTGACTGGTTGGTGCCTTTTTTGTAGAGCAGCGTCCAGCTGAAGTTGGCAAGCGGGTATGTGCCCGCACCGGGCTCGTCGATAATCGAGTATTTGGTCGAGCTGAGCCCTTTCGCCCCGGATCCCGCCGCCGCGATCGAGCGCAGGGACGGGGCCACGAAGGCGCCTGCCTTGTTCTTGAGAGCGACATTGGTGAATTTGGCCTCGAGCGCGTAGCCGTACTCGACGAACCCGATTGCCCCGTGCGTCTGACTGATGTAGGTGGCCACGCCGCTGTTGAGCTGCTCGCCGACACCGACCTTGGGCAGCGGCCAGGTCTTCGAAGCCTTCGTGCCGACCTTGGCCGCCCACGTCGGCGCGGTCTTGATGAGGTAGTCGTCGAGGTCCCAGCCCGGGCCTGAAGAGTCCGCCCGGTGGACAGCGACTATGGCGAGGTCCGGCAGCTTGTGGTCACCGGAGACCGCCGCGATCTGCGTGCTGTCCCAGTTGGTGATCTTGCCTTCGAAGATGGCAGCAAGTGTCGGGCCGTCGAGCTTGAGGCTCGAGACCCCTGGAAGGTTGTAACTGATCGCCACCCCGCCGAGGTCGACCGGGACCTGCAAGATGGTCCGCGAGGTCTTGGCGAGGTCCTTCGACGACATTGGGATCTCCGTGTCACCGAAGTCGACCGTGCCCTGCTCTATGTCGCTGATGCCGACGCTGCTGCCAGCGGGCGAGTATGTGATCGTCGTCTTCGAGTTCTTCAGGTGGTACTCGTAGAAGACCTTCTCGAAGAACGGGTTGATCGAGTTGGCCCCGGCTCCCGAGAGCGAGGCCGATGACGCGGTCTTCGTGTCGTAGGCGGGACCGAGCGGACCTCCGGGCGCGCTCGGAGCGGCAGTGAGCTGCGCCGGGCCCGAGGTCGCTGCTCCGGCAATCGACGCGCCCGCGCCGTAAGCCGCGCCAAGCAGGCCGAGACTCACGGCTGTAACGAGAACTGCAGGACGGCGGGACATGATTCCTCCTGGTTGACCGGCGCGATGGGTTCTGAGTCAAGTTTGCGAAATCTACTGAATTCATAGATTAGCGTGAGCTGGAGGACGTCGGACCTCTGGTGAGCTCGTCAGCCCAAAGCGCTGGGGCAAACACCGGCTATCGGGGCAAGAACCGGGTCTTACTCCGACTTGGACCTGGGCTTGGACCTCGGCGGAACAACGGCGGTCAGATCAACGGCGTTTGAGTAACCGACGAGGTAAAAGCCGGGTTCGTAGGCCACGGTGGCCCGATAGACATCGCTGATCCCCGGCACGGTGAAAGAGAACCTGCCCGCCACCGACTCGCGGGTGACCGAGATGTTGGACCATTGCCCGGTTGCGATCCTCCGCTCGAGCGTCACGACCTGGTCCGAAAGGGCGGGCTCGGCCTGGCCGGTCAAGGTTGTGCGCTTGCCCGCGGGTGCCCTGAGACGGGCGAGGCGGATGACCACGGACTGATAGTTGAGCACCGGCTGTGCCAGCGCCGGAGGCGAGAGGACACGGGCCTCGAACAAAAGGCCGGAGCCGGACGGGCCGAGCACCGGGTCGAGGACGCCCGCGTTCTCGGCGGGGTTGTAGGTGACGAGCTGTGACCAGTTAAGACCGTTGCGGGTGGACTCGCAGTAGACCTGTGAGCCTTGGGCGCTATCGAGGAAGAACACGTGCACGAGGCTGCCGGTGACCTCGATGCTCCAGTAGCGTTCAGCACCTCCGGCCGGCGCCGGCACGCGGTGAGGAGCACCGAAGCTCGAGCCGTTGAAAAAACGCAGGGTTGCCCCGGCGACTGATGTACTTGAGTACGTGAGCAGGGCGTCGCCCGAGACCCCGGCGAGGTCCTCACCGTAAAAGACGCCGACAGGCTGGCCGTAAGAGCTGGTGAGGTTGAAGTTTGCGCCGCGGTGGGCGAATTCGACGAGCGTGTTCCCGTGGGCGTCGTCGCTTGCGACGAGCACGCCACCGTCGTAGGTGCTGAGCGCGGTGTCGCCATCACCGCGGGCATTCGGGTGTGCGGGCGCGCCCAGAGCCGGGTCTGGCACCACCGCCAGGGCCTGGACGTTCAAGCTGGTCGTCTCCGAGGAGGCGACGACGATCTGGCCGTCAGCGAAGGTGGCCGAGTCCACGGCCTGGATCGCTCCGGCGGGGATCTCGGGCGAAAAGGACCTGCCGTCGTTGGTGCTCTCGAACACGACAGCGCCACCGACGCCGGCAAACAGCGGAACGCTGCAGCAGTCCTCGAGCACGACCGAGACGTCGGTGCCCCCTGTCGAGACCACCTCGGGCACACCTGAGAAGCTGTCCTGCTCGCCGCGCCCCGAGTAGGCAGCCAGAGTCGCGCCAGAGGCACACTTTCGCCCTCCGGGGACGAGCGTGCACACGACCGCTGTCGTCGCGGGCGTCGACAATGACGCAAGAACGACGCTCCCGTCTGGCAGAACCGCGCCCGAGCCAGTTCCCCCGCCGCCCGAGCCCACCGCAAATGGGGTGAGCTCCGGTTGCGGGCTGCCTACCGTGAGGCTCTTAGCGGCCCCGAAGGCGCCCGTGCCCGCGAGGGCTGTGGCTCCGAGGAGCAACGCCGCGAGCGCGACAACCCCGTAGATCATGGTCCGTCTCACACAACACCGGGCGCGTCTCGAGGGCTCGGGCACATGGGCGACACTAGACATCCAGCTCACAGTTGTCCTCGCGCCCGGTGCGGCCGGACGCGAAAGAAAGACGAGTCAGGATTTAAGCGGCATCTGCGCGGCTGCGTCCATCGCCAGCCAGAACAGCGACTGGCGGGCGTCGTGGGCCTGCACCCAGTCCCTGTGGTCCCAGGCCTCGCCGGCAAGAGAGTCTCCTGCGTACAAGAGATGGCCCAATAAGACGCCGCGGAACCTTGCCACGGCCGCCAGCGCGGCCGCCTCCATCTCGACGGTGATGCAGCCCTCGGATCTGCGCAGGGCAAGCTTGCCCCTCGTCTCACGGTATAGAGCGTCGGTCGACCAGGTGATCCCGGTCGTGAAGCGGACCCCGGAGCGGGCGAGCACGGTCTCGATTACCGAGACGGCGACGGGGGCCGCTTCGATAAGACGCGACGGGGCAAGGTAGTGATACGAGGTCCCCTCGTCGCGCACCGCGGCGGACACTACGACGAGATGGCCGAGAGCGAGGCTGTCGTCGAGGGCGCCGGCACCGCCGCAGGCGACAAAGGCCCGGCACCCGTAGTCGATAACCTCCTCCAAGAACAGTGACGCGAGAGGTGCCCCGACACCTGGTTGGAAAAAGGCGATGCGCTCGCCCTCGTGCTCCAGCTCGAAGACGGGGTGGACACCGTGCTCGGAGTACAGCTGGGCAACTTGGACGGCCCCGCGCACGCGGGCAACCTGGCCGACGACGTCGCCGAAAAAGCACATGACCGCGCGAGCCGGCATGTCGACCTCTTCTGGCGAGGGGGCGCAGAGATGGACCGACGGCTCGATCAGAGCTCGCAGGTCGGGGTCGAACTCGAGGATCGGATAGCGGTCCTCGCCAAGCGCCGCCAATGACTCTCGCGTCGGCGAGGAGTTCGACCTGGCTGCCGGTTGGAACGAGGAGGAACCGGAGACGGTCAGCCCCCCGAGACGTCTTCGAGGCGCTGACGCCCAGCGGTCACAAAAGGCATCATCGCCCGCAGCTCGGCCCCGACGGACTCAACCGGGTGCGCCCTGCCGGCCGCGCGCAACTCGTTGAAACGCGGCCGGCCGGCACGGTCCTCCGCCACCCATTCTGCGGCGAAGGTGCCATCTTTTATCTCCCCGAGGATCCGGCGCATCTCCTCGCGCACACGGTCGTCGATGATGCGCGGCCCGCGGGTGAGATCGCCGTACTCGGCGGTGTCCGACACCGAAAAGCGCATGCCTGCGATTCCCTGCTCGTACATGAGGTCGACTATCAGCTTCAGCTCGTGCAGGCACTCGAAATAAGCCGACTCAGGCTGGTAACCGGCTTCAACCAGCGTCTCGAAGCCTGCCATGACAAGCGCCGTCAGTCCTCCGCACAAGACGACCTGCTCGCCGAACAGGTCCGTCTCGGTCTCTTCGGCAAAGGTCGTCTCGAGCACGCCCGCCCGGGTCGCGCCGAGGGCGTCGGCATACGACAGGGCGAGCTCCATCGCCTTGCCCGAGGCGTCGGCCGACACGGCGATGAGCGATGGGACGCCACCACCTTCGGTGTAGGTCCGGCGCACAAGGTGACCTGGTCCCTTTGGCGCAACCATGGCGACGTCCACACCCGCGGGAGGACTGATGAGCGAAAAGCGAATGTTGAAGCCGTGGGCGAAGAAAACCGCGTCGCCGTCGTTGAGCCCTGGGGCGATCTCAGCTTGGTATACGGACGCCTGTTCGGTGTCGGGCAACAGGATCATGATGAGGTCGGCCTCTGCCGCCGCCTCGCTCACGGCGACTACGCGCAGTCCCGCCGCCTCTGCCTTAGAGCGCGAGGACGACCCGGATCGAAGGCCGACGCGCACGTCGACGCCGGAGTCGTGCAGGTTCAGCGCGTGGGCGTGGCCCTGGGAGCCGTAGCCGATGATCGCGACCTTGCGCGAGCGGACCAGGGACGGGTTCGCATCGTTCTCGTAGTACAGCTTGGCCATGACGCTCCTGTCGTTCTAGGTCTTCGAGCTGCCCGGGATTGGGCGAGGTACTTTCTAGAGCTGCGCCGCCCGAGACGGCGGCCCTTAGGCGATCTCGGCCGCGCGCGGCGCGAAACCAGCCGACCTGCCGTCCAGCTTAGGTAGCGCGATCCGGCCCGTCCTTTGGATCCCCGCGATCCCATAGGGCATCATGAGGCTCTCGAAGTCGTCGAGCAGCTCCGGCGTGCCCGCGACCATGACGGTTATGGCGTCGTGGCCGACGTCGACGATTCGCCCCGCGAATACGCCGACGAGCTGGATGACCTGTGATCGTTGACCGGCATCCGCGGTGACGCTGACCAGCAACAGCTCCGCCTCGCGAGCCTCGTCGGGATGAAGCTCGCCGATCTCGACGACGTTTATGAGCTTGTCCAGCTGAGCCACCACCTGCTCGAGCGGAGCAGACTCGACGTCTACGACAATCGAGATCCGAGAGAAGCGCTCGTCGTCAGTTGGCGCCACGGCGAGGGAGAAGATGTTGTAGCCGCGCCGCGAGAACAGCCCCGCCACGCGTGCGAGCACACCGGCCTTGTTCTCCACCAAGACCGAGAGCAGGCGATGACGAGGGCCACCGGGCCGGTAGTCGTAGGTCACTTAGACACCTCCGAGGCTCCATGACGCTGCGAGGGGTGCACGACGATGTCGTCGTTGGAAGATCCGGCGGGCACCATCGGGAAGACCTGCTCCATCGAGTCGGTGCGAAAGTCGATCACGACCGGGCGGTCGTCGATCGAGTTCGCCTTTTCGATTGCCGGGGTGACTTCCTCCGCGCTCTCGACGCGAAGGCCCACACAGCCCATCGCCTCGGCCCACCCGACGTAGTCAGGAAGGTCCGGCGAGAGGTAGACCTCCGAGTAGCGCTCCTCGTAGAACATGTGCTGCCACTGGCGCACCATGCCGAGGTAGGCGTTGTTCAAGATCGCGATCTTGACGGGGATTCGCTCGGCGCTCGCGGTCGCGAGCTCTTGTGCGGTCATCTGGAAACACCCGTCGCCGTCTACTGCCCACACTGTGCGGTCCGGGCGGCCCACCTTGGCCCCGATCGCCGCCGGCACGGCGAAGCCCATGGTGCCGAGGCCACCGGAGTTGATCCAGGTGTTGGGGTACTCAAAGGCCCAGTGCTGAGAGGCCCACATCTGGTGCTGGCCCACACCCGAGACAAGGATCGTGTCCGGAGGGGTCAAGGACCGCAGGCGCTCGATGACGAACTGGGGCTTGAGCGTCGGGCGCCTGGGTGTCCCGCTCGTGAGGAGCTCGGCGTGGTCCGGCTCGCTGCGGTCATAGGTGTAGGGGTACTCAGCCCGCCATTTGTCGAGCGTCGCGACCCAGGGCTCAAGGCGGCTCTTGTCGAGCGGCCCCCGGGCGGCGATCGCCTCGAGGAGTGCCTCGATGGCGAGCCGGCAGTCAGCGACGATCCCCACCTCGGGCCGGCGCACCTTGCCGATCTCGGCCTTGTCGATGTCGACGTGAACGACCTTGGCCCCCGGGGCAAAGGCCGAGACCTTGCCCGTGACACGGTCGTCGAAGCGACTCCCGAGCGCTAACAGCAAGTCCGCCTTCTGCATCGAGGTAACAGCCGTGTAACTGCCGTGCATACCGGGCATCCCCAAACAAAGCGGGTGGCTGTCGGGGAAGGCGCCTCGGGCCATGAGGGTGGTCACGACGGGGATTCCTGTCAGCTCCGCCAACTCCAACAAGGCCTTCGAGGCGCGCGACTTGAGTATCCCGCCGCCGGCGTAGATGACCGGTCGCTCCGCCACCAGCACGAGATCGGCCGCCGCCTTGATGGCTGCCGGGTCCGGGTGCGCCGCCGGGTGGTAACCGGGCAGGTCGACGCTCTCGGGCCAGTACCACTCCATTGTCGAGGTGGCGACATCTTTCGGGACATCGATTAGCACCGGACCGGGACGGCCGGTAGTGGCGATGTGGAACGCCTCGCGCACGACCTGGGGGATGTCGGCGGGATTGGTCACGAGATAGTTGTGCTTGGTGACACCAAGAGTTATCCCGGTCGTGTCGCTCTCTTGGAAGGCATCGGTCCCGATCGCGCTCGTCGGCACCTGGCCTGTTATGCACACGAACGGGATCGAGTCCATGTAGGCGTCCGCGAGCGCCGTGACAATATTGGTCGCGCCCGGTCCGCTCGTGACCATCGCCACGCCCGGCCTACCGGTCGCCTGGGCGTACCCCTCGGCCATGTGACCGGCACCCTGTTCGTGGCGGACCAGGATGTGACGGATCGGCGAGTCGATGATGGGGTCGTATACGGGAAGGATCGCCCCACCGGGCAAGCCGAAGATGACTTCGACTTCTTGCATCTCGAGGCTCTTCACAAGCGCTTGCGCTCCGGTGAGCTCCATCGGTGCTTCCTCTCATCTCGTTGTCGGTGTGGTCCTAGATGCTGCGGCTGAATGTCGGTGGTCGGCTACGCCGGTGCCGGAAAACGAAACGACCTCCCCTTTGGGGAGGTCGCAGGCGCAACAACGCTAGGGGCGTTGTGCGCTAGGTGATAAGTACGAGGCGGCTGGTTGGCGTCATCGCCGACAAGTGTTGCAGAGCAGCCTGCCCCCTGCAACTTGCAAGCCGTCGCCACATCGGCGCGGCGCTCAACACCCGGGGGGACTTGGGGACCTGAAGCCCTGAGCCAAGGTGGCGTCGCGCGGTTGTTTAGCGGGTCCTTTTTGGTCGGTGCCTACGCTTCGGTGCCTACGCTTCGGTGATGGCACCGCGTTCTGCGCCGACCACGAGTCGGGCGTACTTCGCCAGCACGCCGGTCGGATAACGGGGCGCGGGCGCCTTCCAACCGGTGCTCCTGGCAATGAGCTCTTCGGGCCCGACCCGAACCTCTAGGCGGCCGGCTTTGGCGTCGAGAAACACCTCATCGCCATCTTCGACTAGCGCGATAGGGCCGCCTACGAAAGCCTCCGGTGCCACGTGACCGACACAGAACCCCTGCGTGCCGCCAGAGAACCGCCCGTCTGTGACTAGCGCGCAGTCGCCGCCTCGACCGGCACCGGTCATCGCTCCCGTGACAGCAAGCATCTCGCGCATTCCCGGACCGCCTTTTGGCCCCTCGTAGCGGATGACGACGACTGTCCCCGGCGTGATCGTCCCGGCCAAGATGGCGTCCATCGCGGCACTCTCGCCGTCGAAGACCCGGGCACGACCCGCGAAAGACAGATTCCCGTCGATGCCGGCGACCTTTACGACGGCCCCTTTTGGAGCGAGCGACCCATGCAAGATGGCGATCCCGCCGTCGGCGTGGATGGGTTCGCCAAAGGCGCGCACGACCGAGCCGTCCGGAGCCGGAGGGTCGAGCTCGGCAATGTTCTCGGCCATCGACTTGCCCGTGACGGTCAAGCAGTCGCCGTTGATCAGGCCCTGTTCGAGAAGGGCGCGCAGCACGACCGCGACACCGCCTATGCGGTCCAGGTCGGTCATGTGGTACTTCCCGTGCGGTTTCATGTCGGCGAGATGCGGCACGCGCCGGCCGATGCGCGAGAAGTCGTCCAGATGCAGCTCGACCCTGGCCTCGCTCGCGATGGCAAGAAGGTGGAGCACGGCGTTGGTCGAGCCGCCGAGGGCCATCACGGTGGCAATCGCGTTCTCGAAAGCCGGCTTGGTCATTATCTGACGAGGCCGGATCCCCTTTTCGAGAAGATCGATCACCGCCCGGCCGCTCGCGTAGGCAAGGTCGTCACGCCGGCGGTCGACGGCCGGAGCCGAAGCCCCGGCCAGCGCCATGCCGAGTGCTTCGGCGACAGAGGCCATCGTGTTGGCGGTGAACATGCCCGCGCAGGAACCCTCGGTCGGACACGCGTTGCGTTCGATCGCGGTCAGCTCCGCGTCGTCGATGGTGCCGGCGGACCGGGCCCCGACCGCTTCGAACACAGAGACGACATCGAGGCTGCGCCCACCGAGCTGTCCCGGCATGATCGTGCCGCCGTAGACAAAGACCATCGGGAGGTCGAGGCGGCCTGCGGCCATGAGCATGCCGGGCAGCGACTTGTCGCAACCTGCGAGGCCGACAAAGCCGTCGAAGCGCTCGGCGTGCATCATCGCCTCGACCGAGTCGGCGATGATCTCCCGGCTCACGAGCGAGGCGTGCATTCCTTCGTGGCCCATGGCGATGCCGTCAGAGACGGCGATGGAGACGAACTCGAAGGGGAAACCGCCGGCGTCGCGCACTCCTTGCTTGGCGCGCTGGGCGAGTCGGGCGAGGGGCAGGTTGCACGGTGTCACTTCGTTCCAGGTGGAAGCGACGCCTATCTGCGGCTTGTCGAAGTCCGCCTCGGTCATGCCGACCGCGCGCAGCATCGCCCTCGACGGGGCGCGGCGGAAGCCCTCGGTCACGTCCTGGCTGTGGATCTTGAGCGAACGGATTTTGTCGGTCATCGGCCTCAAGTTAGTTGGCGGACCGGGGCGAGGCCGAGCTCAGTCCCGGGCGACAAGGGTGCGCAGCGATGCCACCGTTTGCTCGATCTCAACAGGGCCACCGCGGCGCGCCCCGGCCCACTCGGCGATGCCGTGCCACGGGACCTCCTCGGGCGTGCCGGGCCAGCGCGCCAAGACATGCACGTGGAGATGGTCGAGTTTGTGACCGACGGTCGCCACATATACACGCTCGGCCCCGAGGTCCTTGAGCGCCTTCGAGCAGACTGCGATGGCCGCACCAACAGCGCCAGCCTCGGCCCTCTCGAGTGCCGCGAAATCTGGACAGTGCCTGCGCGGGCTCACGAGGAGATGGCCGAGGTAGACCCTGCCGGCGACAGGCGGGATATGGAAGGCGACCACAAGCTCGTCCTCGAGGAGGTTTCCGCCCGGGACCGCTACCTCCCCGGCCTGCTCTTGACAGACCAGGCACGCAACCGCCTCGGGCCCGGGTGCCCCGGTCATTTCCGGGTCCTGTCCGCCCCGAGCGCGGCGGCGAGCAGGTTAGACCCCGCGCCGCGTCGCGAATGCGGCTGCAACGAGCTTGCCGTTCGCCCGCCCCTTGGAGGCCTTCATGACCTGACCGAGAAGGAACTGCGCCACCTTGTCCTCGCCCTCGGCGTATCGCCTCCACTCCTGCGGGTTGGAGGCGATCACCTCTTCGACCATCGACTCCAAGAAGGCGGCGTCCATTTGCTCGTAGCCGAGCCTTTTCGCGATCTCGGCCGGCTCACCGCCGTTGCTCATGAGCTCGGACAGCACCTCTTTGGACTGGGTCGCCGAGAGCTGTCCCGACGACTCCATCTTTAACAGCCTGGCGAAAGCCCCCGGATCGAGGCGCCTTGCCGCCTCCGGGCTCGCAGCCGCCTCGTTCGCGGTCCGGGCGAGGGCAAGCCGGGGTTCGGCCCCGGCTCCAACCGCTGCATGTACAAGCTCGTCGAGGCCGAGATCGACGACCGTTACGACCTGGTCCGTCGATCCGTCCCTGCGTGTGGCGAGCTCGGATCCCTCTGCGAGGAGCGCGGAGAGACTGCGACGTCGCTCGGCGGGCATGAGGCCGACCCCAGCGGCCGCGGCAGCTAGAAGCTCGGCATCGGGCACGAGCGGCGTGAGGTCGGGCTCGGGGAAGTAGCGGTAGTCGTTCGCCTCCTCCTTGGAGCGCAGCGAGTGCGTGCTCCCGTCGCCTTCGTCCCAGTGTCGAGTCTCCTGAGAGATCCGCTCGCCCGACTCCAAGAGCGCAATCTGGCGGGCGACCTCGAATTCGACGGCTCGCTCGAGCGAACGCAGCGAGTTCAGGTTCTTGACTTCGCAGCGGGTCCCGAACTCGGTTGAGCGAAGCGGCCGCACCGACACGTTCGCGTCCACCCGGAGCGAACCCTCTTCCATGCGACCGTCCGAGGCCCCGGTGGCCACAAGGATCGAGCGCAGCTCGTCGACATAGGCGCGAGCCTGGGAAGCAGAGCGTATGTCAGGACGCGAGACGATCTCGACGAGCGGAACTCCGGCGCGGTTGTAGTCGACAAGGGAGTAGCCGGCCTCGTGGATGCGTCCACCTCCGCCGACATGGGTTGTCTTGCCTGTGTCCTCTTCCATGTGCGCCCGTTCGATGCCCACGCGCGAGCCATCGGGCAGCTCCAGCCACCCGTCGAGGTTGATCGGCTCGTCATACTGGCTGATCTGGTAGTCCTTTGGCATGTCGGGATAGAAGTAGTTCTTGCGGTGGAAGATCGAGCGCCGCGAACTGCAGTTGAGCGCCGCGCCGATCCTCAAGGCGAGCTCGACGGCGCGTCGGTTGAGCACCGGAAGCGATCCGGGAAGGCCAAGACATACCGGACAGATGTTTGTGTTGGGCTCGTCTCCAAATGCGTTGCGACAGCCGCAAAACAGCTTCGTAGCAGTCAACAGCTCGCAGTGGACCTCGAGCCCGACGACGGTCTCATAATCGGTCACGGGCTCACCGGTCCTCGGGCCTGTGGGGGCGCAGCCGCCTCCAGGCTCGCGGCAACACGCATCATGACCGCCTCGCCGAGCGCCGGGGCGAGGACCTGGACGCCGATGGGCAGACCCTCGCTGTTCAGCGCGAACGGGACGCTCACAGCCGGGTGGCCGGCCAGGCTGGACGGGATGGAGCACAAGTCGCACATGTACATATCGATCGGGTCGTCGACCTTGGAGCCGAAGGGGAACGCGACCGACGGCGTGGTCGGGGTCAACAGGACATCGAAGCTCCTGTACGCGGCCTCGAACGCCTTGATGACAAGGGTTCGAGCCTTCTGGGCCTGGCCGTAGTAGGCGTCGTAGTACCCAGCCGAGAGGGCGTAGGTGCCCATCATGATGCGTCGCTTTACCTCGGGCCCGAAGCCCTTTCCCCGCGTCCGCGCGTTCATCGTCTCCGCGTCAGGCCCATCGACGCGAAGCCCGTAGCGAACCCCGTCATATCGCGACAGGTTCGAGGACGCCTCGGCGGGGGCGATGACGTAGTACGCCGGCAACCCGAGCAGCAGCTCGGGGATCTTGACCCGGTCGATATCCGCCCCGGCGGCAGCCAGGGCCTCGCCAGCCGCGATGACTGCGTCAGTGCACTCGGAGCTCTCTTGGATGAAGTCCTCGACGATCCCCACGCGAAGCCCCGAGACGCCGTCTGACAGAGAATCGAGCAGGCTAGGGGCCGGTCGGTCGAGCGACGTCGAGTCCATCGGGTCGTGGCCCGAGATGACCTCGAGGGCGAGAGCCGCGTCCGCGACGGTGATAGTGAAAGGCCCGATCTGGTCCAGTGAGCTCGCGAACGCGATCAGCCCGAAGCGCGAGACAACGCCGTAGGTCGGCTTCACCCCGACGATCCCGCACAAAGCAGCCGGTTGGCGGATCGAGCCGCCGGTGTCGCTGCCGAAGGCGAGCGGCACCATCCCGGCCGCGACGGCCGCGGCACTCCCGCCCGAGGAACCCCCGGGTACGCGCCCAGTGTCCCAGGGGTTCTTGGTCGGCCCGAATGCCGAGTTCTCCGTCGAGGAGCCCATTGCAAACTCGTCGAGGTTGGTCTTGCCTATCGCCACGGCTCCCGCCTCGCGCAGCCGGCTCACTACCGTCGCGTCGTAAGGGGGCCGCCAGCCGGCGAGGATCTTCGAGGAGCAGGTCGTCGGTACCCCGACGGTGCACAGATTGTCCTTGAGCGCGACCGGCACCCCTGCGAGTGGGCCCGGGTCGATGCCCGAGCGCACCAGCGCGTCGACAGCGTCGGCGTCGGCCTCGGCCAACTCGACCGTCACCTCGTTGAAACAGTGCAGGTCGCCTTCGAGCGCGCGCACACGGTCCAATGACGCCGCGACTACGGCCCTCGCACTGATCGCGCCCGATCGGACCCGGGCCGCGGTCTCGACAAGCGACCCCATCTCTGGGGCGCGACTAGCGGTCACGGCGCCTCCCCCATGATCGGGGGGACTCGGAAACGGTTCTTCTCCGCTAATGGAGCCTGGGAGAGCACCGTCTCGCGGTCGAGACACGACGCTTGCACATCGGGACGCAGGACGTTCTCGACGGGGAAGGGGTGCGCCGTGGGCGGGACGTCGGCAGTGTCCAGCCTGCGCACAGCCTCGACGTGTTCGAGGATCGCCGACAGCTGGGTGGCATACAGGCCGACCTCGTCCTCCTCGAGAGCGAGCCTGGCAAGGCGCGCCACGTGTCGCACCTGTTCGGGCGAGATGAGCCGGCTCTCCTCGCTCATTGGTGGGCCGCCATCTTGTTGACGAACGCCACCGCACGTTGCTCGATCTCCGCGGCGTCGTAGTCGAGCGTTGCGACATGGAAGCTGCGTTCGAGCCATACCCGCTCGAGCGGGCCGCCGGCCGAGGCGGCAAGAAGGTCGCCCGACTCAGTCGGAACTACGTGATCGGTCCTGCTCGACAAGAGCAGCACCGGACAGCGGAGATCGCCAAGCCCGGCCGCGACACCATCTACGCCCTCGAACATCGAGAGCATCGGCTCGATCGGCGAGGCGTCATAGGCGGACTCGGGCGCGCCCGACATGGCGATGTCAGAGCCGATAGCAGGAACCGAGACGCCCCCCTCTTCGAGCATGCCCGAGAGCAGGTCCCGAAAGCTCAGGGCAGGGGGATCGACGAGCGGGTTGACAACGATTATCCCGGCGATCTCCGGGTGGGCCTCGGCGAGCCAAAGCGCGAGCGAGCCGCCCATCGAGAGACCAGCCACAAAGACACTCTCGCAGCGACGAGCTAGGTCCTCGTAGCAAGCTTCGACCGCCGCGACCCAGTCCGACCAGCGGGTGGGGACCATGTCCTGCACGCTCGTGCCGTGCCCGGGCAACAGCGGCAGCTCGACCGAGAAGCCGGCCAGCGCAAATGCTCGTGCGAGCGGGCGCATAGATTGCGGGCTTCCAGTGAATCCGTGCAGGACGAGAACGCCAACCGGGCCGCCTGAGGCGGAGAGCGGTTCGCAACCGGGGAGGATCGGCGATGCCACGAGAGCATCGTAACCCGGCCGTCCTCGATGGTTCTCTGGTCGAGGTAGTGTCCGGCCCGGGCCGAGTCCCCGGAGCTAAGGAGTTGAGGTGGAGAAGTTCCCGTTTCTGAGCGATGAGTGGACCGCCGCAGTCAGGAAGCTGCACGAGGACGTGGTGGCCCAACCGGCCGCAACAGCCCAGAGTGTTCGGATGAACCTCGTCCTCACGGACTCACCGCTTTTGGATGGCACCGTCGAAGCTCACCTCGACACGAGATCCGGTGAACTGGTCGTAGACAACGGTCACCTCGAGGACCCCGATCTCACGGTCACCGTGGACTACGACACGGCAAAAGCAATCCTCGTCGACGGTGACGCCCAGGCGGCCATGGCGGCGTTCATGTCGGGCCGTATCAAGATCGACGGCGATGTCGCCCTGCTCCTCGCGCTGCAGAACGCCCCGGTGGACCCGGCCCACCAGGAGCTGGCGAGAAAGATCCGGGAGATCACCACTTAAGAGCAAGGTTCTCGAAGGCGTTACCTCGTCTGCGGCACGCCACTTGGGCTAGCGGTGCTGCCGACGATCTTCGGCATCTCCGCGACCAGCTCTTCGATCGTCCAGCGCCCACCTTTGTCTATCTGCGCCCCGAGGGTCCAGGGCTGGAAATGCTGCACTATGCCGCCCTGGATGAAAAAGACCTTGCCCGTGAAAGGACAGGACTCGCTCGCGAGGTACGCGACGAGAGGTGAGACGTTGGCGGGATCCCAGGAATCGAACACGTCGGGGTCCGCTGGCGCCTGAACGATGTCGGACAGCCCTGGCGTCGACTCGGTGATACGAGAGCGGGCGGCGGGCACGATCGCGTTCACTCGCACGCCGTAGCGAGACAACTCCTGGGCCGCGATCACCGTCAAAGCCGCGATACCCGCCTTGGCCGTCCCGTAGTTCGACTGGCCGGGGTTGCCCAAAAGACCTGAGGTCGAAGAGGTGTTGACGACAGCCGCGCTGACCTTGGCCCCGGCCTTGGCCTGCTCACGCCAGTACGTCGCGGCCCAGCGGGTGGGGACGAAGTGGCCGTTCACATTGGTGTGCACGACAAGGTCCCACTCCTCCTCGGTCATGTTGACAAGCACGCGGTCGCCGATGATGCCGGCGTTGTTCACTAATACGTGGAGCTCCCCGAAAGCCTCTATGGCAGCTGTTATGACGCGATGGCCGCCTTCCCAGTTCGAGACGTCATCGGTGTTGGCGATCGCCTCGCCGCCGAGCTGGTTGATCTCGCCCACGACCTTTTGCGCCGCGGTCCGGTCGTCACCCGATCCGTTGACCGCGCAGCCGAGGTCGTTGACTACGACCTTGGCCCCTTGGCTTGCGAACAAGAGCGCGTGCTCTCGGCCGATCCCGCGTCCCGCACCGGTGATGATCGCAACCCTGCCTTCGAGTGCACCCATGACCGAGCCCTTCCTTCGTCGTCGAATGCCACCCCGCCGCACGGAGTGGGTGACCCTGCCAGTGGCGAAATCAATCGCAGCACGCAGCGCCACATTTGCTACGCGCCCTGCCATATTCGCAGCACGCACCGCCACGTTGGCAGCATGCACGGCCAGAGGTCAAGCGGGGCGCGGCAGCGACTGGCACCTAACAAGGCCCCGGCAAGCGCCGGGCAGAGCTACTAAGTACCCAGGTAGATGTCGACCGTCGTGCCGTAGCGCACTGACTGGCCAGAGCCCGGGTCGGTCAGCAGCACCGTACTCGCTCCCGCTGGGCCATAGGGCAGCCACTTGAAGCCGAGCGAGGTCAGCGACTTCTCCGCCGCAGCGGCGGAGGTCCCGCGCAACGGCGGGACAGTCACAAAGGGCGGGCCCTGGGAGACGAACACGAGCACCTTCGAGTGACCGGGAACGGTCGTCCCGGGTGCAGGCTGGGTCGTTAGTACGAAGCCGGCAGGGATGGTCGTTGAGTACCGCGGGTTCTCCGCGGGCAGAAGGTGCAGGTCAGACAGCGCCGCCTCGGCTTGGGTCCAGGTGCGCACGCCACCTGCTAGATCCACCGGGATCATCTGGGGCATCGGGCCCTTGGAAACGACGACATCGACGACATCTCCGTAGAAGACTCGCAGGCCCGCGACCGAGCTCCAGCTCACTACGGTGCCCGACGCGATCGTCTCGCTGTAGCGCTTCGACAAGTGCGCAACAAGGTGGGCGCCGTGCAACGCCGTGGCGGCCTTTGACCCGCTCAGCCCGGACAGGCTCGGGACCACGGTCGGGTGCGGCCCCTCGGAGATCACGACCTTGACGATCGAACCCGCCTTCTCGGTTCTGCCGCGCGACGGAAGCTGCGAGATGACCCCTCCGACAGCCACGCGCTCACTGAACTGCTCACCGATGAGCTCGGGGTAAAGACCTGTCCGCGCAATGGCGGCCCTCGCCGCGCTAAATCTCAGGCCCGAGACCGAAGGCACCGTGTCGCGCTTTACGACCCTCGAGTGCACGACGAGCGCGGTGCCGGCGGCCAACTCGGCCACGAGCACGACCAGGAGCCAGGGCAACCATCTGTGCTTTCGCGCGCGGGGCGGTTCTGTCACAGATGATGGCGTCGGCACGGCCGTCGAGATCCGGCGCACACCTGAAAGACCAGTCGCAGCCGACGGCGGGCTTTGCGGCGACGCAGACTGCGCCACGGGACTGACGACGGCTGGCCCCAGGGGCTCGGGCGTTGAGCGAACCGGCGGAGCAGGTACTCGGGCGGCCAGCTGTGCGACCGCGGGAGCAGCCGAGAGAGCGGCAGGCGCGGCCTTGGCTTGCGGCGCGTGTTGCTCAGAAGGTTCCGCCGGCGAGGGCACCTCCGCGCTCACGGCGGGCTGGCTCGTTGTTGTCGATTGCTCGACTGGCGGAGTCTGCCCAGCCACCTCGGAAAAAGGCGGGACGGGCACGTTCGATGCCGGCACAGGCTCGCAGGCGAGCCCGCTCAAGTCCTCGACCGGCTCGGCCCGCTCATCGGCCGCCTGGCTAACAGCCTGGACAGGTGCCTTCACCTCGGACGGGGGCTCGAGCTCTACATCTGAGAAATCCTCCAAGTCGGAGAACTCGTCGACGGGTTCGCTCTCATCGTCGGTCGTATCGCCAAGACGCTGCGCCGGAACGGGCTGCGAGCCGATGTCAGCAAGGTCCTCGACACCCTCGGTGAGTCCCGCGACAGCCTCGACGCCCAGCTCGCCCAGCGTCCTTTGTGCCGCCACAGAGTCCAAGTCGGCGCCAGTGAGGTCCTCGACAGACTCGCCCGGTTCAACAACGGTCTCGGCGCCAAACTGGGCCGACGCGCTCGATGCCGGCGGCGCTTCAAGCCCCTCGGAGAGCAGGTCGTCGACGGGCTCGAGCGGCTCCTCGGTTTGTCGCGCCCCTCCAGCCGGATCTGTCGACATCACCGTCGGCCCGAAGTCGATCTCTGGCAGCTCCTCATCGAGCTCGATAGACCATTTCAAGGTAGGTCGCGTCTCGGGTGCTGGGACATGGGTGGCTGTGGGCGGCGTCGGCGACTGAGCGGCTGGCGCCTGCGGGGTCGCCAACCCGAAGCGCTCGGTCGGATCCCTCTCGAGGCCACGGGCCACGGCAGGCGCTGCGATATAGACCCTGGTGAGGGGAAGCGGTCCGGGCGCATCCAGCTCGAGGAGGAGAAGCTCCAGCTCGTAAGCGAATGCGGCCGCGTCCAGCCGGGCCAACGGCTCGGAGATCGCCGCCTGCGCCAGGATGGGGGCGAGCGGCCCGAGCTCGCGCGCGGGCGGAAGTACCGCGCCGACACGAGCCATCAAGGTGGCGACCGTCGTCTCGCCCGCGAATGGAACCCTGCCCGTGACCGACTCGTACAAGGTGAGCGCGAGGGAGTAAACGTCGGTGCGGTCGTCCACGGGTCGTCCCTCGACCTGTTCGGGGGAGGCGTAGCGGGCAGTCCCCATCACGGTTCCGAGAGGCTCGGTTATCGCGGCCTCGGCGAGCGCTCGCGCGAGCCCGAAGTCGGCCACGAGAAGGCGTCCGTCATCATCGAAGAGGAGGTTGGCCGGCTTGATGTCGCGATGCACCAGACCGCGGCGGTGGGCATAAGCCAGACCGTTGGCGGCTTCCGCGCCAACCGCAGCCGCCTGCTGGGGACTGAGATGGAAGCCCGTGTCCAAAAGCGACCGCAGGCTCCCGCCCCCGAGGTACTCGAGCACGAGGTAGGGAACGCCGTCCTCGTCCCCCCAGTCGTAGACGTGCAGGACGTTGCGATGATTGAGCGAGGCCGCGAGTCGCGCCTCTGCCTGGAATTTGCGGAGAAAGGTCGCGTCACCAGCCAGAGCCGGGTGCAGCAGCTTCACCGCCACGCGTCGGCTCAGGCGCGTGTCGTCGGCCGCGAAGACCTGAGCGGAAGCACCGGCGCCGACCACGGCAAGTAGTCGGTATCGACCACCGATGACCCGGCCGACTTGTTCCACGATGCTCGACATGGGGATCAGCTAAAAGGGTAACGGTTGACGGTCCTGAACCGGTGGACGCCAAGCACTGGGCCTCTGTTCAACTCTGCGGCGACGGTCCGAACCGCGACGCGAAGACCGCGAGAGGCCACTGTCATCGAGGGCCTGTAACCGGGCGGAGCGAACCGCTCTAGTCGAGATCGCTCAGCTCCGGACGCCGGTCGCACCACGGAGCGGCTGACTCGATCTGGGAGGCGAGACGCACGAGCAGGTCTTCGCGTCCATAGCCAGCGACGAATTGCACGCCAACCGGAAGGCCGTCGGAGGTCCAGTGAAGGGGAAGAGATACGGCTGGTTGGCCTGTCACGTTGAACTGAGCCGTGTACTGGAGCATCCCTATGGTGCGGAAAAGCCCCTCGGTCGGGTCGCCGAGCCATCCGATCGGAGGAGGTGCCCCGTTCAGCACTGGTGTGACTAACACGTCGAAACCATCGTCAGCCCAAAAAGACGAGACGCGTCGGGAGTAGCCGTGGAGCCACTCCATCGACCCCAGGTAGTCGGCGGCGCCGAGCGCGCGGCCGGCGGCCGCGAAGCCGCTGTTTATCGTCTCAACCTCGTCGTCTGCGATTTTTCGACCCAGCCTCTCTTCCCAGGCGGCGAGGTCGCGGGCCGTGCCGGCGGCGACAACGTTCAAAAAGTGCACCTGCAAGGCCTCCTCCTCCAAGGCCCTCGGGTGGCTCTCCTCGACTGAGTGGCCGAGCTCGGCCAGCATCGCGACCGCAAGCGATACCGCCTGGCGGCCGTCAGGATCGCTCGGCAGTCCGCCTAGAAGGGGATGGTCCAAGAAGCCGACCCGCAGCCGGCCGGGGTCGGCCCCGACCTCGAGCGCCAAGCAGCGCGGCAGTGGCGGGGCCGGGTAGGGATCTCCCGGCTCGTCGCCCGCAATACAGTCCAGGATCGCGGCGGTGTCGCGGACGGTCCGGGTGAGAACCCCCTGCACAGTCGAGCCCATCCAGGCTTCGCCCATGTCGGGAGCCTGACTCACCCTGGCTCGGGTTGGCTTCAGCCCTACGAGGCCGCACTCGCTGGCGGGGATCCTGATCGAGCCACCCCCGTCGTTGCCGTGGGCTACCGGCACCATCCCGGCGGCCACGGCAGCTGCGGAGCCACCCGAGGACCCACCCGTGGAAATCCCGGTGTTCCAAGGATTGCGTGTCGGCCCATAGGCGACCGGCTCGGTCGTGATGGTCAAGCCGAACTCCGGCACGTTGGTCCGCCCGACAATGACGAACCCGGCATCGCGAAAGCGCTTCACAAAACCGGTGTCATGATCGGCGTGCCATCCGGCATCTTTCAAAAAACGGGTCCCGCAGTGGTACGGGTCGCCTACGGACTGGCAGGCAAGGTCCTTTAACACAAGAGGGACACCGCAAAAAGGACCGTCCGGGACGAGCCGGGCCGCTTCGCGGCGCGCCTTGTCGAAACGAGGGTGGATCACCGCGTTGAGAACGGGGTTGAGCTTGTCTATCCGCCCGATCGCGGCTTCGACCAACTCAGCGGCGCTCAACTCGCCCGAACGCACGAGCTCTGCTTGGTCATGGGCGTCCATCCAGGCCAGCTCGTCCATGTGTCCCCCTTCGGATCGCCACAGACGGTAGCCCCCTGACAGCCGGCACGTCGCAAGACCCGGTGAGCTGCCCAAGCGTCGGGCTTTTCTAGGGCAGCTCGCCGGTCTCAAGCAGCCGCGAGAACCCCTCTTCGTCGAGCACTGGAATGCCGAGCGCCTCGGCTTTGGTCAGCTTGGCCGTACCTGGGCTCTCGCCGAGGACGACCGCGGTCGTCTTGGCGGACACCGAGCCCGGCGTCTTGCCCCCGCGCGCAATGATGGCCGCTTCTGCCTGCTCGCGACTGAACATGGTCAAGGTTCCGGTGACCACGACCGTCTTGCCGAGCAATGTCTGGGGCACCTGCGGCGCCTCATCGGCGCTGAAGCGGACTCCACTCGTGCGGAGGCGCTCGATCATCGCCCGGTTGGCCGGCGAGGTGAAGTAGCCGAGCAGACTCGCCGCGATCACAGCACCGATCCCGTCGAGAGATGCCAGCTCTTCCTCGGAACCCGCCATGAGCTTGTCCAAAGTGGTGAAGCTCGCTGCCAGCCCTGCCGCGACGGTACCGCCGATGTGGCGGACGCCTAGCGCGGTGAGCAGGTTCGCAAGGGGACGACTCCTCGACTCGTTGATGGCGGCTATGAGATTTGTAGCCGACAGATCTCCAAAACCCTCCAGGCCGACGAGATCGACCACCTCGAGCCGGTACAGGTCGGCCGCATCGGACAACAGACCCGCGTTCACGAACTGGGCGACGCGCTGCTCACCAAGGCCCTCTATGTCCATGGCGCCGCGCGAGGCGAAGTGCACGATCCGTTGCACCCGCTGCTCGGGACAGTTGGCGTTGATGCAGTAGGTGTCGCTCTCTGCCTCGAGGCGCTCGAGCGGACCGCCGCAGCTGGGGCAAGTCTTGGGAAAGCTCCATGGTTCGCTCAGGGCTCCTCGTGCGCTCAGCACGGGGCCCACGACCTCGGGGATCACGTCGCCGGCCTTGCGCACTATCACGGTGTCGCCGGGGCGGACGTCTTTCAAGCGGACCTGATCTTCGTTGTGCAAACTCGCGAGTCCTACGACCGAGCCGGCGATGCGCACGGGCCGCAGCTTCGCGAACGGCGTGGCCCGCCCTGTGCGGCCGATGGAGACGAGGACGTCCTCCAGCAGTGTGGTTCGCTCCTCGGGGGGAAATTTGTAGGCAACCGCCCACCTGGGCGCGTGCGAAGTGGCCCCGAGGCGAGGATGCAGCCCGAGGTCGTTCACCTTTACGACCACACCGTCGATCTCGTAGCCGAGGCCGTGGCGTCGTGCCTCGAGGTCGCGGCAGTATGCGAAAACGCCCTCGAGGTCAGACACAAGCGACGTTTCAGGGTTTACCGGCATGCCGCCACGGCGGAGCAGCTCCAAAGACTCCGATTGGGTGGCGAGGCCAAAGACGCCCGCGACCTGGTAGAAGAAGGCACCGAGCGCCCGAGAGGCAGTGACGGCCGGGTCCTTCTGGCGAAGCGAGCCGGCGGCGGCGTTGCGCGGGTTCGAGAATGTCCGCAGACCCGCGGCCGCCTGGCGGCGGTTCAGCTCCTCGAAGGCCTCCACGGGGAAGTAGACCTCTCCCCGGATCTCGACGACCTCGGGGATCTCACCCGGCTCGAGTGTGAGCTCGGCCGGGATGGCGGTGACGGTGAGAACGTTCGCTGTCACGTCCTCGCCGACGCGCCCGTCGCCGCGGGTGGCGCCGCGCACAAGCTGGCCCCGCTGGTAGGTGAGCGAGATGGACAGGCCGTCGATCTTCGGCTCGCAGACGAACGGCGAGCCGTCCTTGGGGGCCAACATCTTTTGCAGCCTTGTTCCCCAGGCGATGATCTCCTCGAGCGAGGTGACCTTGTCAAGGCTCATCATCGCGCTCTTATGCGTCACGGGCGCGAACAAACCCGAGGGGGCCACTCCCACTGTCCGGGTCGGCGAAGTCGCCTCCACGAGTTCGGGGTAGCGCTCCTCAAGCGACAAGAGCTCGTCTTTGAGGGCGTCGTAGTCGGCGTCGGCGAGCTCCGAGGCGTCTTCGAGGTAGTACCGGGCGTCGTAGCGCTCGATGAGCGCCCGCAACTCGCTGACCCGGGCCGGGGCGGAGTCTGGGATGTGGTTCGAGTCGCTGCTCACGCCCCAGATCGTAGGGCCGGGATGTGTCGATGCAGGTCGGACCGGTCTCCCCGGATCCTCTTGAAAACCATCGAGCCGGTGACGGGTCTCAGGACGCGGTGCCCGAACCTACGACCTGCTCGCCGAGGTAGATCGCGACCGTCTGTCCGGGAGCGACGCGACGCTGTGGTCCTTCGAGATACGCGACACCGGTCTCGCCGAGGCGCACCGGCCTCGCATGGCCGTGCGCGCTCGATTGCGCGAGAGCCAGGCTGCCGACCGCAAGCGGGCCGTGGACCCAGGTGCGCTCGGTGAGCTCGACATGGTCGGTCAACAAGTCGTTCTCCGAGCCGACGACCACCGTCGCCGAGGACGCGTCGACCTCGAGAACATAGCGGCGCCCGGGCGACGACAAACCGAGGCCCCGGCGCTGGCCCACGGTCACGAGCTCGACAGCAGGGACGCTGCCCACCACCTCTCCCGTCGCGCCTTGGACGAGGCGTCCCGGATGCAACTCGATGCGCTCGGCTAAAAAGCGCTGGCGCGGGCCTGACCCTGGTCCGGACGCGACGAAGCAGACTTCCTGGCTGTCTGGCTTGGCCGCGGTGGGCAATCCCATCGCGACGGCTCGGGAGCGGACCTCTTGCTTGGTCATCTCCCCCACCGGCAGGCGCACGCGCTTGAGCTCGGCCACCGTCAGCATCGACAGCACGTAAGACTGGTCCTTGGCGATATCACGTCCGCGTAGCAACCTCGGGTCGCCCGTCGCCGGGTCGATCGCCACGCGGGCGTAATGACCGGTCGCCACGGCGTCGAAGCCGAGCCGCAGGGCCCGGTCCAAGAAACGGCGGAACTTGAGATGACGGTTGCACTCGATACACGGATTCGGTGTCCGCCCGCGCGCGTGAGCCTCGGCGTAGGGCTCAACGACCATGTGCTCGAACTCCTCGGAGAAATTGAAGACGTGGTGATCGATCCCGAGCCGGGCTGCCACCCGCCTGGCGTCTTCGACGTCTCCGACCGAGCAGCACCCGGAGTCGCCCGCACCGCCCCAGAGCTTCATCGTGGCGCCGACGACCTCATGACCGTGTTCTAGGAGCAACCCGGCCGCGACAGACGAGTCCACTCCACCCGAGAGCCCCACCAGTACCCGCACGCCCCAATTGTCGCAGACCGCCGACGGTCTCGGGCCGAGCCGGCTCAGGCGCGCAGGCGCTCCACGGCTTTGGGCACAGCGACAAGAGCCGCGTCGATGTCCTCGGAAGTCGTCGCGTGGCCTAGGGAGAGCCGGATGTGACTCTTGGCCTCCTCGGTGCTTTTGCCCATAGCGAGGAGCACGTGGCTCGGCTCCATGGCCCCGCTTGCGCACGAGGATCCCGCAGAGGCGCAGACTCCAAGCTCGTCGAGGACCACGAGCAGCTCCTCGGCCTCGACTCCCTCGATCCCGAGGTTGCAGATCGCGTCAATGCGATCTGGCCGCCTCACAGCCTCGTGCACGCCCGGGACAGCCTGTCTTATGCCTTCGACAAGTCGGGTCGAAAGATCCTGGACGCGCTCGCTGGCACTGGCCTGCTCAACAACGGTGGCACGCGCCGCGGCGGCGGTGGCGACTATTCCGGCCACGTTCTGTGTCCCCGCCCGGCGCTCGCGCTCTTGCGGCCCGCCACGCAGGATCGGGGTGAGCGACGAGGCCCGCTCTCGCACGACGAGGACGCCGACACCTTTTGGTCCCCCGAACTTGTGCGCGCTGACGCTCAACAAGTCCACGCCGGCCGCGAGCGATGCCAGGTCCAACCATGCAAAAGCCTGCACAGCGTCGCTGTGCACCAAGGCCTTCGGGGCATGGACGCGCACGAGTTCCACGACGGACTCGATGGGCTGGCGCACTCC